>CACIQL010000006.1:0-55441 GCA_902588785.1 uncultured Pelagibacteraceae bacterium
TGCGTATTAGAGTTAGGTAGCAGATCCGGTAAACTAGGACTTTTGTTTAACTTATGTGGAGCAAATACAGTATTAAGTGACGTTAAAAATAATTTAGATGAATCAATAAAACAAAGACTTAAAGTTGATGACGATTTAGATTTTTCTATTATAGATGCTACGAATATAGATGAAGAAAAAAAATATGATATTATTGTTCTTAAATCAGTATTAGGGGCACTTGAGACAAAAGAAAATCAAAAAAAATGTATTGAACAAGTATATCTCAATTTAAAAAAAGGTGGTGAATTTTGGATAATGGAAAATTTGAAAGCTTCTATCTTTCATAGAATTTTGAGGTATTTATTTATTCCATGGTCAAATTCATGGCGATATATTGAAAAGGAAGAATTAAAAATATTGTTAGAAAAATTTCATACAAAGAAAATAAAATCTAAAGGTGGACTTTCATTATTAGGAAAAACTGAAAAACAGAAAAACTTATTGTCAAAAGTAGATGATAAATTAAATATCTATATTAAAAATAGCTATTGGCATACTGTTGTATTTGCATTGGCAAAAAAATAATTAACTAATCTAAAGTCATTATTTTTTCTCTTATCAATCTTGTTGCTTCTATTTGGTCTTGATTTTTTATAAGTTTATTAATTTCTTCTTTTAATACATCAAGATTACCCTCAAATAATCCTTCATGCGCTGCCTTATTTATTCGTGGGTGCGAAGTACCTAAAAGTTTTCCTCCAGTAGTTAACTCCTCTTCTAATTTTTCTCCTTCTCTTATTCCCGTAATCACAATCTCTATATCTCCATTAGGATTTTCTTGATCCTTTATTGTCATGCCACTGAGTGTTATCATTTTTTTGGCAATATCATAGATAGATACAGGATCACCCATGTCTAAAATAAAAATGTCACCGTTTTCGGCAATAGTATGAGTTTCAATAACGAGTTGTACAGCTTCAGAGATCGTCATAAAGTATCGCATCATTTTTTTATCAGTTACTGTTAAAGGGCCTCCTCTTTTTATTTGCTCTTGAAATAAAGGCACCACTGATCCACTTGACCCAAGTACATTCCCGAACCTAACAATGTTATATTTATAATTCCCATTTTTTATATTTTTAATATTAGCTTTGAGAATTTGTTCAGATAAGTATTTTGTTGATCCCATTATTCCTTTTGGATTTACGGCTTTATCTGTAGAAATTAAAATAAAACTCTCTACATTATTATCAATTGATGCTTCAACCATATTTTCTGTACCAATAAAATTGTTTCTCAGAGCTTCAATTACATTATCTTCAAGTAGAGGAACATGCTTGTATGCGGCTGAATGAAATACGGTGTTAATATTGTATTTTTTGAAAATAGAATTCACTAACAGTTTATTAGCTACGGATCCTAAAATTGTTATAATTTCTATTCCCGTATGATTTTTTGAATTAAGATTAATAATCTCGTGATTAATTTTATAAAGAAAGTATTCACTTATATCAAAAATAATAATTTTCTTTGGCTTAAAGCTCATAACTTGTTTGCACAACTCTGAGCCAATTGATCCACCAGCTCCGGTAACTAAAACAACCTTATCGCTAATATTTTCTTGAAAACTATTATCAGTCCTCTTAATAGGCTCCCGACCAAGTAAGTCATTGATATTAAGTTTTCTTAAATCTTCAAAAACTATTTTACCCTCAAGAATTTTGAAAATACTTGGCACCAATAAAACTTCTATACCAAGAATTTGTAGTGAATTTATAATTTCTTTTCTTCTAGTAAATGAAATTGATGGTATCGCAATAATTACTTTTGCAATTTTTTTTCTTTTTATTAGTTGCGAAATATTTTTACTTGATGAAATTTTTATTCCATTAATAAATTTATTCTCTAGATTTAAATTGTCATCTATGAAACCTGACACACAGAAATTAGAATTGCTGACAAGGGATTGAGCTAGTTGATTTCCAGCTTCCCCAGCGCCGTAAATAAGAACATTCTCTTCTGACTTATCTTTTTCTTTTGTTATTGAAAAAGAACTTTTTTTTCGTCTTAAATTTAAATACAAGGATCTAACAGATAGTCGTGATGCAGAAATTAAAATGAAAGTAACTAATAAATTAATAAACAATACGGATCTAGGCTCTCCTTCTACTGTAAGTAAAAACATTAAAGAGCCTAATACAATTGAATAAGTGGTTACCGCGTATAAGATTTTTAAAAAATATGAAAAGTTTATAAATCTAATTATAGACTGGTATAATCCAAAACAAAAAAATATAGTTACACCAACTATAGGTGAGATAATAAAAAAGGCATTCAATCCATATAAATCATATTTATTTCCTGAAAAAATTATATTTATAATATCTGTTTCAAATTTAGGAATATACAAGTATCCATATCGCATTGAAAAAGCTAGAACAAGACACACAAATAAGGCTAATAAGTCAAATAGGATAATAAAAACTTTTTTCTCAACCCGACTCATATTGAATAATAATGTGGCTAATTTATTTATCATTAAATATTGAATTGTTATTTTAAATGAAATTTGATTTTATTTACTATGAATCGCGCCTGAACCATTGTTAACAAAGAATAGATTGGTAAAGATATACAGTTTTTCCAGATCATTTCAGCGTTTTTAAAGTTTTTATTGAACTTATAATTTTTTTTGTAGTAGGTCATGCGATGTATAGGTTTATAGTGAACAGAGGTGCCTATCCCATGATCGTCAAGAAGATCTATTAATTCATTTCTAATGATTTTTGTATGAGAATTAATTTTAATTATAAAAAGATGCCATGAGTGATCTTTCATTGGCACATTTAGTTCTGGCAAGTCAATCGCTTTTACGTCTTTGAGTTCTTTTATATAAAATCTAGCAATTTTCTCTCTTTTTTTTCTCATGATTTCTGCTTTTTCTAGATGAGCCAAACATACGGCGGCATTAAGATCAGAAAGATTATATTTATATCCATTTTCAACTATATCGTATTCCCACTTTGATTTTTTTATACTGGTAAACCTTGTCCATACATCTCTATCTATGCCATGTAGTCTCAGTAATTTAATTCGTGATGCATATTTTTTATTATTGGTTGTAATCATTCCTCCTTCGCCTGCAGTAATAGTTTTATTAGCATAAAAACTGAAACAAGTAATATCTGCAAAATTTCCTACAAATGTTTTATTATACTTTGAAGGAAAAGCATGAGCAGCGTCATCAATAATTTTAATTTTTCTTTTTTTTATTTCGTTGAGAAATAATTTGTTCTTTTTTGAGTACAAGCTTGATACTTGACCTCCAAAATGAACAACAACAATTGCTTTTATATTTGCATACTTTTTAATCAAATTTTTTAATGATATTATTGATATGTTTGAGGTGCCGTATTCAACATCAGCCAATATTGGAGTAGCACCACAATATTCAATCGCTTCAAAAGATGATATAAAGTTTGTTGTTGGAACAATTACCTTATCACCTTTTTTGAGATTTATTGCTCTAAAAGCTAAATGCAGAGCAGATGTACAGGAACTAACAGACAACGCATATTTCACAGAAATAAATTCTGAAAACTTTTTTTCAAGCTCAAAACTTTTTGGACCTGTAGAATACCAACCACTTGACAATACATTTTTTAAATATTTTATCTCATTTCGGTGATTTTCAATTTTATAGTAAGGTATTTTCATAAATAAATTTTCTTTATAGTTTTCAATATTATTACCATATCTTTTAAAATTGATTGACTATTTACATACTCCTCATACAAGTCAAGTTTTCGTGGGAGAATTTCATTTTTATATTTATACTCAGCATTTTGTGAGTCATTTAAAATTTGTGATTCATTGAAGAATAAGATAGATGCTGGATCAGTAATTCCTGGATTGACAGTTAACACTTTATTCCATCTTTCACTATAAACATCAACCCACCTTCTTACTTCAGGCCTTGGTCCTACAATTGACATTTCTCCTTTTAAAACATTAAATAATTGAGGTAATTCGTCTATTTTAAATTTTCTCAAAAATGATCCAAATTTTGTAACTCTCTCATCGTTACCAAGATCGAAGCTTTGAGTATCATAATCAATCTTGTTCACCATAGTTCTAAATTTGATAATGTTGAAGTTTTTATTATTTTTACCAACTCTTTGTTGAATAAAAAAAATTGGCCTTCCATCAAGCATTAACAAAATGATTGAAACTAATGAGATAAGTGGTAACAAAAAAATAATTCCAGTAACCGCAATTGAATAATCAAAGAGTTGTTTCATGAGTAAGTGCATGATAGTAAACCTTTACTTTGATTATTTTTAATTCCATTTTGGTCTACTTGGAATTTTGTCAATATTGCATCGATTAGAGTATTTTTTTGCAAAATTTAAAAGGTCCTCTAACATTTCGTCATTCAACATTTTGGGTTCAAAACCTAATTTTATTAAAGAGTCGTTTTTAGCTTCTAATTCATTTTTTTTTGCTTCATTTCTAGGATTATCAAGAAAATCGATTTTGCAGTTTGTAATTCTCTCAATATTTTTTGCAAGTGAGATAATACTTTTTGTTTCTGAAAGTTGATTAAATATTCTTACTCTTTCATTTGGATTTGGTGGATTTGACATAGCTAACTCTAAACATTTGATTGAGTCACTTAAATGAATAAAAGCTCTTGTTTGCTCACCTGTGCCATGAATTGTAAGTGGATAGTTGATTGCTGCTTCAATTATAAATCTATTTAGTACCGTTCCATAATCACCGTCATAGTCAAATCTGTTTATTAAATCATCATGCATAGAAGTTTCGGCAGTTTGAGATCCCCATACAATTCCTTGATGGAGATCAGTAATTTTGATTTTGTCATTCTTGTTATAAAATTGAAAAATAAGATTATCTAATGATTTAGATAAATGATAAATGCTACCTGGATTAAAAGGATAAAGTATATTTTTTTTCTCCAAAAAGTTATTATCGTAGTGCATGTCTACATCAATATACCCCTCTGGTATAAAAGTATTTTTTTGACTATTGTAGCCATAAACACCCATTGTACCTATGTGTATTAGATGAGAGTTTGAATTAGATTCAATTATTGCTGATAAAATGTTGTTTGCTGCATTTACGTTATGACCTATCGTTTTAATCTTATGCTCAGCACTTCTCATTGAGTAAGGTGCAGATTTAAATTCTGCTAGATGAAAGATTGCATCTGGACGGAATTCAGAAAATAGGTTTTTCGTTTTTAAATATTCTTCTGCAACATTAATATTTTCATACTGAAGCCTGATTTTTGTAATATTTTCCCAAGAATTTATTCTTTCTTCAATAGTTCTTATCGGCGTAAGAGACTCTACATTAAGCTCTAAATCAACTTCTCTTCTCATGCAGTTATCAACAATTATAACTGAATGACCCTTTTTAGATAAACTAAGAGCTAATGGCCAACCAATATATCCATCTCCACCCAAAATTATTACTCTCATTTTAAAATTTATTATCTCTCATTTAATTACCTTTTAAATATATACATGAATTCAATCAAATATTTTTTTTATATTAAAGACTCCTTAAATATTAGAACTATTTCCCTTTTAATTTTATATATAATTTAGATACTAAATTATATGCCGAACTGGATATTAAAAGTGTTACAATATAAAAAATAAAAAACTTTGGATGCCAAATTCTTTTTTTCAAATGAAGGCGAGATTTATTAGCATTATTTTCTTTCCAATAAAATATTGCATAATGAAAATTAATTTTATAATTTAATAATGTAACCTGTTTTGAATATAGTTTCTTAAAATTTAAAACTAATTTTTCGAATTTATTAATTATATATTCGTTATCTTTTGCTAATAAATCAAATCTTGAATTAGTTAAACTCTTGTTGGTATGCCTCCAAACTGATAAATAAGAATTAATGTGATAAATTTTGTGATTTATTAAGAGTCGCAAGATAAATTCTTTATCATGTGCAACATGTAAATTTGGATCATAATATTCATTTATTGACCTAAGCATTGTAGCTCTAAAAACAACACTTGAATGACAAATAAGATAATTCACTAACATATATTGGAAATTAATATTTTTTGTTTTAGCCGGTGATGCTTTAATCATCTCATTTTGTACTAGAGTTGAGTAATCAGTTGTACAAATATCAAAATCTTTATTCTCCTCCAATATATTTGTTTGGTACTCAATTTTATTTGGTTCCCATAAATCATCGCAATCTAAAATCGCTATATATTTACCGGAACATTTTTCTAAGGCTAAATTTCTTGCTACAGAAAGTGGTAGATTCTTATCAGATTTAAAATAACATATCTTACTTTCTCTGCTTTCACATATCTCTCTAGTATTATCAGTAGAGTTGTTATCAAAAAAAATATGCTCCCAATTGGTGTGGGTTTGTTTATCTATAGTATCAAATAATCCTGGTAAAAACTTTGAGCCGTTTCTGGCATTCGTTACAATAGAAACTAAGGGCATAATGTAGATATAAATAGTTATAATATATGATTATTTCAGAATGTTAGTTATTGTATCTAATTTATAGTACAAAATATATAAATATGCTATGACGTTAAATAATATTATTTCAACATAAATATTAGTATGAAAAAAACAAATAAAAATATTAAAAAATTAAATACATTTAAATTCTCTACAAATAATATTTGGGATCTTATTTTTTTGTTCATACCAAAGAAAGTTATTAATGCTATTATATTTGGAATAATAATTTTTATTATCATATACATTCCTCTAAATCTATTCTCTGTTGCAAAAATGCAGTCGAAAATAACATATTTTATTGAAGCAAATGAATTGAAGATGGCTTTTATGGATTATTCGCAGATCAATAACCCTGTTTCTGTTGTAGAATTAAATCGTCAATCTCAGATTTTTATAAATAATTACAATTTAAATAATAGAAAAAACTCTAAATCTCACACAGTGACTGATTTTAATATATATGACATAGATAACACCTTTAGCTTTCAAGTTGAATTTTACTCACAAAATCATGATGAAAAATTTATCGAATTATTAGAGATATATTTGAATAATTGGATTGATGAAATATTAAAAGTTTATACTTCTATAGCTTCAGTTCAGCTTGAAGCCGGAAAATCATCATTAAATGAATTTAGAGATATGCTTAATAATTTGAAGTCGGAAGAGCTATCTCTAGCAGTCGACTCAATAAGAGAGTATTTAGAAACTCCAAATCAGAAAATCGCCTTAATTAATTACTTTTCTTCGCAAGATGATTTTAGATGGCTCACTACAGATCAGAAATCAATGGAGGTAACAGACATACAACTTAATCCAAGAAACGTTATTGAATTAATATTGATTGCTTTTCTATCTTTACTGATTGGTTCTTATCTTGTAATCAGATTTAATCAGAAATTAAGTTAAACATTACATAAAAATTCATTAAATGTGATCAGAATATCTATTAAAATTCTTAATACAGTCAGAAGAAAAGATAAACTAAGGTTGCTATTGCTGCTTTTGCTTATCAGTATAACATCCATTCTTGAGATATTAGGAATATCTAGTATTGCACCTTTGGTAGCAGTTATCATTGATGAAAAAATAATTTACGAGAGTATTTATTTATCTTATTTATTTAATTACCTAAATTTCAGTGAAGCAAAATATTTTATTTATTTTGTATTCATTTTATTTGTATCATTTATTTTTTTAAGTAATTTATTTATTGCACTCACATTTACATACTTATCTTATATTGCACATAAATTAGAAAGAGATATGGCTGTGAAGCTGTATACAGTTTATATAAAAAGTAGTTATTTAGATATTATTTCGAGGAATTCCTCAGAGATGATAAAAAATATAAGTACAGAAACTAATAGAGTCTCACATTCTGTAATTATTCCTATTCTTGAATTCATTGCAAAATTACCAATAGCAATTTTGCTTCTAGTTTTAATTTCACTTTTAGTACCCTTAGAAATGTTTGTAGCAATAATTATTATAATAAGTATCTACTTGCTTATTTATTATTTAATTAAAAATATATTAAAGAAATCTGATGATGAAATTTCAAGATCTCTGGGATTAGAAATAAAACTATTAAATGAAAGCATTGATAGCTTAAGGGAAATAAAACTTATAAATAATTATCCATTATTCAATAACAAATTTAATATTATTGCTTCAATGAAATCAAATGCTCGTTCATTGGCACTAATACTTAGTAGGATACCGCGTCATTTAGTTGAAACAATTTTTTTCTTCACAGGAGCTCTATTTCTATTCTTTTTATACTCAAATAATATTGATATTTTAATAATAATACCCCAATTATCAATTATACTTTTAGCCTCACTACGTTTAATGCCTACATCAAATACGCTTTATCAAATGTATTCTATTTTTCAATATAACAAAGAATCATTTCTAAAAATTGAAAAAGATCTTATTAAGTACAATGAGCTGCCTGAAGATAAAGATGAAACTTTAAATAATATTTTTGACACAGATAACGGTAAAATTAAATTTGAAAATGTTAGCTTTGCATATAATCAAAGTATTAATATTCTGAATAATTTAAACGTCGATTTACCTTTAGGTAAATCTATTTGTCTTTATGGGAAAAGTGGATCAGGAAAGTCAACTTTTCTTGATTTACTTGCGGGATTTATTAATCCCCATGATGGCAATATCCTTGTAAATAATCACAATATTAATCAAAGTCTTCGAAGTTGGCAGACAGAAATTTCATATGTACCACAAAATTCAATTTTAATTAATGATACAATTTTAAAAAATATTGTTTTTAGCCAAAAAAATCAGAAAGACGACTATGATGTGAAAAGAATAAATGAAATTATTTCTATGGTTGAATTAAAAGACTTTATTGAAGGGCTTCCAAAAGGCTTGGAAACAGTTATTGGTGAGAGAGGAAAATCTATTAGTGGTGGGCAAAAGCAAAGGATTAACTTGGCAAGATCTCTTTACAGAAATCCAAAAATCTTAATTCTTGATGAAGCAACTAACGCTCTTGATGAAATGACTGAATTGAAAGTTTACGATAACCTGCTAAATTCAAATACCAAAAGAACTATTATAATATCATCACACAGCGCAAAAATAGCAAAAAAAACAGATGTCCTTTTATTCTTTTACAATCAAAAGGCATTACTCTATAAATCATGGGATGAATTTAGAAAAAGTATTTCTAATTAATTAAAAGTTTATGATATCACTAGAACAACAATATATAAAAAAAGGTTATGTAATAATTAAAAATGTTTTTGATGAAAACGAGATAGATAAAATTAGAAGTTATATTCTTAAAACATTTGATTTACAAAATAATTCTAATTTAAGGATGGTATATGGTTCAGAAATAATTAAAGATCAAACTTTATACAGCGTTTTTTTTAGAAAAAAAATCATTAACAGTTTAAAAATAATTTTCGGAGATGATTTTGAGTATATTCCTGATTTCATAATTCAAATAAATTCATTTGGACAAAAAGAAAAAAAGTATAAACCTGGCTGGCATGTTGATTCAGCAAGCGAAGGTCCTGCTAAATACTTTTTAAAAAAGGACTATAAATTTGCAAAAATGGGGATTTATCTGCAAGATAATTCAAAAGAATATGGAGGTGGAATAAATTTAACACCAGGAGGTCATAAAATCTATTTAAAATTTCTTCCAGTCAGAATTGTATTTTTCATTAAAAAATTAAAAGATAAATTAAATATAATTTTTAATAATCATTTTATAAAATCAAAACCTGGAGATATTATTATTTTTGACTCAAGACTTCCGCATGCTTCATCGCTACCAAAAATAGATAATCAATTTATTGTTCAAAATAAAAATGAAATAAATAAAATAGATGGACTGGGAAATAATTCAAAATTTGTTTTTTATTGCAATGTTTGCTCCTCTAAAGAGTCACCTGACTTTATGAAACATTCATTTAAAAGATCATTGAATGAAAAGACCCCTTTTTTTGACTATTCTAAGCAGAAGTATCCTGATGATTATGATAAGGATTTTGTGAAATTTATTGAAGATAATAAGATTAAAATTGCAAAAATATAAATGAAGGAAACTTTAAAAAGCGTCGCAAGAAAGATTCTAAAAAAAATTAACAGAGTTATTTTTTTGAGAAAAATATTAACGAACAACTTTACAAGTCCATATATTGCTTTAGGTGAAAAGAGAGGCTACGCAGTATTACCTCATAATTGGACACTTATAGATATAAATGATGCTGACATAAATATTAATTTATCCTTAGAGAATCTACCCTTCAAATCAAGCTCTAAAACAATGATATATAGTTCACATTTTTTTGAACATATAAAACTTGAAGATGCAAAAAGACTTTTAAATGAATGCTACAGAGTGCTAAAAAAAAATGGCATTTTAAGAATTGAAGTCCCAAATTTTAAAAAAGTTTTAGAATTTTATAAAAATAAAGATTACGATAATTTAGATAGATTGCAGTTTAGCAATATTAAGGCTGATTATCATGAAATAGTTACTGGTATGGCTGCAAATTACATAAAAGACGGTAAGCATACACCACTAAAATCAGATAAAGATACTTTTGAACAGATTATCAAATCTGATGATATTGATAAAATTGGAAATTGGTGTGTTGAAAGTTTGACACTTGAACAAAAAAATACCTTTGGTCATCAGAGTTTTTTTTATTTCGAAAAATTAAAAGACCTATTGTCAAATAGTGGTTTTCTAGAAATCACTGAGTCATCATTAAATAATAGTATTTTTAACAAAAGAATTCCATTTGAAAGAAAGGGAAGAGAGTTCTACTCAATTGTTGTAGAGTGTAAAAAATAATTTAATGGCAAATAAGAAATTATTTTCGATTCATTTTTTTTTATTTGTGATTTTTAGCTGTTTTTTTTATAGATATTTTTATGCATCACAACTTATTCCAACTGCACAATTAATTGCATACTCTACTGCCACATTAATAATACTGACCTATATTGGTTTTTTTGTATTTAAAAGAATAATCTTTGTTAAAGAAAATTCATTGATTTATGAAATTGATGCTGTTGATATTTTTATTCTTATTTTAATATCACTTTCTTCGCTAACTTTTATGAAAACTTTTTTAGAAAATGGTGCTAGTCAATCAATAATTTTTTTTGGTAAATTTTTACTTCCACTACTCATATACTTTATATTCAGAATCTTTGGTAAAGAAATAGATCCAATTTTTAAAAAATATTTAATTTTCTTTTCTATACTTTTCATTGTACTAATTTTATTTGAGGGATATTTTCAAATTATATATAAGACAGATATTCTAAATTGGTCTAACGATTTTACTCAATCGCAGGGTATATATCGAGGTATGGCAATAAATTATACATTTTTTGATTATCAAATCTATACATCACGGCCTCGAGGCTGGTCTGGACAACCACAGTCATCTGGAGCATTTATAGCAATTTTTTTACTATTCTATTTAATTTATAAACAAAAGAATATTTTTCTAAAATATTTTATAATTTTTTTAACAATACTTGGTATCTATATTTCAGGATCTAGAACAGCGTTAATTGTAGCTATAATTGGAATTTTTTTTATTTTTATATCAAATTATAGATTTAACAAAAAAATGATTTATTTGTTCTTGCCATTAGCCTCAATAACTGTGTTAGTCACTCTAAGCTTTTTAGTTACATTTACCCATTTTGATGAAGTTATATCTTCATTTAAATTCAGTTTAGTAAATTATATTTATAGTTTCTTAATGGAACCAGGAATTTCATATGTGAAAGAGGGATTAACATCAAGTATCAAATCTACAATGTCTATCTTTAATATTCATAAATTTGAATTTGTCGATATTTTAATTGGAATAAATCAAGCATATTACGCACGAGACATATTCATGCTAAATAATTTTATGAGATTAGGTATACTTTATAGTGTTATATTTCTTTTTATGATAATTAACATTCTTTTTAGAATTGAAATTGATAGTGAAAAAAAAATCAAGAATCTTGAATACTATTTAATTATTTTTGGATTTTTGATTTCAAGTTTACATTATGACTTGATTTATGTATTTCCAGCTAATTTTATTTTCTTTGCATGTATAGCAATTTTAGTAAACTTGAACAAAAATAAAAAAAGATTATTTCTAGATGATTGATCTTCCGCCATCTATGATCAAATTTTGACCCGTCATATATGATGAAGCGTCTGAACACAGAAATTGTATTGCTGCTTTATATTCATCTTTATTTGCCATTCTCGACATAGGTATTAGTTTTCTCAATTTATTCACAAACTTTTTATTTTGATTATTATATATACCCCCAGGCGATATAGCGTTGCATCTAATATTTTTATCAGCATAGTAAGCGGCCGTATACTTTGTTAAGCCAATTAGTCCATGTTTTATAACAGAATAAGTTACAGGTTTAACTCCTTGTTTATCTGCAGCAATTCCTTTTTGCATGTAAATTCTTTGATCTGGTGCTATTACTGATAAATCTGATGCAATATTCAGAATAACTCCTTTCTTTTTCTTATTCATTTCTTTACAAAATAGCTGAGTGCATAAAAAAGCACCCGTCAAGCCAACTGATAGCTCGATATTCCATTGTCTCAGGTCAAAATTTTCTAATCTTGATGAGCTTTTCTTATTTATTTTTGGATCAATAGCTGCATTATTAATAAGTATATCGACAAATATATTTTTTTTTGTAAGATCTTTGATAACCTTTTGAATAGAAGATTTGTTTGTTACATCCAATTTATAAATCAAGCAATTTTTATTAAATTTTTTTTCTATAATCGCCTTTTGCTTCTTTAAAGCGTTAATATTAATATCAGTTAAAACAACATTAGCATTGACCTCAAAAAGAGCTATTGCGTGTTGAATTCCAAGAAGACCTCCCGCCCCCGTTATAAGTGCAACTTTTTTACTTAGATCATACGTATGCATTTTAAATACTTTTTGTCTGACCTCCATCTACTTTCCAAATACTGCCCGTTACAAAAGATGACATTTCAGACGAGAGAAAAAGGACTAATGATGCTACATCTTTTGTACTTCCAAACCTATTTAAGTCTACATTGTCTGAAATCATTTTATATACCATTTTTTTATTATTTTTTATTTTCTTTTCCCATACTGAACCTTCAAAAAGTATATTGCCAGGTGTAATGGCATTGATTCTAATGTTCCTTTTAGCCAAAGGCTTTGAAACAAATTTCACATAATGGTTTAGGGCTGCTTTGGCTACAGAGTAAGTAATCGGCGCTCCCGGTATTGACTCAGAGCCACAAATTGAAGAAATACATACAATTGATCCTTTTCTTTTAGAAATTAATTGTTGAGCATCATTAATTAAGTTAAATGCACTAAAAAAATTTATATCTATCATTTTTTTAAATTCATCATAATTCTCTTTACCGGGCTTAACTGAACGACCGCTGCCAACATTGCACACTAGTACATCTAATCCACCATAAAGTTTATTAATTTTTTTTATGATTTTTTTGGCGACACTAGGATTTGAAACATCACCCGGAATAAATAAAGAATTTGGCAATTGACTCTGAATTTTTTTTATTCCTGAGCTATTTCTACCATTGATAATTACGCATGCTTCTTCAGAATAAAAGGACTTTGCGATCTCAAGGCCAATTCCCTTTGTTGAACCACTGATGAAAACAATTTTATTCTTAAAACGTGGATTATCCATATTTTTCTATCCATTCAGTTGTCATATCTTTATATTCTTTTAGCACCTTTGAATGATTGCCATCAAAATCTCTTGCTGTTTGCAAGATATAATTTTTGTTATAGGATGCCATATTTAAATTACGAAATACATTATCAAAACTGCAATTGCCCGACCCTAACGGTACTGTACTTCCACCCAGTTTTCTATCTTTAATGTGAACATTTATTATTCTATGACCATAAACTGAAATTTCCTCAGAAGGATCATATCCAAGAGAAGCGCTGTTTCCTGTATCATAATTAACTCCAAAGTTAGCATCAAAATTTTTTATAAATTTAAGTAATTCTGAGGGTTTCATGTCCGACTCAAAAGCAATTTTGCAATTAAGTTTTTCTAATTTTTCTCTAAATCTATTAAAAAAGTTAATAATATTATCTTTCTGATTAGTATTTTCTAATCTTCCATTGTCTACGATTGGTACAACTATTATTTCTATATTTAAATCATAGCATGCATTTACTATATTAATAAAATTTTCCTTAGCTTTTACCGATTCTGATTCATTCATTTTCCAAAAAGGCTTTTGCATCACATAATCACAAGTTAATGAAGGAATTTTAATATTATTTATCTTACTAACCTCTTTTATTTTTTTTCGTCCCTCACTATACATAAGTGGATTATCGACAAAAGTTTCTTCATCAATAGTCCACTCAATCATATCTAATCCAATTATTTTAGCCTCAGAAAATTCCTTTTCCCAATTCTCTACCGGAAAAACTTGTATTTTATTATTTATAATTGGTGATAGTCTTCCTTGAATGAAGCCAATATTGTGAGAACGTTTCATTTCAAGGCTAAACTATTTCTACTAATTCAATGTATACTTCGTCGTGCGCTTTGAAGTAATTCATTTTTGCGTAACCATCGGGTGTTAACGTTGGAGACGAGGTAAATTCATATCCTAATTTCCTTAATTCATTGTATTTTTTTTCAATATTTTTTACTTGAATAGCAATATGGGTAATTCCGTATGAAGTGGGCTTTCTCACTTTTTTATTTTCCAAGTTATTATGAAAGTGAAGGAGTTCTAACATAAAATCATTAGGTCCTATTAATTTTATAGTTTCTACAGACGAGTTTTTTTGAAACGAAATATTATCGATATGATCTCCTTCTTCCTTCATAGACTTAAATACTTTAAAACCCATAAGTTCTACCCAAAAATTTACAGATTTTTCAATATCTTCGGTTACAATACCTACATGCCTTACTTTAAGTATCGGCTCACTCATAAAACTGTTTTTGAATTTCAAATATTGATTCATCAAGCACTTTTATTCCCTCTTTCAAAGCACTTATTGTTATAGTGAGAGGAGGTCCAATTTTTATTGATTCTCTTCCCGTGTGAACAACGAGTAATCCTTTTTGCATACATTTTTCAGATATCTGACTTGCTATTAATGAATCTGGTTTTCCATCTTTGGTCTTAAATATAATTGCTGCAATAAGGCCTTTGCAATTAGTATAGCTTATAATATTATGATATTTATTTTTTATTTCTTTGAGCTTCTTTTCCAAAATTTTACCCTTTTTTGCAGTAGTATATACTAATTTTTTTTTTGTTATTTCATCTAATACAGTCATACCTGCTTTGCAAACTAACGGGTTAGCTGAATGCGTACTGCTCATATTTCCTACTTCTGGCAAGTCCATTAGAAATTTTTTTCCAATTACTCCTGCTAATGGAAGACCACCACCCATACCTTTGCCGCAACAAATTAAATCTGGTTTTACATTGTAGTGTTCATATCCAAAAGCTTTACCAGTTCTTGCAAATCCTGATTGCATTTCATCAAATGCAAGAATGATATTATTTTTTTTGCAGAATTTTTCTAATGCTTGTATGTATTTTTTTGGATAGAAAATTGATCCCCATCCCTGAAAAGTTTCTACAATACAGCCACATAAGTCTTTTGAGGGATCAAGCTTCTTTTTGGATAGTAAATTTTTTATTGAATTTTCAAAAAAGGAAACTGAATCTTTGTCATTAGTTACCCAAGGATAAGGGAATGGCAAATGGTGTATATCTTTATCTTTAAATCCAATCCATTTTTTTTGTTCTTCATTCCCGCTCATCATTTGCGCGCCAATTGTTCTGCCATGCCAATTACCTTCAAAAGAAATAATTCCTAATTTTTTCTTTTTTTTCTTTTGTCCATACATTCTCATTAACTTAAGAGCTGCCTCTGTAGCCTCACTGCCAGTTGACACTAAGTAGGCTTTATCAAATTTATTTCCCGAGAATTTTAAAAGTTTTTTTTGATATAAAATCCTTTGATTATTTACGTACGCATATGTACTTATGGGTTCATTTTTAAATAGTTTAATTAAGTTATTTATTAATGACTTATTTGAATGCCCTATATTCGCGACGAAGATTGTCGAGGTAAAATCAATCCAACAATTCCCTGCTTCATCGTATACATTATAATTTTCTGCCCTGTCCCATATTAAAGGTAGCTGTCCATGCATTGAACGAGACTCTATACTTTCCAAATATTTAATTTTGTTTTTTGTACCTGGGCATGGTATTTGAGTCATTATTTTTCTATTCTTTGTAGATACCTTGCCAACCTTTACTGGATCTCGAGAGAAATTGTAGTTTGCCATTTAGTTAAATAGATTTTTTTTTATTTTTTTAAGTTTTTTTGATTGATATTTTATATACTCAAAATCATCAACTGTATCAATTTCGCTTATATGCGGCGTTATCATTGATAAAATTTTATCTCCATGAATATCATTTTTTTTAAATATAGTATCGTATTTTATAATATCAATATATCCGTTTGCAGCATAAGTCTTAGGAAGCAACTGCCTTGAAACATTTGATTTTTTTTTGCTAACATTTATTCCACCAAGTGGTTGGAGAAATTCATTTTTATTAATCTCAAAGCACTTGTACGCAGTTTCTGACATTTCATGCACTGATCTTAGTGAAGTTGCAGATTTATTTTTTATTAAAAGATTGACTGCTGTATCTATGATTTTTGGATCTCGTAAGGGTGTTGTCGGTCTTACATGAGCAAAAAGCTTTGGAATTATTTCATTCATTTTTAGTTTTTTTATTAATTCTTTAAACCATTCTAAGTCACTTGAATTGTCTCCTGATATTGATTTAGATCTCAAATATGGAACCTCTGCACCATATTGTTTTGCAATTTTTGCGTATTTAGAAGAGTCTGTTGAAACAAAGATTCGATCAATTCTTCTCGATTTTTGACATGCCTTTATCGACCAAGCTAATAATGGATGTCCATCAAGTTGTTTAATGTTCTTATTGGTTACGCCCTTTGACCCTGATCTGGCAGGAATAAAAGCCCAAATTTGATTATTTTTTTTCAATCCTAAGCTTCTCTCTCACAATCTTTTCGGACTCTGTTAAAGCTTTTTCTCCACTTCCTAAAATATTGCTAACCATTCTAATAACTTCAACGAAATTTTTCAGAGAGCTTGTTTCTATTGATGCAGCTTGATCGGAACCATACATAGTTCTATCTAATGTTATATGCCTTTCAATAGATGTTGCACCTAAAGATGCAGCAACAGTACAAACTTTTAGAAGAGAGGACTCGTGTCCAGAATATCCAACATCACAGGAATACCTATCCCTTAACATTGGAATACAATTTAGATTAGCATCTTCTTCTTTCATAGGATACGTGCTATTACAATGCATTAATTCAAACGGACACTTTTTCTGAGTAAATATGTTTACAACTTCATCTATTTCATTAAGTGTGGCCATACCTGTTGAAATAAAAGTTTTTCTTTTTTCCTCCGCTATTTGATTAATCAAAGGTTTATGACCTAACATTGCAGAAGCTAATTTATTAAAAGGTAAACTATAATTATTTAGAAATGATTGCGATTCTGTATCCCATGCAGATGCAGACCAGTCTATTTTTAGTTTAGCACAGTAATTATTTATTTCATCATACTCTAAATGAGAGAATTCAAGCCCATTTTTTTGGTCACGCTGCGTATTACCCCATGGACTTTCTCTTGGGCCATCAAGCATTTCTTTGGTATAAACAATATCTATAGTTCTTTTCTGAAATTTTACTGCATCAAACCCTGCTTCTGAAGCAGATTTTATAAGTTCTTTGGCTATTGCAAGATCACCATTATGATTAATCCCGATTTCAGCTATTAAGTATATTGACATAAAACGAGAGAGACTTTCTTAAATTAATTATATTTTACTAGTTAATTGTTTTATATTTATATACTAATATAAATAAAAAAACATCAAATTTGACTAGTATCTAAAAATAATGCCAGCCTTAAAAGTATTAGATTGCACGCTTCGAGACGGAGGCTACTATAATAATTGGAGATTTGATAACGATCTTGTAATAGATTACTTAAATGCAATAAATAAATCAAATATTGATGTAGTTGAAATTGGATTTAGATCTATTGAAAAAAACAAATATTTTGGTGAGTACGCTTATTCAACTGATAATCATCTAAATAAAATTATAAAGAAATTTAATTTTAAAATTGCGGTTATGATAAATGCAAAAGATCTAATCGCAATGGAGACTAATAATATTAGAATAGAAAAGTTTTTTAAAAATAAAAAATTATCTAAAGTTGATATTATAAGGGTTGCATGTCATTTTGAAGAAGTTGCAAACATTATTAATCCCTGTAAGACGTTAAAAAAATTGGGATATAAGTTGATTATCAATTTCATGGGAACAGGCATTAAAACAGATAAAGAATTAATAAAAATTACTAAAATAGTAAATAAATCTAAACTATTTTCAGTAGTTTACTTTGCAGACTCATTTGGAAACATGGTTCCCAACGATATTGAAAAAAAATACAAAATAATTAGAAAAATTTGGAAAGGTGAGACAGGTTTCCATGCTCATAATAACCTTGGTTTTGCCTTACAGAATGCTCTTAAAGCAAGAGAAATCGGCATTAACTGGATTGATTGTACTATACTTGGAATGGGAAGAGGCGCTGGTAATGTTGAGACTGAAATACTTATATATAATTTAAAAAAGTACCATAAAAAATATAAAGACGATGAAATATTAAAATTATCTCATAAAAAGTTTAGGCTTTTAAAAAATAAATTTGAATGGGGACCTAACATATTTTACTACATTTCAGCAAAGAATAAAATTCACCCAACATATACTCAAGAATTATTATCTGACAATCGATATAGCGCTGATCAAATAGTATCTTCAATTAAAACATTGTCCTCATCTGATAGTAGCAAATATAAATTTGATAAACTGCAAGACTCTCTCATGTCGCAATTAAATAAAGATAATGGTAGTTGGAATGCTTCTGATTGGTGCAAGAATAAAGATATAATATTTTTAGGTGCAGGCAAAAGTGTAGAGAGTAACAAAGACAAGATTACAAAACTTATTAGAGATAGAAAATTCATTTGCGTTAGTTTGAACATAAACAAATTTGTTGAAAGTAAGTATATTGATATGTATCTTGCATGCCATCCTAGCCGCGTATTACTTGAACTAAATCAATATAAGAGGATTAAATCCGAATTAATTATTCCGAATGTAATACTTAATAATTTAGTAATAAAAAAATTAAAAAAGACAAATTTAAAAGACTTCGGTCTTAAAATTAAGGAAGGTATGTTTAAACCTGAAAGTAAGTCTTGTACACTGCCAAGTTCTCTTGCTATTGGTTACGGACTTGCCTTAGCAGTAACAGGACGAGCAAAAAACATTTTTTTGCTAGGCTTTGATGGTTATCATGCAAATGATGCAAGACAAAAAGAAATGAACGATCTTATTAATTTATATAAGGCTAATAAAAAATACCCAAAAATATTTTCACTGTCGTATACTACATACAATATTCCACAAAAAAATTTATTATAAATAAATTCCTTATGTTTAATAGTATTACAGGAATTAAGTATGCTGAAAATGAAATAGAAAGTATTTCTAATTTCAAAAACTATATGAAATTAAAAACTAAGATTCTATATCAAAATTTGGAATATCTTTGTAATCCTTGCTTAAGTTCGGTAACTTTTTCAACTAACTTTTATCAAAAAGCATTTCATACAAAAAAATTTAAGGAACAAAAAATATCTAAATTAGTAATTTTTAAAAAGATTACAATTTTTTTTATATGGAATTATTATAACCTTTTTTTATGGTTAATCTATAAAGTTGCCATGATACTATTAAAACAAAAAAATATTCTAAAAAAAAACAATTTTATTTTACTTGATGTTCCGATTATTTGTGAGAATACTGCAAGGACTAATAAATATACTGACAGATATTTAGGTAGCACTTATCACATACTAAAAAAAAATAAACTTAATCCTGTTTACTTATTTTTTTTTATAAATAAAAAAAGTCCTCTTAGTATTTTTCATTTTTGCAAAACAATAAAAATATTAAATAAGCAAAAAATCATCTACCATACAGATTTTGAATATATTGGGCTTAATTTCATTCCAGAATTTATTAAATTTTTAAATCTTTATCTAAAAAAAAATTTACAACTTTATAATGAAATGTGTCTTTCAAAAAAAAGAACTGATCGAATATTTAGCAATGAATTAATACTATCATTACCGAAAAATATTGTTCCAATATATAGTAGATATGTACTCGGATTAAAAATAGGAATAAATACTAGAAAGGGCAAAATATTGAGTTTTTGTGAGTATCAAGAGAGAGAAAAGGTATTCAATTTAGCAATAAGAAAAAATAATAAAAACATTAAACTCGTTGCTTTTCAACCCATAATTAAAATACCTAGTTATGCTCATTACTACATAAATGATGAAGATGTTGATCACAATATTGTACCTGACCAAATTCATGTAAACGGAAGGTTTTATATACCTAAATCATCGATTATTAATTACGGAAAACCAATTAGTCTTAGACATGAATCAATTTTAAAAAGAAATAAGATTGAAAATAAAATAAATATAGTAACTTTGTCAGCTAATGAAGATGATAATAATTTTATGTTTGGTCTTTTGAAGAACTCAATACTAGCTAATACTGAACTCACAATTAAACCCCACCCCTTTAATAGTTTAGCAAAAATAAGACGAAATATAAAAAAAAATTGGTCTTTATCAACAGAGAATATTGATGACCTTATGAAAAAATCCAAACTTATAATTACTTCTGGAAGCGGTACAGCAGTTGAATTTGTATCAAACGGGATTGCATGTATTATAATTAAGAATAAGAAAATGATCAGCTCTAACCCTCTAACAAATCTTGGTAAAGGAAAAATATGGGAGAACGCATACTCAGCTAAAGGATTTAATCAAGCTTTCAGACTGTTGAATAATAGAATGAAAAAAAAGCATAAAAGTAATATTGAAATAGCTAATAAATATAAAAAGTTTTTCTTTAATAGATTTGATGAGAAAGAATTAATAGATATTTGTAAAAATTAATATGAGCAAAATAATTAGAGAATTAGAAGTTGTAATCTTATGTGGTGGGCGAGGAACAAGACTTGCTGAAGAAACTAAAGTAATACCAAAGCCATTAGTCAAAATTGGAAATAAAGCTATTATTTCTCACATCATGAGTCACTATAAAAAATATAATCTAAATAATTTTATTTTAGCAACAGGATATAAAGGTAATATCATAAAAGATAAATTTAAGAATAATAAAAATATTAGATGTCACAATACTGGATTAAATACTTTAACGGGAGGGAGGATAAAAAGATTAAAAAATATAATAAAAAATGATTTTTTTTTAATGACATATGGAGATGGATTATGCTCTGTAAATATTAAAAAATTAATTAACTTTCACAAGTCCCATAAAAAAATTGCTACTATTACAGCTGTAAGACCTCCTGCAAGGTTTGGAAGAGTTATACTAAATAATAATATCGTTACTTCTTTTGAAGAAAAAAATCAACTAAATGAAGGTTGGATAAATGGGGGTTTTTTTATATTTAATAGGGAAATATTTGATTATATAGAAAATGATAAAACATCGCTAGAGCAAGAACCTTTAGAGGCATTATCAAAGGCTAAGGAATTAATTGCATTCAAACATAGTGGATTTTGGCAGTGCATGGACACAATAAGGGATAGAGATTATTTAAGAGAACTATTCAGAGAAAAAAAGTATGTATTTAAAAAATAAAAAATTAATTATATTTTTTGATAAATTTATCTTTTAAAAAAAGAGTTTTTGCAATTGATAAATCTTCCTCTGTATCAATACTAATTGCATCACTTTCAACTTCCAAAGCCTTAATTTTGTGACCTTTTTCAAGTATTCTCAAGTATTCATTAAATTCTATGCTCTCTAATCTAGATGGCGCCCAGTTTGAATATTCAATAAGGAATTTTTTTCTAAATGGAATAATATGATAGGCTTTTAGTAATTTAGCATGGGGACTTCGCGCAGTAGATGGAATATCGCTTCTTGAGAAATACATAACTTCGTTATTTTCATTTAAAACTGTTTTTATTGCAGAGGGATTATTTTTTGCATTATACTCATTTACTAATATTGCGACATTAATGTCCTCATTTTTATCCATTAGTTTGCACAATTCATCTATGTGATTTGGATTAAGAAGCACTTCATCCCCTTGAACATTGATAATTATATCGGCATCTATTTTTTTACTGGCTTCAGCTATTCTATCAGTACCAGTTTTATGGTCACTTGATGTCATAATTACTTTTCCATGATAATTCTTTACTTCTCGCTCAATCAATTTTGAGTCTGTGGCTACAAATACTTCATCAATTTCTTTTGCAAGTTGACATCTTTTTAATACATGAATAATCATCGGATAGCCGACTATCTCAATTAATGCTTTTTGAGGTAATCTTGAGGACTCTAATCTTGAGGGAATTATAATAACTTTTTTTGAAGCCATTAAAGTTTTCTTATTAATTCTAAGTCATTTAAAAAAGAAGATCTTAGTCGATGACTATCTAAACTATAAGTAATAAATTTTAATCCTATATCCAAACAGAATTTCACTTCATCGATGTTATGTGGCACAAAACTTCCAGCTATTCGTTTACTGGCATTAATCTTAACAACACATTTTTTAATAAGATCAACTAATTTTTTATTGTAAATATCACCTGGAATAGCAAGCTCCTTTGATAGGTCAAAAGCCCCTAAGTAAACAACATCAATGTGATTAATTTCTAGGATTTGGTCAATGTTATTTATGCCTTCAAGACTCTCAATAATAATGACGTTTATCAATGTTTTGTTTTTTTGTTCAACATATCCAGGCTCATTATTGTAGCTTCCTGCAAATGTAAATGGACTGAACCCACGGGTACCTAGTGGATAATACTTTGTATTTTTAACAAACTTTTCTGCATCATTTTTGTTACTAATCTGCGGGACAATAATACCATTTGCACCTTGATCTAATACCTGCAAAGCCATCCAATCACTATTTCTTGGAATTCTTACAAGACATGGACACTCAAAATAAGAGGATGAAGCTACATGATTATGTATATCTTCAATTACAAATGGGCCATGTTCCAAGTCAATAATTTGAAAGTCAAAACCTGCGCTAGCAACTATTTTTGTAACATTACTTGAACCAATTGTGTTCCAGGTTCCAATAACTACTTCTTGATTATGAATTTTTTCTTTTAAATTAATCATTAAGAAATATAAAATTTTTAAAATCTTTTATAATACTACAATTATAATCACTAAAACTTTCTATTTTAGATAATCCAGTAAGTACCCCCACATTATTATTTATTTTTGCATTTATTCCCATGGCGATATCATTTGGATGATCTCCTACATTTAGAACTTTATTAGATTTGACACTCATTTTATTCATTGCTAACTTTGCTAGTTGCCCTGATTTTTTTGATTTATTTATTTCTTCACCACCAAAAACATATTTTATTTGTTGGTCAAAACCAAGCACTTTAATAGCAAGTTGGCACCTTTTTGATGTATCATTAGATAATATAGCTACTGATATTGATCTCTTTTGACAGTTTAATAAAAATTCTCTTACTCCAGGCAAAGGTTTGACAAATTTTTCTATATGCATAGATGATATCTGATCGGCCTCCATAAATATATTTTCAATGCTATTTATAGGCAGTTCATGGCCAACTTTACTCAATTCAGATTTTAATACTTCGATATTAAATCCTTTTGGCATAACTCCGACAGGACCATTACTCTTCATTTTTTTGTTCTCATGATCAATTCCTAAAGTTGACTCAATTTTTCTTCTTAAATGACAATCATCTGATCGTTTCAAAAATTCCAATAAAAGATCCCCGCGCAATTTTATCATTTTCATCCAATAATGATGTCCATCCATTATTGTTCCGTCTTTATCTAAAAAAACAGCTGAGATGTTATTACTTATCGTGTAATTTGTGAGCTTATTTATCAAAACTATTTTTTAAATGGTGCTAACGAGTGTTTTTGCAACCTGAATAGCCGCCAAAAGATTTGGCATATCATCATAAAAATCTTCATTCTTAATGAATGAGTCTATATGTTCTTGAACAATCGTTCTTGCGTGAGTTCCAATTGCAACTCCACAATAATTCACATTATTCATTTTCGCTAATGCTGCTGTTTTGCTATTTGTTCCTCCTGACAAAAGTAGTGGGAGATCCTTAAACTTTTTATTCTTATCTTTTAATTTTCGTTGTAATAAATCTGCTATTGCAACAGCTTGTAATGTTGTATTATAGTCATCGCCAGTACCTCCCATTGGAATCCCGTCTGCCTGTATTAATAATCTATCGCCAGCAATTTCATATGCATTTTCAACACGATTTATTAAATCAACATCTGATAAATTAAGTCTATCCACACACATTGAAATAAAATGGTTTTGTTGAGAATCTGCTACTATTTGCCATTCATCCATAATCATTTGATTATCCATAACAGCAGCATGCAGTTCGATGTTTTCAGCCCCTTCCTTTATACATTCTGGTAATAATGTTTGTAAATCCTTTCCATTGTGCTCGTATCTTATTGCGGCAACTTTTGGTGGGCAAGCTACTTCACATAATCCACATCCTATACATTTTTCCCTTATAATTTCTAAATTATTTGGAATTGCTGAAGTAGGACATACTGGTATACATAAATTACAAGATACACAACTGTCGTGAATAAAAGCTTTTCTCACATGATGATCACCAGGCATGCCAACACTTACTTTGATAAATGGTCGATTAGAAATATTAATATCTAAACTTTCTGCAATTTTATATGCCTTATCAATTCCTTCTCTACAAGCTCTTACTACTTCGGGAGTAGCGGATACATCTAAACCATTTGCACCCGCTAGAGTGTAGACTGTTGCAAGTCTTTTAACTTCTCGAATGTCTTCGTTTCCAGCGCCACATACTAGTTTGAAATACTTACCATGAAGGAACATTTCTCTCAGTTCATCGAAGCGTTTACTGGAATTACTTGGTGATTTGATCATTATTTATAATATAAAATAGATTCATAATTTTCAATGCTATTAGACACACTTTCTCTATCAGTTAATGAATTTGGTAAATTTTCTGCAAACTTCAGTTTGTCAAAAAATATATTATTATAGCAAGAACCGAATGATAGCCCGTTAAAGTCTACAGCACATAAATTAGCTAATGGAAGTGTTTTAGAGCTTATCTCCCCCGAGAAATAAAATTGTAAATTTTTATATGATTTATAATTTTTTTTAGAAAACTCTTTGATTAATATATCGGCAGTAGCTAGCGTTTGGATAGTATCGTTGTAAGAATTATTTCCAACACTTGAGGCGCCATCTACTTCCACAATGAGAGATGATGATTTATCACCGTATGCTTTTTTTAATAAATTTACTATGTGGGCATTAGATTGATTTACTCTATCAATATGAATAGATATAAAATCTCTATCAAAATTATCATCAATTATTTTCCACATTAAATCAAATAATTCAAGATCAAGACTGCCAGGGTGAAATCGTATTCCTTCAATTTTTTTATCACTTAATGAAGAAATTGAATTTTCAAATGAAATTAATAAGTTCGTATTAATATCATTATAACTAATCTGGTCCATGCAATAAAAATTTTTTGGTCTCAATGGATCCAGAATTCCAACAGCTATCTTTAAATATGGAAACTTTTCTATGCCAAGTTTGAGCTTACTATTTAATTCTTTTGCATCTTCTATTATTTGTAACAAATAATCTGAGTTTTTAAATGAGTTTGAGAAAACTATTGCATCAAAACCCATTAAGCATAACAAAATTATTTTTTCTCGTATTTCCTCTATTTCTTTTTCATTGTCTAATGACAAAGTAAATTGAACAGATCTATTGATGTCAAATTTTGTTTGCTTTGGAGCCATATGTTCACGCTATAAATAGCTATTATTTAGGATAATAAAAGTAAGAAATGTAATAATTTATCATAAGAAGCATCATATTGATAAAAAATGATAAAATAAGCGATTTTTGAACTTAAATAAATCTACAAATCGGTTATAAGATCATCAAAATGCAAAATTATCAAAAAATTGAAAAAGAGGATTTGAATGAAATCTATAAAAATTTTAAATCCAAAAAAAAATTAAATAATAAAAACATTCTCATTACTGGTTTCAACGGTTTTTTAGGAAAATATATTGTACGTTTTTTAATTGAATACAAAGATAAATTAAAATGGAAACACTTAATATTAGTAGATAATTTTAAGCTAAATACAAAAGAAGACGGAAGAATTAAAAATACAAAAAATATAAGTTTAATCAAATCTGATATAGCTAATTTAAATCTAAATAAAAAAGAGTTTGATAAAATAGATTTTATAATGCATATGGCATCTATTGCCTCACCACATTTTTATCGAAAATTTCCATTAGAAACAATTTCTGCAAATGTAGATGGATTAAAAAAACTCTTAGAAAAATATAAAAATAAAAAAACGAAAATCTTATATTTTTCAAGTAGTGAAATTTATGGGGATCCGCCTAGGAAGCAAATACCCACTAAAGAGACTTATTGGGGCAATGTATCCTCTACAGGACCTCGCTCTTGCTATGATGAATCTAAAAGATTTTGTGAAACTCTATGTTATTACTACAGTCAAAAATTTAAAATATGCATAAAAGTAGTAAGGCCATTTAACAACTTTGGTCCTGGAATGAAATTAGATGACAAGAGGTTGCCTGCGGATCTTGCTAAAGCAATTTTAAGTAATAAACAAATTAAGCTTTATTCGGATGGAAAACCAAAAAGATCATTTTGTTATATCACAGACGCAGTAACTGGCTATTTTCAAGCTCTAACATATGATAAGTTCGATATATTTAATATCGGTAATGACAAAAATGAAATAAGTGTAAGAAATTTAACTAAACTGTATGTTAAAGTTGGTAAAAAATTATTTGATTACAATAAAGATGTTGTCTTTGTAAAGTCAAAAGATCCAGAATACTTAATTAACAACCCTAATCGCAGATGCCCAAACATTGATAAAGCGCGTCAGTTATTACATTACAGGCCAAAAGTATCACTGGACCAAGGGATTGAAAGATTTCTAATATATAACTCATGACAAAGATTGGTGTTATAGGTCTTGGTTTTGTTGGTTTAACAACTGCGACTGGTCTTGCTCATTTGGGTTATAAGGTATATTGCTTTGAAAAAGATAAAAAAAAAAGTAATAATATTAAACATATTAATATCCCTTTTTATGAACCTCATCTAGATAAAAACCTAAAAAAAAACCTAAATAAGAACCTATTTATATTCGATAATGTTAATAATGTTATAGATGAAGCAGATGTTATCTTTGTTTGTGTAGGCACTCCATCAAAGTCTAATGGCCAAGCAGATCTTAGATTTATAAAGAATTTCTTAAATGCTATTGTAAGAAATAAGCCAAAATCAAAAAAGATTATTTGTATAAAATCAACAGTTCCACCAGGTTCATGTCAAATACTTTATGATTATGTAAAATTAAAAATACCAAAAAATAATATTAGCATAGCTTTTGTTCCTGAATTTTTAAGAGAAGGATATGCATGGAAAGACTTTATTTATCCAGACAGAATAGTAATAGGTTCAAGTAATAAAGTCACATTTAACTCTCTTTCCCGTATTTTTTCTAAATTTAACACTCAGATTATTAAAACTAATTTGGTTGAGGCAGAATTCATTAAATATTTATCCAACAATCTTTTAGCAACGCTCATAAGTTTTTCAAATGAAATGAGTATGATTGCCAGAAATATTGGAAATATAAATTTGAAAAGTGTTTTTGAAACAATACACCTAGATAAAAGATGGACTGGAAAGCCAGCAAAAATGTCATCCTACGTGTTTCCTGGGGCTGGCTTTGGCGGCTATTGTTTGCCTAAAGATTTAAAAGCAATGATAAATATTGCTAAAATCTATAAATATAGGTCAAAACTACTAGATTCAGTCGATCAAATTAATACTGATATTAAAAAGTTCAATCTAATAAAAATAAAAAAATCTATAAAAAATAAAAACGAGAAAATTGGAATTATTGGAGTTTCTTTTAAAAAAGGCTCGGATGATATTAGAGAATCACCCTCTTTATTTTACATAAACGAATTAATCAAAACCTACAAAAATATATCAGTATTTGATGAGCTAGCTATTGAAAACTTTCAAACGAAGTATGATAATCTAAATGTAAACGTTTATAAGAAAATTGATCAATTAATAAAAAATTCAAAAACAGTTATCATTTTACTCGATCAGGAAGCTTTAAAAAAAGCAAAATTTAATAATAAGAATATTATTGATCTTCGATATATCCTATAATCATACAAAGGTATATACTTTGGCTAATTATGAAAAAAAAGCTATTATTATTGGGGGATCAAAAGGCATTGGTAAAGCAATAACTAGCGATTTAAAAAAGCTTAATTTTAGTGTTACTTCAACAAGTAGAAAACAAATTGATACATCAAATTTAAATTCGGTGCATAAATTTGTGAAAAACAATAACTCGACTGATGTTCTCGTCCTGAATACAGGAGGCCCCCCTGCAAAAATATTATTAGATGTAACAGAGGAAGAATGGATTAGTTACTTTAATCAATTATTTTTATCTTTTGTTATATTGTTAAACAATATAAAGATAAAAAAAAATGGTTATGTTTTTCTTATATCATCACACCTTATCAAAAATCCAAAAAAAAACATGGTGATTTCAAACTCACTAAGGTTAGCATTTAGCAGTATTTTAAAAACTTACGGCGAAGAAAACTTAGATAAAAGAATCACAACTTTGAATTTAGCAATTGGTCCTGTGTATACAGACAGATTAAGAAAATTGAATCCTCAAAAGTCAAGAAAAGAATTAGATCAAAAACATCCAATGAAAAAAATCGGCGATCCAAATGATATATCTAGATTAATAAAAGCAATAATTGAAAAAGATATTAAATATTTAAATAATCAAACGCTTGTAATTGATGGAGGAATGTCTAGTAGTATTTTTTAGACTAGTTAAATATGATAAAACAAGAATTTATTTGTGAAATTGGGTTAAATCATCTGGGAGATATCAATTATCTAAAAAAATATATAAGCAAAATTTACAAGTATAATATTAAAAAAGTTACATTTCAAATTAGAGAAGATAGTTTTTATAAAAAAAAAGAAAATAAAGACCTTATATTAAATAAGTTTGAATTTACAAAAGAATTAAGAAATCTAAAAAAAAAGGGTGTGAGTGTAGGTTTAAGTTTGGCAGAATATAACTTTGAAAAGTACTTGCAAAATTTTAAACCAGATTTTTTTAAAATACTTAGTTGGTCTGCAAATAATATTAATCTTATAAATCAATTAACAAAATTTAATGTTCCTATATTTATTTCGCTGGGAACTCTGTCTCATCAAGAAATAAAAAACCTTTCAAATAAAGTAAAAAATAAAAATAATATAAATTATATTTATACTCATTTGGACTATTCAATTAACAAAGCCAATCTAAATTATATCACTACATTAAAAGAAAATTTTAATATCCCTGTTTCTTATGGTCATCATTTTGAAACAAGAAATCTTGATGAAGCATTGATTCCTCTAATAGCAGCATCGGTATTAAATGTTAAATATTTATTTATCTATATTAAAATAGATGAAGATAAAATACACAAAGATGAAATACATGCATTTTACTTTCATGATTATCCATTTATTAAAGACAAAATTCAAAGAGTTAGAACTCTAATTGGAAGACAAAATAAGCTCGGTATCAAAGAGAAAAAAATTAATACCTCAAAACAAGGAAATATTAATTTAAGAAATATAAATTTCATAATCTTTGATTTTGATGGAGTATTTACTGATAACAAAGTTTATGTAGATAGTAACGGGGTTGAAACAGTTCGATGCGATAGAGGTGACGGTATGGCCATAAATTTATTAAGGCAATATATGGTAAAAAATCAACTAGAAATAAAATTAATGATTTTATCTACTGAAAAAGATAAAGCAACTCTCCAAAGAGCTCAAAAACTAAAAATACCTTGCATAAGAGGAATAGAAAATAAATATGAATATCTTTTTCAAAAATTTGGCCAGAAGATATTTTCAAAAGTAATTTATTTGGGCAATGATATAAATGATTTAAATGTAATGAAGTATAGTAAATACTCTGTATCGCCAGGAGATGCGCACGAAGATGTTAGAAAAATCTCTAACATAAGATTAAATGCATTAGGCGGAAAGGGATTTGTGAGAGAGTTTGTCGATCTGGTAATTAACTAATCCTCAATTATTTCTATTGTAATTTTTTCGTTATTTTGAATTTCTTTTCCATTATTTTCAATATCAAAACGCCATCCATGCCTTGGACATACTACATAGCGACCATCAAAACTTGCATTAGTCAAATCTGCACCAGCATGAGGGCAGAATCTAGAACATCTAATTTTCTTACCATCTTTTGATATTAGGGTTGTCATATTATCTGTGCTTCTAAATTCTTCCAATTTTTTAAAGCCAAATTCCATTTCGCTAGGATCACTAGAGATTAAAAATAGCATGAGCTTAGTATCATAAATGTCAGGCGACCTTTCATTCAGAAAATCCATTGATAAATAATAATTTTCCCATGTTTCACCTTTTCGTATCATTTTAGAAATATGCTTACTGCTAACTTTATGAATATAATTTGATTTTTGACCAGAAACCGACCATTGTTCAATGTTTAGAATATCAAAATTGATAGTTAATCCAACTCTATTATCTATAACAAAACTAAATTTTCCTTTTGGCCTAATGTCTTTACAGACTTTTTTTAACGAAATAAGTTTATTACTAAATTCATTACGTAAAAATTTTAAGATTTCTTCGTCAGACAAAAGAGCATCTTCATCTTCAAAGTTTTTATAATATTCAATATATTTTTTTAATTGTTTACTTGTTACTTTTTCGCAAACATTAGACTTAATCTTTTTGATTGAACTACTACATAGTTCATTTAACGGTTTTAACTCAAGAAATTTAATATCCTCCAAGATTTTTTTTGTTTGCCACCACTCAAAGAATTCATAATTTCTAGGAAATGTTGTATTTTCTTGAAAATTTATTTCATTTAAATTTTCACCATAAAGTAATGGCGGGCCGGCAGAGGGGATATAACACTCTGGTGATAATTCTTTTAAAAATTTTGAAATTGCAATGAATTTTCTTCTTTTTTTTTGGTTTACAATTTTAGTCTTTTCTTCTTCACTATAATTATAAGAATGAGGGTGCATTACAGCGCCGGAAAATTGACCGGTTATAACATTTATTTTTCCTAACTTTTCATTTATTAATTTTGTTTTGTCAAAAATTTTGCAGTCATTAAAATTAAGGAAAGATTTATCTCCGTATTTGCAAAAAATTGCTGAATCTTTATTTATACCTGACTCTTCACGAAATAAATACATAGTAATATCCTCGCGTTTAAAAAAGGATAATTCATCTATCTCACAAACTTTATGTTTATCAATATTATAAAGTATATTTCTAAAATTTTTGTTTTCATAATTTACAATTATATATTCTGAAATGTAGTCATTTAAATTGCTGAGTGTTTTTATGTCTAGATGATCTTGATGATTATGAGAAACAAAGCAATATATTTTTTTTTCTTTTGACTTACTTTTGATAAATTCCTCTTGACCATCCACTGGTGGAAGAGGTCGCCATGCTCCCATAAAGGCACCGTGTGGAGAGAACCAAGGATCCATAAGAATAGCAGCATTTTTTGTTTCAAAAAGGAAGCTTGCATGGCCTAAATATGTCAACTTAAATTCCATATCAGAATCTAACAAAATTGATATTAATGATCATAGTAAGTAATTTTTTTTGAAAACATATAATATAAAATACCAATAAAGAAACTAATATTTACGAGTGCGAAAGAGAAAAATAAATCAAATATAAAAAATTTTTTTTTATTTAAAAATATTATATATCCGATTAATGCAAAAATTACACTTACTATAAATAGATAGGAGAAAAGATTTAAGATAATATTATTTGCAAAAAAAGATATCATAAATGCGCTAGTTAAAAAAAATGGCATAAACCATCTTATAATTTTTCTAGAAATCAATGATATTGATATAGCAACAAAGTTTGATTTTTCAAACGTAGGGAAAAAATTTATCGTTCCTCTTAAATTTCTTGAAGTCATCCTTATTTTAGATCTAAATTCTCCAACTGTATCTGATTTAAAATTAGGATCTGTTGTTATTGCTTCGTTATTGAAAGCCACCTTTAGATTTTTATTGATAATAAATAAAGGCACAACACAGTCTTCACCAACATCTGGAGGAATTTTCTCTAATAAATTTCTTTTTGCTGCCATACAGGATCCCGAAGCAGTAGGCAGAATACCTAACTTTGATTCTGCTTCTCTAATTAATAATTCCGAATCCCAAAACATTGATTTTGATCTACTTATAGAATTATTTTTTTCATCTTGGAAAATAACTTTACCAGTTACACAGCCAACATCTTCATCCTTGAAACTGTTATTTAAGTGTAACAAGACATCTTTATTAAAAGAAACATCTACGTCAGAGAATAAGACAATTTCTTCATTTATAATTTTTATTAAATTATTCTGACAAATTGACTTACCTTGCCTTTTAGAATTTATTTTAATGTTTATATTATGATTTTCAGGCACATAATCTTTCAAAATTTCATTTGTATTGTCGTCAGAGCCATCAGAAATTATTGTAATATTTAGTTTGTGTTTTGGATAATTTAAAGAGTCTAAATTTTTTAATCTATTTAAAATTTTATTTTCTTCATTAAAAGCACATATCAAAACATGAAAACTATTATATTTTTCTTTTGTATTTATAGAAATGTTTTGATGGAAAACTTTAGATATAAAAATAATTATTACAGGGTATAAAAATAGAGAATAAATTGGCAGAAATAGAAATATACAAAAAAAGGTAATGGTTTGCATTAATTCACAATATAGCAAATGAAAAAAAACATCATACCTTATTATGAAAAAAAATCGTATTTTGTAACTACTTCTAAAAAAAGAAAAAACAGTAACAATAAAATTATTTTAAACCCTCGATGCTTCAAAAAATTTAACTAAAATAGACTTCACAATAAAAACTATTATCAAACTGCTTGTCACAGAAAAGTCAATGATAGGTTTAAATAAGATTACTAATGTAAATGAGTTTTAAAAAAGATTTTTTAAATTAACAAATCAACTGAATCTGTTAAATTTTAATATATGGAATTAATATCTTTAGTTACTACAAGCCTAAAAGAAACTTGGACAAGTAAAAAAAAAATTATACTGGGCAATTGGTGCTACAGCAATGATATTGATCATGGTGATTTGGATCGTTTAGAAAAAGAGAAATCTGAACAAATCGTAAAGATAGAATACCATTGGGATAATAGAGAAAAATTTAAAAATGATTATGAAAAATCTTTCATTATCTATGAGAAATTAATTTCAAAATTAAGCGTTAAACTAAATAAATACCACAAAACTAACTATACAGAGAGTTTTTGGGAAATAATAATTGGAAACACAGTTTTAAAAATAATTCAGGTCCTTATTGATAGATATAATTCTATTCATACTACTTTAGAAACAATTGATTCAGCAAAAACAATAGATCTTAATTTTAAGTATGAATACTTTATCGCAAATGACTCAAAAGAGCTTTATTATTTGGTTAACTCTGACGAATGGAACCACTTTATATATATTGAGCTGATAAAATTTCTTGATAAATCAAGCAAAATTAAAATTATTAACAATACAATCAAAAGTAAGCAAAGTAATTTTTCTAATAGTTATAATCTCGGAATAGAAAAAGATTATATATTCAAAAAATTAGCAAAAATTATTTTAAAAAAATTACGTAAATATATTATCAAAATAAATAAAGTAATATTTTTTAAACCCTCAATGAACCTTGTCGTACAATGGGCAAGTGAAATTAAGTTATTTCAAATTCCTTCTTTATTATTATTTGATTATAGTCATGAAAAAAATAGTTATGTTGACGATAACTTTAGAAAGAGCAAGGTACAAAATGAAAATAAAAATAAAATTGAAGAATTTATTTTTAATTACATTGCCCGACTATTACCAAAAACTTTTATTGAAGATTTTAAATATTTAGATTTAGAGTCATCAAAGCTAGTATCCAATGATAAAAAAATAATCTTTACAGCAACAGGATATCATTTTAATGATTTATTTAAATTATATGTTGCGAAAGCCAAGGCTAATGGATCAAAGTATATAATTTATCAACATGGTGGGGTATTTGGTGTTGCTGAATTTTCTAGCATTGAGAGATTGGAGAGAAGAATTGCTGATAAATTTGTTACATGGGGATGGAAAGACTCAAATACCATTTCAAATTTAATCTATGAAAAAAATATTTTTAGTAATTATTCGAATAAGGAAAGTAGAAAAAAGATAGTTTTGGTTCTATTAAGCAACCCAAAATACACTCATTTCCTTGATTCTACGATTGTTGGTTCTCAAATAACAAAATATTTTTCAGAAATGAATCAATTTCTCAATCTCTTTGATAATGATACTCTTTCAAATGTATATGTAAGGGCAAACAAGAATAGTTGGGGATGGAATTTTGTTGATACATTAAAAAGAAATTTTAATGGGATAAAATTTGATGATATTAACACCTCTTTTTTAAAAAGTATATCATCAGCAAAAATTGTTATAAGTACTTATAATTCTACAACTGTTTGCGAGCTCTTAGGCTACAATGTTCCAACGATACTTCTTTGGAATAAAAATGACTGGACACTTAGAAAAGATGCAGAACCAATATATGATAAACTATACAATGCTAAAATTCTTCATTATGACAATGTATCTGCATATAATCACTTGCTAGATGTACTCCACGATGTTAATGATTGGTGGTGTAAAAAAGAGACTCAAGAAGCTGTGAGTGAGTTTGCAAATAAATATTCAAATGGCCATATATCTAATTCAAAACAACTAAATAAAATTATAAAAAGAATATGAATAATAAAATTGAAACCTGTACGCTTTGTGATTCTACTGATTATGCAACAATCTATAATGGAAAAATTAGAGACGGCTCATTTGGAAAAGTATCTAAACAAGAACATGAAGTAGTTAGGTGTAAGAAATGTGGTTTAGTAAGACTTTTACATATACCTTTTAATAAAGATTTTTATGAAACTGATGAATATCGCGAGTCATATAATGATACTCACAATGTATCAGATTATATTGATATGCATGATCATGAACAAGCTAATCGCCTAACTAATATAGGCATGGAGTCAATAAGAAATAAGGTTGTACTTGATTATGGATGTGGAGGTGGAGGATTTTTAGATCTTGCATTGGGCGTTGCAAAAGAAACAATAGGTATAGAGCCTTTTGAAGGTTATCACTCATCAATATCAAAACGAGGGCATATTGTTTTCAAGTCAGCTGATGATGCCCTAAAAAAATATAAAAATGAAATAGATCTTGTTGTTTCCACTGGAGTGATAGAGCATATAGATAACCCCTCAAAATATCTTGAAAATGCATATAATCTTTTAAAGCATAACGGAGAAATTTACTTAGACACAGATAACCTTAATGAAATATCTATGCAATTTCAAAATGACAAGTTTAAAGAATTTTTTTTTCGAACTGCTCATTTATGGTACTTTGAATCAACAACTCTGACATCATTATTTAAAAAAATGAATTTTAAAAATATAGATTTGAAATTTGATCATCATTATGATTTATCTAACTTTATAATATGGCAAAAGGATTCTTTGCCATCAGGAATTGGAAAGATAAAGACTTTTGATAAAGAATTAAATGAAGCTTGGATTAGCTTCTGTAATAGAAATGGCTATTCAGATTTAATTTGCATAAAAGCAAGGAAATAAGTTTTATTATATCTTTTATTTTTATATATCAGCTTTATTAAAAAAATGAGTTCTTATTTATCAACAATTTATAATGAAAAAAAAATACCTTTTACGGACTATCCGTCCAAACTAATAAAGTATTTAGTAGAAGTATTCGATTTAAAAAGTGGCATGAAAGTCCTTGAACCTGGTTGTGGGAGATCAGAATTTATTAAAAATTTTAGAAATCATGGCCTATCTATTTACGGGCTTGATATAAGTAATGAAGCATTAGATTTTGCTGATGACTTTGAAATAAAGATTTGTAATATTGAAAATGAAGCCATGCCATATCCTGATAACTATTTTGATGTTATTTATAGTAAGTCTTTTATAGAACACCTGCATGATCCGGGGGTTTTCTTTAAGGAATCTTTTCGAATATTAAAACCAGGTGGTTTATTAATCTCAATTGCTCCAGATTGGGAGGCAAATTGGAGAGCTTATTTTGACGATATGACTCACAGAACTCCTATAACAACAATATCTTTAAAAGATGCATACGATATTTATGGATTTGAAAAAACTTCGGTAAATATATTCAGACAGCTTCCAATTGTTTGGAAATATCCTATTCTAAATCATTTTTGTTATTTTATTTCACTTTTCTATTCGATTAGAAGCCCTTTAATGAAAATAAAAATTTTTAGATTTTCTAAGCAGTTAATGGTTTTTGGATATGGATATAAACCTAAAAAATAATTGAGATCTTAATTGGTTGCGGGAGTAGGATTTGAACCTACGACCTTCAGGTTATGAGCCTGACGAGCTACCAGACTGCTCCATCCCGCGCTATTTTATGTGTTATATTTGCTAATATATTATTTGTCAATTTTCTAGATTAGTTCTCCCTGAATAAATCTCGTGTATAAACTTTTGATTTTACGTGCATTAAATCGTCAGACATTCTGTTCGCAATAATTATATCTGACTCTGATATAAACTTATTTAACTGATTTATTATTAGTACACGTTTAAAATGTTTCTCGTTTATCAAAGGCTCATAAATTACTAACTCTATCTTTTCTTTCCTTAGTTTTTCGATTATATCTAGGATTGCGCTCTCCCTATAATTATCTGAATTTGATTTCATTATCAATCTGTATATACCGACTACTTTTGGACTTTTGGAAATAATTGATTGTAAGATAAAATTTTTCCTTGTTTCATTAGCTTCTACAACTGCCTTAATAATGTTATTAGGTATATTGTTATAATGTTCAACTAACTGTTTAGTATCCTTGGGCAAGCAATATCCTCCATACCCGAACGATGGGTTATTATAGTAATCTCCAATTCTTGGATCACTACTTACTCCTTTAATTATATTTAATGAAGATAAATTATTTACTTCAGCAAAGGAGTCCAATTCATTAAAAAAAGATGTTCTCATAGCGAGAAATGTGTTTGAGAAAAGTTTTACTGCCTCAGCTTCCATAGAGCTCATTTTAATGATCGGAATTTTATCTTCTATCTTCGAAGATTTAGCTAACATTGAGGCAAATATATCCGCTTCTTTAGATGCTGCGCCAACAATAATTCTTGATGGAAATAGATTATCATGCAACGCTTTACTTTCCCTTAAAAATTCTGGGGAAAAAAAAATTTTATTAGTTTTAAATTTCTTATTTAATCTATCTGTAAATCCTAGTGGTACTGTAGATTTAATAACTATGTTAGCTGAGGAGTTAACTTCTAGAATATCTTCGATAGATGAAACCACGCTACTTGTATCAAAGAATCCTGTTTTTGTATTATAGTTTGTAGGCGTTGAGATAATAAAAAAATCTGAATCTTTAAAAGCTTTTTCCTTATTGTTTGTTGGGCTGAAATTTAATACTTTGTTTGAAAGAAAATTACTTATATCAATGTCTTGAATTGGTGATTTTTTACTTGATAGCATATCAATTTTTTCTTTATCCGTATCATATGCAATAACATGATAATTTTGAGAAAGCAGCATTCCTAAACTTAATCCGACATAACCAAGGCCAATAACTGTTATTTTCATTTTTAATCTCTTATAATTAAGCTGTAATACTATGAATATATTTATGCCAATTCCATGCAGAACTAACAATATCCTTCAAACTACTCATCTTTATATTCCAATTTAATTGACTTATTGCCTTTGTACTATCAGAGATTAAAGTATCTGGATCACCAAACCTTCTATTTTTAATGGTATACTTGATTTTTTTATTAACCACATTCTCACACTCACTAATTACATCCATGACTGAGTACCCTCTCTCATTACCAAGATTATACTCATCATAACCACCTATTTCTGTTAACTTTTCGTAGGCTTTGAGATGAGCTTTAGCAAGATCCATCACGTGTATATAATCTCTAACACATGTTCCGTCTGGAGTATTATAATTATTTCCAAAGATAGTTAACTCTTTTTTATTAAGCACTGAGTTAAAAATAGATGGGATAAGATGTGTTTCGTCTTTATGAAACTCTCCTATTTTCCCGCTATGATGAGCTCCAGCTGCATTGAAATATCGTAGAGATATAGAGTTAAAATTTTTATTAAGACAAAATTGTTTTATCATATTTTCACATTCAAATTTTGATTTGCCGTAAGGATTAATTGGAATTTTCGGAAAATTTTCATTTATTCCATTACTTGTTTGATTTCCAAAAATCGCTGCACTGGATGAATAAATTAGATTATTTAAATTATTTTCTATCATGCAAGAAATCAGGTTCTTAGTCGCAATAACATTATTTAAATAATAATAATCTGGATGACTAAAAGACTCCCTTACTATGGATTTTCCAGCAAAATGGAATACAGCAGAAAATTTTCTATTTTTAAGATTGGTATTTAAATCAATTTTATTTGTAAGATCTAAATTTATAAATTCGCAATTTTCAAATAAAAATTCATGGCCGGTAGATAAATCATCAATTATAGCAACTTCGTGTCCCTGTTCTTGTAAATATTTTACCATATGTGACCCAATATAACCTGCGCCACCGGTTACTAAAAATTCCATTTTTTTAGGAAAACACTAATTCTTTTTGTTGTAAAGTGACATTTATTCACGTTTAGTAGACCTGGCAATGTCCTACTCTCCCATGCCTTAAGACAAAGTACCATCGGCGCTGGAGCCCTTAACTTTCGAGTTCGAAATGGGATCGTGTGTTACCTCTCCGCTAAAACCACCAGGTCAACAAAACGTGAAATCAATACTAATTAAATTTTACAATTCTATCTTAGTGTCGCTTGATTAATAATAGTTTATTTCTAGTACATAGAAAATCAAGCCGATCGAGTTATTAGTATCAGTTAGCTTCATGCATTACTGCACTTCCACACCTGACCTATCAACGTGGTGGTCTACCACGACTCTCATGGAAGAATTAGTTTCGAGGGAGGCTTCCCGCTTAGATGCTTTCAGCGGTTATCCCGTCCGTACTTGGCTACCCAGCGATGCCGATGGCACGACAACTGGTACACCATTGGTACGTTCACTCCGGTCCTCTCGTACTAGGAGTAACTCCTCTCAATTCTTCAACACCCACGGCAGATAGGGACCGAACTGTCTCACGACGTTCTAAACCCAGCTCGCGTACCACTTTAATCGGCGAACAGCCGAACCCTTGGGACCTGCTCCAGCCCCAGGATGTGATGAGCCGACATCGAGGTGCCAAACACCGCCGTCGATATGAACTCTTGGGCGGTATCAGCCTGTTATCCCCGGCGTACCTTTTATCCGTTGAGCGATGGCCCTTCCACTCAGAACCACCGGATCACTATGACCGTCTTTCGACTCTGCTCGACTTGTCAGTCTCGCAGTCAGGCAGGCTTATGCCATTGCACTCAACAGCTGATTTCCGACCAGCTTGAGCCTACCTTCGCACGCCTCCGTTACTTTTTGGGAGGCGACCGCCCCAGTCAAACTACCCACCATACACTGTCTTGGATCCAGATAATGGACCTCAGTTAGATATCAAAAATTACAAGAGTGGTATTTCAAGGACGACTCCATGAAAGCTGGCGCTTTCACTTCAAAGTCTACCACCTATCCTACACATGTAATTTCTAATACCAATGTAAAGCTATAGTAAAGGTGCACGGGGTCTTTCCGTCTAACCGCGGGTACTCCGCATCTTCACGGAGAATTCAATTTCGCTGAGTCTACGCTGGAGACAGCGGGGAAATCATTACGCCATTCGTGCAGGTCGGAACTTACCCGACAAGGAATTTCGCTACCTTAGGACCGTTATAGTTACGGCCGCCGTTCACCGGGACTTCAGGTCGTAGCTTGCACCACTCACTTTAATCTTCCGGCACCGGGCAGGCGTCAGACCCTATACTTCGCCTTGCGGCTTTGCAGAGTCCTGTGTTTTTAATAAACAGTTGCTACCCCCATTTCTGTGCCACCTACATCTGGTTGCCCAAACATAGGTCCTCCTTCTTCCGAAGTTACAGAGGCAATTTGCCGAGTTCCTTCAGCATAGTTCTCTCAAGCGCCTTGGTATACTCTACCTATCCACCTGTGTCGGTTTCGGGTACGGTCTATGGTGAGGCTATTTCCTGGAACAACTTCACTGCCTTCTCAATCCATATAAGAAAAGACAATTTACGTCATCCGTCACATCTCACCTGGTCAAGGAATATTAACCTTGTTCCCATCGACTACGACTTTCGTCCTCGCCTTAGGAGCCGACTCAACCTGCGCGGATTAGCCTTGCGCAGGAACCCTTGGATTTTCGGCGACAGAGTTTCTCACTCTGTTTGTCGCTACTCATGTCAGCATTCTCACTTCCGATATCTCCAGGAGCTCTCACGAGTCTCCCTTCAACAACGTACGGAACGCTCCGCTACCACACAATAAATTGTGTCCAAAGCTTCGGTGTATTGTTTAGCCCCGTTACATCTTCGGCGCCGGATAACTTATTTAGACCAGTGAGCTGTTACGCTTTCTTTAAAGGATGGCTGCTTCTAAGCCAACCTCCTGGCTGTTTTGGTCGTCCGACATCCTTTCCCACTTAACAATAACTTGGGGACCTTAGCTGTTGGTCTGGACTGTTTTCCTTTTGACTACGGACCTTAGCACCCGTAGTCTGTCTGCCATACAGTACTCATCGGTATTTGGAGTTTGGTTGGACTTAGTAAGGATCTCTCCCCCCTTGCCCATCCAGTGCTCTACCCCCGATGGTATTCATATGACGCACTACCTAAATAGTTTTCGCGGAGAACCAGCTATATCCGAGTTTGATTGGCCTTTCACCCCTAACCACAAGTCATCCAAAGACTTTTCAACGTCAACTGGTTCGGTCCTCCAATAAGTGTTACCTTATCTTCAACCTGCTCATGGCTAGATCACTCGGTTTCGGGTTTAATCCAAAGTACTTTCGCCCTATTAAGACTCGCTTTCGCTTCGCCTACACCATACGGCTTAAGCTTGCACTTTAAACTAACTCGCTGACCCATTATACAAAAGGTACGCCGTCACCCTTACGGGCTTCGACAGCTTGTAAGCATTCAATTTCAGGATCTATTTCACTCCCCTCGTCGGGGTTCTTTTCACCTTTCCCTCACGGTACTAGTTCACTATCGGTCACACAAGAGTACTTAGGCTTGGAGGGTGGTCCCCCCATATTCAGACAAGATTTCACGTGTCCCGTCTTACTCGAGAACATTAACTGTCATTACCCATACAAGACTATCACTTCCTATGGTTTACCTTTCCAGGTAATTCTGGTTGTACAATTAATGCTACTGGCCTGGTCCGCTTTCGCTCGCCACTACTTACGGAGTATCGGTTGATATCCTTTCCTCCAGTTACTTAGATGTTTCAGTTCACTGGGTTCGCTTTACTAACCTATGTATTCAGTTAGCAATAACTCAAAAGAGTTGGGTTGTCCCATTCGGAAATCTCCGGATCAAAGTGTGTTCGTCACTCCCCGAAGCTTATCGCAACGTACTACGTCCTTCATCGCCTTTGTGTGCCAAGGCATCCATCAAATGCTCTTAAACGCTTGATTATTCTATGTACAAAAAACAAACTTATTATTTTTTGTGACACTTAGATTTGAATTCTCAATAAAATTTTAATTTAGTATTGATGTCACTTCACGATGTAAATGGAAAAGCTTAAAACTTGGTGGAGCTGACCGGGATCGAACCGGTGACCCCCTGCTTGCAAAGCAGGTGCTCTCCCAGCTGAGCTACAGCCCCAAGAGATACCACGTCATGGTGGGCCTGGGTAGACTCGAACTACCGACCTCACCCTTATCAGGGGTGCGCTCTAACCAGACTGAGCTACAAGCCCAAACGTAAGGCTTTATAGTTTTAAACAATGAAAGAGAAACGAGGACGGTAAGCCACATATAATTACTAAGTAAAATATTTTTTAAATTCCTAAGAACTCAAAAAATTACTCTTAGAAAGGAGGTGATCCAACCGCAGGTTCCCCTACGGTTACCTTGTTACGACTTCACCCCAGTCGCTAATCTTACCGTGGTTGGCTGCCTCCTTACGGTTAGCGAACCAGCTTCAGGTAAAACCAACTCCCATGGTGTGACGGGCGGTGTGTACAAGACCCGGGAACGTATTCACCGTAGCGCGCTGATCTACGATTACTAGCGATTCCAACTTCATGTACTCGAGTTGCAGAGTACAATCCGAACTGAGGTAACTTTTTGAGATTTGCTCCAGATCGCTCCTTCGCTGCCCTTTGTAGTTACCATTGTATCACGTGTGTAGCCCGGCCCGTAAGGGCCATGAGGACTTGACGTCATCCCCACCTTCCTCCGGCTTATCACCGGCAGTTCCTTCAAAGTTCCCACCATAATGTGCTGGCAATTGAAGGTAAGGGTTGCGCTCGTTGCGGGACTTAACCCAACATCTCACGACACGAGCTGACGACAGCCATGCAGCACCTGTATCCAATCCACCCGAAGTGAAAGACTTAATCTCTTAAGTCCGCGATTGGTATGTCAAGGGCCGGTAAGGTTCTTCGCGTATCTTCGAATTAAACCACATGATCCACCGCTTGTGCGGGTCCCCGTCAATTCATTTGAGTTTTAGCCTTGCGGCCGTACTTCCCAGGCGGAGTGCTTAACGCGTTAACTGCGATACTGGAAATTTAAATTCCCAACATCTAGCACTCATCGTTTACTGCATGGACTACCAGGGTATCTAATCCTGTTCGCTACCCATGCTTTCGAACCTCAGCGTCAGTATTGGCCCAGAGAGTCGCCTTCGCCACTGGTGTTCCTCCTAATATCTACGAATTTCACCTCTACACTAGGAATTCCACTCTCCTCTACCAAACTCAAGAAATGTAGTTTTGAAGGCAGTTCCAGAGTTAAGCCCTGGGATTTCACCTCCAACTTACAAATCCGCCTACGCTCGCTTTACGCCCAGTAATTCCGAATAACGCTAGACCCCTCCGTATTACCGCGGCTGCTGGCACGGAGTTAGCCGGATCTTCTTCTTCAGGTACCGTCATTATCTTCCCTGACGAAAGAGTTTTACAACCCTAGGGCCTTCATCACTCACGCGGCATCGCTGGATCAGGGTTGCCCCCATTGTCCAATATTCCCCACTGCTGCCTCCCGTAGGAGTCTGGGCCGTGTCTCAGTCCCAGTGTGGCTGATCATCCTCTCAGACCAGCTATAGATCGTCGCCTTGGTGAGCCGTTACCTCACCAACAAACTAATCTAACGCGGGCCCATCCAATAGCGCATAAAGCTTTCTCCCGAAGGACTTATAAAGTATTAGCTTAAGTTTCCCCAAGTTATTCTCTACTACTGGGCAGGTTCCCACGCGTTACTCACCCGTCTGCCACTAGATCCGAAGATCTCGTTCGACTTGCATGTGTTAAGCGTGCCGCCAGCGTTCATTCTGAGCCATGATCAAACTCTCAAGTTTAAAAATGACGCACACAAACTTATTGGCGGAGTTGCATAAAATAAATTATGCAATCCAATAAACGTGTACGGTTATTCTGTACTGCGGAATTACCGCCCACGTTTCTCTTTCAATTTACTTTTCCAATAGCATAATCGCGCAAGCAAAGAATCCTTACCCCTTGAGATAAGGAATAAAATGCCAGATCGATTATATTAAGACTATAAATAGTCATATGCCGCAAGCTCAGAGCATCACCGAACAAGGGTGAGCGTTTTTTACTGTATAGAGCCAAAAAGTCAAGCAGCAAAGGACATAAAAGGCAGAAAACTAACATTTTTATAGAATTATAATTATATAACGAATTCAATTACTTATTTGATTGTATAGGAGTTTCGCATCAATCAAAAATAATATTTATGAAAAAACTCTAAAAATGTTTATACCAATAAGCCAAAATGACCTTCATCAATAGAAATCAGATTATTCTGTTACTTAGCTTTATCTCGTTAATTGGTATTTCATATTTTTTATCTATTTCGTTTGGAGAAAATTTAGTTAGAGAAAAAAAAGTTTCTAAGAAAATTATAACGAATGAAGACCCAATCCATATTGAGGAAAAATTAGAAATTGACTTTACACTCGTCCAAAAATACTACCTGCAAGAAGGAGAGACTTTTACTGGAGCCTTAAAGCAAGCAGATCTTCAAGATGATGAAATTAATGATGTTGTCAATATTATATCTAAAAAAATAGATTTAAGAAAATTAAATGTAGGAACACTAATTGAAACTTACACTAAGTCCGTTAATGATAAAAAGATAATTAATGAAATAATTATATATCCTGATATTGAAAAAAAAATCTATGTAAAAAAAGTTAATAATAAGTTTGTTGCTGGTGAAGACAAAAAAAAACTATTCAGTAAGTTAAAACTTTATGAAGTTGAAATCCATAACAGTATTTATGAGTCTCTTAAAAAAATAGATACACCAGATGAAATCATAATGGAGTTTGTTCAGTTGTATAGTTTTGACATCGATTTTCAAAGAGATATTAGAAAAGGAAATAAGATCAAAATATTTTTTGAAATTTATACAGACTCGCAAAATGATTATATTAAATCTGGAAATATTAATTTTTCAGAGATTATTCTTGATGATGAATCTTATGAGCTTTATAGATTCCAATCAGAAGGAGATGAATTTGTTGAATACTTTAATAGTGATGGTAAGAGCGCAACTAAAGCACTTATGAAAACACCAATTAATGGGGCAAGACTATCCTCTGGATTTGGAATGAGAAAACATCCTATTTTGGGTTACAATAAAAAACATCAAGGAGTTGATTTTGCAGCGCCTACTGGAACACCTATTATGGCTGCAGGCTCAGGCCATATAGAATTTGTTGGCAATAATGGGGGGGCTGGAAAATATATTCGTATCAAGCATCTCAATGGATATAAAACTAGTTACTCCCACCTGAGCAAATATGCCTCCGGTATTCAAAAAAACGTCAAAGTACGGCAAGGGCAGGTAATTGGCTATGTTGGAAATACGGGACTGTCTACAGGCCCTCATTTACATTATGAAGTAATCTTTAATGGGAAAAGAATTAATCCAATGAAAATGAAATTACCTTCAGGTAAACAGCTTAAAGACAAAAACTTGGAAATTTTTTTAGCTGAGAAAGAAAGAATTAACGCTGAAGTATCTGAATTATACTCTATGAATTAGCTTCTTCAATTGCCTTTGCAGGATCTAGTGTTTCAACAGTCTTATCAACGCTAGTGGCTTCATTAACATTAGTTTTCATCGAGCCATTTTTCTCATTATAACGATCTTGGCGATCATTGATAAGCCTGCTGTAATGTTCAGCGTGCTGCAAATAGTTTTCCGCACCTACATAATCGCCTGATGCTGCTGCATCTTTTGCTAAGACCTTATACTTTTCAAGAACTGTAGATAGATTGCCTCTGACTCTGGTATTATTATTACCATTAGCAAAGTTATCATTGTTCCTATTGTTTGACCTTTTAAAAGGTCGGCTTCTTCTATTTTTCACTATGAAAATTTAAACCTAATTTTTAGGTAATTTATTATTCGAGATTACGTAAACTAGTGTTAAGTTCAAAATTAATCAAGTTTTTATTTATATTCTTTTTGTAACGATACACCTTGGTATATCAGAGATGTCTTTTTCTACTGAAATAAGCTGAAAACCAGTATTTTTTAGCAGTTTTTGAATTGGTTTTAATTGATTGTAGCCGATTTCAAAAATGATCAATTGTTTTTTATTTTCATATTTAATTAGATTATCTAAAACCATTTTAAAACACCTTAATCCGTTTTCTTTCGCAAAAAGAGCGATTTCAGGTTCAAAGTCTTGAACATCCCTGAGCATATTATCTTTTGATGAAGTTGAAACATATGGTGGATTACAAACTATAAGATCATAATTTATTGTATTGAATTTAGAAAAATCCGCTTGGCAAAATTTTAATCTATTTTCATTTAGTAGATTACTTTTATTTTGCTTCGCTACTTTTAAAGCCTTTTTATCTAAATCGATGCCAATGCCCTGACTATTTTTAAATTCCCTTAGCAGCGATATTATCAGGCATCCGGAACCTGTACCTAGATCTAACATTTTAAGATTTTGGTTTGTATCAGGAAAGTATTTGATAGCAGTTTCAATTATAATTTCACTATCAGGTCTTGGGATTAATACTGAGTTATCTATAAAGAATGTATCTTTCCAAAATTCTTTTTTATTAATTATGTATGCAATTGGCTCACTTTTTTTTCGTCTTTGAATTAGTTCTTTATATAGACCCAATTCAATATGATCTAGTAGCTTATCATGACTAATATTAATTTCTTCATTAGAAGTATTTAGAATATACTTCAAAAGTATTTTTTTTTCTAAAATAGGTATTGAAAAATCTTCAGAATATAGAAGTTTATTTAATGAGGACATATCATCTTCCTTGATCTTCAAGTATTAGATTTGTGATAACTTCCTCTAATCCTGTAGAATTTAATATTTGCTCTAGTTTGTAGAGTGTTAAATTTATGCGATGATCAGTCACTCTTCCCTGAGGGAAATTATAGGTCCTGATTCTTTCTGATCTATCACCTGAACCTATCTGCGATTTTCTTTTATCCGCTATATCATCGTCCTGTTTTTTACGCTCGAAATCATATAATCTTGTTTTTAAAACCAGCATAGCTTTCGCTTTATTCTTATGTTGAGATTTTTCATCCTGCTGTTGTACAACGATACCAGATGGAAGATGAGTTATTCTAACTGCACTATCAGTTGTATTAACATGTTGTCCACCTGCACCACTAGATCTAAATACATCAACTCTAATATCTTTATCGTCGACTTGAATATCTAGATCCTCAGCTTCAGGTAATACAACTACACTCGCTGCAGACGTATGAACTCTTCCCTGAGACTCAGTTTCTGGAACTCTTTGAACTCGATGGACACCGGACTCGAACTTAAGTTTTGAATAAACGCTACTACCTGAGATTTTCGCAACTGCTTCTTTAATGCCTCCTTTTTCAGAATCTGAAATGGAAATATATTCAATTTTCCATCCCTGATTTTCAGCATAGCGCTGATACATGCGCAAAAGATCATTAGCAAATAAAGCTGCTTCATCGCCACCTGTACCAGCTCTGACTTCAAGAATTACATTTTTTTTATCTAATGGATCTTTTTGGATCATTAATTCTTTCAAGACATTTTCAGCCGCTAATAATTTTTCTTTGACATTATTGATTTCAGATTTGGCTATTTCTATTAAATCAGCATCGTTACCGTTGATAACACTGTTCAATTCCTCTAATTCTGACTGGTTAGCTAAATATAAATTAACTTGATCATATAAAGGTTTTAAATCAGCGTACTCTTTTGAAAGGGATACATATTTATCTTTATCATTTACCGATTGGTTTAATTCGTTTTCAAGATTTTTGTATTTATCTTGAATTTTTTCTAATTCTTCTTGTTTAATCATGAAGTGATTGAATCTTTTTCTCTACAAGATTAACAACGTGATCAACTATTTCGGGATTTTTTATTTTATGGTCAGCAACACCTGATAAATAAATCATATTATTCCCCTTTCCACCGCCAGTTACCCCAATATCGCTATTTAATGCTTCTCCTGGACCGTTTACAACACAGCCAATAATTGAGAGAGTTATAGGATCTTTAATATGTGACAATCTTCTTTCAAGCTCACGAACTGTATCAATTACTGGAAAAGCTTGTCTAGCACAAGAAGGGCAGGAAATAATTTTAATACCCCTGGAAGCTAAATTTAAACTCTTCAATATCTCGTGACCCACTTTAATTTCCTCTACTGGATCTGCTGTTAATGAAACTCTAATTGTATCTCCGATCCCTTGTGAGAGAAGATTGCCAATACTTATGGATGACTTAATTGAGCCCGATAAATAAGTTCCTGCTTCTGTTAATCCAACATGAAATGGATAATCACAAAGTTTTGCTAATTTTTCATAGGCTTCAATTGTAGTAAATACATCTGATGCTTTTACACTTATTTTGAAATTATCAAAATTATTGTCTTCAAGCAGGCGTATATTTTCTATTGCGCTTTCGACTAATGCATCGGCACAAGGTTTACTGTATTTTTTTAAAATTTTTTCATCAATGGAGCCTGCATTTACTCCTATTCGCATACAAATGTTATTTTGTTTAGCCGCATCAATAACCTCAATAATTTTATCTACTCCAATATTGCCAGGATTTATTCTTAAGCAAGCAGCGCCCGCATCAGCAGCTTCGATCGCACGCTTGTAGTGAAAGTGAATATCTGCAACGATTGGTACATCCACATAATTAACGATCTCTTTTAAAGATTCTGTAGATTCTTGATCGGGACAAGATACCCTAACAATATCCGCACCTTCAGACACTAAATCATTGATTTGTTGTAATGTTGCATTAACATCTGAAGTGAGCGTATTTGTCATTGATTGCACAGAAATTTTTGCATCACCACCAACTTCTACACTTCCAACCTCAATCTTCTTTGTGCGCCTGCGGATTATTTTATTTTGAGAGTACTGACTCATAATTATTTATAAATTAGGTAGGTATTAAATATAATGAAAGAATTGATTTGAAAACTTAAAAAATCTGTTTTCTACCTATCTCGCCTATAGAGCCAAGAAATTTTATTTGGCCGTTGTTCACTTTTATTGAAATGAGACCCATATTCCCCGAGGTTACAAATATTTCGTCATTTTTTGATACCTCAAGATTAAGCTCTTCGCCCTCTTTAAAAACCTGACTAATTAATATTTCTCTTGAGTTATCAACTTCTATCCAAACTTCATTGTCAAATAATATTGATAAGCTGACAGTTTCCAAAAAATTTTTCTTATTGTCGGATAGGCTAGCAGATCGTTTTGAATTACTTAAAGACGGATTTAATTTTTCTGTGTTTGTTTGATTCATGATGGAGAATTTATTCTCAGCTAAATTATTTTCTAGATCATTTTGAGTTATTATTTCAGTATTATCCAATTTCAATTCAAAAGATAAATTGTTATTTTTTATAGAGTAATTAAAGCTTAAAATTATAACAACTAAAAATAATGGTAATAAAACTTGGAATTTAAAATTATTCATCAGCGATAAAGCAAAATTAGCCGCTGATAGATTGTTTGATAATTTAGAAGAATTTTCTATTGAAGAATGAGTAAAAGTAATTTTTTTTTCAGGAACCTCTACACCTAGGTGTTTTGCGTATAAAAAAAGTAGATGCTTTTGTGGAAATAAGTCTACTTCACTTTCATTAAGATTTTCAATTTTATAAATAACTTTTTTTGAAATTCTTGTCTCTTTACTTAAATCATCTACTGAACAGCCCCTTGCTTCTCTCTGGTTCTTAATTTCTAATAGAAACTTTTGGTACATATGCCTCAAATTAATTAAACCTTAATCTAAAAAAAATAAACCTATCAATTACCCAAAATGATTATTTCATAAAGAATAGTAGTTAATACCAAGCACAGCCACTATATCTGGTCGAGCTGAAATACAGCATGTAGCGCATTTACAGCCTTTTCAGTTTTATCTTTATCTATTAAGACGCTTATCTTTATTTCAGAAGTTGAGATTACTTCAATATTGATTTTATTTTTGGATAAACATTCAAACATTTTTGCAGCTATACCTGGTTGATTTCTCATTCCTGATCCAATAATAGAAACTTTTGAGAGGTTTTTTTCGTTTAAAACTTTTGAAATCTTAAGTTTTTTTTGTAAATTTTCTAAAATTTTTAATGTTTTATCAAGATCTATCATTGGGATTGTAAAAGTAAGATTTGTCATTTTTCTCTCAATAAAATTGTTCTGTACAATCATATCAACATTAACTGAATTCTCTGCAAGCTTATTAAAAATCTCTGCAGCAACTCCCGGTTTATCTTCCACATCAATAAGAGTTATTTTTGCCTCATCTTTAGAATAAGCAACTCCTGTTACTGCCCTATCATTTTCATTATGCACATCATTTGAAATTAAAGTTCCCTTATCAGAAGGACTGAATGTTGATCGAACATATACGTCTACATCATTACTCATTGCAGATTCAACTGAAGCTGTTTGCAAAACTTTAGCCCCTTGTGAGGCCATTTCGATCATCTCTTCATAAGAAATTTTATCTAGTCTTCTTACATTTTCTGTCATTCTAGGATCGGAGGTATAAACTCCATCAACATCAGTATAAATATCGCACCTTTCAGCTTTTATTGCTGAAGCAATGAATACTGCAGTGTTATCTGAACCTCCACGACCAATAGTAGTAATTCTACCCTCATTTGAAATACCCTGAAAACCAGCTACGACAGCTATCTTTTTGTTTTCAAAATCGTTAATGATTTTATCCGGTATCACTTTATCAATAAATGAGTTTCTATGCGAACCTCTAGTAATTATTGGCACTTGCCAACCAAGCCAAGATCGAGATGGTAGACCAATTTTTTTTAGAGCCAGTGACATTAATCCTGCTGTTACTTGCTCTCCTGACGAAACAACAACATCATATTCACTATCATCATTATAATTTATCTTATCGACATGCTCTATTAGCCGATTAGTGGCTCCAGACATAGCTGAAACAACTACAACTATATTATTGCCTTTATCATATTCTGATTTGACAATATTAGCTGCGGATTCAATTAAATCAGTTGTAGCTACTGATGTTCCGCCAAATTTTAAAACTATAGTGGACATTTGACTTTTCGTTATTAAATTGTGTTACGTAATACTCTAAACAAAAACAAGGATTACTTTAATACGATACTTTAATCAAGTATTAGTTAAATGATTGATTTATGGACATTTCTTCGATTGATAAAACTGAAATTGACAAGTTTAAAAACCTTGCCAAGGAATGGTGGAAGCATGATGGCAAGTTTAAAACACTGCATAAATTTAATCCCATAAGACTGGAATATATAATCAATACAATTAAAGATCATTATGCAATAAACCAAGAAAATGAATCACCTTTAAATGGATTGTCAGTTTTGGATATTGGATGTGGTGGTGGACTAATGAGTGAACCATTAGCAAGGTTAGGTGCAGATGTAACCGGCATTGATGCTTTAGAGAAAAATTGTATCACTGCAAAAATTCATGCCGAAGAAAATAATTTAGATATTAATTATCTTAATACAACCGCTGAAAGTCTTAACAAAAATAAAAAGTATGACATCATTTTAAATTTAGAAGTAATAGAACATGTAAACAATCCAAAAAATTTTATTAAAGAATGTAGTGGCCTGGTATCTAATAATGGTATTATGTTTATAGCAACTATTAATAAATCTATCTTTTCGCTTATTTTTGCAAAATTCATGGCTGAATATGTATTAGGATTTCTTCCAAAAGGCACACATGATTGGAATAAATTTTTAACTCCTGAGGATATTTACTCTTTTTTTATTCAAAACAACTTTGATGTGATTAGTAATATAGGTATAAATTATAATCCATTAAGAGACGAATGGTTTATGTCTAAAAGAATGGATGCAAATTTTATTGTTTCTGGAAAAAAAAATTAATTATCTTCTTTTATCCATGGAATAGAAGTTACCTCAATACCCTCATCACTTAGATCAGTAACTTCTTCTTTAGTTGCGTTGCCATATACTGGCTTTTTATTAGATTTACTATAGTGAATTTTTCTTGCTTCGTATGCAAACTGGTCTCCGACAAACTCAAAATTTTGTTTAACAAACTTATTTACTTCTTTTACTTTATTTCGAAAGTCTCTGAGTGCTTTTTCGTTTGGAGTGACGTTAGTTTTTTTTACGGATACATTTGGACTTGAAAGTTCTTTAGTAATATTTGAGGACCCGCACGAAACACATTGAACAAGCTTTTTTTTGATTTGTGTTTCACATGACTTGGATGACCCAAACCAGCCTTCAAATGAATGAGAACAGTCACTGCATTGTAAATTAAAAACGATCATAATAACTCTATATTGTAATTATATTGTTTATTTCAATATTTGTGTTCTGAAACTTGGTATATTAGCTCTAATTTTATGAAGCTTTTTAAAGTCCAAACTAGCCATTATAATTCCTTTTCCTGCCTTTTTTTCAGCCAATATTTCACCCCATGGGGATACAATTAGACTGTGTCCATAGGTATGGCGCTTTAATGAATTTTCTCCATATTGTGCAGGAGCTAAAACATAAGAGCCATTTTCAATAGCTCGTGTTTTTACAAGATTATGCCAGTGGGCTTTACCTGTAGTGGTTGTGAATGCTGAAGGAATAGTAATTAACTTTGCCCCCATCATCACTTGTTTTCTATAAAGCTCAGGGAATCTTAAATCATAACAAATTGATAAACCAATTTTTCCCCAAGGAGTATTAGTAACCACAACTTTTTTACCTGGTTTAAAGATTTTGGATTCTTTATAGCTTTCTTTTTTGGATATTTTCACATCAAACATATGAATTTTATCGTACTTGCATTGAATATTGCCTTTGCTATTTATCAAATAGGATCGATTATACAATTTGTTCTTATTGTCTTTGATAATAATAGAGCCAAGCAATATCCATACTGATTTTTTCTTTGCAATTTTTGTAAATTCAATAAGAAATGGATCGTCCTTCTCCAGAAATACTGACCTTTTTAATTTTTGTCGATCTAATGAGATAATATTTGTAACTTCTGGTGTTGAAATTAAAAAGGCACCTTTATCAATAGCTTTATTTGAAAGATCTATTGTCTCTTTTAAGTTTTTATAGATATCTGAACTTGATGTAAGCTGAAGACAGGCGGCTATTAAATTATTTTTCATTCAAAATTTTATCAAGCGTGCCCGACATCTCAAGCTTATTTAATTCTTCAAATCCGCCAATATGCAGCTCTTTAAAAAAAATTTGTGGAACAGTTCTTTTTCCATTAGCTCTCTCTAACATAATATCTCTTTGGGAGGGATCATCTTGAATGTTAATTTCTTGGTATTTAATTTGTTTTTTATCAAGGAGTTTTTTTGCTAAGTCGCAATATCCACAATTATAGGAAGAATAAATAATTATTTGGTCGCTCATAAATTTAGATCCTATTATCAAAGTAACTTATGATTTCAGAAATATTTTCAATAACTTTATCATCTTCCATATAAGTTTCACCTAATCGAACAACGATCATATCCTTAGATGGAATAATTAATATATATTGCCCGCCAAAACCTGCGGCATAGTAAGTATCCTTTGGAAGTCCACGAGTAAATGCTGGATGAGGCATCCAAAACTGATTGCTATACATTTGGTAGGAGTTTTTAGCTGGAATTCTTGTATCATCAATCCATTCTTTTGATACAATTCTCTCCCCATCCCATAATCCATCTCTTAAATATAAATATCCAAATCTTGCATAATCCCTTGCGTTTGCAAAAATTGAGCTGCCACCAATGAAAGTTCCAGAATTATCAAATTCGAAGATTGAATTTTTTATACCTATCTTATCAATAAGATTACTTTTTATGAAATCTAAATATTCAATTCCTTGAGCTTCAAGCCTTGTTTTTATTATTTGACTTATAATATTAGTTTCTCCAGTCGAGTAGTTGTATTTCATACCTGGTAGAGGAGTTTTTAGTTTCATGGATGATGCAAACTCAGCTTGATCAAATCTTCCCTGCCCAAATAACATCTCTAAAGTGTCTGACCTTCCACCTAAATCATATTCCTCAACATAATCCAGCCCTGACTGCATATTAAGCATATGTCCTATGGAAATGTTTTTTCTATTGTCATCCCAGCTTGGTAAGAGATTTGTTTCGTCTTTTGATTGTATGAATCCCCTATCAATCATCATTCCAGTCAATAGGCCAATATAGCTTTTTGCCATTGAATAAGAGACAAGTTTTGTATCTTTTGTAATAGGAGAATTGTAGTTTTCATAAACAATACTTCCGTCTTGAATAATTAAAAGTGCATTCGTCCGTCCCAATTCATCATAAGAGTCATCAGAAAAAGTATAATTAATAATTGTACTAAACTCTTCGTCATCAATTTCTATTAAATTTTCTGGCCATGTATTTGTTGGCCATTCGACTGTTTCATTATGTGGTAATTGATTAACTATAGCTATTGATGGATTGACCCAAATTAAAATAAAGGATAAACACGTTATAAATTTTATAATTTTATGCATAAAGTATCTCGATTTATTTATAACATATTAGTAATATTTACATCATTTTTTTTTATAAATACAAGTATTGCAAAGTCTGATGAAACCCTCATTGGATTGAATGCTTCAGCAAAGCACTATTGTGTTTGTTTCTTTATTTCAGAGATGAAAAGTGATTATTGTGATGAAGCATATGATCGTGTTATTGCTTCTTCAGTTTCAGACGATGAATTGTTCAGTCAAATTAAACTATTAGGTTACAATAAAGATGAGGGAAAAAAAGAAATTTCAATTGAATATGGAGATTATAAAATAGTCTCTGTTTTCACTGAGGAAACAGGTTGTTATTTTAAAAAATAATTAACAACTTTAGTATTTGCAGGCAATAATTTTGCTTTCTTCAATTCCTTTGAAGACACCCATCTTAAAAGCTCCCCTTCTTTACTTATAATTTTTCCTGTCCATTCAGTTACTTCGAATACATACATCATTAATAAAAATGGACGATACTGGTGCTTAAAAAATTCATAGTTTGATAATTTGTTTATATCTATTTTTATATTTAATTCTTCCTTTAGCTCCCTAAATA
>CACIQL010000007.1:0-51243 GCA_902588785.1 uncultured Pelagibacteraceae bacterium
GTTTTTGTTGAAAATTATTTACTTGTTCCTCTAAAATACGATAGTTAAGTGACTGAGTAATTTCTTTAAATTCTGATAACAGACTTTTTATAAATAATTTCAAAGAGACTGGCAACTTATCACTTAGATTTTTAAATGAACTTAATTTATTTTCTAAATTACTGTTAATTGAATCACGAAGGTCTTTTTGAAGGTCTTTTAAATTGATTAAAAGCTCATCTCTGTTAGGTGTACACAACTCTGCTGCTGCTGTTGGAGTTGGCGCTCTGAGATCGGATACAAAATCAATAAGTGTCGTATCTGTTTCATGTCCAACAGCTGACAAAACAGGTATTTCACTAGCGAATACAGCTCTTACAACAATTTCCTCATTAAATGCCCAGAGATCTTCTATGCTACCTCCACCTCGAGCTACAATAATTAAGTCTGGAACTTTAAATTCGCTACCTTTTAGAGAATGGTTAAATCCATTTAAAGCATCTGCGATTAAATGCGCAGCATCATCTCCTTGTACAGGAACTGGCCAAAGTATAACGTCGCACGGGAATCTATCTTCAAGTCTATGAATAATATCTTTTATAACCGCTCCTGTAGGTGAAGTAATAATACCAATTGTTTCAGGATATAATGGAAGAGGCTTCTTGTGGTCTTGATCAAAAATACCTTCTGACATTAATTTTTTCTTTCTTTGTTCAAGCAATGCCATTAGTGCACCCTCTCCCGCTGGTACAATTGAGTCTATAATAATGGAATAGTCGGATCTTCCTGGGTATCTATCTGAATACCCAGTTGTAAGTCTCCCAGAGCAAATTACTTCAAGGCCTTCATCTGGCATAAAGCTTAGTTTTGCAACAGTGCTTCTCCATGCAATCGCTTTTATAATTGCATTTTCATCTTTAAGATTAAGATATACATGGCCCGATGCTGGCTTGCTTAAACCAGATACTTCTCCACGCACTTTCACATAGCCAAAGTTATCCTCAAGGGTCTCTTTAATTGAGGCTGAAATTTCAGTAACTGTAAATTCTTTGATGTTCTCTCTTACCATTTAATTTAAATATTAATGTGCTAATATAACAAGAAAATCAAAAATATACTTTATGAAAATTTTAGTGATTGGCAGTGGGGCTCGTGAGCATGCGTTATGTTACTTAATATCTAAGAGCTCTCTGGTTTCATCTATTTATGCAATACCTGGAAACTACGGAATAAGCCAACTTGCTGAATGTGAACAAATTGATCAAACAGATTTTGAGAAAATATACGACTTCTGTAAAATTAAAATGATAGAATTAGTCATTGTCGGCCCTGAAGTGCCATTGGTTGCAGGGATTGTTGATTTTTTTAGAGAGACAGAAATAAAAATCTTTGGACCAGATAAGTATGCATCGCAGTTAGAAGGATCCAAAGGTTTTATGAAAGATCTTTGTAAACAAAATAGGATACCAACAGCTGACTATGCTCGATTTGATAATAAAGAAGAAGCTATAAACTATTTAAATGCACAGCCTTTACCTATTGTAATTAAAGCTGATGGTCTAGCAGCTGGGAAAGGCGTTACTGTTGCGGACACAAAGAAAGTTGCAGAACAAGCAATTAATGACATTTTTGATGAGAAGTTTGGGGCAAATATGGATGTAGTTATTGAAGAATTTATGGATGGTGAAGAAGCGAGTTATTTTGTTTGTTGTGATGGTGAGGATTTTGTTTCATTAGAAAGTGCTCAAGATCACAAAAGAATAGGTGAAAATGATACAGGGCCTAACACTGGAGGAATGGGGGCATATTCACCTGCGCCAATATTTACACCTAAAATAAAAGAACAAGTAGACAGGGAAATTATTACACCCACTCTAAAAGCTCTTAAAAAAAATGGACATCCTTATAAAGGTATTCTCTATGCTGGGTTAATGATTAAAGATGGTTATGCCCGATTGGTTGAATATAATATTAGATTTGGTGATCCAGAGTGTCAGGTGTTAATGCTTAGAATGAAAAATGATTTAATTAAATTAATTCTTAATTGCTTGGAAGGCAGTCTAAGTAAAACTAAATTAGAATGGGAAGAAGATAATAGTGCTACAGTGGTTGTGGCGGCAAAAGGTTATCCAGGCGACTATAAAAAAAATACAAAAATTATTGGCTATGAAAATTTCGAGAGTAATGATCTATTTCAAGTATTCCACGCAGGAACAAAACATGATGGAGATTATCTTCTAGCTAACGGAGGTAGAGTTCTTTCTGTAACAGCAAAAAGTAAAAATCTAAACGATGCTCTTAATATGATTTATGCATACATCGGTCAGCTGGATTGGCCGGATGGTTATTACAGAAGAGATATAGGAAAAAAGGCAATTAAATGACTACTCGTGATAAAATATTTTCTGGTACTAAGGAGGTTGATGAAAAGTTAGTTTTTAATAGTGATAATCTCAATGATTACTTAAAAAAAATAATTGGAAATGATTTTGATATTGTAAGTATAAAGCAATTTAAAGGTGGGCAATCCAATCCTACTTATTTAATTGAAGATAAAACAAAAAACTATGTGTTAAGGCGTAAACCTCCTGGTAAATTACTAAAATCTGCACATGCAGTAGACAGAGAATATAGAGTCATTACTGCACTTGGCAAGACTGATGTACCAGTTCCTGAAACTTATTGTTTTTGTGAAGATGAAAACGTCATTGGAACGCAATTTTTTTTAATGGATCATGTTGATGGAAACATATATTGGGAACTTTTATTGCCAGATTCAGAAAACAACCAACGCCGTGAAATTTACCTATCCATGAATGATACGATTGCAAAACTTCACAACGTTGATTTTCAAAAAATTGGGTTAGGTAATTATGGAAAACACGAAAATTACATGGCAAGACAAATTCATCGTTGGACCAAACAGTATAAAGATTCTGAAACACAAAAAATCAATGAAATGGATAATTTAATAGAATGGTTGCCAATAAATATTCCTGAAGATAATGAAACTACAATTGTACATGGAGACTTTCGTCTTGATAATATGATATTTGATAAACAAAATAATAAAGTTATGGCTATACTTGATTGGGAGCTATCTACACTTGGCAATCCTATAGCGGATTTTACTTATCATATGATGTCATGGCGACTGCCTGCTGCAGCAAAGGGTCTTGGAATGATGGGATCAAACTTAGAAGAGCTTAATATCCCCTCTGAACATGAGTACGCTGAAATGTATTACAAAAAAACAGGCAGAAGTAAAATTGAAAACTGGGATTTTTATATGGCATATAACATTTTCCGCTTAGCTGGCATTGCGCAAGGAATTGTTGGTAGAGTTAGAGATGGGACGGCCTCTAGTTCAGAGGCTAAAAACTATGAGAGTTTTGTTCCAATATTAGGAAAATTAGGCTGGAATATTGTGGAAGAGGCAGCAAAATAATTAATATGACAGAGCTGGATATAGATTTTGTAAGAGAACAATTCCCTGTTTTTCAAAACCCTAAAACTTCAAACTTTGCATTTTTTGAGAATGCTGGTGGCACATATGTGCCAAAACAGGTTATTGAAAAGTTAAATGATTTTATGACGACTAAAAAAGTACAGCCATATGGCGACTTCGGTCCGTCGATTGAAGCAGGTAACGAAATGGATAATAGCATAAGCAAAATTGCTGAACTCCTAAATATCAATAATGATGAATTTATGATTGGACCATCTACAACGATGAATATGTTTTTACTATCTAATGCTGTGAGATCATGGCTTAACGATGGGGATGAAATCATAGTCACAAATCAAGATCATGAAGCAAATATTGGTGCATGGAGAAAATTATCAGAACACGGTATCAAAATAATTGAATGGAAGTTTAACCCTGACTCTGCTGAACTAGAATTGGATGAATTAAAAAATCTTATAACAGAAAAAACAAAATTTATCTGTGTCTGCCATACATCTAATGTTGTTGCATCAATTAATAATCTAAAAAATATCACTACATTGGCACATCAGAATAATATCAAAGTTGTTGGAGACGGTGTAGCTTACATGGCACATGATATTGCGGATTTAAAAGATCTCGATATAGATTTCTATGGTTTTAGCTTATACAAAACTTATGGACCACATTTAGCGCTATTATATGGTAAGAGAGATTTATTACTTGAAACAAAAAATCTTAATCATGAATTCTTGGAAGGAAGTGTTCCATATACTCTTAATCCAGGTGGTCCTAATCATGAGGAACTTGGATGTTTGTCAGGTATAACTGACTACTACGAAACTTTATATAATCATCATTTTGGTGAAAATAATTTAAATCTTCATCGCAAAAGTAAAAAAGTTTTTGAATTGGTGTCCAAACATGAAGAGGTCTTAATGAAAGAATTGATTGAATTCCTCAAATCAAAAAAAAATATAAGAATGATTGGTAAACAAACACATTCTAGATGTGATCGTATGCCAACTGTGTCATTTACTGTTAAAGATAAAAGCTCATTGCATGTAGCCCAGGAGGCTGGAAGAAATAATATTGGCATTAGAAATGGTGAATTTTATGCCTGGAGATGTTTGCAGGGTTTGGGCATTGAGCCAAATGATGGGGTAGTTAGAATTTCTATGGTTCATTACAATAGCATAGAAGAGGTAAGAAAATTAATAGGGTTTTTGGATAAAACTATTTAGAATTTTTTATATTTTTTTCTCGCTCTTTCTTCTGTCTTATTGACTCTTTCATCGAAATATCTTCAAGGTTGTGGTACTCATCCCAATAGCGATCAAATTCGCGTGACTTAACGTATCTTCCGTAATTATCTTTCTGGTAGTTTTTCTTCTTTTTTATCAAAATTATAAGTATTTTTTTAATTCATTTCTTGCAATAGAAAGTCTATGCACTTCATCTGGCCCGTCTGCTAATCGCAGAGTTCTCATTCCTGCGTAAGCTTGTGCTAGGTGTGGGTCTGTTGTTACTCCAGCTCCTCCAAACGCTTGAATTGCATCATCAATAATTTTTAATGCCATATTTGGTGCAGCTACTTTAATCATGGCTATTTCATTTTTTGCAACTTTGTTTCCTACTTCATCCATCATGGCTGCGGCTTTTAATGTTAGTAGTCTAGTCATCTCAATATTAATTCTAGCATCAGCAATTCTCTCTTGCCAAACAGAGTGCCTTACCACTTCTTTGCCAAAAGCCTTTCTGCTCATTAGTCTTTTACACATTGCTTCAAGTGCAACTTCAGCAAGGCCAATAGTTCTCATACAATGGTGAATTCGTCCAGGTCCCAACCTACCCTGTGCAATTTCAAATCCTCTGCCTTCGCCTAAAAGCATATTTTCTGGAGGAACTTTGACGTCTTTAAATTCAACCTCAGCATGTCCATGAGGGGCGTCATCAAAACCAAAAACAGGCAAATGTCTCTTTATTTTGATACCTGGTGTGTCCTTATCAACCAGTATCATGGATTGTTGCTTGTGTCTGTCAGGATTATCTGGATCTGTTTTTCCCATGAAGATAAAAAATTGGCACCTTGGATCCATTGCACCAGAAGTCCACCATTTTGTTCCATTAAGGACATATTGATTTCCTTCTTTTTTTATTTCACTCTCAATATTTGTTGCATCTGATGAAGCGACTGCAGGCTCTGTCATGGCAAAAGCAGAGCGTATCTCACCTTCTAATAGTGGCTTTAAGTACTTTTCTTTTTGTTCATCTGTTCCATATCGAACTAAAACTTCCATATTACCGGTATCAGGAGCAGAACAATTAAAAACTTCCGCAGACCACATTGCTCTCCCCATGATTTCACACATTGGCGCATACTCTGCGTTTGTAAGGCCATGCCCATAGTCACTTTCAGGTAAAAATAAATTCCAAAGGTCTTCTTTTTTTGCTTTCTTTTTAAGATCTTCAATCACCGGCACAACCTGCCATCTGTCAGCTCCAAAATTTTCGATCTGACTATGATATGTTTCGTTATTTGGATAAACATGCTTATCCATAAAATTATTCAATCTATCCGTAGTTTCTTTTGCTTTTGGCGATATGTTCATTATCTCTTACCTTTAAAAAAATTATTTATTAAGTTTTCACAGTCAGTTTTTGAAATATTATCATAAATTTCTGGCAAATGATTGCAATTTTTTGATATAAAAAAATTTAAGTTACCATTTATCGAACCATATTTTAAATCATCTGCTCCATAATACAACCTCTTAAGCTTAGCTTTTGATATAGCGCTGGCACACATAATACATGGCTCTAAAGTCACATAAATATTACAATCAACCAATCTATCAGAGTTAATCATTTCACACGCCTCCCTTATAGCGTTTAGTTCAGCATGGCCTACTGGGTCTTTTCTGCTAACCACTGAATTATGGGACCGGGCTAAAACTTTATCTTCCTTGTTAGTGATAACGCATCCAATTGGTATTTCTCCAATTTTTAAGCCTTTTTTTGCCTCCTCAATTGCCATTGCCATGAATTTATTTTGTGTCATAAATATTTAATTAATATAAGTAATCCTAATTCATGCCTACTTTGAGACAACAAAAATTAGTAAGAATTAATAAATTATTAGCACAGTCAACTAACTTTTCGAGAAGAGAAATAGATAAACTCATCGATGAGCAAAGAGTTGTTGTTGATAACGAATTGGTAACAAAACAAGGAGTTCAAATAAGTATTAACAGTATTGTAAAAATAGACAATAAACCTATTAACCTAAAATCTGATCAGCAATTAAAAGATATATATATTTTCAACAAACCAAGGGGATGCTTAGTAACAAAAACAGATCCAAAAAATCGCAAGACTATTTATGAATACATACCTAAAAAAAATCATAATTTAATTTCAATTGGACGACTTGATTACAATTCAGAGGGGCTATTACTATTGACTAACAGCGGCAACTTAAAAAGAAAGATGGAATTACCCAAAAATAATTTTGATAGGGTTTATAAGGTAAAAATACAAGGCTTTATTGATAATAAATTTATTAATACTTTGTTAAGGGGCTATACGTATAAAAAAGTTAAATATAAACCTATAAAAGTATCATTCATTAGCAAAACAAATACTTACTCATGGATAAAAATGACACTTACTGAAGGTAAAAATAAAGAAATTAGAAATATTTTTGATTCTTTGAATATTACAGTCACAAGATTAATTAGGATAACTTATGGGGAATTTAAGCTTGGTAGTTTGAAAAAAGGGGAAATAAAAAAAGTTACTTAAAATGAGAATTATTAGCGGAGAAAGAAAAGGTCATTCAATATTTAGCTTTAAAAGTAAAGATGTAAGACCGCTTTCAGACAAAAATAGGGAAACTATTTTTAATCTTTTAACGCATGGAAAAGAATTGGTAAAAATTAACTTTAGTCTTGAAGAAGCAAAAGTAATTGATCTTTTCGCTGGCACCGGCTCATTTAGCTTTGAAGCATTGTCACGTGGTGCTAGACACGCAACCATGGTAGAGAACAATCAACAAATGATAGATATAATTTTTAAAAGTGCAAACAAGCTAGGGTATTTAGAAAAGATTGCTGTTATTTCTGAAAATGCTTGTTCATTTGAAGAGTATTCTGAATCTACAAAGTTTAATCTTGCTTATATAGATCCACCGTATGGAAAAAATCTAGGGTTCAGAGCTATCAAAAATATTATTAAAAAAAACTTATTAGAAAAAGATAGTATAATCATCTTAGAGGAAGAAAAAAAATCTAAAAATTTTGAACTTTCAGAAATAGTACTTTTACGCGAAAAAGAATTAGGTAATTCAAAATTTAGTTTTTTTAAATTAGTTTAAATAACCTTTTTGAAATTCAACTGCATCTTGAGTAAAGGGGTCAACTTCTAATAATTCAGCAAGATAGATAACCCGTAACATTTCTGATCCAAAAAAATGGCCGATCTTACTCATATCTTTATCTTTGAAAATATATTTATTAGTATTCTCATTTATCTTTGATAAAGATTTACTCATGGCATCAAGATGATTTGAAAGTGTGATATTAATCAAATTCATTTTTGAGTATTCCATACCCATAATTTCAAAAAAAATATTTTTGGGTCCATCTAGATATAACTGTAAAAGACTATGCTGATCTTTTGGCATTTCAGATACTACAGGTAGAACACCTTTTGCATTTTTACCCAATGACTCCGCATATAATTGTTTTCGCCAATTACCAATTTCAATAAGCTCGTCACCATAAATCAAATAAGCAAATATATTTTTTCCATTTTTGATTCTTTTAAAATCTTCCTCAGCCATATTCTTTATTTGATCTTTATCTTCTATTGCTCTTCTTCCTCCATTTAAAAACTCAGTGCACAGATCTTTATTAAAGTAAAAACTTGGGATAAGGGAATTGTTACTAAAAATTGAAAATCTGCCTCCAATTTCGTTATTTTGTTCAATAGTTTTTATTGATTTTTGTATGGACAAATCTCTTAGTGGAGAAGATACATTTTCTGTAAACGAATAAAAATTTTTTGAAAAATCAATATTTCCGTCTAGTTTTTTGATAAGATATTCAAAGATGGTTAGTGTTTCTGATGTTTGTCCAGATTTTGATACGAAAATGAAACCAGTCTCATCTAGTTGAGTATTATTTAATAAATCATTAATCTTAACAGAATTTAAATGATCAACATACTGAACACGTTTTTCATTTAAAAAATGATTAATTGCTTTTGATCCCTGAGTAGAGCCACCTATACCGACTACAAAAATTTTATTAAAACTTTTATCTAGTATCCCTAACGATTCGGAATATGAGTTTTCAAGCTTATCAAAATCAAGAAATGGATAACTCATCATCTTACTTCCTGACCAGCTGTTACAGTTGCTTGATCTATTTGTCGTTCAAACTCTCTCAATCTTTTATAAACACTTGCAAGTTCAATAATTGTTGGCCAGGCTTTAAGAAGATATTGCATTGACCCCTCAACTCTACCAAATGCCCTGATTATTTGCTGCATGACGCCAAGAGTAACTACCCCGGCAACAATTGCAGGAGCTAAAAATACATAAGCTGATAAAACATTTGCCTGTAAAAATGCGATACGACCAATATCGAAATAAAGATATCTTATATAACTTAAAAAATGAATTTGCCTTACGTCATCAAATAATTCCTCAAGGGTTTTTGGTCTTACTGTTTCATCATCTTCAGCAATTACTAACATTTTTCTATATGCCGCTTCTTGTTTTTGTAAATCGTATTCAATACCAACAAGTCTTAAAATTAAACCAAGTCCAATTAAAAATAATGTTCCTCCTATGGACCATAATAATGCACCAACGACTAAACCATACTCCCATTCACCAAAGAAAAAAATTGGAATTCCAATACTCAAGCCAAACAGTATTGGCATAAATTCTACCAGGATCATTAAAGCTTCAATCAAACTTGTACCAAGAGACTCCATAATTCTTGAAAACTTTATAGTATCCTCTTGAACTCTTTGAGACGCGCCCTCAATCTTACGCGCCTTATCATAGACAGAGTGATACCACTCAACCATGGCAGTTCTCCATCTAAATAAAAAGTGATTAGTAAAATAACTTACAAGGACTGCAACTGCTACATACATTCCCGCTAAAGTTATAAAGGATAATAAACTCGCCCAATATTCTTCAATTGTAATGGCGTTAGGAGCAGACAATGCTTCCTGTATCATGTCATAAAACTCACCAAACCATTCATTAATTTTTACATCAATTTGAACCTGAACCCACAGAGATGATAAGATAATAGCTGAACCGATGTATGCCCATAAAAACCATTTTGGATCTCTAAAAAACTTAAACATTTATATAATAATTAATTTGAATATGAATTAAGTAAATCATCCACCCTGTTAAGAAGCTCATTCAGATCTTCGCTTTCATCAAAACTAGGAGCATCATCATACATTGTTTCATCAATTATTTCTGGTTTAAGCTGATCTTCTTCAGGAAGTGTTGTAATTTCATCTGTGTTTGATATTCCTTCCAAAAACTCTTCCTCGCTCAAACCAATATTATCAGTTGTATCTAAAATGCTATCGTCATTCGTTATAACGTCTTCATTGCTTTCAACTACTGAATCTTCAATTACCTCATCAACAGGATCCTTAGGTAAAGTTGAATTATTCATATTTTGATCCTCGTTTCCAAAATTATTATCAATAAATTCGTCTAACGATGATGTATCAGCATTACTAGGCACACTAGTGGAAGAGTCTTGTGTAATAATATCTTGAATATCTTCGGCTGACTCTCCTGTAGGCGCGGCCTCCTCTACTTCCTCTTCACCAACAACTGGTGGGGTTAGTTCAAAATCAGGAGGTATCTCTAATGCTTTTTGCTTTAATGATGTGTAATCTTTGACTGTATTGTTAGTACAAGCAGTAAAAATTAATAAAAAAAATATAATTAAATAGTTACGTATCATTTTTAACGGTTTTATCATTTTCTTTTTTTGAGAACAACTCAAGTAAAATAATCAAAATACAGCCGAGCGTGATACTTATATCAGCTATATTGAATACATACCAATGATAATTGTTATAATGTAAATCTATAAAGTCTAATACGGCAGAATATTGATATCTGTCGAGCAAGTTACCAAGCGCTCCTCCTATAATTAAACTAAATCCATAATAATAAATTTTTTTATTGATACTTATTGCATAAAAAAATATTGCTATAGCAATAATCGCCATGACAAACATATAAATATAATTAACCATCGAAATTTCATTTTGAAATATTCCAAATGCAAAGCCCTTATTCCATATCAAATGAAAATTAAGATATTTATTTATTGATGTTAAATATTGTGAGCTGAGATTTGATACATCAATGTTATAAACATTAATTACATAAAACTTTGAGAGTTGATCAGCTGCAAAAATAACCAGTATTAAAAATATAAATCTTCCAATGGTTTGTATCATTTACTAAGCACTTCTTGACATCTATCGCAAACATTATCTTTTAAACTAGAAAAATATTTCCAACACCGCTCACATTTTTCGCCATCGGTTTTACTTACATGTACTCCAATATTTTTATCAACTTCAGATATAAAGCTGTCACTAGAAGGCTTGTCATTTACAATTTCTAGTTCACTAATTATTGAAATATTTTCTAATACTTTTTGGTCAATCTTTTCGATTTCATCTTTAGATATGAACAGTTTAACAGAAGCTTCAAGGCTGGATCCAAGAACTTTTTCTTTTCTCTTCACTTCGATTGCTCCGTTAATGACCTTTCTTAATTTTTTATACACTTCCCATTTAGTTGATAAATTTTTATTTATTAAAGTATCATTTAATTTTGGGAAATCTCTCTCATGTATGCTGTTTTCAAATCCAAATCGACTTTGCCAGGCTTCTTCAGTGGTAAAACAAAGTATTGGTGCAAGCAAACTTAATAAATCGTGAAATAAAATATCTAGAATAGTACGAGTAGATTTTCTTACCTTGTTATTTTTTGAATCACAATAAAGAGTATCTTTTCTTATATCAAAATAGAAAGATGATAAGTCGTTTGTACAAAAATTAAATATCGCAGAAAAAACTTTTTGATACTCAAATATTTTATAGTTTGAGATAACTTCTTTTTTTAAACTTTCTAATTCTGATAAAATATATAAATCTAATTCATCAAGTTCATCCACAGATACTTTCTCGTCTTGATCAAAATCTGATAAATTACCTAAAATAAAACGAAGTGTATTGCGTAGTCTTCTATAGCTATCAATGTTGCTTTTTATGATATCAGGCCCGATCTTTAAATCCTCGGAGTAATCACTGCTTGCTACCCAGAGCCTTAGTATATCAGCGCCTGATTTTTCAATTACCTCTGCTGGCGAGACAGTATTGGATGATGATTTACTCATCTTTAGGCCATCTTCATGAAGTATAAATCCATGAGTTAAAACAGACTCATAAGGCGCAACTCCTCTTGTGCCACAAGACTCTAAAAGTGATGAATGAAACCAACCTCTGTGTTGATCTGTTCCTTCAAGATAAATAGATGCTGGCCAGATTTGATCATTTTTTCCATCTAAAACAAATGCATGTGTACAGCCTGAGTCAAACCATACATCTAAAATATCATTAACTTTTTTATATTCTTCCGGATTATAATTTGAACCTAATAATTCTTCTTTTGAATATTTAAACCACGCATCTGACCCTTCTTTTTCATAAAGTTTAATAATTTTTTCATTTATTTCTTTATCAACCAGCGGCTTTCCTGTTTTAATATTGTAAAAGATAGATAAAGGTACGCCCCATGCCCGTTGTCTTGACACTACCCAATCAGGTCTTTCTTCAATCATTGAATAAATTCTATTTTTCCCCTGTTTTGGATACCATTTAACCTTTTCAATTTCGTTCAACGCTTTTTCTCTCAATTGATTTTTTTCCATACTGATGAACCATTGTGGGGTATTTCTAAAGATGACAGGAGCTTTTGATCTCCATGAATGAGGGTAGCTATGACGCAATGAACCCTTGCCTGCTAAATTTTCATGCTTTTTTAGCTCAATGATAACTGCTACGTTTGCATCAGCATCTGATCCATCTTCATTAAAAATCTTTTTACCATTAAATAATGGTACGTGAGGAAAGTATTCACCATTTTCATCTACTGTATCAGGAACTTCGATACCATTTGTAATACCCAAATTATAGTCATCAGCTCCATGGCCAGGTGCTATGTGAACGAAACCCGTGCCTTGCTCCAAAGTAACAAAATCAGCATCAAAAATTCTCACCTCAAAATCATAACCAGATTTTTTAAAAGGGTGATTACAAATAATTTTGTCTAAGTTTTTTACTTCTGATATTTTTTTTAATTCTCTAATTTTGCATTGAACTTTTACATTATCTAAAAGTTCATCTGCAATTATAATTTTATCTCCAACTTGTAAAGTACTGTGTTCTTCTAAACTTACTACTTCAAACATTGAATACGTTATTGATTTACTGTAAGCAATTGCTCTGTTTCCTGGAATTGTCCATGGAGTTGTTGTCCATATAATTACGGATGCATCTTGACAATTTGTATCTGAACTCTCTTTTACTGGGAACTTTACGCAGATAGTTGTTGATTTATGTTCTTTATATTCAATCTCAGCTTCAGCTAATGCAGTCTTTTCAACAGTTGACCACATAACAGGCTTTGACCCACGATATAAACTTTCGTTCTCAAGAAACTTAAAAAATTCTCTTACAATTATAGACTCTGCCTCATATGACATTGTAGTATAGGGAGAGTACCAATCTCCATTTATTCCTAAGCGAATAAATTCTTCTCTTTGTATATCAATCCATTTTTCAGCAAATTCTCTACATTCTTTTCTAAATTTTATAATATCGACATCATCTTTATTCTTTCCCTGTTCTCTATATTGCTCTTCTATTTTCCACTCAATTGGCAAGCCATGACAATCCCAGCCAGGAATGTAAGAACTATCATTTCCAAGCATTTGTTGTGATCTTACAACAAAGTCTTTTAGTATTTTATTCAGGGCGTGCCCCATGTGTAAATGACCATTGGCGTAAGGGGGGCCATCATGTAATACGAATTTTTTTCTACTTTTTGATTTTTCCCTTAATTTTTCATAAATATTATCCTTTGACCAGCCATCTAGAATTTTTGGCTCTTGCTCGGGTAGGCCAGCACGCATCGCAAAGGTTGTCTTTGGTAAAAATAGAGTTTCACTAAAATCTATTTTATCATTTTTAGTGTTCATTTTACTTAATTTAGAATTTTTTGTGCTTTAGATATATCTGATTTTAGTTGTTTTTTTAAGGCCTCTACTCCTGAAAATTTCTTTTCATGCCTTATAAATTCAACAAAGTCGACTTTTAGCAAAGAATTATAAATATTCAATTTAAATCTAAATAGATGAACTTCCAAAATTTCAGAATTCTTATGAAATGTTGGTCTGATACCAAAATTCGCAATTCCTTTAAGAGTTCTTTTCTTTGAATTTTTAAAGAATGAAGCTTCAATAGCATATACTCCATATTTTGGTGCCACGTATTCATTTATATTTAGATTAGCAGTTGGAACGCCAATTTTTCTGCCTCGTTGATCTCCTTTTATAACTTTTGACGTTATACTAAAATTGTTTCCCAAAAAATTTTTTGCCAATTTTACATTGCCACTTGAAATAAGTTTTCTAATATTTGTAGACGAATATATTTTCATCTTTGTTTTATTAAAAAGATGATTTGGTGTTTTTAATAATTTCACTGGGTTTACGTAAAATTGATTTTTTTTTCCAAAATTTAGAAGAAACTTATAGTCGCCTGATCGTTTATTACCAAACTTAAAATTTTTACCAACTAAAATATATTTCATTGATATTCCTCTAAGTAATATTTTTTTACAAAAGTCATTAGGTGTCATAGAGGATATTCTTTTATTAAATTTTATTATTATTGCATAATCGATACCGTAAGATTTTAAGATTTCGAGACGTTCGTTTAACTCTGTTAATAAGAAACTTTTAATATTTTTGTTAAAATATTTCCGTGGATGCGGATCAAAAAGTAACACACCTATTTTTGTTTTTTGTTTATTTGCAATTTTTTTTGCCGAATTAATTATTGATTGGTGCCCTTTATGAACTCCATCAAGATTTCCAATAATTAATACAGAATTCTTTGTATAATTTAATGTTATTCTATTTAAACTTTTAAAAACTTTCATTTTTTAATTAATTTAAAAATTCAGTATATATTAGAGTTTCGCAAGTTTCAGGTAAATTAGCTTTTGATATTCTCACTAAATCGTCATCATTTGCAATTTCAGTTTTATGAATACCATTTTTTATAAATAAAAAATCTAAATCCGATTTGTGTGCCCCTAAGCAATCTGTCTTAAGGCTATCGCCTATAGCTAATATTTCTTTTTTAATTGTTGTATCTTTGGACAATAAATCATTCATTACAAAATCATATATTTCTGGATAAGGTTTTCCGTAGTAAGTTACTTTACCTCCTAGTTTTTCGTAATATTTTCCAAGAGCCCCTGCACAATATATGCGTGCCTGACCTCGGTAGACTATTTCATCTGGATTAACACATACTATTTCTAAATTTTGTTTAAGAAAATCCTCAAAAATATTTTTATAGTCCTCTGGGCGTTCATCGTTGTCATTATATAAGCCTGTGCAGACAACAAATTCTGAGGACTCTATGTCATTAGTTTTTTGAATATTTATATTTTCTAATAAGTCATAATCTTTTTCTGGTCCCAAATGATAATATGATTGGCCATGAACTTTAGAATTTATGTACTGTGTACCTGTATCGCCTGAAGTATAAATTTTTTTAAATAATTCAGGATTAAGATTAAGTTTATTTATTAATCCATTTCTTACTACTGCCTCAGGTCTCGGAGCATTAGAAATCAAATAAACATCAATATTATGTTCTTTCATTACCTCAAGATAGGATTTTGCATCAGAGAATACTTCAACACCATTATGAATAACGCCCCAAAGATCACAAAGTATGATTCTATAAGAAAGTGAAAATTCAGTAGCGCTTACGATTTTTTTAATTTCCATAATTATATTGAAATTATCCTATAAATTTATAATCTTCTTATAAATTATTATGATATTTAATTAAATGACACTTTTTAACTTAAAAGATAAAAATGCTATAATCACAGGATCTTCGAGAGGAATAGGCAAAGCTATAGCCTACAGAATGGCAGAGCATGGTGCAAAAGTCATTATCACAAGTCGAAAGCTTGATGCATGTGAAGCAGTCGCTAAAGAGATAAATGATACATTTGGAGAGGGACATGCAACGGCAATTTCATGTAATATTTCGGACAAAGAGCAATTAAAAAATCTTTACAAAAAATCGTTAGACTTCTGTGGCAATATTTCCACTCTTGTGTGTAATGCTGCAATCAATCCATATTTTGGACCATCAAATAATATACCTGACGAGGCGTTTGAAAAAATAATGAAGTCAAACGTGCAAAGTAACTTTTGGCTCTGTAATGAGGTGCTCCCAGATATGATCAAAATGAAAAATGGTTCAATTATAATTATTTCCTCGATCGCAGGTTTGCGCGGCAACAGCATGTTGGGTGCTTATGCTATATCAAAAGCTGCGGATTCCCAGTTGGCAAGAAATATATCAGTGGAATATGGAAGAGATAATATTCGTGCAAATTGTATCTCACCTGGTTTAATAAAAACTGATTTTGCCAGAGCTTTATGGGAGAATGAGAGTATTTTAAAATCTATGACTGCCAAAGCAGCCTTAAAAAGGATAGGAATGCCTGACGAAATTGCAGGCGCTGCAGTATATTTGGCTTCTGAAGCTGGATCTTTTATGACTGGTCAAAACATCGTAATTGATGGCGGTGAGTCAGAACAATAGCAAATTATTGAAAATACTCGTTTTTTAGCTAATTCCAATAAAATCGAAATATTTTCCACCCCTTGACACATTTGCCCTAGATCACTATATGCCTAGGTAATTAAGCTTTGAGCAAAAATATTTAGGAGATTAAAACATGAATTTTAGACCTTTACACGATCGTGTACTCGTTAGAAGACTGGATACTGAAGAGAAAACAGCAGGCGGTATTATCATACCAGATACTGCTCAGGAAAAACCTCAAGAAGGCCAAATTGTAGCCGTCGGAAATGGAACTAAAAGTGAAGATGGTAAAGTAACACCGCTTGATCTTAAGGTTGGCGATATCGTTCTTTTTGGTAAGTGGTCTGGAACAGAAGTAAAGGTTGATGGTGAAGAACTCTGTATTATGAAAGAGTCAGACATCATGGGCGTTATAGATACAAAATCTAAATCAAAAAAGAAAAAATAAATATTAACTAAGGAGAATAAAAATGGCGGGTAAAGATATTCATTTTGGCACAGAGGCTAGAAATAAAATGCTGAAAGGTGTCAATGTATTAGCAGATGCAGTGGCTGTTACTTTAGGCCCAAAAGGTAGAAACGTAGTTATGGACAAATCTTTTGGTGCACCGAAAAGTACAAAGGACGGTGTTTCTGTTGCTAAAGAAGTTGAGCTCAAAGACAAGTTTGAAAATATGGGTGCTCAAATGGTTCGAGAAGCTGCAAGTAAAACCAATGATGTTGCAGGTGATGGTACGACAACTGCAACCGTACTTACAAGAGCAATTGTCACTGAAGGTTTAAAATTTGTTGCCGCTGGTATGAATCCTATGGATTTAAGAAGAGGTGTTGATTCTGCAATTGAAGCTGCAAGCGATGCAATTAAAGACTCCTCTAAAAAAGTTAAAACAAGCGCGGAAGTTGCTCAGGTTGGCTCTATTTCAGCAAATGGCGAAGCAGAGGTCGGAGATATGATTGCTAAAGCAATGGACAAAGTTGGTAACGAAGGCGTCATTACTGTTGAAGAAGCAAAAGGTTTAGAAACTGAATTAGATGTCGTTGAAGGTATGCAGTTTGATAGAGGTTATCTATCTCCATACTTTGTAACTAATGCGGAAAAAATGACTGCTGATTTAGAAAATGCGTATATTCTTTTGCATGAGAAAAAACTAACAAATTTACAGCCAATGCTTCCTCTTCTAGAAGCTGTAGTGCAAGCAGGAAGACCACTTTTAATTATTGCAGAGGATGTAGAGGGCGAAGCTCTAGCTACATTAGTTGTTAATAAATTAAGAGGCGGTTTGAAGATTGCTGCTGTTAAAGCACCTGGTTTCGGTGATAGAAGAAAAGCAATGATGGAAGACATTTCAATTTTAACTGGCGGTCAAGTCATCTCTGAAGACCTTGGAATTAAATTAGAAAATGTAACTGTTAATGACCTTGGCACTGCAAAAAGAATTAGCATTGACAAGGAAAATACAACAATTGTTAACGGTGCTGGTACAAAAGCTGACATTCAAGGCAGATGTTCTCAGATCAGAAAACAAATTGAAGAGACTACTTCTGATTATGACAGAGAAAAACTTCAAGAGCGTCTAGCTAAACTTGCTGGCGGTGTAGCTGTCATCAAAGTTGGCGGTGCAACCGAGGTTGAAGTTAAAGAGAGAAAAGACAGAGTTGACGATGCATTAAATGCAACCAGAGCTGCTGTTGAAGAAGGAATCGTAGCCGGTGGTGGACTTGCATTGATAAAAGCTGCAAGTGCTCTTGATAAAGTTAAAACAGCAAATGCCGACCAAAAAGCAGGCGTTGATATTGTGCGTCGTGCTTTAGAAACACCAATTAGAACTATTGCAAATAACGCTGGTGTTGATGGTTCGGTAATTGTTGGAAAAATTAAGGAAGGTAAATCTGCTTCAGAAGGTTATGACGCGCAAACCGATAAGTTTGTGGACATGTTTAAAGCAGGAATTATCGACCCTACTAAAGTTGTAAGAACTAGCTTACAAAATGCAGCATCGATAGCTGGTGTTTTAATCACTACCGAAGCAATGGTAGCTGATGCACCTGAAGACAAAGCTGCAGCGGCTCCTGCAATGCCTGACATGGGCGGAATGGGTGGCATGGGCGGCATGATGTAAGTTGAGCTCATTAAAGCTAATCTAAAAAAACCCGGCCTAGCCGGGTTTTTTTATGAAATCCTATCTATAAAATAATTGAGTGTATTTTCTAAATTTTTATTCCACTCAGCTACATTTGAAGTAAAAATGTTTGCAGACGACTCTAGTATAAGTCCATCATCAAGTACTCTTAGATTATTAGCTCTTAATGTTTCTCCTGATGATGTGATGTCAGTAATTATTTCTGCAAAGCCATTGAATGGAGCGCTCTCGGTTGATCCATCACTTTCTACAGTCCTATAATCAACAACCCCACAATTTGAAAAATATTCATTTGTTAAATTCTTATACTTTGTTGCAACTCTTAGTCTTTTAGAGAATTTAGTTCTGTGCAAATGGCAGATTTCTTCTAAGTCGGCCATTGTCATTACGTCAATCCATATTTCTGGTATAGCAACAACTAAATTTGCTTTACCAAAATTTAACTTAAGTTTTTTTGAAACCTTCTGGTTATAATTAGTTATTTTTTCTTGTACTAAATCGTCACCAGTTAAACCAACATGAATGGATCCTTCATCAAGTCGATTTGTAATTTCTTTAGCACTTAAGAAATAAACAATTGCATTATCAAGACCCTCTATTGCTGCAATATACTCTCTATCATTTTCAAGATTACTAAAAATTATTTTTTTTTCTTCAAACAAAGACTCCATGTCTGTTCTCAATCTACCTTTACTTGGCAATGCAATCCGAAGTTTATTTTGTATATTCATTCCTAAATCAGCTCAATTATATTGTTATTATTAGTTGCAAATCCTACTGCTGATAAGTTCGATTTAGAGCCTAAATCTATAAGCAATTTATCATACCGCCCTCCACTAATTAATTCACTTTGATTATCAGGATTATAAATTTCAAACATCATGCCGTCATAGAATTCAATTGAATGACCAAAGTCATTATCAAAATAATATTTTTCTATATTACTTCTTTCTGATACAGCATTCACAAAATTCTCCATTTCCTCTACTTCACTCTCAAACGAAGAAACATTATTTGATTTAATAAATTCGCGAAGCAGTGATGGAAATTCCGAAAGGTTACAACTTAATTTTAAAAAATTATTTATTAAATCAACAATTTTTTTTCCATCTTTCTGACTTATTACATTAAGGCTTTTTAATTGAAATCGATCAACTATTTCCTCAACAGTTCGAGCACCTAATCCTCGAGCATTTTGTTTATTAATTAAATCTGTCAAGCCTTTGTCAGATACGTCATCTATATTAAATTTTTCTTGAAGCATGCTATGCTTTTTTTCATTATCATACCCTACACCTTCACCTAACCTATCAAGTAAACTCCCGAAATATTTTCTTCTAAAAAAATGTCTTACTAATCTCTGTTTCCATCTAATCGGCAGCTCTAATTTGTTGATAAACTGATTAAATAATTTAATGCTACCAATTTTAATTTTATAGTTATCAATATTTAATTGACACATTGTATCTTCAGCTGTCTTTAAAATGTACGCATCCATCTCATGTATATTATTTAAATTTTTTTCAGAAAAAATGATCTCAATACCAGACTGATTTAATTCAATGGAATTATTTGATAACTCATTGGATGATCTGAATACAGGACCGCTGTAACATAACTTTGACTCACTGGATTTATTATTACTTTCAATAAAATTTTGACATGTTGGTACAGTCATGTCTGGTCTCAAACATTTTTCTTTTCCTGAAGTATCAGTAAACGAATACATCTTTCTTCTAATTTCTTCACCTGAAGTTTCAAAAAATATATCCGCATCAAACAGCAATGGAAGTTCAATATAATTAAATCCAGACTTAATAAAATAATTCTTTAAATTGATATTTAATTCTTGAAGTGACATTTTATTTTAATTCAAAATTTCATTTAATGCTGTCATCAGGTCAGAGCGATTAATTGTTTGTTGTCCAGCTTTTGCCTCTTTCCATTTGTCTCTATCGACAATATCTTTTGAAACCTCTTTACCTTTATTTAAATCCTTAATTGATATTTCACCCTTTTTTAATTCTTCATCACCAGCAATGATCACAATATCTGCACCTTTGCGATCGCAATACTTTAATTGCTTTCCAAGGTTTTTAGATCCAAATGATATTTCACATGCAATACCTTCATTTCTAATTTCTTTAGCCATTGAAATATAATCTGGCATATTTTGATTATCTAAATTTGCAATTACCACTAATGGATTTTTCTTATTATCTAAAAGGTCTAATTGATTTAACGCTACAATTAATCTATCAACACCTATAGATATACCAGTAGCTGGAACATCCTCTTTTCCAAATCTTGAAATAAGTCTGTCATATCTTCCACCGCCAGCAACTGATCCAAATACAATTTTTTCACCTTTCTCATTTTTAATATCAACAAGAAGCTCTGCTTCAAAAATCATTCCAGTGTAATAGTCGAGACCACGAACAACTGATGAGTCAAAACGAATTGGATAATCTGGGAAATTTTTTATATAGGAGTTGAATTCTTCCATCTGGGCGTTTGATTGGTTTGAATTGGTTATAAAAGAAATAATTTTATCAGCATCTCTCTCGCTTAAGCCCACGCCCTCCATAAAGTCACCAGATACATCTTTTCTTCCTTTTTGAAGCAACTCATTAACGCCCTCTATACCTAATCGATCTTTTTTATCTACTGCTCTAAGAATTTTTGGCAAATCGTCCTCTTTAACATCTAAGTTCGAAAAAAGTTCTGTCCAAATTTCCCGATTTGAAAATTTTATTTCAAATTGTGAGGTATTTAGGCCAAGGTCAATTAAAATATCACATACCATTACACACAGCTCTGCATCAATTAGTGTTGAATCAACTCCCACCACGTCAGCATCAAACTGAAAAAATTCTCTGTATCTGCCTGGTCCTGGTTTTTCATTTCTCCAAACTAGTCCTGATTGATAACGTTTAAATGGCTTAACGAGGTCTTGATAATTTTGAGCTACGTATCTTGCTAAGGGGGCCGTTAAGTCATATCTCAGTGATAGCCATTTCTCATCATCGTCTTGAAATGAAAATACACCTCCACTAGGCCTGTCTACATCAGGAAGAAACTTGCCAATGCTCTCAGTATATTCAATTGTGGATGTATCTAATTCAATAAATCCATACTTTAGACATTCCTTCTCTATTATCTTAGAAACTTTTTTTCTAAGATTTAAAATTTCAATGTCACTGTCTTTAAAACCCTTCGGCAAAATTGCCTTTGGATTATTTTTAATTTTACTCATTTTACTCCCACTGTAAGTAAGATACTACAAAGTGTGTTTATTTAATATAAAAAGGGGTTATTGCCCGCTGATTGTTTTTTTCAGCGAACTTAGATATGATAGGGATGATGTTTAAATTTAAACATGAAGTTGAAATGCCTTATTTATTAATAAAAGTCAAATAATTTTAAATTTTTCTTAAAGTTTATAATAATTGCACTATTTTTATCGAAAGTAGTTATGGAAAATGATAGCAAATTAACAGTCACGTATGCCGCCTTAGGTCACCTACTAATGCATATGTTTGCTGCATTCTATTTTGTTATAGTTCTAGCAATTGAAGACGACTGGAAGCTTAGCTACGATGAATTACTAAATCTTTGGTTTTTAGGATCTTTACTTGTGGGTTTGGGAGCCCTTCCTGCTGGATGGATCAGTGACAGATGGAGTCGTTCTGGAATGATTGCAATTATGTTCATTGGCTTGGGAATTAGTTCATTATTATGTGGCTTGAGCGGAAATAAAGTTTCTTTATTTATCAGTTTATCATTGCTTGGATTGTTTTGCGCTATCTATCACCCCGCTGGAATTTCATGGGTTGTTAACACTTCAAAGGAAACTGGTAAAGCGCTTGGCTTTAATAATATTTTTGGGGGAGTAGGTATTGGATTAGGTGCCTTTTTTGCGGGTGTATTAATTGAACAATTTAATTGGCAAGCTGCCTTTATGCTGCCCGGATTGATCTCATTAGTAGTTGGACTAAGTCTAACCTATCATCTTAAATCAGGAAAAATATCATTAAAGAATATATCTTCAGAGCAGTTTAAAGATAATCCTGAAAAAAATCAGATGCTAAAAATTGCAATTATTATGCTGTTAAGTATTACATGTTTGAGCTTTGTTTATCAAATTCTTCAGACAAGTCTTCCAAAGACAATTGATATCAGACTTACTGATAGTCTTGATTTATCTACTTCAGATATCGGCTACATAGTTGCCGCGATATATATTGTAAGTGGTTTAATGAATTATGTTGGAGGTATTTTAACAGATAAATATTCTGAAAAGCTGATTTATTCAATTGGAATAGTTGGCCAAGGACTCCTCTTGCTCTTAATTGTTAGTCTTTCAAATTACTGGTTAATTGCAATAAGTCTTGCAATCGTTGCTTTTAATTCAAGTGTACTGCCTGCAGAAAATTTATTACTTGCAAAATTTTCACCTGAAAAATATCAAAGCCTAGTCTACGGTATTAAATTTATTGTATCATTTACAGTTGGTCCTATTGCACTGATCATGATTTCGAGAAGCTATGATTTAACGGGTGAATTTGGTGTACTCTACTTAGCTTTTGGGTTTGTGATGATAATTATGTTTCTGATTGTATTAACTCTACCTGTAAAAAAAACAATTACTGGTACAGCTGGGTAGATTCGAACTACCGACCTCCTGAACCACAACCAGGCGCTCTAACCAACTGAGCTACAGCTGCATAAGTGGTGGCTCGAGGTGGAATTGAACCACCGACACAAGGATTTTCAGTCCTTTGCTCTACCAACTGAGCTATCGAGCCATAGCAGAAAACTAGGAAAAAAAAATTAGAGCGTTCCACTTTTTCATTTAAGCGTTCCTCTTTTCTAATTTTCCATTTATGTTTAACCGTAAGTTATAAAGATTAGAACATCACTAAGCAAGTTAGAAAATATAATTTCCATGAATTTTTATGTTAGAAAATTAGGCCACCAAGAATGTGGTGACTCAGAAGATGTGGGACCTAATCAAAGAGGAAGATATATTTTAATAAGTAAAAAAGTGTTAGGTTTTTTTCCAAAATTTGATCCCACTAGCACTATTAGATCAAGATCAATTGGAATCATCGATAGTGACTCAAAAAGTGTAAATCTTTGTCAGTTTAACTGGCATAAAGGTAAGCCTTTTAATCAGAGTAGGCATATGGGGTCTGATACTAGGCTTTATTTAAATAAAGATTCATTTCCTTCAAATGATTATTTTAGACGAGGAGATTATGCTGTCTTCTTTAAGTATAGATTTCATAAAAATGAAGTTGAAAATAATTTTTATAAAATATTCAGATTCACAAATGCGCATCCAGAATTTAAATTATTAGAAGATTTAACATTTGCGAATCATTTAGTAAGGAAAGAAAGAAGAACTTATCATGGTTTGTTTGAAGATCTAGATTTTATTAAAGTATCAGATATTAAAGTTAATAAATTTAAAATTGCTAAACAAACTACTAAAAAATATAAAAATCCTGATAGTACATGCAATTCTAAAGAAGAATTTAGAGAATTAGTTCGCGCTGCATACAATTATACGTGTGCAATTTTAGGTGATGAATTTACATCAAATATTTATCAGGATAATACTCTGGATGTAAAGTATACTAACTTAGATGCTGCTCACTTTTGGCCAGACTCTGAGGGGGGGCCTCTTAGACCTGATAATGGTATGTTAATGTGCAAACAAGCTCATCAAGCCTTTGATAGTGGGCATTTTACAATTGATGAAGAATACAAAATAAAAGTTGATAAAAAAATGTTAGATAAAAGAAACTGGCTCTCAAAAATTGATCAAAAGAAATTATATGTTCCAGATGATACAGAATTTAAACCAAATCAAAAATATCTAGAGATTCATCGTAAATGTGTTTTTGGAAATTTAAGGCCTTTTAAAACATCTGACTTTTCTAATATAGAGAAAGCACAGAATTTAGAATAATTTTTGCAAATTTTGGTGGGACTGCATTACCAATCATTTTGTATTGTTCGGTCATTGGCCCTATAAACACAAAATTATCATCAAAAGTTTGGAGTCTTGCTGCTTCTCTTACAGTAATAGATCTAGCTTGGGAAGAGTCATAATGAATATGTCTCAAACCATCTTTATATAAATGCGCAGGTATTAAGTTGCTTGGCAAATCTCTTCTTAAAACATAATATTTATGAATATTTGACTCTTTACCAACAATTTTTTTATATAATTTTTTAAGTTTTCCAATTGATGTATATTTGAATTTTTTAAGCTCAATATCCTCTGCTAGGAGTTTAAAAATCTTAATATCTCGCTCATTATGAAATCTTGGATTATGAGATAGTAAATTACTATTTATATTTTTTTTACTTGAATGTGATATTTTTTTTCCATTTTCTTTATAAGGTTTTGCAAGTGGATAAAATTTCCTTAGATCTCCTATTGCATCAAAAACAGTTGATACTTTATTTTTTTTATATTTATTCATTTGATTGTAAAAATTATTCGAAATTATTTTATAGTTTTTTATAGTTTTCTTTACTCCAATAATTATTACTCTTTTTCTTTTCTGTGGTACGCCGTATTCTGACATATCAAATAAACACATTTTTAAATCTTTAGGTATAAAATAACCAATAGAATCAGCTTCTTTTTTAATTCGTTCAGTAATAAAAATTCCACCCGGTTTTGCACTTAAAATTCCAGGAACATTTTCCATGATGAATAGTTTTGGTTTAGTATTTTTAACAATCTTTATAAATGACTCAAATAAATAGTTTCTATAATCATTTTTCATAGAATTTTTATCTCTGATACGACCCGCAACTGAATACGCCTGACATGGGGGGCCACCAATTATTAAATCAACTTTTTTCTTTTTAAATGAATTAATAAATGATGTGGAAGTTATATCTTCTTGAACTACAATATTGTTAGGGTCTTTAATTTTATATTTCTTTTTCACTCTATGAAGCGATGTTTCAAAGCAGTAACGATCATTGTCAACTATTTTAATAGCTTCAAATTTTTTGCTATCTAGAAATGGCTCTGATAAACCACCACATCCAGAAAATAGGTCGATAAATTTAATCGGCATTCAAAACTTTCTTTACCTCCAATGCAATTCTTTCCGCCATTAAGGGAGGAACTGCATTTCCAACCTGAATATTTTGTTTTGTTCTTGTGCCATAAAATCTAAAACTATCAGGAAAAGATTGCAATCTTGCATTTTCTCTTATTGTGGGAACCCTGTTCCATTTATAATGAAAATGATTTCTGTGACCTGTATCAATTGTTTTGGATGGCTTCTTGCTATGATACCTGGTCCATGCTTCATTAAATTTTCTTGAGTCTCCAACCCCGGGTGGTAGATCTTTATGGTTTCCTCCTTCTGGGACTTGTGAGATTACTTTCTTGACATGCTCAGAATGTCTTGTAGCTACATGGTTGAATAAATCTTTGCAGCCGTTATTCATTAATTTTTGATAATTTGATTGTTTTTTGAATTTGTATGTATCAACTTCATCTCCCAACTCTTTTTCTAGGCTAGGCAAATCAGATATAGCATCCATACATGTCACATAACTATTTTCTTCATGAGTAATTTGTGGAAACACAAACTTTGACTTAATAGTGTTATTAACACCAACAATAAAAACTCTTTTTCTTAATTGAGGAACACCATAATCTGCCGAATTAAGTATTTTCCAATCAACTTTATAACCCAACTCCCTCTGAAACTTTTCTACTATTTCTTCTAAAATTTGCCCACCCCACATATTTTTTAAGCCAGTAACATTCTCTATTATAAATAATTGTGGACGAAAAAATTCAACAGTTTGAAACATTGCTAGATATAATGAGTTTCTTGGATCATTAAACTTTCTGGGGCCGGTTAATGAGAATCCCTGACATGGGGGCCCACCAAGCAGAACATCAACCTCTTGGTTTTTTATCTCTCTTTTAAGCTCATTTAAAAAATTTTCTTTCGATAGATCAATATTTGCGGCAAAAGCTCCACGATGATTTTTTGAGAATGTTTCAAGAAATGTATCTTCGTTATCAACGCCTCCTAGGATCCTAAAATTAGCTTTTGAGAAGCCTGTAGAAAGGCCTCCACACCCACAAAACAAATCAACTACATTAAAGGTTTTGAGACTCACTACTAATTTATATATTACAAATCATTCAAAGAAAATATTATGAGTACTGTCAATTTATAAATTCCTTTAATCTGTAGATTAATTCGTCAACATTTTTGAAGGAATTAATATGATCTGAGTTAATTATTAATTTATATTCTTGATCTTCTTTAATGAAGACACATGGTAGCTCTGTTTTCTCATCAACAAAATCAAGTTCTTTTAGATGGTTAATATAGTAAAATCGGCTATGCGCATTTATATTATTAAGAAATTCTTTCCACTTTATTTCTTTACCTAAATTATTGTATGTAATTGAGCATAAGTTGCAGTCATAAGTATTTGGCGATATTATTTTATGCGCCCAATCTATAAAGGCGTTTCCGATACCACTTTTTGCATTATAAATAAAAATTAATTCAATCATTTATATCCAGCTGAAATAAGGAGATTTTTCACTTCAAATAAGGGTAAACCGACTACATTTGAGTAAGATCCATTTAGGGATTTGATAAAAGACTCTGCCATCCCTTGAATTTTATATGACCCTGCAACACCTTGCCAGTCATTAGTTTTCATATAATCGTCTATATCTTGACCGCTTAATACTTTAAAACTAACAACTGTCGTAACAGTTTTTTTAAATATTCTATTTTCTAGATTTCTTATACAAATGGAAGTGCTGACTCTATGTCTTTTTCCCGATAGTCGAAGTAAGTTTTTATAAGCAATATTTTCGTCATCTGTTTTATCTATGAGTTTTCTACCAGTATAGGCAATCGTATCAGCAGTTAAAATTACTGAGTCTTTATACTTATTTTGAAAATGTTTTAGTTTCTCATGTGCTATACGTTTACAATATTGAAGAGGTAGCTCATTACTTTTAATAGATTCATCTATATTTGGGGAAACTATCTCACTTGGATTAATGTTAAGTTTTGCCAATAACTCGAGTCTTCGTGGAGATGCGCTGCCTAGAATTAGCTTCAAAATAATCTCAAACTACTTATATCGAAATATTATTCTGCCTTTGGTTAGATCGTAAGGTGTAACCTGAACAAGAACCTCATCCCCGGCAAGTACTCTGATTCTATTTTTTCTCATTCTTCCTGCTGTATGTGCTAATACTTCATGGCCATTTTCTAACTCTACTTTGAACATTGCGTTGGGAAGTAAATCTGTAACCTTACCCTTGAACTCTAGTATTTCTTCTTTTGACATAAATTATTTTTTTGTAAGCCTATATTCTATTGATCTTGAATGCCCGTCAAGACCTTCATTATCTGCGATTTTAATAGCACTATCTCCAACTTGTTCAATACCTTCTTTTGAAAATTCAACAAGTGATATTTTTTTGAGAAAATCAAAAACAGATAGTCCAGAAGAAAATTTAGCACTTCTAGAAGTAGGAAGTACATGGCTTGGACCTGCTAAATAGTCTCCAAGTGCCTCAGGTGTGTTACGGCCCATAAAAACTGCTCCAGCATTTTTTATTCTTTTAAGAATATCTTCCGGGTTATCAACTAATAATTCCAAGTGTTCTGGTGCTAATTTATTAGATAATAAAACAGCTTCTTCAAGATTTTGAGTGATAATTATCTTTCCATTATTTTCCCAGCTTGAAGCCGCTATATCCTTTCGAGGAAGGGAATCTATCTGGTTCTCGACTTCTTTATTTACAGCATCTCCTAATTTCTGATCGGTTGTTAAAAGTATGCTTTGTGCGCTTTGGTCATGTTCAGCTTGAGCAATGAGGTCGGCTGCAACAATTTTTGGATCATTTTTTTCATCAGCAATAATGACTACCTCTGATGGGCCGGCAAACATATCGATGCCTATGAAACCTGAAACTTGTCTTTTTGCTTCAGCAACATAAATATTGCCTGGTCCAACAATTTTATTAACAGATTTTATGGTCTTGGTTCCATATGCCAGAGCAGCAACAGCCTGGGCACCTCCGATACAGTATATTTTTTTTATTCCACAAATTTTTGCGGCATATAACACTGAAGGACTTATAGCGGTATTAGTCATTGGTGTAACCATGGTGATATCTTCGACGCCGGCTACAACCGCTGGTATTGCATTCATAATTACTGTACTTGGATAACTTGCAGTACCACCTGGGACATAAATACCCACTGACTCAACTGGACGCCAAACATATCCTAACTTTGAGCTAAGATTGTCTTCATAAACTAAATCATTCGGTAATTGCTTTTCATGATAAGTGCGAACACGATCCATTGATACTTTAAGCGCATCACAAAGATCACTCGGCACGTCACGTGATTGCCTTTCAATTTCATCTTCTTCAAGCAGTATGTTGTTAATATCAAGGCTATTTTTATCAAATTGATGAGTATATTTCAAAAGTGCTTCATCTCCGTTTTTTCTAATATCGTCAATGATAGCTGCCACAGTCTGAGTAACGTCCGAGTCACTTGATCTGTTCATTGTGAGAAGATTATTAAAATCATTCTCAAAATTTTGATCTACAGAATTAATTATTTTTGTCATTCTCTATTTTTTCAATATTCCAGGGTTCACCCTGATCTTCTAACTTGCATCTTATTATTTCAGTTTCGAGCTTTATAATTGCATCATTTTTGAAAAGCAATTCAATTTCTATATTTTTAGAATTGTTAGGATAATAATTAAAAGTTACGAGCTCTAATGTCTTATTTTTGTTCAATTGATCTATATTTTTTGAGTAAACCGATAAAACATCTTCAAAGCTTAGTACTGCTTTTATTCTTTGATCTACTTTATTTACTATTTTTTCCTCCCACATAAATCTAGTAATCATAAGAAAAAATGACCTAATTGATGGCAAATATTTGATATCGTTTACTTCAATAAGTCCGTCTTGAAGTATGGTTGAGATAATTTTTAGCTCGTCAGTATCAATTGCATTAAGATTCATTTATCCTAATTTATTCTCCGAATATCTGCACCACAAGCTTGCAATTTTTTCTCTATTTTCTCATAACCTCGATCAAGATGATAAATTCGGTTCAATGTTGTTTCACCTTTAGCAACCAATCCTGCTAAAATTAAACTTACAGAGGCCCGTAAATCAGTTGCCATGACTTGAGCTGAAATAAACCCTTTGCATGGATTAATAACTGCTGTTTTCCCTTTGGTTTCAATATTAGCGCCCATACGGTTTAGTTCTGGAACATGCATGAATCTGTTTTCAAAAATATTTTCAGTTATTTGTGATTTAGATTTTCCAAGAGATAATAAAACCATCATTTGTGCTTGTACATCAGTTGGGAACCCTGGATATTCCATTGTATTAATATCAATACCATCAGAGATCTCGGATTGATTAACAATAATGCTATTCTCACCCATTGAGTAATTAATAGATAGCTCATTCAATAATTCCAATACATTGCTGATATGCTCAAGGTTCAGATTTGTAATCTTGAGATCGTTACCAATTAAAGTTCCTCCAATTATATATGTGATTGCTTCTATGCGATCAGGGATAATTGAGTGGAAAGCACCTTGGAGCTGGTCAACGCCTTGAATGTGAACATTTCTGTTTTCTCCTAATTCGATTTTAGCGCCCATCTTATTAAGACAATCAATAAGATCCATAACCTCAGGCTCAACTGCGATATTTCTAATTTCACTTTCTCCTCGAGCAAGCGATGCAGCCATAATTATGTTTTCAGTAGCTCCTACTGATACTTTTGAAAAATTAATTTTATTTCCTTTTAAGCCATTAGGAGCGCTACATTTAATATATCCACCATCTAATTCAAATGCTGCGCCAAGTTTCGTTAATGCATCTATGTGCAAATCTACTGGTCGAGCACCTATTGCGCACCCCCCTGGAAGAGATACGCTAGCGTGCCTTTTACGTGCAAGTAATGGCCCAAGAACTAATATACTAGCCCTCATCTTTCTAACTAAATCGTACTCCGCTATTGTACTTTCAGAGTCCGAATAACGAAGTGTAAGACGATTTGTATTAACATCTTTTTTTGTAACATTGACACCAAGCGATGATAAAACTGCTGACATTGTATTTACATCAACTAAATCAGGTACGTTTTCGAGTTCTAAATTTTCATTAGTAAGAATACTTGCAGCCATTATTGGGAGAGATGCATTTTTTGATCCACTGACAGGAACAGAACCCTGGAGAAGGTTTCCTCCATTTATCAATATCTTTTGCATGAACGATTTAAAGCTTAGGTAAAGTAACCCCTGTTTGCATCATATATTTACCTTTACGATCTTTATATGAAACTTCCGGTGGCGCTTCTCCCTTATAGAATAAAAACTGGCACGCTCCCTCATTAGCATAAATTTTTGCAGGTAATGGAGTTGTGTTAGAAAATTCTAAAGTTACGTGACCCTCCCACTCTGGTTCAAGAGGAGTAACATTTACGATAATGCCACATCTTGCATAAGTTGATTTTCCTAAACAAACTACAAGAACATCGCGAGGAATTCTAAAATACTCAACAGTTCTTGCTAATGCAAATGAGTTAGGTGGAATTATGCATTCTTTACCTGGCCGATCTACAAAACCTTTATCATCAAAGTTTTTTGGATCGACTAAAGCAGAATCTACATTGGTAAAAATTTTAAATTCTTCTGAAACTCTTGCATCGTATCCATATGATGAAAGACCAAATGAAATTGTGCCTTCTTTTTTTTGTCCATCAACGAACGGTTCAATCATTCCTTCTTCCAAGGCTTTTTTCTTTATCCAGTTATCCGACATGATTGTCATATTAATCTTCTTTCTTTTGCCTTCTTTGAAACTCTTTTCTTTTTCTTAAATTTTGCCTTAGTGCCTCAGCAAGCCTTTCTGTGCTGTCGAGCTTTTTATCCTTTTGCTCTTCCTTCGAGGAATTGTTTAATTTCATCTTTATTTAACCCTGCTTTTTTTAATTCTTTGATGAGCTTTTCTTCTTCTTTTTTATCCGTGTTATCAGAAAACTTAGCCTCACGTTTTTGCTGCTTGGCCATCGCTCTCTCCCCACGTTTTGATTTATAATCGTGATGAATACCCATAATTAACTCCATGAATTGCGCTACTTTATACAATATTTAATGGATTCTCTAGTAAAAACAAGGGACGCTCATTCCCAGTTATCTGCTACTCTTTTATGAATAAATCGCTTGAGAAATCTGAAAACTTTTCTGAGCCACTTTCTGTAACACGTAATGAGTGACTTGCCTCTACTCCCCAATCACCAAATTGCATAACAGCAATCATATGAAAGGTTACATTTGGTTGTAAGATAGTTGGATCACCTTTTGATATGTTTATTGTGTGCTCACCCCAATCAGGTGGATAGCCAATTCCAATGGAGTATCCAGTCCGAGACTCCTTTTTGATATCGTATTTATCTAATACTGCCCAAAATTTTTGCGCAACATCATCTGCTGTATTGCCTGGCTTTATGGCTGATATACCCTCATTTAGCGCCTCATTAGTTGCATTTATGGCGTCAATTTTTTTTTGTTCTGCTTTTCCAAGCAGAACTGTTCTTGCGAGTGGTGCATGATACCTTTTATAAACACCGGCAATTTCAATTATTGTTGCTTCGCCCTTAACAAATCTTTCCTGCGTAGCCGTTAGATGTGAGGCAGAAGTCCCAGCTCCAGTTGGAAGTAAAGTTGCTATACTTGAATATTCTCCTCCATACTCTGGAGTTCCATAAAACATTGCTTTTTGTATCTCTCCAACTGCATCACATTGTCTAACACCTGGATTGATAACATCAATTGCAGTTTGCATTGATTTATCAGTAATTAAAGCGGCGTTTTTCATTAGATCAATTTCTGCATCTGATTTCACAAATCGTACCCAATTCACAAGGCGCTCACAATCTTTCAGCGTGGCATCAGGAAGCCCATCTAATAATTTTTTATAACAAAATGCTGTGAAATAATGACTGTCCATTTCAAGTCCTATTGAAAGTTTGTCCCAATTTTTATTTTTAATTATTTCAATCAAATAATCATAAGGATGATTTGGCCATGTATGTATATATTTTTCAGCGTAAACAATTATATTTTCTTGTGACCAGCAGTTTTGAAGGAATGCCCCTCCAGCATCTTGATCACGTACGAAAAGTAAAGGTTCATCTGAATCTATATGTATAATTACACATTGAGCATAATAAAAAGACCATGCATCATAACCGGTTAGGTAATTTATGTTTGCTGTATCTTGAGAGACTAATAAATCAATACCTTTTTCTTGCATTGATTTTTTTACTTTATTTAGTCTTTCAATATACTCACTTTTAGAAAATATCATTAATCATTAAGTCTTTCTTCAACAAGTTTAGACCAAAATGATGAACCAATGACAAGAAGCTTATCGTTAAAATCATAATTTGAAGAATGTAAAGATTGTCCATGAGTTCCTTCTGTTCCATTTCCAATTAAAATATAGCATCCAGGCTTAACCATTAGCATCTGGGCAAAATCCTCAGAAAATAATTTTGGATCACAATTTCCATCTACTTTATCCTCTCCAAATAGGTCAGCTGCAACCTTACTTGCAAAAGCTGCTTGGTCTCTAGAATTAATTGTCATGTTTGTTCTTGTGAGGTAGTTAAAATCATAATCGACACCATGCGCTTTCGCCGTTCCATCTACAATATCTTTCATGCTGCGTTCAATAATTTGATTGGCTTCTGGTGACAACGCACGTGCATCACCTGAAATGATAGAATGACCGGGTAGTATATTTTCATTGCCATCAGATTCAAATTTTGTGACTGAAACAACACCATTCATAGCTGGATTAATTTTTCTCGAAACAATTGATTGAAGAGCTGTTATTATTTGAGTACCTACTGTAATAGTATCAACGCCCATGTGTGGCAAGGCTGAATGACCTCCCTGACCTCTTAATTCAATTTTAAATAAACTTTCGCTTGCAGTGATAGTTCCTGCTCTTGTTGCAAAGGTTCCAAGTTCCATACCAGGCAAATTATGAAAAGCATATACCTCATCCATTGGGAACTTTTCAAACAGCCCATCATCTATCATTGCTTGAGCTCCCTGAGTTTTTTCTTCATCAGGTTGAAAAATAAAATAAACAGTTCCGTTAAAATTTTTTGTATTACATAGATATTTAGCTGCACCTAGAGCCATTGCTGTATGACCATCGTGACCACACGCATGCATTTTACCTTCGTGATTGGACTTATACGTGCAGTCATTTTCCTCTGTTACCGGTAATGCGTCCATATCTGCGCGAATACCAATACTTTTATTACTGTTTCCATTTTTGAGAACAGCAACAATTCCGGTCTTACCTATGCCTTCATGTACTTCCAGTCCAAAACTCTTTAAAATATCTGCAACTTTTGATGAGGTTATATCTAAATCAAAATTTAGCTCAGGATGCGCATGAAAATCATGACGCCACTCAAGCATTTCCTTCTCATAATTTTGTGTAACTGAATTCATGTGCAATAATTTATAGTTTTTTTCTTAGCCAGCTGTGAAACCTTTTAATTTCATACTCTTCAGGCATTAATGTTCCATTTTTTCTTGTTGGATTATGTATGCCTTTTTGATTTAGTTCGCAAGCTTCTGCATCTTGTTTCATGACTAATACAGCAAAATCAACAACATTTTTCATTGAATATTTTTTATCCTTCAAAGTTTCTTTTCTAAATACCCACTCAGCTGTAACTTCTGTAAGTTCCTCTGATAAAGGAAGAATACGAACCATTCTTATATGGTCAGTAAATATTGCTAAAAACATAGAAGGCCAAGTAGTCATGTAAATGTAACCAGGAAAATCGGTTTGATTTTCCAAGTACTCTACTCGATGACCTTGTGCACTTCCATTCATTGACCAAGTTTCAGTACCTTTTTTCATTCCACCTTTGTACTTTGGATCATCATGATGAGTAAAACGTTTCCAGTTTGGATCATCTTTAATATCTACTAACCTTCTTCCATAAATAGGGACTAGGTCAGATAGTTCAGGATGAAGATTGGGACAATGTAAACATTCACTATAATTTTCCCAAAATATTTTCCAATTACACTTTATTTTTTTCTTCCAGGTATGGCCAATTTGATAGTCACTGACATTCAATTGTGAGAAAGCATCACTGTAATCTGGAAATACTTTTTTTGCATTCCATTTAGCATTTTTATTCATATTAATAAAAACTAACCCATTCCAAACTTTAATTTTTACTTTTGTTAGACAATTTTCATCTTTTCTAAAATTTTTAGGATCTATAATAGATGTAGTTCGTACTAAATTTCCATTACTAGCGTTATATGACCATTGATGGTATGGGCAAACTAGTAAATTTGATTTTAGTTTGCCACTTTTTTCTTTTTTTAAAATTGAACCTCGATGACTACATGAATTATAAAAAGCATTTATTTCTCCTTCTTTATCACGAACAATAAGTATATTAAATTTACTAATTTCAACTGTGTGAAAAGATAAAGGTTTTGAAATAGTATCCACGTGGCAAACATATAACCACTCTTTAGACAAAACTTTTGAAATCTCTTTATCAAATTGCTTTTGATTGAAATACCAATTTAAAGGTAGAGATTTTTCAGTTTTTTTTAAAATATATCCTTCTGACATGCTTGTAAAAATTTTATACCCTTATATTGTCTATGACTAGATATTATGAGAAAAATTCATTGGATTATTCTACTCAGTACATTAGGTTTTTTGATTTTAATTGGTTCTCTTTATTTATACAACTTATACAATGTACCTGTCTTATCAAAGGAAGATATTCAAAAACTATCCGAAGAGGCAAAAGAGCAAAGAGAGAATATTACTAAGCAAACCGTTTTTGAACCATTTGAGTTTAAAAAGCCAAGTAAAAATAAAAATGTATACTTTGGTGATCTTCATGTTCACTCCAGTTTATCATTCGACTCATACATTTTTGGAAATCGTTACGGCCTAGAAGAGACTTATAATTTTGCAAAAGGTGAACCAATGCAGAATATGTTTGGCGAAACAATGCAAATTTCAAGACCACTTGACTTTGCAGCTGTTACTGATCACGCCGAAACATTTGGCCTTCAAGAAAGTTGTGCTGACCCAGAAATTACTGATGAGTCACGACTTACTTGTGAAAGACTGGAGTCCCCCAGCTATCGTTTTTTTATTGGTCTGCGTGATACTTCCGTTGCGCGACCACCAGTCAGTATCATGTCCGAAGCAATAGGAGATAAGGAAAAAGAAAAGCGTTTTGTAAGATCAACATGGGATAAAATTATAAAAGCTGCAGATCTTCATTATGAGCCTGGAAAATTTACAACTTTTGTTGCATACGAATATTCACCTACATTACCTGATGGTGGATACAATCACAGGAACGTCATATTTAAAAATAATACAGTTCCAGAAAAAGCTTATTCGCTGTTTGATGCACATACTGCCATTGATTTGTGGAAAAAATTGATAGAAAACTGCAATCATCCATGTGAATTTATGACAATACCGCACAACGGTAATAGATCATGGGGATATGCGTTTGCAAATCACACCATAGACAATGATAAATATACAATTGATGATTGGAAACTCAGAAATGATAACGAACCGTTAGTTGAAATTTTTCAAGATAAAGGAAGTTCTGAGTGCAGTACATTTTTTGGAAGCACAGATGAAGAATGCGATATTGAGCAGTTTTATCCAAAGTGTAAAAAGGAAAATGATACTCTTTGTATTCAGGAAACTTCTATGGCGCGCGATGGTCTAAAAATTGGACTGACCCTCGAAGATGAAATAGGCTTTAATCCACTTGATTTTGGTATGATTGGTAGTTCTGACTCACATAATTCAAATCCTGGGGATACTGAGGAATGGGATTACAGAGGTCGCACTAGTTTTGTTGGACCATCTAAAGTGAGAGTGAAGGATGGTTTACTTTTAACTCAACTGGTAAATAATCCAGGCGGACTAGCGGCAATTTGGGCTGAGGAAAATAATAGAGATACATTGTTTGAGGCAATGCAAAAAAAAGAAGTGTATGCGACCAGTGGTACGCGAATTAAATTAAGATTTTTTCTAAATTTCAATGGTACCGAAGAATTACTAAACTCATTAGACCCAATAGCTGAGTCTTATAAAAATGGTCATCCAATGGGAAGTACGGTAATGAATGGTTCGATGCAGCAACCTAAATTTTATATCACTGCTGAGAGAGACACGTCGAGTGCACCTTTAGACAAAATTCAAATTATCAAAGGGTGGTCTGAGAATGGAAAAATAAATGAAGTTGTTTACGATGTGATTTGTAGCGATGATAGAGAAATAAATAATAGAAACAACAAATGTAAGGAAACTAAAGCAAGTGTAAATTTTGAAAATTGTTCTTTCAATGAAAACTATGGATCTGATCGATTAGAAGTAATTTGGACTGATACTGAGTATACACCTGATCAAAATACATTTTATTATGCAAGAGCTATCGAAAATCCTACTTGTCGTTGGTCAACTTATGATAGTATTAGAATTGATGAAAAACCTGCTAAAAATTATCCAAAAATTACGCGTGAGATGGCATGGTCTTCACCTATTTGGATAAAAAATAAATAAGTGAATGTTACCAAAAGATCTCATCAATAAATACAGAGACTGGAAAGAAAGCTCTTTCGCACAAGAAAAAGATCACTTTGAAAGACTTGCAAAAGAAGGTCAGTCACCTAAATACATGATCATATCATGCGTAGATTCAAGGGTTGATCCAAATGCTATATTCAAATCAAAAGCTGGTGAAATGCTAGTTCATAGAAATATTGCTAATATAGTACCACCCTATAGTCAATTAACGGAACATAGCGGAACAATTGCAGCTATCGAATTTGGTGTAACAGCATTAAATATTAAAAATATTATTATAATTGGGCACTCAGGATGTGGAGGTATAAAGAATGGGTATCATATGTGTCATGAAAATAATTTTGATGATAACTCATCAATTTCTAATTGGCTTAAGTTACTAAAACCAGTGTACGATAACATTTCAGGCGAAGGAAACGATGAGAAAGTTAAGTACATGGAGAAAGAAAGCATTATCGTATCATTAGAGAATTTAAGTAAATATCCCTTTATAAGTACTGAAGTAAAGTCAGGTGAAATTATGCTTTATGGGGTTTGGAATGATATTGGATCTGGATCTATAGAGACGTATGATTTTGAAAAAAAAAAGTTTGATTCAATTTAATCTAATTTAATTTAAGAACTTCTGAAGAATATACGGAATTTAAATACTCCGGATGATCAAGTTTCATTAATATTGAAGGACCATTTAGAGCAGAATCAGGTGTGCGATGAAGTATACCATTGCTACCACCGGTAAATATTGCAATGTTCCATTTATCAATAAAATGTAATTTACTTTTATCTCTAACGATCTTTTCATTTGGTTCACCTGCCTCATAGGCTAGACGGTCAGCATCCTGATTTTGTATCCATTCTGTACCTTGTCCAGCATAAGTGACCAAAAGACGTCTTGGTACGTTATCAACATGATAACGTCTACACTCTCGTTTTGTCCCAAGCCAAAAGCAAAGTGTATCAGTTTTTTCAATCAGTAAGAATGTTCTGCAAACGGTTTCCATATCTGCAAGCCAATAATTATAAAACTCAGTTGAACTTAACTGGTTAGGAATTATTTCCTGGACCAAATTTTTTAAATCTTCTTTCAAATTAATTGAACTAAGAGTGCCCTCAATTCCAAAGTCATTTTTCATTAATTTTTGAAAGAAAGAACCTGCACCCTCAGGTTGTTCACGCTCCAATATACCTAATTTATAGTCAGTATCCTTGAATTCTTTTAAAGATTCTAGATTGTCAGCTTTAAATAAGCTCATGAAAAATATTTTGTAGAATTAGCAATTTTCAAATGAAGATGCCATGTCACCTATTAGATCAAAATAAAGATCTTTTCCTGGCTCCAATTCAGCTCCTAATGGATCTAAAACGGCAGACTTTATACCAGTATCACTTGCAATTGTTTCTGCAATACTTGGGTTAAATTGAGGCTCTGAAAATAAACAATTAACACTCTCATGCTCAATTACTTCTCTTATTTCTGCAAGTTGCTTCGCACCAGGCAACACCTCAGGATTTACAGTAAGAGCACCAATTACTTCAATACCAAATCTCTGCTCAAAATATTGATAGGCATCATGAAACACAATGTATGTTGCATCACTATTTATTTTTGATCTTGTATTGTCTATTAACTGGTCAAGGTCATTAATAGCATTCGCAGCATTGGATGAATAAATTGATTTATTGGCAGGATCAATTTCAGATAATTCTTCTGAAGCAATGCTTACAATTGTTTTTGCTATTTCTGGATCTAGCCAAAAATGTATATCGTGCTCACCGTGATGGTGACCGTGATCATCATGTCCTTCGTGTTCATCATGATCGTCATGTCCGTCAGCGTGTTCTTCATGATCGTCGTGACCTTCGTGTTCGTCATGTTCGTCGTGTTCGTCATGTTCATCGTGTTCGTCATGTTCATCGTGTTCGTCGTGTTCGTCATGATCATCGTGTCCATCAGCATGATCTTCGTGTTCATCATGATCGTCATGGTCGTCGTGATCATCGTGATGATCGTCAAATACATTTTTTTCTCTAAATTTTAGTAGCTCAATCTGATCAGAATCCATGAGTGTTACTCTTTTTGCATTGGCAGCAATTGAGTCAAGAGGTGTTTCCAAGAACGACTCTAAGTCTTCTCCGATCCAAAAAACGATATCTGCTTCTTGTAGCAATGTAGCGTGTGAGGGTTTCAATTGGAATGTGTGAGGAGAAGAGCTTCCGTCAACAAGCAGATCAGGACGTCCAACACCTTCCATAACATAACTTACAAGTGAATGTATTGGTTTTATTGATGTTACAACTTTTGGTTCAGCCTCAGCAGAAGAAATAAAGGAGAATAAAGATAGAGATGATAGTAATAGGCCAAATTTATGTTGTAATTTCATAGTATAATTGCTTTCATTAATAATTAGGTATAGTGTTATAATATAACAAATTTTTAATAGCAAGTTTTTAATGACCAATAATCCAAACGTCCTTGTAAAAATCTCTAACGCAGGGATTCATAAGAGCGGCAAATGGCTTGTAAAGGATGTTAATTTAGAAATTCATAGGGGTAAAATAGTTACAATTATTGGTCCCAACGGCTCAGGAAAATCAACAACAGCAAAAATTGTCCTTGGTCTTCATAAAAAAATTGAGGGAAATGTTCAGACGTTCACTAAAAAGATCTCATATGTCCCCCAGAAAGTATCAATAGATTGGACTTTACCGATTAGGGTTTTAGATTTTATGATTTTAACAGAAGATTTAGAACCTCAAGAGATAAATGATGCTTTGAATTTAACTGGTGTTGATCATTTAATATCCAGAAATCTCAGAGACTTATCTGGCGGTGAATTCCAAAGGGTACTACTTGCTAGAGCTATTGCAAAAAAACCTGAACTCTTAGTGTTAGATGAACCAGTTCAGGGAGTTGATTTTGCCGGTGAAGTGGCCTTGTATGGACTCATTAAGAAGATATCTGAAACATTGAATTGTGGTATTCTTTTGATTTCTCATGATTTACATGTAGTTATGTCGGCTACTGATTATGTTGTTTGTCTAAATGGTCATGTTTGCTGTTCAGGTACACCTGTAGATGTGGCGCGTGATAAACATTACAAAGAATTATTTGGTGAAAAATCATCACAATTATTATCAATATACGAACATGACCACGACCATGTACACACTGCTGATGGAGACATAGTAAAAGAAAATGTTTGATGATTTCTTATTCAGAGCTTTAATAGCAGGAATTGGAATTGCTCTTGTTACTGGTCCACTAGGATGCTTTGTTGTATGGCGACGTTTATCTTTTTTTGGTGATACGTTAGCTCATTCAGCTTTGTTGGGAGTTTTGTTGTCTGTTGCATTTGATCTAAACATATCACTTACAATTTTTACTGTATCATCTCTAATTGCTCTTCTGTTATTAAGATTACAGAAAACGACTAACTTACCAAGCGATGCTCTTTTAGGTTTGTTATCTCATTCCTCATTAGCAGTGGGATTGGTAATACTGGGATTTTTATCTTTTATTCGATTTGATATTATGGGAGTTCTATTTGGAGATATACTCTCAGTAAATGTAAATGACTTGCTTGCTATTTGGATTGGTGGAGCCATTATTCTTTTAGTTTTATGGTTTATTTGGAAACCGTTGTTTGCCTCGACAGTAAACTATGAACTCGCTGAAGCCGAGGGCATGCATCCAGAGAGAGTTAATGCAATTTTCACGATTTTGCTGGCCGCACTTATAGCAATTTCAATAAAAATGGTAGGTTTATTACTTATCACTGGAATGTTAATTATTCCTACAACAATGGCTCGTAATTTATCTAATAACCCAAAACAGATGGTTATTTTATCAATTATTGGAGGTCTTTTATCAGTGTTTATCGGATTATATACTTCATTTGAAATTAACACATCTTCGGGACCAACAATAGTTGTAGTTGCGCTAATTTTATTTATCTTATCATTAATAGGAATCAGAAAAAGAAACTATGGATAAGAAGAGTAAATCATTATCAAAAAATCAAAAAATTGTTTTAGACTTCATTCAGAAGAATAAAAAGCCTGTTAAAGCATATTCAATCTTATCTAATGTTCAAAAAAAAGGAATTAATGCACCTCCCCAAGTTTACAGAGCATTAGAAAAATTAATTGAAATTGGAAAAATTCATCGAGTTGAAAGTCAAAATTCATTTGTTGCTTGTAAAATTTCAAACTGTGACACACCCCATAAAACTGTTTTTTCTATTTGTAATTCTTGTGAAATTGTCTCTGAAATCAATGATCCAAAACTATTTAAAAATTTAAAAGATTTTAGAGATAAAGATGGAACAGTATTTGATGGATATAATTTAGAGTTTTTTGGAACTTGTAAATCTTGTAAAAATAAACAAATTGAAAATACGAAGCACTAAAATATAAATGTTATAAAATAACATTTTTCTAGACACCTAAATATTTTTTCAATAAGATTTTTAAAAAATTCTCAGGAGATAAAATGAAAAAAAGTATTTACTATTCACTATTAATGTCTGCGATGATGTCAGTTGCAGCCGCAGAAGAAACAAGGCAAGTTGACAAGCATGAACATGGGGTCGGTGAGTTAAATATTGCTGTAGAAGGCAGTGCCATAAATCTAGAGTTTATGATACCTGGCGCAGATATTGTTGGGTTCGAGTATGAAGCAAAAAGTGATAGTGATATAGCATTGGTAAATACAGCTCTTTCTAAGTTTCAAGATTTTGAAAACATCTTTACTTTATCTAGCAGTGGAAATTGTAATTTAGTCGATGCTGAAATTGACATAAATCAGGGAGATGAGCATGAAGATGAGCACGATCATGAAGATGAACATGATCATGAAGATGAGCACGATCATGAGGATGAGCATGATCATGAAGATGAGCACGATCATGATGAGCATGGAGAAGAAGCTCATAATGAGTTTGTTGCTCACTATTCATTTACATGCGGTAATGTAAAAGAAATTGACAGAATAGACTTTCCATATTTTACTACTTTTCCTAACTCTGGAGAGCTTGAAATACAATTTGTATCTGAAGTTGGATCCACGAGTTTTGAAGTGGAAGGAGATAAGCCTTTCATAGACTTAAAAGGAAAAATCTAATTGGATGAAAATATTATTAAAATTGACTCTGTAAGATTTCATTGGTCAAAAAAAAGTAGCTTTAAAATATTTGTCCCCAATTTCGAGATCAATAAAGGTGAAAAGGTTCTTTTGTTGGGAGAGAGTGGCTCAGGCAAGACAACTCTTCTTTCATTAATTTGTGGGTTTTTAAACCCTTTATCTGGAAGCATATCAATTAATGGAAGTACGATAAATAAGCTTTCTTCTAAAACTAAAGATGAACATCGAGCAGATAATATAGGTATTATTTTTCAGCAATTTAATCTACTCCCATATGCAAATGTTATAGATAATATTGTTCTGCCTCTCTATTTCTCAAAAGTAAGATCTGCGAATGTAACTAATCAAAGAGAGTCGGCTTTAAATCTTTGCAAACAATTGAGATTGCCTGATGATATTGATCAATATAAAGCAAGTAGTCTTAGTGTTGGGCAGCAACAAAGAGTAGCCGTGGCAAGGGCATTGATAGGCAATCCTTCCTTAGTTATTGCAGATGAACCCACATCTTCGCTAGATACAGATGCACAACAAATTTTTTTAGACCTCATGTTTGAACAGATTTCGAATAACAAATCAACTTTACTTATGGTATCTCATGATAGATCGCTTGCTGAACGATTTGATCGATTAATAGATATCAATGAAGTGTTAACCCGAGAAGATTAGATATGTTATTAAAACTTTCATTGAGCTCTCTCTACGCAAGATTAGTAACTGTAGGCATGACCGTTATTGCAATTTCTTTTTCTCTAATGCTTTACATGAGTGTAGAAAAATTAAGAACATCTGCTTACACAAGTTTTACAGATACAATTTCTCAAACAGACTTAATTATTGGTGCAAGAGCAAGCTCAGTTCAATTAATGCTCTACTCTGTATTTAGGATTGGCAATGCTACCAATAACATCACCTGGGAAAGCTACTTGGATGTTGTGAATAAAGAAGAAGTTGATTGGGCAGTGCCAATTTCACTTGGTGACAGCCATAAAGGTTTTCGGGTTATGGGAACAAATAAAGATTTCTTTGCTCGTTATAAGTATAGAGGTGGTCAATCAATTAATATTGATAAAGGATACTTATTTGAAGATCTTTATGACGTAGTGTTGGGTGCTGGAGTAGCTGAAAAACTAGGATATGACATAGACACGCCACTAATCGTAGCGCATGGCCTTCAATCATTTTCAGAGCATGACGATCAACCATTCAGAGTTTCTGGAATATTAGAAAAAACGGGTACGCCAGTAGACAATACTGTGATTGTGAGTTTGGCCGCAATTGAAGCAATACATGTTGATTGGTCTACTGGAGCAAAAATTCCTGGGCAAGAAACGCCCATTGAAGAAATCCGAAAAATGGATCTTACTCCTAAAAATATTACCGCCGCTCTCATTGGAGTGAAATCAAAATTAACAATCTTTAATCTTCAACGATGGATTAATGAGTACCCTGAGGAAGCAATGACTGCGATTCTTCCTGGTGCAGCGCTGCAGGAACTCTGGCGTGTTGTTGGTGTAGTTGAAAATTTATTATTGGGAATATCAATTGTTGTAATATTTACAACACTGATTGGCATGACAGCTATTATGTTTTCAAGTTTAAGTGAAAGAAGACGAGAAATGGCAATTTGGAGAGCAATGGGAGCATCACCCAGAATTGTTGTTGGGTTGTTGATGCTTGAAGCAATTTTTATTTCAGTGCTTAGTATATTGTTAAGTGTTATTTTATTATTCCTTTCATTATCTATCTTACAGCCTTGGATCGATTATAATTATGGTATCTTGGTAAATGTTGAAATGTTATCTTTACAAGATATGTATGTGTTCATGATATTTATTTTTGCATCTATACTAGTTAGCTTATTGCCTGCAATTAGAGCGTACTGGTTCTCAATAAATGATGGAATGACAATTAAAATCTAATGAGAAAATTAAAATATTTAATATTCCTTTTATTATTTATCACAACTACCGCATATGCTGTTCCAAAAGAAATAGACTGGGATGATTTGATTCCATGGACTGCGGTCTTCAGCCCTGGAGAAGTGAAATTCAACAAAAGCTTGGTTGATAAAGAAATTAAAATCCCAGGATACGTACTTCCTTTAGATACATTTGGACGAGGAGTGAATAGCTTTCTGTTGGTTCCATATATTGGTGCATGCATTCATGTTCCACCTCCAGCACCTAATCAACTTGTGTATGTTGAGGCAGAAAACCCATGGAAAGGCTTAGCTTGGTGGGAACCCGTATATGTCACTGGAACAATGAAAATAGAAACCCAAAATATTGAGGACCTTGCGATTGTTGGGTATGAAATGGCAGCAAGCAAGATTGAGTATTACCGTGGCGAAACAGGAGTACACGGCTTTTTTGATTGGTAAATAAATTATTTTTTATACATTTCTTCATCTGAGTATGGAAACCACCAGAAATCTTGTGGCTGACAATCAGGGTCGATCATCACAGTCTTGGTATCTCTGAATGTCTCTAATCCCTCCGCACCTAATTGTCGACCCATACCAGAAAGCTTCGTTCCACCAAAAGGGCCAGCATCATTATCAAGCAATGGTGCATTTACCCAAACCATTCCTGCCTGGAATTGTTCTGAAGCACGAATTCCCTCTGATAAATCTTTTGTATAAATGTTAGCACCAAGTCCATATCTAGAGTTATTTGCTTTCTCCATAGCCTCTTCAAAACTAGATACTTTACAAATTGGCGCAACTGGACCAAAGCTTTCATTGTTAAATATGCTCATTTCATCATTGCAATCAACCAGCACAGTTGGTGCAACAAACCAGCCTTTATTAAACTGACTTAGTCGCCCTCCACCCTCAACAGCTTTTGCGCCTTCATCTAAAGCTTTGTGTAAAACATTCTCGTATCGGTCTCTCTCTTTTGATGAAACAATAGGTCCCATATCAACTTTATCAAGACCATTGCCAACTCTAATTTTTTTTGTTTCTTCAATTAATTTTTCAACAAACTCATCATGAATTTTTTCATGTACAAAAAATCTTTCAGCTGAAACACATATTTGTCCACAGTTCATATAAGCAGAAAATGCAGCCGCTCGAGCAGTAATATCTAATGGAGCTGACGGCATAACAATAAAAGGATCATTTCCTGAATTTTCAATTAATGATCTTTTCATAAGTTCACCACATTTAGAGGCAATACTTACCCCAACTGGAACGCTCCCTGTAAATGCAACCATGTGCGTATCTTTATGTTTAACCAACGATTTTCCAGCTTCAGCTTCACCTGTTACAACTTGAAACAATCCATCTGGTAAAGCCTTGAAAGCTTCAGCAAATAACAGTGTAGTTAGAGATGTGTATTGTGAAGGCTTGATAATGACAGCATTCCCCGCAGCCAAAGCAGCACTTGCTTCCCATGCTAGTAATACCATTGGATAATTAAATGGTAAGATTAAGACGCATGTACCCAAAGGTTGTTTGAGTGTGTAATGAAACTGTCCTTCAACAGCAGAGCCTATAACTTTTCCTGTTTCACCTCTGCCCATCTCTGCATAAAAACGAATATTGTGAATACTCCAATGAACTTCATCCATTGACTCCTTATAGGGTTTTCCCATTTCTCTTGTTAGAGCTTCAGCGAATAGTGGAGCCATTTCGCCCATTTTATTTGCAACTTCGTGCAGGACATGACTTCGATCTAGTGGTGATTTTTGATTCCAAGCCTTTTGAGCTTTATTTGCAATAGATACAACTTCATCAATTTCAGATTGCGATGTTTCAGGAATTTCTCCAATTTTATTTTCAGTCGCAGGGTCGATTACATCAATAGACTCTGTTGATTGACTTTTATAAAATTTACCATCCATGTAAATTTTTGAACTGATTTCACTGAAACGATCTAAAACTGACATTAATTTTTCCCCCGATTATTCATTAAAATTCTAGATAAAAGATGAATACGAGACAACTAATATTATTGATCTAAAGAAAATTTTTAATCTTTTCGGTACCAGTACAAACGCACCGAAAGGATTTTAGCCACTAATGGAGAAAAACATCAAGCCAAGAAAACCTGTCGCGATCACAAAGCTTGATAAAAGTTTAGGGGTTCTAGAAAGTTTAAGCTTTGTGGTTGAAGGAATAATCACGAGAGTCGACTCACCGTTGTAGGATTGTCTTCTTATGTACTGAGGTCTCATCTTAGACTTTTTCATGTTTGATAAATAAGTACTTAAAAAGCAAGGCTTAATTTTGATAAAAATATGTTCAAAACAAGATAGAAGTGTTTATTTTCAAAAATTTGCTGATATAAGAGACCGATGCAAAATATCGTCTCAATAAAAAATTTATCTAAAACTTACAGTAATCAATTTCAAGCGCTCAATAATATTAATTTAGATATCAAGCAGAATGAAATATTTGCACTACTTGGACCTAATGGTGCTGGTAAGACGACTTTAATTAGTATTATTTGTGGAATTGTAACGCCAAGTGTTGGGACAGTTGAGGTCGGTAATTACGATATTATCAAAGATTATAGAAAAACTAGATCACAAATTGGACTTGTCCCTCAAGAACTAACATTAGAACAATTTGAAATTGTTTATAACAATGTGTCCTATACGAGAGGCCTATACGGTAAACCTCCTAATCCTCAACATATTGAAAAAATACTAAAAGATTTAAGTTTATGGGATAAAAAAGACTCCAAAATTAATGAGCTTTCCGGTGGAATGAAGAGACGAGTCTTGATTGCTAAAGCTCTTTCTCATGAACCTTCAGTCTTATTTCTTGATGAGCCAACAGCCGGTGTTGATGTCGAATTAAGAAAAAGCATGTGGGAAGTCATAAAGAATTTAAGAAATAAAGGTGTTACAATAATTTTAACAACTCATTATATAGAAGAAGCAGAGGCAATTGCTGACCGAGTAGCAGTTATTAATAAAGGTGAGATGATAGTAGTTGATGAGACTTCAAATTTAATAAAAAGTTTGGGCAAGAAAACTCTAACTATTGATTTACACGAAACAATTAAGACATTACCTGAAACTCTAAAAAATTATAAACTAACAATAGTTAATGAAGGTTTATCAATTGATTACCAATACGATACACAAAGTAAACAGACTGGAATAACTTCACTCTTACAAGATATGAAAGAGGCTGGCTTAAAACTAAAAGATTTAAATACAGAGCAAAGTTCACTTGAAAAGATCTTTGTAGAATTGGTGAAGGAAAAATAATGAATTTTTACGCAATCAGAGCAATTTATTTTCATGAAATGGATCGAATGAGAAGAACTCTTTTTCAAAGCGTGCTTTCGCCTGTACTTTCAACTTCTTTATATTTCATTGTATTTGGTTCAGTTATTGGAGGCATGATTCCTCAAATTGAGGGAGTTAGTTATGGGTCATTTATTGTACCTGGTTTATTAATGCTGACTTTGTTAACTCAAAGTATTTCAAACTCTTCATTTGGAATATTCTTTCCAAAATTTACCGGATCAATTTATGAAGTTCTTGCGGCTCCCATTTCCTCTTTAGAAATTATCATTGGTTTTGTTGGTGCCAGTGCGACTAAATCACTTATTGTTGGTGTAATTATACTCATTACTGCAACTTTTTTTGTCGAGCTAGAAATTCAATATCCCTTATTAATGCTTTTTCTTCTGGTATTAACATGTCTTACATTTAGTCTTTTTGGATTTCTTATTGGACTGCTCAGTGAAAATTTTGAACAATTACAAGTTGTTCCACTTATCATCGTCACCCCTTTAGTTTTTTTAGGTGGTAGTCTTTACACCGTAGAAATGCTTCCAGAATTTTGGCAAAACGTAACTTACTTTAATCCAGTTTTATATCTTGTGAATGGCATGAGATGGTCCTTTTACGGGGCATCTGATATTAATATTTGGGTCAGTGTAATCTCTCTAGTTGCTTTCCTAAGCATCTGTGTTGCTGGCGTGGCAATTGCTATCACAAAAGGCTATGGTACAAAAGAGTAATTTCTATTAAGCCCCTATCGCTTAATAGTAAAGCAGGTCATTGGTAATGATCAGCCGCTGGAGCGTAACCAGCTAGGGGCACCACTAAAATCCACTTTCTCTGATTAATGTTGATGAAACCAAATTAAATAAATTTTGAAAAATATTATAGTTTTCAGTCTGAATTTTTACTTTACCCGCTGTTTGCCATTGAACAGTCTCTATATCTGTACTTGTAGAAAAATTAAGCTGATATAAAGCTTCCTCAGGTCGATAAACAACTTTTCCATCTCCCTTAACTTCACGTGATGCAATTGATCCACCAAAAGTAGATACTAATGATAAGTAAGGAAGTTCTTCCGTCGATGTATTATTTTGTGAAACCAAGATAACTTCTGTTTCATCAAATTCATTATTTTTTGGAATAAAATAACCACTTTTATTATCTTCAAGTTTATCCAAATCATTTTCACTTATAAATGCAACAACTTTAGTGTCATTGAATTGAACAATAGAAAATAATTTTTCTTTTATATTTACCCACTGTCCATTATTTAAATACTTAAGGTCTTTTATTACCCCGCTCATTGGTGCATAAATTGATAGATTTTCATTTTCCTCTTTAAGACTTTTAAGAATTTCGAATTCTACTTTTAATTGGTTTTCTAATACCATGAGGTTATTCATATCAGCCTCTGATCCAATTCGACGGTCTAGTTTTTTTTGTATCATCTTTACACGCTCAATTGCCTTATCAACTTTGTTAGATAAAGACGGGCTCATCATGGTGATTAATAAATCACCTTCTTTGACTTGTTGATCTGAGATAACAAATATCTCTTTTATCTCTGAATCTTCTGTTGGAAAGATATCAATTACTTCACCTCGATCAATAACTGCAGGAAGACTGAGTGAGCTTCGCCACGGTACTAACATTGCGGCCAAAAATACTGAGAAAATAAAAATTGATCTCAATGAAGTCCAATTAAAACGCATGTACCTTCTAAGTCCCCACCATTGTTTAATTTCTCTCCAAATAGGAAGTAAAATGAACCAAACAATCTCAATAATGAACAGAATAATACCAAGGATTTTGAATGTTAAATAATAAACCAATAAGGCAATTCCAATAAATATAAAGAAGCGATAAACCCATGTCATCCACGCGTAAATGATAAAAGTCCATCGTCTTTGACTCATGAGTTGTTCCGGTGGTTGGAATTTAAATCCAAAGATCCATTCTCTAATCTGCCATCGACCTAAAGCGAAAGAGCGCGGTTGAAGATTTTCCGCTTTAAGAAAATCTGAGAGCACATAGTAACCGTCAAATCGCATAAACGGACTAATATTAATAAGAAGTGATGATATCCAGCTTGAAGTTGCAATAAAAAATGAAGCACTTTTGATAACGCCTTCAGGGGCTACAGCCCAAACAAATGTAGCAAGAAGGGCAAGATGCAATTCAGTCAGCATGCCAGCAAAATTAATCAGTAAGCGTTTTCTATGATCAGTTAATTTATAAGCATCGGTTGTATCTGTGTACAAGAAGGGGAAAAAAACCAGCATTGCAAGACCAATTGAAGAAACTTTGCATTTATAATAAGTGGCAACATATGCGTGCCCAAGTTCGTGCAAGGCTTTTACAAAAACAATCGTTATACCGAATAAAATCAATCCATTAACATTAAAGAAATAAGAAAATGTTGTTAAAAATGTTTCATAGTTTTGGATTGTTAAAAAAATACCAATAATCCCCAGAATATAAATTATAAGTCTGCTAGTTTGCGATCCAAGAAACAATGCAAAAGGTAAACTGTTTTCAAGACCATTTCCTGGTTTGAATAAAGGGATTTTAAAGAATAGATAATTATGAATAATTTTTAACAGCCAATGCTTGTTAAGTTTCTCTTTTTGAACAACTAAAGATTTAACTTCATCACCTGTTTTTTTAATAGTTAAATTATTGAGGTTTAGAAAACTGATAAATTCTTCAATTTCTTCTTGTGTAATAGACAGATTACTTTTTTTTATTTTTTCAATAAATTCTGTCGTCTCAATTCCACTTGACCAATTTTTAAGGAGATCAAATGCTTTTTTGTTTATTGAAAAGTATTTATTTCGTAATGAGTCATAAAGAAGCCACGATGCTGATCCGTCTTCTTTCTTTGGTCCCTCACTGAGTTTCAAATCTTGTCGGATAGACGGTACAATCATTTATATTCCTAAAAACTGTCTGCTGATATTGATTGGAACTCTGAAGATATAATAAAAAAGAGATGTCCGATCTCCGTAAATTTTTGCTGATCCTCTTAATCCAATACGTGGCGGCTCAATATTATCCTCGAGGCTAGCATGTATTTTATAAGCTAAAATATTTTCAGCTGTTAATTCAGGTTTGTAAGAAGTTCTTAATATTTTTCCTTCAATTGAGCTTAGTGGACTGCTGTCTAAAAAAACCTTAACTCTTGCTGATTTTTCAATAAAAAGTGAGTCTTTTGTCGGCAAGTAAATTAAGAACTCAATATCATTTGAATTGGCAATCGTTAATATCTTTTCACCTATATTTACAGGACGACCTTGCCAATCAATAAAATCTTCAACAACAGCAATGCCCGAAACCTCGGCTTTTATGACAGAATATTTTAATTGTTCCTCGGCATAAGCAACTTGCTTTTTCTTCAACGCAACTTCAGTTGATAGTTCAACGAGCTTTGCTTTTGCCTCATCATTTGTAAATGAGGATTGTTTAGCCCTGAGTAATTCTGCTTCAGCGACTTCTAATTCTTGTAAGTTTATTTCGTATTGAGATTTAAAATTGAGAT
>CACIQL010000008.1:0-50832 GCA_902588785.1 uncultured Pelagibacteraceae bacterium
TTTCAAGTGATGAAATTAAAAATAAATTAAGAGAGAATACAGAATTTGCTATTAATAAAGGAGCATTTGGGGTACCAACATTTTACATCGATGATGAAATGTATTGGGGCATTGACAGTATGAAATTTCTTGTTGAATATTTAAAAAATCAATAATCAACCATTATCCTCTTCATTATAATTTCGAGCAATAATAGCCCCTAAACCAGGGAAATATCTTGATATATATAATGCAATTTTTGGAAAGCTTATTCTAGGAACAATATAAGCTTCTCTTTTATTTGCCTCAATTGATTTAATAATCATTTCTGAGGCTTTATCCAAATCCATACCTTGACTTTCATGGCCTCTATCATTAGCGCCATAAGGAGTGCCGTCTCCAGTTAAGGCTTTCATACCTATCTCCGTATTAACAAATCCAGGTGCGACAGTATTAACTTTAATATTATGTTCATGAACTTCAGCTCGAAGCGAGTCCATAAAACCGTGCAATGCATGTTTTGATGAAGCATAAACAGTTCTTTTTTTTGATCCAAATTTTCCAGACAAACTGGTATTCGTTACTATCTGACCTTTTTTATTTGATATCATTTGTGGCAGCAAACACTTAGTTAATTTAACAACAGAGAGAAAATTTAGATTCATAACTTGTGTATACACATTAAAATCTGTTTCATTTGCCGCAGAATATGCAGATACTCCTGCATTATTAAAGAGTATATCTATTGAGCCAACCTCACGAGTAACTCTATTAACTAAATCGTCAATGGACTCCAATTTTGAAAGATCGTGATCAAAAATATGTGCTTTTGCATTTCCACATTCTTTTTTTACTTCCTCTAATTTATCTCTATTTCGCGCAGTTAATATTACTTCTGCACCTAATTTTGATAACTTAATCGCGACTGATCGACCGATGCCAGATGAAGCACCAGTAACCCATATTCTTTTATTATGAAAATAGCTCATAGAATTATATAATCTAACATTATGCAACTAAGACTAGCAAGAAATAAAGATGAAAATCAAATAATCAACTTAATCAAAAGATGTTTTAAAGATTATAAAAATTGCTACCTTGATGTAGACAACGACTCTCCAGAGTTAAGAAACGTCTATTCTTATTTTAAAAATAAAAAAGGAAAGTTCTGGGTATATGTTCATAAAAATAAAATTATCGGATGCATGGGCTATCTACCACAGGAAAAAAATAACTTAGAAATACATAAGCTATATATAGATAAAAATTATCGAATGAGAGGCTTGGCAAAAAAACTAATGTTAAGGATTGAGAGTATCGCAAAGAAATATAAAAAAAGAAAGATTGTGCTATGGACTGATACTAGATTTAAGGAAGCTCACAAAATGTATAAAAAATTAAATTATAAAAAAATGTCGAAAACTAGAAAGTTAAATGACATAAGCAATACAACCGAATATGCCTTCCAAAAAGTAATTAATTAGCTTTTACTGTTCCTAATTTTCTCTCCGCTAACCCAACAGCTAAAACTATAATGAAGTTGATAATTAAATATATTGATCCCGCTACTAAAAATATTTCAACAGGTGCATAGGTTTTTGAGATTATAGTTCGAGCTATTCCAGTAATTTCCATGAGTGTGATAATTGAAATCAATGAACTGGCTTTAACCATTAATATCAACTCATTACCATAAGCTGGTAACGCTTGTCGCACGGTAATTGGAAGTGTAATTAGCAAAAATGTCTTAATTTTATTCAGTCCTAATGCTCCTGATGCTTCTATAAAATTTTTTGACACAGAAAGGATGCCTCCTCGAATTATTTCAGAGGAATAAGCACCAGTGCTAATAGTCAGTGTAATGATACCACACCAATATGGCTCTTTTAAAATTGGCCACAATATACTCTCTCGAATAAATGAAAATTGACCAAGTCCATAATAAACAAAATACAATTGCAGTAACAGTGGTGTCCCCCTAATTAAATAGACAAAATAATATGCAGGAATTGACATTGATTTTTTGCCAGAAATTCTCATCAATGCCACGATTATTGCTAATGCTAGTCCGAGTACTGTTGAAATAGACACCACTTGTAATGTAAGAGGAATACCCTCAATTATCTTGAAAAATGACTCATACATTAAATCAAATCTCATAGCGCTTCCTTAGATACAAAACCTTTAGAGTAAGTATTTTCAGCCCTATCAAATAAAATATTAGAAAGCCTGGTAATTACTAAATATAGAATAATAGCAGCGGTATAAAATATAAATGGTTCATGTGTCGAGCCCGCCGCAATACGCGACTGTCGCATAATTTCAACTAATCCTGTAACACTAATGAGCGCGGTATCTTTAAGTGTAATTTGCCATACATTACCAATACCTGGCAGTGCAATTCTTGCAACTTGTGGGAATATTACTCTTCCATAGAGACCATATCCATTTAATCCAAGTGTTTTACCTGCCTCAAACTGCCCTTTATGAACGGAGTTAACCGCACCTCGAATAACTTCTGTAGAATAAGCCCCTGAAATTGCACCAACTGCAATTGTGCCAATTGTAAATGCATTCAGTTCGATATAACCATCATATCCAAAAATTTTAGCAATATACATAACTGCTCCGCTGCCACCAAAGAAAAGAAGATATATGACTAAAAGCTCAGGTATGCCTCTTATTATTGTTGTGTATGTATTTGCTATTATTTTGAGTATAAAAATATTTGATAGTTTACATGCTGCAAAAACAATTCCTATCAGAATACCTAAAAGTAAAGATGACGCACTTACAAGAACTGTCATCAGTGCACCCATAAGCATTTCATCTCCCCATCCAGATGAACCAAAGGAAAATACTTCTAACATATTTATTTATATAAAAAAAAACGGCTGAGTATTAGTCAGCCGTTTTTTTAAGTTATTAATTTCAAAATTACGGTGCTAGGTCTTTACCAAACCATTGCATTGATATTTTAGAAATTGTTCCATCTGCAGCCGCATCAGCTATTGCTTTATCAAACATCGCTTTAAGATCAGCGTCTCCTTGTCTGATACCTGCGCCAACACCTTCACCTAAAAGTCCTCCAAATACATTTGGACCAAAAGTTACTACATTAGAACCGCCCGAAGTTTCCATAAATGCTTCTGCTGTTCCAACGTCGCATAACATTGCATCTATTCTACCAGCCGCAAGATCAAGATTCATTTCGTCTTGTGTAGGATAAACCTTTAAGTTTGAGTCTAAGTATTTATTTGCAAAATCCTCGTGGATTGTCGCAACAGTTACTCCAATATTCATGCCTTTCATAGCATTGTTTAACGCACTTATCGTACCAGAAGTAGCACTGCTATCATCATCAAGATTTAAGTTTTTTGCTGAAGTAAAAGTGCTTAATGGTGAATTATTAAGTGTGAAAAACCTAGCTGGTTCTGTCATATAAGCTTTGGAAAAACTAATCGTTTTTTTTCTTTCTTCAGTCACTGACATACCTGCCATGATTACATCATATTTACCGTTTACTAATGCAGGAATGATTCCATCCCAGTCCTGTTGAACGAACTCACATTCAGCGTTCATTCTTTTACATAGATCTCTTGCAAGATCTAGCTCAGCACCAACAAGATTTCCTGATGCATCTGTAAAGTTCCATGGTTCGTATGCGCCTTCCGTACCAATTCTAATTTTTGACCAATGACCGTCGGCGAATGCCATTGAAGATATGGCACTTATTACGAGCCCAATTATTAATAATTTTAAATTTTTCACTAAATTTCCTCCAAATTGAAATAAACAGAGAGATAGGGTCTATTAAAATTACCAAATGAGCAAGAAAAATGTTAGTTTTACTTATTATTTTTGAAGTCTATTCCAAAGATATATAATGATTGCTACAGAAATTATACCCACAACACCCTCACTTCCTAGCTGGTTAATCAAACCTACCAAGTTCTGAGTAATATTTTTTCCTAAAAAAGGTGATGATGGTCCAAAGAGAACTTCCAAAATTATAGCTATTGCAATCAACAATAAGCCAAAATCAATGATTTCTCTTAATATTTGCTTAATTCTTGAGATCATATTCTATTTTTTTATCACCTCCCATGTGCAAACATGGGAAGTGATAATACATTTAATCTCTAAATAACCAGAGAATAACGCCAACAGCAATTAATCCAACAACTCCGGCATTTCCTAATTGGTTCACAAGAGATACGATATTGCTGGCTATATTTCCAACAAATGGAATACTTCCTCCGCTTAGCAGGCCAACAACAATACCCAAAGCTAGCAGTGAAAGACCAAGGCCAGTAAGAGCCTTTATCGCGTTCTGTGCGTTTCTAATCATAACTTTCCCCCTCGTTATGTTTACTTAGATATTAGTACTATATTTAGTACATACATGAACACTATATTCAAAATGTAGTAAAACAAGCTTCTTTTTAAATTTAAGTGATTGAATTTATTATCTTTTTCATAAAATTTTTAAAAATGTCACATTTATACAACATTAATTATGTCTATGTATTTGAAGTTGATTCTATTCAATTTGCATTAATAGCTCTGAAGCTAGTTGATTAATATTTAACGTTGTTGATGTAAGACCGAATATCTTCTTATCGGGCCTAATGATTATTTCCCCTATTTCTAAGTATTCAGATAACTCGGAGCCAATACTAAATCCTGAATATTCATAAATAAATTTAAAATTTAATTTTATCAATTTTTCATAAACACCGTCGTCTAATTTATTCTTGATGTCTTTTTTTGAAAATATTGCAAAACAGTTTCCAACTATTTTGTCTAAACAGCCAATATCTTCATTATTAGTAATTTCTCTATTAGAAAGTCTTCTATTTTTGATTAGCTCACTTTGCGAATGACTATAAATACCTTTTTTTAAGTTTTTGTCTTCAATGCTATTACTTCTTCCAAATGCTTGATCTCTAGCCTCAGGCGCAATTGCCTCCTCTAGAGGAATATTTTTCTGAAATGCCATTGCTAATGAGTCAATTAATTGTCCAAGTGCTATTGATGATTTTATTGTTTGCTTTACTTGTTCTACTCTTTCTAAACTATAAGAAAGTAGTAGATTTTTATTACAATTAGAATTTACAACTAAGTTAATTTTCCATATTAGATTTAATATATCTCTAATACCAGTATTCAGTCCTTGACTTGCGTAGGGCGGCATTTGATAGGCAGAGTCGCCTATTAGGAATACATAGTCTTTTTGAAAAGATTCAGCAAATGACCCTCTAAAATTTTGAATATATGCATTTTCAATCTCGTACTGATCCGGTTCAATCCATTTTGAAATTAAGTTTTGAACATTATCTTTTTGAATTACTTTTTGGTGTTGTTCGCCTGCAAGTAATTGAAATTCAAATCTATGCCTTCTATTTGAAAGAGAAATAAAGGAAGTTGGTCTTTTATCGTCACAAATTTGTCTGAAAACATTTTCTAGCTTATCATTTTCTTTAAGTAATATATCAATGAGAAGCCAATTTTTTGAGTACCTCTGATCAACAGACTCAATTTCTAATTTTTTCCTTACAAAGGAATTTGTACCATCGCATGCAATTAGATAAAGCGCCTCAAATTGGTTTAACTTATTGCCATTTTTTGTATCTAGTACTACTTTCTTATCATTTGAATCAAAATTAATGAGTTCGTTATCAAATAGTAAATCTATGTTTTCATCAGCTTTACATATTTCTCTTATAACTCTCTCAATTTCAGGCTGAAAAAAAGTACATATAGAAGGAAAGCCGTTATCAGTATTTAATACCGGATTACGTTGAATCACTCTTCCATTTGTTAATACAATGTCGGTAAAGTCTGGTTTATTTAGTAATACTTTTAAAGAGTCATATAATCCAATGCCTTCCAGTAGACGTAAGCTTTCATCATCGAATGATATAGCGTTTGAGGAAAATTCAGCGTCAGATCTTGACTCAATAACTAGTGTTTTAAGTTTGTATTTACTGCATACTTTTGCACAGATTTGACCAATAAGTCCAAAGCCCACAATTGCGACATCATACTGATTAATATTACTAGTCAAAATTACTCCTAGATAATGAAATCGCTTGACTCTTACTTTCAATTTAGTTTGAATTCAAGCCATTATTTAATTTGATAAAAAAAGATTTAAATGGTTAAAATAGTTAATTCATGGAATGAGTGGGATCCCCTAAAACATATAATTGTTGGAAGAGCAGATAATTGTTGTATTGCTCCGGTTGAGCCTGCAATGGCTCCAAAAATTCCAGAGGACTCTGACATGAAAGGCAAATTCGGACCAAGGCCCCAACATACAATTGATAGAGCGAATTATTTACTTGATAATTTTAGTAATATTTTGGAGAAAAGAGGAATAAAAGTAGATCGTCCATCACCACTGGATTTCAATCAGAAAATTGGTACTCCAGATTGGAGCATAGATACAATGTTTGGCTGTATGCCTCCTAGAGATGTTATACTTACTTTAGGCAGTGAGATGTTAGAGGCTACAATGTCCTTTCGCTCAAGATGGTTTGAATATCTATGTTATCGCCCACTATTACAAAGCTATTTTGAACAAGACCCAGAAATGAAATGGGAAACTGCTCCAAAACCAAGGTTAACAAATAAATCTTACAGGGATAATTATCTTGCAGATGAAATTACAATGGACCAAAGGTACAAATGGGTTGCCGATAAAAAGTTTGTTACCACTGAAGAAGAGCCACTGTTTGATGCAGCTGATGTGTTAAGAATGGGAAAAGATTTATTTATCCAACACGGTTTCACAACAAACTTAAAAGGCATTGATTGGATTAAAAGACACTTTCCAGATCAACGTATTCATGTACTAAATTTCCCTACCGACCCTTTTCCTACACATATTGATGCTACATTTACACCATTGAGGCCAGGATTAATATTAAATAATCCTGAAAGAAGACTTCCTGATGAACAAAGAAAAATCTTTTATGATAATGATTGGGAAATAGTTGAAGCTGCTAGACCTGCTCACAATTCTCCTCCACCATTATGTTATTCGAGCGTATGGCTAAGCATGAACGTACTTATGCTGGATCCGAAAACAGTATGTGTTGAAGAAACTGAAGTTCACCAGATGGATCAGCTAGATAAATTAAATTTTGAAGTTGTTCCAGTCCCTTTCAGGGATGCCTATCCATTTGGTGGTGCTTTACACTGCGCAACAACTGATGTTTATCGTGAAAGTAGTAAAGAGGATTACTTTACAAAACAATAGTTTTTAATAGTTTGTCTTCTCAATTATGATATTTCGATTGATATAACAATTCATTAAAAGCCCAAACCCAAACATAACTGCCAGCATCGAACTTCCTCCATAGGATATAAATGGAAGTGGAACTCCTACTACTGGAAGTAAGCCTGTGACCATTCCAATATTAACAAAAACGTAAATGAAAAAAACATTACATATTCCTAAAGACAAATATTTACTAAATAAGCTGCGACTTTTAAGTGCAAGCCTAATAGAAATCATAATCAAGGCTGCATATACTAATAATAAAAGTAATGTCCCTATGAAACCAAATTCCTCACCTAACATTGTAAAGATGAAATCTGTTTGCATTTCCGGAAGAAAATTAAGATGACTCTGCGTTCCTTCCATGTAACCTTTTCCAAAAATTCCACCAGAGCCAAGAGCTATTTTTGATTGCATTATGTGGTATCCGTTTCCAAGAGGATCACGCTCGGGATTAAAAAAGGTAAGCACTCTATCTTTCTGGTAATCTTTTAGATATTTCCACAAAACTGGCAATGAGCAAATAATTGAAAATACTCCAACTATAAAGTATTTATAATTTAAACCTGAAATCCAAAGAAGACTTATACCACCAAGTAGAATTATTAGAGCGGTACCTAAATCCGGCTGGGTGATTACAAAAAATACTGGAACAATAGTAATGATTAATGGAATAATTAAAGTCTTAATAAAACTGCTATCACTATTTATTGAATGAAAATATTTTGCTAAAGCTAAGATAAGGGTATATTTTACAAATTCAGAGGGCTGTAGACTAATACCAGCTATACTGATCCATCGAGTAGCGCCATTACTTTCAATACCAAAAAAAGGAATGATAGCTAAAGTTACAATACTCAGAAAAAAAATAACGTATGCATATCCAAATATAATTCTTAAATCAAGGAGTATGACTATAAAAAAAATAATCAATCCAAGTATAAATCTCTGAGAGTGCTTAATAGGCCAAGAATTAAAGTCTCCATCTGAGATACTGTATAATGCAGCTAATCCAACAAGAAATAATATTGCTATTAGACCTAATAGAGAATAACTGATACTTTGTATCTTAGTGAAGACTGAATTATAAAAGTTATTTTGATTAAACATTAAATATTTCGTTTCGTTTTAAATTTAGTTTGTTATTAAATAAGTATTTAAAGATATCTGAAGCTATTGGGGCTGCAGTTCCTGATCCACTTCCTCCGTGCTCAACAATTACAGAAACTGCATACTTAGGATCTACTGTTGGGCCGTATCCAATAAAGAGACCATGATCTCTTTTTTCCCACGGCAAATCTTTATTTTTTATTAAACCTTCTTCTCGTTCTTTAATTGATATTGCTCTTACTTGAGATGTGCCCGTTTTACCAGCCATTTTATATTTACCGACAATTCTTGATCTATAGGAAGTCCCTCCAGGAGCATTAGTAGCTTCGTCTAATGCATTTTTAATAATTTTTAGATATTTGGGATCTGCAATAATTCGCTCATTATAAACATTTGAGGTTTCGATATCATATATCAATTTTGGGCTAAGCCTCATTCCATTATTAATTAATTGAGCTAATGCTAGAGACAGCTGCGCTGCAGTTGTTAAAAAATATCCTTGGCCTATACCAGCAGATAATGTTTCTCCTACCATCCATCTACTACCAAGATTTTCTAATTTCCACTGTTTGTTTGGAACTACTCCACTTTTTTCTTCATAAAAAGATTTGAAAACTTTTTCTCCTAACCCATATCTTTTACAAACCTCGGCGATTTTATTAATTCCTATTCTTCTTGCAATTTGATAAAAATAAACATCACAAGATACCTTTATAGCCTTTGTCATATCTACATTTCCATGTCCTTCCTTCTTCCAACAATGAAATGTTTTGTATCCTGATTCTAGACTAGTATCTTCTATTAGGTGTTTCCCATCACAAAAAAAAGTTTCTTTATGAGAAACTCCAGACTCTAAGGCTGCAAGTGCAACAAATGGTTTTATGGTTGATCCAGGCGGATATTGATTGGATATCGATTTATTAATTAGTGGTTTATATTTATCTGATAACAGATTTTCCCAAGTTTCATTTGAAATAGATTTACTAAATATGTTTGGATCATAGGATGGTGATGAAGCTAGCGCATAAAACTCTCCATTTTTTACATTAATAACTGAAACGCTTCCACTAAGTCCCTTTAATCTTTCATAGCAAAACTTTTGTAATTCTGAGTCAATTGTGAGTTGTATATAGTTTCCTTGCACACTATTTACTCGATCAAGTTCTCTAATTTCTCGTCCACTGGCATTAACTTCAATATTCTTATTGCCAAGTTTACCTCGCAAAATTGCATCTTTGGCTTTTTCTACACCTATCTTGCCTGCTTTTGCTGTACTCAGTTTAGATAACGGATTTGACTCTTCTTCACTTTTACTTATTGGAGAAACATACCCAATTAAATGTGAGTGCGATTCTCCTTGAGTATAATATCTCTTGAAGCCAATCTGTGGGTAAATTCCCTCTAATTTATGAATATTCACATTTATTTTAGAAAAATCCTCCCATGTCAAGTCATCGATAATTCCAACTGGAATGAATTTTTTTCTTGAATTTACTTCCTTTAATATTTTTTCTATATCAATATTTGCGTGAGGTAAAAGTGACTTTAAATTAAATAATGATTTTTCTACGTCTCTAGTTTCTTCTTTTATTATTATAATTTCATATTTTTGTTTATTGATAGCCATTGGTCGCCCCTGCAAATCAAAAATAATACCTCTTTCTGGTTCGAGAAATCTGTGTGTTATTCTATTTTTATCAGATAACTTTTTATAATTACTATTCTCAGCGATTTGTAAATAAGCTAGTCTTCCAACAAGCGCCGAGAATACACCGGCTTTAGCAATTGTTACAAGCGCTGCTCTTCTATTGATTAAATTTTCAGTATCATATTTTTGAAAAATAAATTTACCTGATTTCTTCATATTTTTTCTGACTATATATAATTATTAAGTTTAATGGCAGGTATAATAAAACCATTATTATGAAAGCTGACAACTCACCAACAGATAAGTAATTGAGTTGGTAATTAAAATAGATAAATAAGTTTTTAAAAATAAATAATATTAATAATGCTATAATAAATATTATAAATTTTATTTTTTGTTGTTCGAATAAACCATTAATTGAGATAATTTGACTTAGAAGATAGAAATATAAGAAAATACTTCCGGAATAACCTAAATTCATTCCAAGCAAAATATCTTGAAAAATACCCCAAGAAAAAAGAAGAAGAGGAACTAACCATTCGCTTTCGTTCCATTTTATTGAATACAACAAAATGGACAGTATTAAAGTTAAATCGATAAGATTAAAATTAAAAACATTATTAAATGAAATAAAAAAAAGAAGTGATCCATTTAATAGCAAATAGCCTTTGAAACTTAGAGTCATTTTTTAGTTTTCTTTTATTAGTTTATAATTTAATAATTTCACATGCGATAAAGTTGCTATATTTTCAAATATACTAATCTCAATTTTATTTGATTTTTTTCCAACTACTTGACCAATCAATTGAAATGGAGGAAAAATTCCACCTTTTCCTGATGTTGTGACTAAGTCTCCAATGCTAATTTTTTCAATATGTTCTAGATATTCTATAGTTGGGTTTTCTCGACCTTGTCCTATTAGCATACCATGATAACCATCTTCAGAAATTATCACTGGAATTCTACTGTTAATGTTGCTTATTAAAAGTACACGCGAGAGGCTTTCACCAACATGAGATATTCTACCAATTATACCGTTTGATCCTGAAACTGGCATATCCACTTCAATATTTTCTTCTTGTCCTGAATTAACAATTAATGTGCCGTTAAAATTATTTGAAAAATCACCAACTATTCTTGAAGTTCTAAAATCATATTCAATATCATCTGATGCGTTTAATAGACTTTCATATTGAGCTATTTTTAGTTTCATAGAAACCATTTCTTGAAAGCTAGCGGAGTCAAGCAATTGCATTTCTTTGAACCTTTGATTTTCTTCATAAATATTTTGAATCTCATAAATGCTTTCAAGTCCATTTTTAATTAAACTAATAGGACTGGAAACAATTGAAGTAATTGAGTAAACGGTATTAATACTTTTAGCTCTAAGTTCATTAAATAAATTGCTATTGTCGAAACGTCCGAAATAAAAAATAGAGGAAAATATGATTAAACCAATAGGAATAAGAATAGATATGTAGCTACTCTTGTTAACGTATCTTGAGTAAAAATTACGCGATGTCCTCACTGTCAGACTTTAATTAATAGGCAGAAGATAGAATAGGTTCAAAAGAGCTTTCAGATTCAAGTGCTTTTCCACTTCCTAAAGCAACGCATGACAATGCTTCATCCGCAATTGTAACTGGAAGCCCTGTTGCTTCTCTAATGGCTTCATCCATAGACTCTAATAGTGCTCCGCCTCCGGTTAAAACTACACCCATATCTACAAGATCTGCGGCTAGTTCAGGTGGTGTATCTTCTAGTGCAGATTTCACACCCTCGATGATTGTTTTAATTGGCTCAGATAATGCTTCCGCAACTTGTGCTTGTGTTAGCTCTATCTCCTTAGGAACTCCCGAAGCTAAGTCTCTACCTTTGATATCAATTGTTTTTCCATCGCCAGTTTTCGGTGGGATGGCTATACCAACTTCTTTTTTTATCATTTCTGCTGAAGCCTCACCAATTAATAGATTATATCTTTTTCGCATATAATTAATTAGTGCTATATCCATTGCGTCTCCACCAATTCTTACTGAACGAGAATAAACTATTCCTCCAAGTGAGATAACGGCTATTTCAGATGTACCTCCACCAATATCTACTATCATTGAACCCCTAGGTTCACTTACAGGAAGTCCGGCGCCAATCGCAGCTGCCATTGGCTCTTCTATTAATGATACTTTTCTTGCTCCTGCAGCTAAAGCTGAATCATGAATAGCTCTTCTTTCAACAGGCGTTGAGCCAGTGGGTACACAAATAATTATTCTTGGATTAGCAAATGTTTTTCTATTGTGAACTTTGCGAATAAAATGCTTTATCATTTCTTCTGTAACAACAAAATCAGCAATTACTCCATCTTTCATAGGTCTAATCGCCTGAATATGTCCCGGTGTTTTACCCAACATGCTTTTTGCCTCCTCGCCTACAGCAATAACTTTGCTCTTACCGCCTTGATTTAATACAGCTACTACTGATGGCTCATTAAGCACAACTCCTCTATTTTTTACATAAACGAGTGTGTTAGCCGTGCCTAAGTCGATTGCCATATCAGAAGACCAAATTCCAATTAAATTATTAAACATTTTAACCTTTCCTTATCAAACTCCAGTAACACCTGACATACTCGCAGGAGCTGACTTTTCTCTTTTAATTATTAATTTGTTTAGAGCATTTATATATGCTTTTGCTGACGCAACAAGTGTATCCGTATGTGCACCAAGTCCAACAACAGTTTTTCCATCTTCAGCCAACCTAACAGAAACTTCAGCTTGAGCATCTGTGCCCTCAGTAACAGCATGAACTTGATACAGTAATAATTTTCCTTTATGTGGGACAAGTTGACTTAAACCGTTGAAGATTGCGTCAACAGGTCCATCTCCGGTTGAAGTTACTGTCTTATGCTCATCATCAATTAAAAGACTGATCTCGGCTTTTTGAGGTCCTTTTGTTCCTGCGATAACTTGCAAATCCTGTAGTAAAATAGAGTCATTCACTCTAATTACCTGATCGTCAATAATAGCAATGATGTCTTCATCATATATATTTTTCTTTTTATCTGCTAAGTTTTTAAAATTTTCAAAAGCCTCCTCAATTACATTGTCATTAATTGAATAACCAAGTTCAATTATTTTTTGTTTGAATGCATGTCTGCCAGAGTGCTTGCCCATTACAAGATTTGACTCTGAAACTCCAACACTTTCTGGAGTCATAATCTCATAAGTTTTATTATTTTTTAACATCCCGTCCTGATGAATACCTGCTTCGTGTGCAAAAGCATTTTTTCCAACGATAGCTTTATTAAATTGAACGGGGAAACCTGTAACTGCCGAAACAAGCTTTGAGGTTTTTGTTAGTTTTTCGGTTCGTATATTTGTTTGAAAAGGCATCATGTCATTTCTAGTTCTTATTGCCATGACCACTTCTTCCATTGCAGCATTTCCAGCTCTTTCACCCAAACCATTAATCGTGCACTCAATTTGCCTTGCTCCAGCTCTTACGCCTGCAAGAGAATTTGCTACTGCTAATCCAAGATCATTATGACAATGCGTTGAAATTGTAACCTTATCAATATTAGTTACATTATTCATCAAATGATTAATAATGTTTGTAAATTCATCAGGAATTGAGTATCCGACAGTGTCTGGAATATTTATTGTAGATGCGCCGTTCTTAATCGCCGCATCAACAGTTTTACACATAAAGTCTAAATTTGTCCTAGTTCCATCTTCACAAGACCACTCAACGTCATCACATAGATTCCGTGCAAAAGATACACTATCAATTACCTTCTGGTAAACCTCATCGGAATTCAACTGTAACTTATGTTTCATGTGAAGTTCGCTTGTTGAGATAAATGTATGTATTCTTGGAGCCGTTGCATTTTTGAGAGCATCCGCAGCTGTTTGAATGTCATTTTTTGAAGCTCTGCTCAAAGCGCATATTGATGAATTTTTAATCTTTTTTGATATTTCAGAAACTGCTTCATAGTCTCCCTTTGATGCGGCAGGAAATCCTGCTTCAATAATATCAACTTTCAAATCTTCTAAAGCTTCCGCAATTTTTAATTTTTCTTCAATGTTCATTGAAGCGCCAGGAGACTGCTCACCATCTCTTAATGTAGTATCAAAAATCTTTATGTAATTATTTTCTTTGTTCATCTCTCATCCTCTTAATAAAATTAAATTGTGTTAAAATTAAGTACCCCCCTGCAGTAATGTTATATTACCCAGGGGCTGCTAAGCAGATTTAACAGCAATAGAGATTGAGAAGTGCTATTTACAGTTAATTGATTTTCAAAATTTTTATTCAATTTTACCACTCTGTTATATTGCACTTTCTTCTTGTTTGAGATATTTCGATAATTATATGAAAATTCTTTATTTTTCAACGTATTAGTAAAAAAACCTAATTTTCTGCCATAAATCAAGGAAATTGCTGAGCTGAAGTATTACCGAACTAGTTTTTTTCCTTATCAACCAATTTATTTTTTGAAATCCAGGGCATCATAGCTCTTAAATCTTTGCCCACCTTTTCAATTTGGTGATTATCAATTTTACTTCTCATTGCCTCAAAATTTTTTGCACCACTTTTATATTCTTTAATCCATTCTCTTGTAAATTCTCCTGACTGGATTTTTTCTAAAACCTTTTTCATTTTAGATTTTGTTTCTCCGTCAACTATTTTTGGACCTGATACATACTCACCATATTCAGCAGTATTAGATATTGAGTAGTTCATATTTGCAATTCCACCCTCATAAATTAGATCAACGATAAGCTTTACTTCGTGTAAACATTCAAAGTATGCCATTTCAGGTGGATAACCTGCCTCAACTAAAGTTTCAAATCCATTTCTAATCAATTCAACGACACCGCCGCATAAAACAGTTTGTTCACCAAACAAATCTGTTTCACATTCGTCTTTAAATGTTGTTTCAATAATTCCAGCTTTGCCGCCGCCAATAGCTGATGCATATGACAATGCAATATCAAGTGCCTTTCCCGTTTTATCACTATCTACTGCGACGAGACAAGGTACACCTCCTCCTTTTTTAAATTCTGATCTGACAGTATGACCAGGACCTTTTGGTGCAACCATGAATACATCCATATCTGGTCTTGCCTTAATAAGGTCAAAGTGAACATTTAAACCATGTGCGAACGCAAGTGCTGAACCTTCTTTAGCCCTTTGTTCAATGTGGTTTTTCCAAACATCTGCCTGAAGTTCATCAGGTATTAACATCATCATTATATCAGCCCATTCAGCTGCATCAGACATAGACATTACGCTCAAACCTTCAGCTTCTGCTTTTTTTGCACTTAAAGAACCCTCTCTCAAAGCTACTACAACATTGCTTGCACCCGAGTCTTTTAAATTTAATGCATGAGCATGACCCTGACTGCCATAACCATAAACAGCAATTTTTTTGGTTTTTATTAAATCCAGGTCAGCATCTTTTTCGTAATATACTTTCATTCTTTTTCCTTACATCTTTTCTGTTCCGCGTGCAATAGCTACTACACCAGTTCTTGATACCTCAGAGAGACCTAATGGCTTCATTAAATCGATGAAAGCATCAATTTTTCTTGGAGAACCATTCAATTCGAAGACGAAAGAATCGTGTGTTGTGTCTATAACTTTGGCTCTAAATACATCGGATAACCGCATTGACTCTACTCTTTTTTCTCCAGTTGAAACAATTTTGACTAAAGCCATCTCCCTTTCAATACCCTGTTTCTCAAATGTGACGTTTACCGCTCTTTTTACAGGTACAATTCTCTGTAATTGGCTAATCATTTTATTTACTGTTTCTTCTGTACCTGGCGCCACAATTGTAATCCTTGAGATATGTTTTTCTGCATCTACTTCAGCAACTGTAAGACTATCGATGTTGTAACCTCTACCTGAAATTAAACCTATTACTCGCGCGAGGACCCCTGGCTCATTATCAACAAGAACTGATACTGTATGTTTTGAAATTAATTCACTCATTATACTAATACTTTTCCTTCATCTGAGATTTCTTCTTTTTCTGTTTCATCACCAAGCAACATTTCATTGTGGGCCTTACCAGATGGTATCATTGGAAAAACATTTTCGTTTTCATCAACTACGCAGTCAAATATTACGGGGCCATCATAATCAATCATTTCATTTATTGCCTTGTCAAGTTCACTTGGACTTTGGGCCCTTATACCCTTGGCGCCGTAAGCTTCAGCAAGCTTTACGAAATCAGGTAAAGCATCTGTATAGCTGTGAGAGTATCTTTTGTCGTGAAGAAGTTCTTGCCACTGCCTTACCATCCCCATGTATTGATTATTAATAATGAAAATCTTTACAGGCAGTTTGTGTTGAATGGCTGTCGACATTTCTTGTATACACATCAATATTGAAGCTTCTCCTGCTATATCAATTACAAGTTTATCGGGATGAGCAACTTGAGCGCCTATCGCAGCAGGCAAGCCAAAGCCCATAGTGCCTAAACCTCCAGATGTAATCCATCTATTAGGTCTATTAAATTTGTAATATTGCGCAGCCCACATTTGATGTTGACCAACCTCAGTGGTTACAAAGACATCTTTTTCTTTAGTCAGCTCATACAATCTTTGTATTGCATACTGCGGCTTAATTGTTTTTTTATCTTCACTAAACCCAAGTGAATCAACTTCTTTCCATTTATCTATTTGTTTCCACCAGTCTTTAATCTGAGATTTATTAACTTTGTAAACTTTTGATTTCCACAGCTTAATGGCATCTTCAAGCACATGAGCAACGTCACCAACAAGAGCAACATCTACATCGACGACCTTATTAATTGATGATGGATCAATATCGATATGGATTTTTTTTGAATTGGGTGAAAACTCATCAATTTTTCCAGTGATTCTATCATCAAAGCGTGCACCAATATTTATCATGAGGTCACATTTATTCATCGCCATGTTAGCTTCGTATGTACCGTGCATGCCAAGCATACCAACAAACTGGGTATCATCACCTGGAAACGCACCAAGTCCTTGAAGGGTGGATGTAATTGGAAAACCAGTAAGACGAACAAACTCTCTTAGTAATTGAACGGCTGCATTTCCTGAATTGATTACTCCCCCTCCAGTGTAAAAGATTGGCTTTTCAGCTTCTGCGATTAACTTTAGAGCATCATCAATATTATCAATGTTTGCTTTTAATTTTGGTCTATAGGACTTATGTTTAACTGTATCAGGTCCAATATATGTTCCGGTTTGGAATTGAATATCTTTGGGTATATCTACGAGAACAGGTCCAGGTCTGCCGCTTGAAGCAACATAAAATGCTTCGTGTAAAATTCGAGATAGATCACTTATATCCTTAACTAGCCAATTGTGCTTTGTGCACGGACGCGTAATTCCAACCGCATCACATTCCTGAAATGCATCCGTTCCTATTAAGTGCGTGGGAACTTGTCCACTGATACAAACAAGAGGAATTGAGTCCATCATAGCATCAGTTAATCCAGTCACTGCGTTAGTAACTCCAGGGCCAGAAGTAACTAACATTACTCCAGCTTTGCCACTTGACCTTGCATACCCTTCAGCAGCATGGGATGCACCTTGTTCATGCCTTACTAAAAAATGGCGTATTTGATGGTTTGAATCCTTAGTTTTTGCTAATTCATCATATATCGGCAAAACTGCACCACCAGGATAGCCAAATATTGTATCAACTTGTTGATCTTCCAAGGCCTTCAGAACCATTTGTGCACCAGTCATTTGCATATTAACCATAAATTATACCCCTAATAAGAAATGACGTTTTATGGAGATTTACTTAATAAGTCAAATATTTTAAATATATGAAAAGAAAATTTTATATATATATTATAAATATTTCTTTATATCAACATTTTGAGTAATATTATTACTTTTTATCCATGTATCTTGTCTTTTAATATAGTTTCTAGTGTTTTTCTTCATTATACTTTTTGCCTCATCTAAACTGACTTTTCCTTCAATAAAGTTGGTTATTTCACGAACTCCAATTGCCTTCATAATTGATAATTCAGCACTATAATTTTTTTCAATTAAAGATTGAACCTCAGCAACAGCACCATTACTAAACATATTATCAACTCTTTGCTCAGCTGACTCATAGAGCTTCTCACGTAAATTGCCAGTTAAGATCACTCTATAATTTACATTGTCAATTTTTTTGTTTGGATTAAATTGCCATTCTTCTAAAACTTTTCCAGTCTGAAGCAGTAATGAATAACTACGCATTATTCTTTGTTTATCATTTGAATTAATTTTTGTGCCTTGGTATTTAATTAAGATTTTTTTGTATAAATAATCAAGACCATTGGTTTCTAAATCCAGCTTTGCTTCTTCTTCTATATTTTTTTTTATAGAAGGAATTTCTGAAAGTCCATCCGTCAAGGCCTTTAAATACAAACCTGTTCCACCTACAACAATTGGAAGCAACTTATTATCGAAACAATTATTAATTTCATACTCTGCTTTTTCTAGCCAAATAGCTGCTGAGCAACTTTCACTGCCTTTAAGAATTCCATAAAGACGATGGTCAAATTTTTTACATATCTGATCGTCCGGTCTATCAGTTAGTATCTTTAGATCTTTGTATACCTGTAGACTATCAAGATTAATTATTACTGATTTATGTTTAGAAGCAATTTGAGTTGCAAGCTTTGACTTTCCACTTGCTGTGGGACCAAAGATAACCAGTATGTCCCTTTTTTCCATTTTATTTAGTCGAGAGACAATCTTGCGCCTATATATTTTTTAGAATTAGGGCCAGAATAAAAAACAATTAAAACATTTTCTTTTCCCTGAGAAACAACCTCATCAATTATTTGCAATACTTCCCCAGATGCTTTCACTGATTTATTTTGTATTTCAATAATAATGTCGTCTTTTTTAATATTTTGTCGTATTAGGAAAGAGTCATTATTGATTTCAGATATAATTACTCCTTGTAGAGTTTTAGCTAAATCCAATCTGGACTTGTCTTCATCTGTCAAGGTTCTGACTTTTATTCCTAGCTCTTTTATTAAAACAGCTGATCCATTATTTTCAATTGAGGCAAGTTCCTCTAGAGATGGTTGTTTGCCAAGATTTACAAATAACTGAACTTCTTTTTCATCCCGCCAGACAACAACCTTTGTAGTTTGACCAATATCAGCCTCAGCCACAAGTTTTGGAAGTGTTTGAACAGACTCAACTTCTTTGCCATTGAATTCAATAATGATGTCACCCTCATTAACTCCGCCTTGAAGTGCCGGGCTATCTGTAGTTAAACCCTGAACTAAGGCACCATAAGTTTTACCAAGACCCAAACTCTCAGCAATTTCATCAGTTACTTCTTGAATTCTTACGCCTAACCAGGCTCTTTCAATTTCTCCTGTTTCTTGCAGTTGCTGAATAATGTTATTTGCAAGATTTGATGGGATAGCAAAACCAATTCCAATAGATCCACCGCTTGGAGAAATTATCATTGAATTCACCCCAATCACTTTTCCATCTAAATCAAATAATGGTCCTCCTGAATTGCCTCTATTTATTGATGCATCAGTTTGTATAAAGTCGTCATATCTTCCACCAAGCATTCTTCCTCTTGCTGAGACAATACCTGCTGTAACTGTACCTCCTAGTCCATGTGGATTACCTATTGCCATTACCCAATTACCTACTTTTGCAGTGTCTGAGTCACCAAACTCTAAAAATGGAAGGTTATTTGCGTCAACTTTTAAAAGTGCTAAATCAGTCTCAGCATCAGAAGCAATCAATTCGGCTTCTAATTTTAATCCATCTGTAAAGGTAACTTGTATGTCTGAAGCGTTCTCTACAACATGATTATTTGTTACAATAAAACCATCTGCAGAAATCACAAAACCTGAACCTAATGAACTAAATTCTCTTTCTGATGGTTCCGGGCTAGGCATATTAAACGGGAAATTAAAGAAATCTTCAATCGATGGTACTTGAGGCCCTGTATTTTCAATTATGCCTGTCGTTGAAATGTTAACAACTGAGGGTGAAACTCGCTCAGCTAAATCAGAGAAGGTATCAGGTCCATTAAAGCTTAAAGATTGAAACGTAGAACAAATAAACAAAAAAAAGATGACTGGTATAATTTTTAAATCTAATTTCATCTGACTGCAGTCCATAACATTAGAAATCCTAGTATTGCTGATGCCAGACCTCCCCATTTTAGGGTGTCGTTGTTCATCTCTAACATAGATCTAATCATATGCTTCATTCTATTTGGAAATAAGGCGTAAAGAAGGCCCTCTATAATTAAAAGTAATCCAAGAGAACCTAATATAAATTGCATCATTTTAGGAAAGTTAAATATTTTTATTCAGAGTAAGTTCCAAAATATTGAAAGAATTCACTTTCAGGAGACAAGATCATAGTTGTGTCTGAACTTTTCAGACCTTCCGCATATGCCTGCATTGCTCTGTAGAAAGCAAAAAATTCAGGGTCTTTTCCAAATGCATCCGCAAAAATTTTATTAGCCATTCCATCGCCTTCACCACGAATTATGTTGGCTTCTTTCTCTGCCTGTGACTTTATAATCGTAACTTCCTTATCAGCAGTTGAACGAATTTTTTGAGCCATCTCAGCACCTTTTGCTCTGAACTCTCTGGCTTCACGTTCACGTTCGGTTTGCATTCTACCAAAAATCGCCTGGCTATTTGCTTCAGGTAAATCAGCTCGTTTAATTCTTACGTCAACAATCTCTATTCCAAAATTCTTCACCTCAGCTTCGGCTAATGACGTAATTTGTTTCATTAGTTTCGAACGATCATCTGATAATACGGCAGATAGAGGCTCCTCACCTAAAACGCCCCTTATTCTTGAATTTACAACTGCAGAGATTCTTGATCTAGCAACATTTTCATTACCAAATGCCTTATAGAACTCTAAAACATCAACAATTTTGAATTTTACATAAGCGTCAACAATGAGTCTTTTTTGATCAGATGCGATCACCTCAGCGGCAGGGGCATCAATGTCTAGAATACGATTATCAATAAATATCACATTTTGAATGAATGGTATTTTAAAATTAAGACCTGGTTCAGTGATTACTCTTTTTGGATCACCAAACTGCAATACGATTGCATTTTTTACTTCTAATACTGTGAACAGGGTAAAATAAGCGACTATTGCTATAAATCCTAAAACTATCAATGATATTCTAGTAGTGCTCATAATTACTCCTGTGACTTCTTGCTTAATTCGGGGAGAGGTAAATAAGGGACAACTGAGTCACCTCCGGCTTTGTCAATGATAACTTTGTCCATATCGGAGAATACATCTTCCATTGTCTCATAAAATATTCTTTTCTTTGTCACTTGAGGAGCTTTTGCGTACTCTGTTTGAATTGAAAGGAACCTTGCTGCCTTACCTTCACTGTCAGCAATGACTTTTTGTCTATAACCTTCAGCAGATTGAAGAATTTGCTCCGCCTCACCTCTTGCTCTTGGAATTATATCGTTAGCATATGCCTCTGCCTCATTTCTTTGTCGTTCCATATCAGCCCGTGCAGCTTGTACATCTCTAAATGCGTCAATTACCTGTGCTGGCGGGTCAGCCTTTTGAGTTTGTACTTGTGTTATTGTAATTCCTGTACCGTATTCGTCTAAAATTTCTTGTATAATTGATCTAGTTTGTTCCTCTATTTCTGTTCTTCCTTCTGTCAGAATGGATTGCAGACCACCCTGTCCAATAGACTCTCTCATTGCAGTCTCTGCAGCACTTTTCACAGTAAGTTCGGGAGCTTGAACATTAAATAAAAACTTACCCGCATCATTGATTAACCAGAATACTGAAAAGTCAATATCAACAATATTTTCGTCACCTGTTAACATTAAACTTTCTTCTTCTACATCTCTAATCGCAGTGACTCTAGAATCTGGACTTTGTCTATAACCAACATCTATTCTATTTATTTTGGTTACTTTGGGTGTGAATACACGCTCTATAGGATATGGTAAGTGATAGTTTAATCCTGGTTGTGTGGTTTTGGTATACTTTCCAAATTGTAAAACTACGCCCTGCTCGTCCGGTAAAACTCTATAAAAACCACTCGCAAGCCATATAAGTATTAATATACCAATGATAACCATTGGTCCTAACTTTCCAAAAAAAGAACCTGGCATCATTCCTTTGAAACGATTCTGTGCGTTTCGGATCACATCATCCATGTTGGGACCTGGACCACGTCTACCGCTTCCATTTCCCGAAGAACCCCAAGGATCGTTATTGTTATTATCAGACCAAGACATATAATTTAGAATTATTACCTATATATGGTAAAAATGCTTAAAAGCAATTATTTACACTTATACTATGATATATTGTAATTAATTACGTAAATACAAGATCAAAAATATGGCAGAAACTCTCGAAAATCAAGCTTTACACCTCCTTGGACAAGTTGTTAACGAGGATGCGGGAGAAAACATAGTGGCTCTCGGTATGGTTAAAAATGTATCTGTAAGTGATGGAAAAATAGACTGTATTATTGAATTCAAAGAAAATGATCAGAAAAAAAATGAAAAAATTTTTGAAGATGCCCAAAGAGCACTACAAGAAATCCCTGGCGTAACTAAAGTTAATATCATAACGACCTTACATAAAGAAAATCCAACACATGCAAATGATGAAGTGAATTCTGACAACAAAACAAATAGCGTTGGCACTAATCAAATTAAATATATTCTCGCAGTCGCTTCAGGAAAAGGAGGAGTCGGTAAATCAACAGTCGCATCAAATCTTGCATGTGCGTTTAAATCACTTGGTTTAAAAACCTGTTTACTTGATGCTGATATTTATGGTCCTTCAATTCCCAAAATGATTGGGATTAATGAAAAGCCTCATTCTGATGGACAAAAAATTGAAACAATCAATCGATATGGACTATCGACAATGTCAATGGGTTACATGGTAAATGATGAAAATCCCATCATCTGGAGAGGCCTCATGGTCATGAAAGCAATTAATGAAATGATTGATAAAGTAAATTGGGGAGCTGCGGATATTATGGTCATTGATTTGCCTCCAGGCACAGGTGATGTTCAGCTGTCTCTGATTCAGAAACTAAAAATCTCTGGAAGTTTAATAGTTACTACACCTCAAGATATTGCTTTAATTGATGTAATCAGAGGGTTAAAGATGTTTGAAAAAACTAAAGTCCCCATTCTTGGCATTGTAGAAAACATGAGTTACTTCTTGGCACCTGATACAGGTAAAGAATATAAGCTGTACGGTGAAAGTAAAACAAATGAAGTTGCTGAAAAATATGATTATGAAATACTCGCAAATCTTCCTCATGATCCATTGCTTCTTGAGCAGTGCGAAAAAGGTCACCCTCTTACAGATTTAGTGCCAGATCATAAAGTCAGCCAAATGTTTATTGAATTGGCTGAGAATTTATTAAAACGGTTAAAATTAGAACAATTAGCAAATACTAACTAATTTCAAACTTTCTTTGCAGTTCGCTCCATTCTCTTTTAGACAGACCTTCTTCTTCAAAAGATACTTTCTCGTTTTTTAGAAGTTTTCTCATCAGATTGACCTCTTTGGCAGAGAGTTCTGTTCCACCAATTCTATAATCTTCAAATGCTTCGTAAGTAAGAGGAACCCATTTTTTTACAATATCTAACATGGCATCCGCATAAACACGTATTTCATACTGTGCATGCTCATCAGCTCTTAGAGCAAGAAAGTGCAATAAATTATTCAGGTCAATCTTCCAGTACCATTGTGTATAGGTATTGAGAGTAAGATTCATTCGGGCCAATTCTCTTGCAATTCCAGATTTACTTTCATCAATTATGTTGCCCTCAGAACTTTCGTTTAATAACGTTTCATAATTAGAATATGTCTGCTCTGCATCCTTTTTTAGTATTTGTATAACATTAGAAGCTTCATCATCTGTTAACGCATCACCTCTACCTTGATTATTGATTGCTGACTGAGCTGCTAGGTTTTCTGCTGATGGAATATAGAACTCTTTATCAAGAATTGAGTAGCGAGCCGAATACTCATTAACGTTTGCCGTTCTGTGTCGTATCCATTGTCGAGCAATGAAAATTGGAAGTTTAATATGAAATTTAATTTCACACATTTCAAAAGGGGTTGAGTGTCGGTGCCTCATCAAATATTTAATAAGCCCTTTGTCATTTGAAATCTTCTTTGTGCCTTTACCATATGATACTCTTGCCGACTGCACAATTGAACTGTCATCCCCCATATAATCAATGACACGAATAAAGCCATGATCGAGCACTTCTATTGGCTTGTACAAAACTGCTTCTAATTCAGGGGCTGTAACACGAGCTGTTTCTGATATTTCAGACCTTAAGGCTTCAATTTCATCAAGTTGTTCTTTGTTTACCGGCATTTTTTTTGAATCAAATAATAAACACATACTATATTAAGATTACTCTCTTTAAAAAGTCTCAATATCCAACTATATTCAGATTGCTGGGGATATCCCAGCTATAGGGATAAACGGCTTGCGTAATACCCATTACGGACCCGGGGGCGGTACCCGGCACCTCCACCATAAATTAGGGGGTGATATAGGATCGACGAATGCTTAAAGGTAAGTTTTTCTCTCGGTATTGTACCACCGTTATCGGGCTATTTTATAAATGCTAACGATGAATTAGCGCTCGCTGCTTAATCTAATTAGGTAAGCGCGGTCCGGGAGGCACCGGGCAACAGAAGTCTCCCACTAAGTTAATAAGTACTTTGAAAAAGATTAAATATTTCTTGAATAGAGTAAAACTGGTTTTGACCAGTTTTTAGATTTTTTAATATGTTTGGTTTGATTAAATCGTGCTGGAACTCATTTAATCTTAGATTTCCAGAGTCATCAAAATCATAATTTTGAAGTATAATTTCTGATACCATAGGGGCGATTGCTGCAGCTAAAATATTAGGCGCTGCTATAAAGTCTTCACCCAACTCTTCCTCGTTTAATAAAAAGTAAGCATAAAGTGCTAGGGTTTTCAACGCTCTGGTTAATTCTGCGGATGATAGTCGGCCATCATTTGTAAGGTCAATATAATCAAAAATATTTTTAATACACTTAGTTGAGTTTATATCATCACCTGAACAAGATTGGGGCACTTCACTTGAAGCAAAGTCAATGATAGTTTTAAAGTTTTCATTTGTGAGGTATCTAACTTCCTCGCATTTATTATATATACTGCCGTCATTCTTTAAAAAATCATTACTGATGTAGTTCCAATTCTGGGGGCTGCTTTTTTCAATAAGTGTGTTATTCTCGATTTTGTAAAAGTAATAGTTTTCATCATACATTCCATCTTGAGTGATAATATAATCATCAAAATTTCCAACTTTTACAATGTCAAATTGATTGTATGGGTAATCTGACTCACTTAAATACAAAAAACCATAATCAAATATTATGTAAGTATTTGCTTCGAAAATGTCGTTTGTACAATTGGTGCTCCACACGCCATGGAATTCATCAGGAATACTTTTATCTAAGATAAATTGAGCTAATGCAAAGCTTGGTTGCACAAATAATATAAAAATTAAAATTATTAACTTTCTCATTAAAACATCATTCTGATATTACTTTGAAAAAAAATGATAGTTTTATCAAAATAATACTGCAATAACTCTTTAAATTAGCAAAATAATTACCATATTAATAGCTTAAGTAGTATACTACAATTTAAATGAGTCAAAAAACAAGACAAGAACAAGACAGTATCGGCAAAATAAAAGTTTCAAATAGTAATTATTGGGGTGCTCAAACACAAAGATCTCTAAAAAATTTTAAAATTGGCAATAATGTAATGCCTATAGAGATTATACATGCATTAGTCACAATAAAGATGGCGTGCGCGAAAGTAAATCAAAAACAAAAGTCTTTAGTCCCTAAAATAGCGAATGCAATAATTAGTGCATCAAAAAATATTCTAACTGGAAAGCATGATGATCAGTTCCCTCTTTCGGTTTGGCAGACCGGGTCTGGAACTCAAACCAACATGAATGTAAATGAAGTCATCGCTAATCTTGCGAATAAAAAACTTACCGGAAAACTTGGGACAAATAGTCCAGTCCACCCGAACGATCATGTCAACAAAAGTCAATCAACTAATGACAGTTTTCCATCTGCAATTAATATTGCTGCCTCAAAAAAAGTTACAGATGAACTTATTCCGGCTTTAAATGAAATGGAAAAAATTTTAGGTAGCCAGTCTAAGAAATGGAAAAGCATCATCAAAATCGGTAGGACACACTTGCAAGATGCAACTCCCTTATCACTTGGACAAGAGTTTTCAGGTTATCAATCTCAAATTGATATGAACATTAAACGACTGAAGACAGCCCTTATTAACTTAAATTATTTAGCCCAAGGAGGGACGGCCGTTGGAACTGGTCTGAATACAAAAAAAGGGTTCGATAGACTTGTTGCAAATGAAATAAGTAAAATTAATAAAATTAAATTTAAACCTGCAAGCAATAAATTCCAAGCCTTGGCCTCTCATGACTCTCTTGTAGAACTATCGGGAGTATTAAATGTTATTGCAACGGATCTTTTCAAAATAGCAAATGACATTAGGCTGTTAGCTTCTGGACCAAGATCAGGTCTAGGAGAACTGAATTTACCTGAAAATGAACCTGGGTCATCTATAATGCCTGGTAAGGTAAATCCAACTCAAAGTGAAGCTTTAACAATGGCTTGTTTACAGGTTATGGGTAGTCATAACGTAATATCAATGGCAGGAACTCAAGGTCATTTTGAACTTAATGCATTTAAACCAGTAATTGGTTTTAACATAATTAATGCAATCAATTTATTATCCTCAGGGGTTACAAACTTTTGCGATAAGTGTCTAAAGGGAATTAAACCGAATTTAAGAAATATAAAAGAAGGTGTTGAAAATTCCTTAATGCTTGTAACCGCCCTTGCTCCTGAAATTGGATACGAAAAAGCTGCAGAACTCGCAAAGCTTGCATATAAGAAAAATATTACGCTAATTGAGGCAAATAAAATCCTAAAATATGTTGATGTAAGAAAGATGAAGTCTCTTCTCAATCCATCAAAAATGATTACTTCATCCTAATTCGTTCATGCCCAATTCCAATAAGCGTACTGTCAAGATAGATGGCCACATTACAAGTGTATTTCTTGAAACTGAATTTTGGGAAGAAATATTAAAACTAAGCAAAAAAGAAAATACAACTCCAGATAAAATAATCTCAAAAATAGATAAAACAAAGAACACTTCCAATTTATCAAGCGCAATTAGACTATATGTTCTGAATCACTTAAAGGATCAGTTATGACTGAAGTGAATTACCTAGAAAGTCTTAACCCGCTACAATATGAGTCTGTTTGTAGCACTGAAGGTCCAAATCTAATTATTGCAGGAGCTGGAACTGGAAAAACTAAAGTACTTACTACGCGGGTTGCTCATATCATAGATAATAACTTAGCATTCCCCTCTCAAATTCTTTGTGTAACTTTTACTAACAAGGCTGCAAGAGAAATGTCCGAGCGTGTTCAAAAACTAGTAAATCAAAATATGGAAAAGATGCCTTGGATGGGAACCTTCCATTCAATTGGAGCAAAAATAATTAGAAACCACGCAGAGGTAATTGGTCTGAAACAAAGTTTTACAATACTTGATAAAGATGATCAACTTTCCCTAATTAAGCAAATCATAAAGGCTGAAAACTTAGACCAATCTCAATTTTCACCCAAATTAATTCAATCTAAAATTGATCATTGGAAAAACAAAGCTCTTAATCCAAATGACATAAAATCTGAGTCACTAGATAATTTAGTCGATGAAAAGAGTCTCTCAATTTATAAAATTTACCAAGCAAGATTGTTTGAAATTAATTGCTTAGATTTTGGTGACTTGCTTTTACAATGCATCAATCTTTTTAAAGTCCCTGATATCCACAAACGTTATAGTAATAATTTTAAATATATTCATGTGGATGAATACCAAGACACTAATGCTGCACAGTATAAATGGCTTAAACTTCTAGGTTCTCATCATCAAAATGTTTGTTGTGTTGGAGACGATGATCAATCAATTTATAGTTGGCGTGGTGCTGAAGTTGATAATATGCTTCGATTTGAAAAAGAATTTGAAAATGCAAAGGTAATACGACTTAAACAAAATTATCGATCAACAAACAATATACTCAAGTCTGCATCATCATTAATTAGTTATAACGAATATAGACTTGGCAAGGAGCTTGTTTCGGACCAAGGTGATGGAGAGCCCATACATTTACATTTTGTTAATTCAAGTAGAGATGAGGCCGATTTAGTTGCTCAGGATATTATGAAGTATAGTGACGATAACCCTGACCTGAACAATATCTCAATATTAGTAAGGGCAGTATTTCAATCGCGTGAAATAGAGGAGTCTCTAATTAAATACTCAATTCCTTATCGTATTGTAGGTGGTATTCGGTTCTATGAGAGATCAGAAATAAAAGATGCTGTTTCATATCTTAGGCTGGTCTATGAAAATCAAGACGATGTCGCATTTGAAAGAGCTTTAACAGTCCCTAAAAGAGGTATAGGAGAAAAATCATTTAATCATATTTTATCTTACGCAAAACAAAAACGAATTTCATTGTATCAAGCATCAAAAGATATGGTTGATACAGATGAATTTACAAAAAAAATATCTGAAAGCTTGAAAGCATTCATTTCTGTTATCGATAGAGGAAAATCATCCATCGATAATATGCAGTTTTATGACATATTAAAAATGCTGCTCGATGAGTCTGGTTATATGAATATGCTTAAAAATGATAAAAATGTATCTGCTCAAACAAAAATAGAAAATATTAAGGAATTAATAATTGCGATGGAAGACTATAACAGTATCGAAGAGTTTTTAGAGCATGTATCTTTAGTTACAGCTATAGATGAAAACAATGAAGACAATAAAGTAAGCATCATGACCCTTCATGCCGCTAAAGGTCTTGAATATGATTATGTTTTTTTGCCAGGTTGGGAGGAAGGGCTTTTCCCTCACCAAAAAACAATTGATGAAACTGGCAATAAAGGAATTGAAGAGGAACGTAGACTTGCATATGTCGGCATAACGCGAGCTAAAAAAATAATAAATATCTCAACATCAATGAGTCGTCGATTTCAAAATAATTGGATGCCTTCATTGCAATCTCGATTTATTGAGGAGTTAGATCAAGAATTAATAAAAACTATTAATCACGCGTCAAGCCATATGGACAGATTCCAAAATCAAGAATTTGATGAATTTAATCAAGATTTTGATTTTAAACCAAGAAAATTAGATTTTAAAAATAATCCATCGTCAAGTTATCGAACAGTAGTTGATATGGAAACAGAAAATGTTAGAGATATAAACGATGATGTTTTGCTTAAAATAGGGCAAACGGTTGAACACAAAAAATATGGTATTGGTCGAATAAAAGATATTGACGGCACAAAGGCAGTTGTGGATTTTGATAAACATGGTACAAAAAAATTAATATCTGATTTTCTAAAACCATGTTGAATACCTCAAAAAAAATTGCTGAAATAAGAAAACTGTTAATTAAAAATAAAATTGATTATTACTTAATTCCACACTCAGACGAATATCAGAATGAATTTTTGCCAAATTACAGTAAACGACTAGAGTGGATTAGCAACTTTACTGGATCAGCCGGAGATGTCATTGTAGGAATAAAAGAAGCTTATTTATTTGTTGATGGGCGTTATACCATCCAAGCTCAGAATGAGGTAAATAAAGGACAATATAAGATATTTAATTACAATAAACTCACTCCATTAAATTTGCTAAAATTAAAAAAAGCTAAAAATGTTGGGTTTGATGGTAACATTTTGCCTTATTTTAAAATTAAATCATATTCAAAATCTTTAGGTAAAAAAACAAATTTAATACCAATAGAGAAAAATCTCATTGATCAAATCTGGAAAACGAAACCAAAGAAAAGTATTTCAAAGCCATTTGTTTTAGAAAAAAATTTTGCAGGTGAAAGTACTAAAAGAAAAATAAATAAAATTGTCGATTTTTTAAAAAAATCTAAAACAGATTACTATGTTTTAACTGCATGTGACTCAATTTCGTGGGTATTCAATATCAGATCAAATGATATTGAGTATACACCTATATTTCTATCTCAAGCAATTATTCATAAAACTGGAAAATGTTACATTTTTTCTGATTGCAAAAACAATTTAAAAAAGCAATTGAAAATTGATGTCTCTTTTAAAAAGCAAAAAGATATTTATCCATTCATCAAAAAGTGTGGAATTAAAAAATCATTCATATGTGACATCAATACGATTAATTTTAATCTAGCTAATGCAATTAAAAATTATGGGACATTAAAACTTCAAGGGGATGTCATACAGTTACTAAAGTCTAAAAAAAATAAAACTGAGCAAAAAGGTATGCTTAATTCGCATAAAAGAGATGGTGCATCATTAACAAAATTTATATTTTGGGCTAAAAACCAAGTACAAAATAAAAATATTACAGAAATGGATGCAATTAAATATTTAGATAATTTAAGAAAGAGTAATAAAAATTTCTTTTCACTCAGCTTTCCAACAATTGCGGGTACAGGCTCAAATGGAGCAATTGTTCACTATCGTGCAAATAAATTAACAAACAAAAAAATAAGAAAATCAGATTTATTTCTAGTTGATTCTGGCGCTCAGTACTTTGATGGAACGACGGATGTAACGAGAACAATAAGTTTTAATAAGCCTCGAAAAGACCAAATAGATATGTATACTAGAGTCTTAAAAGGTCATATTGCGGTCGCACGTAGTAAATTTAAGTACGGAGAAAAAGGTAAAAAATTAGATAATCTTGCAAGAAAATATCTCAAAGAAATAAATTGTAATTTTGAACACGGAACTGGACATGGGGTCGGCTGTTTCTTGAATGTACACGAAAGTCCCCCTTCTATTTCACAATTTTCTAGAATATCTTTTGAAGAAGGCATGGTTGTTTCAAATGAACCTGGTTTCTATAAAAAAAATGACTACGGTATAAGGATTGAGAGCCTAATTATGTCTCAAATAAGTAAAGGTTGTTTGCATTTTAAAACATTAACAATGGCTCCGTTCGAGAGAGATTTAATAAATAAAAAAATGTTGAATAAAAAGGAAATTGAGTGGATTAATAAGTATCACTCAGATGTAAAATCAAATCTATTGCAATTTATGAATGAACAGGAGAAAAAATGGCTGATAGACCAAACTTCCCCCCTGATTAATTAGCTAAATTTGACCATTCTTTCTCATTCATTACCCTGACACCTAATTCTTTTGCTTTTTTTAACTTTGATCCAGAATTTTCACCTGTAACGAGTATATCTGTTGATTTACTTATTGATGAAACGACTTTTGCGCCAAGTTTCTCAGCTTTTGTTTTTGCCTCAGCCCTAGACATTGATGACAGTGTTCCAGTAAAAATTATTTTCTTTCCGGTTATTTTTGATTTAACGGTATCTATTTTTTTAATAAATAGATCAACCCTCTGGGTTAGTTTTAATATTTGTTTCTTATTAGATTTAATTGATGAGTATTCTATAAATGATTGAATAACTTTTGGACCCAGTCCATCTGTATTTTCAAGGGTGCTAAGTATATCACTCTTTCCTTCAAAGAAACTTATAAAGCTCTTAATATTTGAAAAAGCTGATGCGATTAATTTTGCATTTATTTGCCCCACGAAACGAACTCCCAAGGAATAAATAAATTTTGATAACTCAATTTTTTTCTTTTGATCTATTGCATTTATTAAATTATTAAATGAAAGTGAGCCCCATCCTTCTATATTAACAATTACATCTCTTTTTGCTTCAAGGTCAAAAATATCAGCGTAGTCCTCTATTAGTCCCTTATTATAAAATAGATTGATTTGTTTATCTCCCAAACCCTCAATATCTAATGCACTTCTTGATACAAAATGTTTTAGCCTGCCAATTTTTTGAGCATCACATACGTAAGTACCTGAACATCTGACAACAACTTCATCAGGGTCAATAACTATTGGTGATTTACATATTGGACAAGATTTAGGTGGTTTAAAAAGATTTGGTCTATTTTTTTTATTTTTAGATACAACTTCAAGAATATGAGGAATTACATCGCCTGCTCTTTCAACAATCACGGAGTCACCCTCACGAATATCTTTTTTCTCTATTTCCTCAAAATTATGCAATGTTGCGTTTGATACCAGTACACCGCCAATGTTAATTGATTTCAGTCTTGCGACAGGTGTTACCGATCCAGTTCTTCCAATCTGAATATCTATTTTTTTAATTTCAGTTTGTGCAGTTTCTGAAGCAAATTTATGGGCTATGGCCCATCGAGGGGATTTGCCCACAATGCCCAATCTATTTTGAAAAGATAAATTATTTACTTTGTATACAAGTCCATCAATATCATAGGGTATTTCTGCTCTTTTTTTGTTAACTTCATCATAAATCTTTATTAAATCTTTTAGGTTTTTGGCTTTTTTTAGGAATGGGCTGATTGGGATCCCCCACGATTTGAATTCAATTAATTGATCGTAATAACTACTCTTTTCTTCAGTAAATGATCCAAACCCATGAGCGATAAATTTGAGTGGACGCTTTGCGGTAACTTTTGAATCCAACTGTCTTAGACTTCCTGCCGCGGCGTTTCTTGGATTTGCAAATTTATTATCTGTATTCAACTTCATAAAATCATTTTTAGTGATGAATATTTCACCTCTAATTTCAATAGAAACTGGTGGATATTTTGTTTTTAAGATTTTTGGTATATCTTTGATTGTAATTACATTGTCTGTAATATTTTCCCCAATTTGACCATCGCCTCTGGTAGCAGCTGTTACAAGTTTTCCATTTTTATAAATTAAATTAACTGATAGACCATCAATTTTAGGTTCAGATGAAAATTCAAAATCAATACCCTTTTTGTTTAAGAAATTAGATATTTTTTTTTGAAAATTTTGCAGGTCTTCTTCTGACATTGCATTATCAAGAGATAGCATTCTTGTGGGATGATCAAATTTTGAGAATAAATCAGAGGCCCTACCTCCAATTTTGTTCAAAATATCAGATTGCATAGTTTCTTCAGGAAAAAGTTTTTTGATATTTTTGTAATCGTTTATCAGAGAGTCGTACTCTGCATCACTTATTTCAGGACTATCATTATTGTAGTAAAGATTGTTATGGTACTGGATATTCTTTACAAGTTCTTGAAACTTTTTTTTTGGAAATTTTTCCACTACTTTTATTTAACTTAAATCTTTGACTAACTCGTAACTTTTTGTGTACCAATCACTATCAGGAAAATTAAAACCTAGAGTTGATGCATATCTTTTTGCTTCTTCAATTAAACCAAGGGAGTAATAGATTTCAACAAGTCTATGTAATGCCTCCTCTGTATATACAGAAGTATCATAATCCTCTAAAATTTTATTATACCTGTTAATTGCTGATATCCATTGCTGTTTAAATTGATAATATCTGGCAATTTCAATTTCTTTTGCTGCCAGCCTATCATTTATAATATCAATTTTTAAGTAAGCATCTTCAACAAACTCAGAATCAGGATATTTGTTTATAACCTCATAAAAGGCCTTTTTAGATTTTACCGTCATACTCTGATCTCTTTCTACATCTTTTATCTGCTCAAAGTAATTTAAAGCTCTTAGATAGTAAGCGTATGAAATTTTCTTGCTGCCAGGGTAAAGTGCAATAAATCTTTCTAGAGCATCCAGGCTTTCATCATGAAATTGTGTTTTATAATAACAGAACGCAGTCATTAATTGCGCCTGATTAGACCACTTAGAATACGGATATTGTCTTTCAATATCTTCAAATAGTATTGCTGCATCTACAAAATCTCTTTTTTTAACTAATTCCATTGCATTTGAGTAGAGTATTTGAAGTTTTTCACCCTCTGTTTCAGGTGTAACTAACTTTGTATCTGAACAACCGCTAAGAATAAAAGCAGCTAAAGTTAGAAAAATAAAGATTTTTATTAATTTCATAACCATAATTTTAATGATTATTTAAGAAGATTAAAGATGAATTTCTAAATTATAATGATGCAGCTATGGACTTCGTGAAATAGGTTGTTTGATAATTTTTATCATTTAAATGATCTTCGTTTATAAGGCGCCAGTTTGACTGATCAGACATTATTGAATTCATAGTTTCATGAGTTAATCTGTGACCACCTTTATATATTTCAAACGCTCCTTTCACTGAATATCCTAAGAGATAAATATCACCAATGAAATCAAGTATTTTATGTTTAACAAATTCATTTTCTTGACGCAATTTGTCGTTATTCACAATTCCTTTTTTATCAAGGACAATTGCATTATCTAAAGAACCTCCTGCTATAAGACCTTTTTTTCTGAGAGAATCTACCTCTTCTTTAAAGCCAAAAGTTCTGCAATTAGAAATAAGATTTTTAAACTGGTTTGAATCTTTAAACTCATAATTAAATCTTTGTTCCTTTATAAGATTGTGATCATAAGAAATTGTATAATCAATTTCTAAATTATCAGATGGGGAAACTTTCACAAAAGAATCATTCATACTAAACACAATCGGTCTAGATATGCTTAGATATTTTTTTTCTACATTTAAACTTTTAAGACCAACTTCCTCAATGTTACGTACATATTCTAGGGAGCTACCATCAAGAATTGGTAATTCATCACAATCTACTTCAACAATAGCGTTATCAATTCCCATGCCATGTAAAGCTGACATCAAATGTTCAATTGTTGAAACTGATGTTCCGTATTTATTAGTAATCTTTGTACATAGATCTGAGACGCTAACGTTATTAAACTTTGCTTCAATTAGTGCTTCTTCATTAGAATTTTTAATATCAACTCTTCTAAATACGATGCCAGTATTGGCAGTCGCTGGGTTAACAGACAAATTTGATTTTTCACCGCTGTGTAAAGCTACACCTTCAATATTGAATGACTTATTAATGGTTTTTTGCATCCTGATGTTTATAAATTGTTTAAAACTACGGTAAAAAACAAAGATTATTTCTTTTTGTTACTACTTAAAGGTTTCTAAAAAAATTATAAACTACTGAAAATACTGATTTTTTTTCTGATTTAGATTCATCCTTATCTCCCTCCATGTTATGGTTTGCGGCATAATTTAAAAGACCAAATGCTGATGCAAGAGACGGATTATCTAAATAAGTTTTTGATCCGTTAATTTTTTTTGTCGATCCTAAACGAAAATTACTATCACTCATTTGATTTTTGATGAATTTTTGCATAGTTAACGACTTTGCTCCATATCCAGTAAGCACAATATTATTAGATACTAGTGTGCTGAATTTTGAATTATAAATTATATTTTTTATTAAATTTGATAATTCTTCTGCTCTTGATGAATATATTTCAAAATACTTTTCTAATTTTTTTTCATAGATTCTCTGACTATTCATTGTATCAATTTGCTTTCTAACTATTTCGGCCTCTTCTAGTGAAATTGATTTGACTTGTGATATATCATTTGAAAAATTATAAGTTCCAACTTTAACCGTATCATAGCCAATAAGTTGGTTGTCAAAGGTATAAGAAATAATTGTCTTGTTTTTTTGAATATCGATACTTACCGCTCCATTATCTGCTTCTTCATCTGATAACACTGCAAGACTGCTAGCATAGTGACTCGAAACTATCTGTTTGAGGCTTATGTCTTGATTATTTAATAAATCTAATATTTTACTTAGATAGTCTTTTGAAGTTGATATAACATGCCATTTTGTATGAAGAGTTTCAGCTTTCACACCAATTGGATCCGATAAGCTTTTTTTATTATCTACTTTGTAACTTATTGGAAAGGAATGAAGTGGTTCATCAGTTTCAGTATATAGTCTTTTAAATTTTGTATCTTCAAAAAAAGATTTGATATCATTTTCTGTTATGATCCTACCTGAAATTTTATTTTCAAATTCAATATAATCCGATTTCATGTTTTCTGATATACTGACATAAACGTTATCAATCTTTATACCAGCATCTACTTCTGCTTTCGAAATAGCGGTATCAAGATGATTTTTAATTTCATCTGTTTCCAATGAAAAGGGCTTTAAACAATTGACTTTCAGTTTAGAAGTACCTATTCCAATAAGTTGAAGAATTTTCCCTTTGTCTAATATTTGTAATTCTTGAGCAATAAGGCAAATTACTTTGTCGGCTCTTATGTCAATCGCACTAATTATTTTTTGACCCATTAAATCTCATCAATACCATAATTTATTTTTCCATCTAAAACTTTGAGGGCTGCTCTTCCTTGGATTCTTAAATCTATTTCAATAATGTTACTTTCCATTACTTCTTGTTCCTCAAAAAGCTGTTTTAAATTTTTTAATGATTGTTGAATGTTTTCGTCTGGTAATTTTACAAGCAATTTATTATTTAATTTTAGATTCCACCTTCTTTTTTCAATAAATTCAACTTCTTCCAGAGTTTGAGTTAAATTTGGAAACGCAATACTTATGTCCCTGATTAATTGCTCGAGTAATTCTGGCGATTTCTCACCCCTTACAAATAAGAGGTCATCTTCATAATTGTTTAAGTTAATTTCAGTAATGATTGATCCATCAAGATCTATAAGAAAAGATTTTCCTTCTTGAAAGTATATTGCATATGGATCGTTCTCAGTTACATTTATTTTTAAAGTTGATGGTAAAACTTTTTTTATAGACGCCCGCTTTACCCATTCACTTGACTCTACAATTTCCTTGATGGAATTAAAATTTAAGCCAATAAGATTACCTTTAAATTTAGTCACATTATTTTCAATCTCAGATATATTTGATTTTTCAGAACCTTCTATAATTACATTCTTAATTTGAAATGAATTATTTAGTAAACTTGGAAATTTTAAAAATACAAATATTGCAATAAGAGAAATGAATATTAAAGAGAAGGAAACAATATTTATTATTTTAATTTTGCGTTGCATCTAATAGGATCCAATTAATAAGATTATCAAAGTTTATACCTTTATAATTTGCAATTTCAGGGACTAATGAAGTTGGTGTCATGCCTGGTTGGGTATTAAGCTCTAATATATAAAATTTTTTTGTCACTTTATCTAATATAAATTCGGTTCGACTGATTCCCTTACAACCCAATAATTTATGAGCATCTAAACCTAAACCTTCAACTTTTTTAATCAGGTCGCTCTCTAATCTTGGTGGAATTATATGTTTTGTTTTCCCTGCATCAAAGTACTTTGATTCGTAATCATAGAATTCGTTTTTTGGATCAATTTCAATAGAACCAGTTTTATTTGTTCCTATAACAGCAACATTTATCTCAGGACCCTCTATAAATTGCTGAAGCAATAATTCATTTCGAAATTTATTCTCAGACAAGTATTTATTTAATTCCTCATGGTTTCTAATAATGCTAACTCCAACACTAGATCCTTCATTTCTAGGTTTTAAGACATAGGGAAAATCAAATATATTTTGATCTTTCACTTCCTCTATCTTCATCAATTTCGTTAAAGGATGATTGAACCCATTTTCAATAAATAGTTCAGCAGATTTGTATTTATCCATTGCTAATTTGGATGACTCAATCCCAGAATGAGTGTAAGGCACTCCATATTTTTCAAGTATTTCTTGAACACTTCCGTCTTCTCCCCATGTTCCGTGTAATCCATTGAATACTATATCAGGTTTATGCAGCTCAAGGTCAGCTAACAGATTCTCATTTGCATCAATTTCTACAATATTGTAGCCCATATTTTTAAGAGATTTGCTTATTTCTTTTGAGGTGATAATACTTATCTCTCTTTCTGCAGAAATACCTCCATACAAAAGCATAATTTTTTTGTCTTTATTCATCTTTCGCCAAATATCTTTATTTCCCAGTTTAAGCTTATTCCCAATTTTTTCTTTACATCAGACCTAACATATTCTCCAAAGTCTTCGATAAGGTTTGCTGATTTAGTTTGATTATTTACTATGAAGTTTGAATGCTTAGAAGAGAAACATATTCCTTGAAGCTCAAAATTTTTAAGACCAGCTTCTTCAATAATTTCCCATGCTTTTTTATCAGTCTGATCTTTTGGATTTTTAAATGTACTTCCTGCTGTTTTAATTTGCTGAGGTTGAGCTTTTTTTCTTTGATCATCAACTTCTTTCATTTTTAGGGAAATTGTGTTTTTGCTTGCATTTTTTTTTTGCATATATACATCGCAGATAATCATATCTTGAGGTATATTACTTTCCCTATAAGAAAATAATTCCTTCGAATTACGTATTTCTGAGACTTGCCCCCTATAATCAACACACTTTGCTTTAATAAAAACATCTTTTGTTTCAGAATTATAACAACCGGCGTTCATACGAACTGCACCACCAAGTGTTCCCGGAATTCCAAAATAAAACTCCATTCCGCCTATTTCATTTTTCTGACAATAATTCGATAATACTCTATCGTAGGTTGCAGCTCCAACTTCAATGCAATCATTATGTAATTTAATTTGACTAAATTCTTTTCCTAATTTTATTACAAGGCCAAATATTCCACCATCTCTTATAATGATATTCGATCCAGCTCCAATCACCGTTACTGGTAATTTATCTCTGTTGATTTCTAAAACTTTTGCTAATTCTTCAAAATTTGGGGGCATATAAAATATCTCAGCGTTGCCTGCTACCCCAAACCAGGTATATTTTGATAAATTATGATTTATTTGAATTTTTCCAATAACATTGTTTTTTTTACAATTTTCTAAAAATTCCCTTTGATTTTCATTCATAAATTTTTTTTAACTCTTTAGCAAAATTTTGAGCCCAATCTGTAACTGTCCCAGCCCCTAAAAATAAAAAGATTATTTTTGATCTATTCTTCTTTGTTAATTCAAATAGTTGATCATTTTTAACAAAATATTCAGCTTTGACTTTAGAATTTTTTGCAATGTTACTAATAAATTTATTTAAATCGAAATTTTTTGGTTTTTTCTCACCCGCTCCATAAACATCCGAAACAAATACATATTCACTATTTTTAAAACACGTCGTGAATTTGCTTTTCAAATCTAAAACCCTTGAGAATCTATGAGGCTGGAAAATAGTTATTATTCTATTTTTTTTGTCTGCATCAACCAATCCTTTTAACACATTATTTATTTCAGTCGGATGATGGGCATAATCATCAACAACTCTTATGTTATTATTACTCCATAATTCAGTAAGTCTTCTTTGGACACCCTTAAAAGAATTTAGAGACTTCTTAATTATTTCTGGTTTTACATTTAATTGAAGACCAACTGCTATAGCAGCTAATGCATTATTTACATTATACGCTCCATGAAGTGGTAACTTAATATTTTTAATAGTTTGGTTTTGCTCTTTTACAAAAATATCAAATATTGTTTCATTGGCTTTATGTCTTAATTTAATACATTTGATATCACTTTCTCTATGAAAACCGGTTCTAATAATTTTTGTAGTACTTATTTTTGCAGCTAACTTACGTAGCTCATTATTATCTATACATATAACTGCGAAACCATAAAAAGGAACTTGTGTGATAAACCTTTTGAAATAGTTTTTTAGATTTTGAAAATTTGAATAGTAATCAAGATGTTCTTTATCAATATTAGTTACCACAGAAATTGAGGCTGGAAGTTTCACAAAAGTACCGTCAGATTCATCAGCTTCAACTACTAACCAATCACCTGATCCTAATTTTGTATTTGTTCCAAATTGATTTATTATCCCGCCATTGATTACAGTGGGTTTCATTCTTGCCCCATTTAAAACTGCTGAAATTAAGGATGTCGTAGTAGTTTTCCCATGAGACCCAGATATAGCTATAGTTTTTTTTAGTTTTACAATTTGAGATAATATTTCAGCTCTTGAAATTGAAGGAATTTTAATTTTTTTGGAATGTTCAAGCTCAATATTGTTTTTACTTATTGCAGATGAATAAACAACTAAGCTTACATTTTTTAAATTTGACTGTTTATGTGAATTGAAAGTTTTTATTTTCTTTTTATTTAATCGAACAATGTTCGCGTTAATTTTTATGTCACTTCCTTGAACCTGATATCCCATTTCTGATAAAATTTCTGCAATTCCACTCATCCCAATTCCACCAACTCCTACAATATGTATTAATTTATTTTTATTTAATTTCATCGACTTGCTTCTATATGCTTAAAAATTCTTTCAACAGGATTGTTTATATACTCTTTTTTTAAAGTTTCTTTAATAGACTCTCTTCTTTGCGGGCTGTTTATTATTTTATTGATCAAACTTGATAATAAGTGAGTATTCAAATCTTTGTCCTTAATTATTTCAGCACAATTAAGGCTTTTAAGAACCGATGCATTATAATATTGATGGTTGTCGGCAGCATATGGATAAGGAATTAAAATTGAGGGAATTCCAAAGCAAATAATTTCATTTACAGTCGATGAGCCAGCTCGTGAAATAATTAAATTTGTATTCTCTAAAATATCTGTGACATTGCTGAAGTATACATTTACATGGCACTCAATACTATTTTCTCTATAAAGTTTTTCTACTAAGTTTACATCTTCTTTCCTACATTGATGGTAAACAATAAATTCTTTCTTACATTCATTCTTAGATTTTATGATCGAATGAGCGATATTATCTGAAAGGTTTTTTGCACCTTGGCTGCCACCAAGAATACATATTTTAAGCTGATTTTTTTTATTAGTTTCTTTGTTTTCTAAGTTTTTACTACTCCTAGTTGGCAAACCAACTCTGAATGAATTTTTATTTTGAATTAGCTTTTCACCATGCGTTTCGTTGAAAGTTGTAAAGATATTACCTACATATTTAAATAATAATTTATTCGCTTTTCCAATAAATGCATTGCCCTCATGAAGAAAAATTTTTTTTCTCATTATTAAACTAGCAAAAAGAATAGGTATTGTGAAAAATCCACCAAAACCTAAAGTGTAATCGGGTTTGATTTTAAAATTGTATAACATTGATTGAATAAATAAGAACGGAGAATTTATAATATTTGCTAGTCTTGATTGAGAAGAAATAAGATTTCTAAGTATAATTACATTATTTGAATCTATATTATCGAAATATTTCTGGCCTCTGTTATCAGTTAAAATAAAGCATTTAAAATTTTTAGGTGCCTCCGAATAAACAACATTTATTGGTATACAGTGGCCGCCGGTACCTCCACCTACTAAAAAAAGTTTTTTCATAAAGTTAGTCTATTCACGAATATGTCGATTCTTTGAAAATAATAAAATTAATCCCGCTGCAATTGACATGCCAAGGACCGATGAACCACCATAGCTAATAAACGGTAAGGTAATTCCAGTCGTTGGTATCAACCTTATATTTACCCCTATGTGGATTAAGGCCTGTAAGCATACGTATAAAATAAGTGTAAATAAACAGATTTGAATAAAGTGATCATTATTTCCGTAAATTTTTTTGAAACCTTGATATGATATTATAAAGAAGATTAATAATATAAGTGTACAACCAATGAGGCCATACTCTTCTGCAACCACAGAAAAAATATAATCTGAATTAGCTTCAGGAATTTTATTTTTTAAAAGACCATTACCCGGTCCCACACCAATAATACCCCCTTGTTTAATTGCTTGAAGAGAAATTTCAGTTTGACTTACGTCATATTCATTTGGAAATAAAAATGAGTTTATTCTATTTTGAACATTAAAATTGAGCAAATATATCATCACAAAACTTAAAATTCCAAAAACAACAATTACAGTGAGTATTATAATACTGAAACCACTCATAAGCACTGAACCAAAATAAATAGCTGATAATAAAAAAAATTGACTAATATCAGGCTGCAAAACAAGTATACTTGCGACTGAAATATAGATTAAAGCACTTAGTGAGTGAGATGATATTTTTGTTCCTTGGTATTGGTTATTTAATATCATAGCCATTACAACGCAAAATACTGGCTTTACCAATTCTATTGGCATGAGAGAAAAAGATCCAAAACTTATCCATCTTCTTGAACCTTTGATTTCATCCCCAAAAAATAGAGTAAGAGCTAATAAAGCAAAAAATACGATAAATAATATCACACTAAATAATTTTATGTATTTTGTTTCAATCAGTGAAATAGAAATAAATACTAAAAAACCTATTGCTAGGTACAAAGCCTGTATATTAAAAAATGCAAATAGATTGTTATTGAGATACCTGCTTGTACCAGGGTTTATAGTTAAACTTATTAATAAACCAAAAGTTATTAATACTGTTATACAAAAAAAAATTGGTTTATTTATTTCAGTAATCCAGTTTGTAATTATAGACTGTTCATAAGTTCTTTTATTCATTATTTGCTAAGTTTGCTTATAAGTTTGTTAAAATGTCTTCCACGTTCTTCAAAGTTATTATATTGGTCAAATGAAGCGGCACCTGGACTAAATAAAAAAGTATTGAAATCTGTATTGGTCTTCATAAATTTACTAATTTCGACCACTGCTTTATCTAATCTATGAACATAAACTGTGGTAACTTTACTCTGAAAGTATTTGTAAAAAGTATTAGATTCCTCTCCAATGATTATAACTTTTTTAATATTGCCAAGACTGTCATCTAATATATTGATATTATTGCTTTTTATCTGACCGCCACATATCAAGATGATATCTTTATATTTTTTTAGCGCAGCAATTAGAGAATGATAATTTGTTGATTTGGAATCATTTATGATAAGTTTCTTTTTGTCTGAAAAAATTATTTGCTGTCTAAACTCAAGCCCTCTAAATGATTTAAAAGCATTGAAGATTTTATTGCTGCTTAGGCCCACTTCTTTCAAAATTTCATATGAGAAGCGGTAGTTTTGGTCGGTACTCAGTAAATTATATTGATTTATATTTAATTTTTTAGTGGAGTTTTTTTTATTTTTATTAATCTGCTTTAAATTTTTCATTTTACTCAAATGATTATTCTTTTTTATTAATTTTTTTATAATTGAATCATTATTAAAAAAACCTTTTTGAGAGCTATTTATATTTTTAAAAATATTTAATTTAGCATTACCATAATTAGACATTGTATTATGTCTCGCCAAATGATCTGGGGTTAAATTAAGTATACAGGCAATATCAGGTTGAAATATTTTGGAGCTTTCTAATTGATAAGATGACAATTCTAGGACATAAAAACCTTTTTTAATCATCTTTGTTTCGAAGATCGGGTTACCTATATTTCCCGCAAGCTCTGTGTTAAATTTATTTTTTTTAAGAATATGATGAATAAGCGATACTGTTGTTGATTTTCCATTTGTGCCAGTAACCGCAATTATTTTAATCAAGTTTCTTGTATTTAAATTATTCAGGTATGTTTGAAATAAATCTAATTCACTTATCAGTTTAGTATTTTTTGAAGTTAATTTTTTTATCAGTTTATGTACTGACTTTCCTTTTGTAGCAATTCCAGGACTAGGTATAACATAGTCTATTTGATTTATTTTAGAAGAATACTTTTTATATCCTTTATTCAATATTTTTTTTGAATGTTTGGGATTATCTTCCCAAAAAAATACTACGGCTCCACTATTTGTAAGAGATTTATAAATTGAACATCCTGTTTTTCCCATGCCAATGACTACATAGCTTTTCTTTGAAAAACATTTTGACTTCAACATTTAGTTACCTAATCTTAAGTGTTGCGAGTCCAATCAAGGCAAGAATTAAAGCGATTATCCAAAAACGAATTACTATTTTTGACTCTGCAATACCATTCTTCTCAAAATGATGGTGTAAGGGAGCCATTTTGAATATTCGTTTGCCGGTTAACTTATATGATCCAACCTGAAGAATTACTGACACTGCTTCTGCGACGAATATTCCTCCAACTATTGCTAATACAATTTCTTGCTTGGTTAGAACACTTATACCCCCCAATGCAGCACCTAATGATAAAGAGCCTGTATCGCCCATAAAGACCATTGCAGGAGGCGCGTTGTACCATAAAAAGCCAAGAGCGGATCCAATTATGGCTGCGCAAAGCACGGTTAATTCACCTGCTCCAGGTAAGTAATTAATGTAAAGATAATTTGAAAAAATCATATTTCCTGCCAAGTAGCAGATTACAGCAAAAGTCGCAGAGACAATCATAATGGGAACAATTGCTAGCCCATCAAGGCCGTCTGTAAGATTAACCGCATTTGCTGATCCTAGAATTACCAATATAACGAATGGAATTGAAAATAAACCTAAGTTTAGAAATATATCTTTGAGAAGGGGTAAGGATAATAACTGAATATCAATCTCATTATAAGTTGTTATCCAATAAATAAATATCAACGATATTATTATTTGAAAAAAGATTCTTATTTTCGCAGAAATTCCATTACTTGATTTTTTTTTAACTTTACTAAAATCATCTGCAAAACCAACCAATCCAAAAGATATTAGAAGGAATATAATTGGCCAAGATATATAGCTTTCAGGATTGACCCATAGAATCATTGATCCAACTATAGAAATCAAAATTATAATTCCTCCCATTGTTGGAGTCCCTTTTTTAGCTACTAAGTGAGACTCAGGACCGTCTTCTCTAATAGGCTGACCAATTGATTGGTATGATCCAATTCTTTTAATTAAAAATGGGCCAAAAAAGAGAATAAAAAAAAATGAAGTAAACAACGCCAGACCTGTTCTAACTGTTAAATAATTTAAAAAATTATTTAGGGCACCAAGATTTAAATATTCAATTAAATATAAGATCATAGTTAACTTATTAAATGATTTGACAACTTTCGTAAATTGATTGAATTTGAACCTTTTAGAAACACCTTGCTATTCCTTTTAAATATTTTTTCTGCATTACTTATAACACTATCTATATTCTCATAATATTCAAACTGAAGTCTTTTGTATCTTTTTCTAAGCGAGTAAAGTTTTGATCCAACAAAAATTACTTTTTTAGCTTTAATAAGTATTAAATATTTAATTAAATCCATATGAAATTTTTTAGATTTATTTCCAAGCTCATTCATATCACCTATAACATAAACTAAATGTTTATTTTTAAACTTATTAAAAATATCGATTGTGTCTCTCATAGAAACAGGACTAGCATTATAAGAATGGTCATGTACTTCTAATTTATTTCCCTTATATTTTGATTTTAGTATTTCGCCTCTTCCTTCTGTAAAAGGAACATTTTTGAATTGATTGATTAGTTTTAAATTTAAACCTAGCATATAAAAGCAAGTAATAATGGCTAATGCATTAAAAATAAGATTTTTTTGATTTTTTCTTAGAGAAAAATCAAGTTTACTGGCATCAGGTAGAATTACTTGGTATTTAATAATATTCGTAATATTTGTCTCTTTTTTGAGATATACTTTTGATGATTTAACTTTTCCAATGTCTATGCATGTACTGATCTTTGATTTTTTGAATAACATATATAGCAATTTATAAAAATTAGAATTTCTATTAATAATTAAGTTTTCAATACTTTTTGTTGAAGTGAATATTTCTGATTTTGCTAATGCAATTTCTTTTAAAGATTTAAAATTACCAAGGTGAACATTTTCAACATTTAAAATAATAGCTGTTTGTGGCTGCAATACCTTTACTAATCTTTTTATTTCTCCTGAATGATTCATGCCTATTTCAAAAAATCCATACTTCGTACACCGTGGCATATTTAGTAATTCGAGAGGCAGGCCATATTGATTGTTAAATGATTTACGCGAACAGAAAATATCTTTCTCATTTCTAAGCAAATAATTTATTGCATCCTTTGTCCCAGTCTTCCCAATACTACCTGTAATACCCACAATTTGTGTTTTTAGCTGTGCTCTGTACTTTGTTGCGAGCTTAAGGAGTGCTTTAGACGTATCTTTAACATTAATTTGAGGTATTTTTATGCCTCTTACTTTTTTATGAACAAAAGCAATAGATGCACCTTTTTTTTCTGCTTCTACTAAATATTTATGACCATCCGTATTAAAGCCTTTAATTGCAAAAAAAATATTACCTTTTCTTAATGACCGTGTGTCGATAGATGCGCCAGTTATTCTTTTACAAACAATATTGGTCCCAAATAATTCGTTTATTTCAGTAGTTGTAATGAATTTTTTCATTTTTTTTGTAAATATTTTTCAGCAATTTTAACATCATCAAAAGGAAATTTTTTTCCCATGATGGATTGAAATTTTTCGTGACCTTTGCCGGCAATAAGAAGCAAATCGCCTCTTTTTAATTCGCTAATAGCTTTTTTTATGGCTAGTTTTCTATTACCAATTTCAGATATATTTTTTAAATTTCCAATCACTTCCTCTCTAATCCTTGCTGGATTTTCATATCTTGGATTATCATCTGTGACTGTTGCTTTATCAGCGTATTTTGAAGCTATTTTACCCATTAGTGGTCTTTTTTTTCTATCTCTATTTCCACCACAACCAAATAAAACATGTACGTTTGATGTCTCTAACTTTTTTGACTCTACAATTGAATTTTTAAGAGCATCAGGCGTGTGTGCAAAATCAACGTAAACTTTTCCACCTGTTTTTGTTCTACCAACATATTCCATTCTTCCTAATACTGAAGGGCAATTAAGACTGCTTTTTGATAGCTTTCTAGGATCAAATCCAATTAAATTCAAAATTGAAATTGCAAATATAAAATTTTCTATCTGAAAATTTGGAAAATTTTTAAACTTTAAAAGAATTCGCTTACTGCCCACTATTGCTTTTACATGTTGAATATCATTTTTTTTTAGGATTTTAATAATTTTATAATTTCCATTTGCTTGAAAATATAATGGCTTAACGGATTTATTTTTTTTTAAAATTGATCTTATTTTTTTAATGTATTTCGTTTTTGAATTAATAATTAATTTACTATCCTTATGTATATAATCTTTGAAAAGGATCATTTTACTTTTTATGTAATTGTTAATAGTTTTATGATAATCAAGGTGATCATGTGATATATTTGTTAACGCACAAACATCAAAATTCATTCCATAAAATCTGCTTTGATGTAAGCCATGACTTGATGCTTCCATTACTAAATATTTTATTTTTTTTTGACCTATCTTTTTTAATTGCTTTGAAAGATCAATCGGTTCGGGTGAAGTAAGGTTATATTTATTTCTCTTTAATACAGAGTTTCCTAAAGTACCTATAGTAGCTACACTCTTTCCTGAAATTCTCAGTAAATAACTTAAAAAATATGCAACAGATGTTTTTCCATTAGTTCCAGTTATTGCAATTTTTGTTTCAATATTATTTTTGTTTATTTCAAATGCTAATAGCGATAGTGATTTTCTAATATCTTTAGCCTTTATCACTGTCGTATTTTTGGGATATCTTTCTTTACTATATGATGGAACAACAATAGCTACAGCACCCTTTTTAATTGCTTGATTTATGAACCTAGATCCATCTATTTCATTTCCAGGGATTGCAAAAAAAATATTTCCTTTTTTTATCGATCTCGAGTCTGATGAGACTCCATTAAATTTTATCTTCTTTGATTTAATTTCTTCTAGAAGGGAGTGATTTGGCATTTATCAAAGAGAGGTATTAATGAGCATGTTTTCATTAGGTATGTATCTTGCCTTTATGTCCAAAATAGGACTTACTCTATCAATAATTTGTCTTGAAACTCTTGCCGCATTCCACCCAGCATCACTCCAGTTCCAAGTATTATATGGCTCTCCATATTCTCTATTAATCCCTTTCGGGTCGTCTAATGAGATAAGAACTACATACTTAGGCTTGTGTATGGGTAGTACCGATATAAAAGTAGTTAACTTTTCTCTTGTGTAGGATTTTTTGTCTATTTTGTGAGATGTGCCTGTCTTACCTCCAACCAAATATTTAAACTTACCATCTTCTGTGTATGCTTTATCAGCATCCTTGTTAAAGGCTTCTTTTGCTGTCCCTTTTGCAACAACTTGGCTTAAAAGGTAACGCATAATTTCACTGGTCTCTTCTGAAAAAATTTGATTTTCATATCGTTTATCATCTCCTAATTTTGTTAGAGATGGCTTAATTAAATATCCTCCATTTACTACAGCTGATGTAGCTACAGCCAAATGCAATGGTGATACTGAAAGGCCATAACCGTAAGAGATTGACTCTGTATTAACTGTTCTCCATGGGTCAGGAACAATTGGAATTGCTTTTTCTGGTATTCCAATATTTACTTGACGAAGTAATCCAAGTTGAGACAAATATTCTTGCTGTAATTCTTTACCAATATCTCTAATCATTTTTATCGTTCCAATATTTGATGACTCAACAAATATTTCTTCAACAGAACACATTTTTATCTCACAAGGCCTGTGAACATCCTCTACACGATGCTTTCCAATATAAATATGATTTTCAATCTCGTACTTTGTATTTGGCTGAAAAATTTTTTCCTCAATTCCCATTGCTGCAGTAAATATTTTCATCACTGAACCAAACTCATATACACCTAATGTGTTTTTGTTGAACTTATCATTGTCATTCGCATTTTTAGTATTGGGATCAAAATCTGGAAGTGATGTCATGGCAAGAATTTCTCCATTATTGACATTCATTATGAGTCCTGAGCCACCAGTTGCTTTATATAGTTTCATAGCAGCTAGTATTTCATCGCGAACAATGTGTTGTATTCTTGTATCTAAAGATAATATCAAATCATTATTTTCTTCATTTTGAAGAAACTTATTAAAAGATTTTTCTAGTCCAGATACGCCTGTATTATCAATGTCAACTTTTCCAACTAAATGACTAAAAAGTTCACTGTGAAGATATTTTCTTTTATAAGCATCTCTGAATTCAATTCCAGTTTCACCTAAATCTATATACTTTTGTAATTCTAAGGGTTCAACATTTCGATCAAGCCAGAAGAATTTTTTTTCAGATACCAATTTATCAAGATCAGTTGCGGAAAACCTATTATTTATTGCTGAGACTTTACTAATAAATTTTTTCTTATCGTACACAGCTTTTGGATTTACAGATATATGGGATGTTAATAAATTTGCTGTAAGAGAGGTATTATTCCTATCTAGAATATTTCCCCTTTTTGTCTCAACATTCTCAACAAAATAATTTCCCTTTTCGGTGTAAAGTAAATTAATTTCTATCATCTTGATTGTTACTGCCAAAAACAAACTACTAAAAACAATCGCTGACAATATTAAACGATTATTTATTTTAAGAGCAAAATTACTCTTTAAAGACTTTAATCTTTCAAAAGCAAACTTTTCTTTATTGTATCTGTGTGTAAATGAAAAACTTTTTTGATATATATCAATTTTCTTTCGGCCAGTATTCCGCTTTTTTTTCACGGAATTTACCTTGCCAAATTTTGATTAATTGTTGATGTTTCATAAACTTCAATAACATCATTAAATAATTCATTATTTTCTTCAATATCTTCATTATCTAATACAACAAAATACTTTTCGTAATCATTAGTAATAATCATTTCTGAAATTTTTTTAATATTCATTGGCGAAACCAAATGGTCCCATTCAATTTTATAAAGCTCATTTATCTTTTGTTCTTCTCGAAGTGTTAATTCAAGTTCATTAATATACTTTTGCTTTTCGGCTGAAATGTTTTTTATAACCATAATTGCAAGTAATCCGGTTAACAAAACAGCAACGGACAATATTTTAAAGAAAGCACTTATCATAATTCAAATCCTAACTCATATATCGGAATATAATTAAAGTTTAATCGCTCACGCTTAATGACTCTAAGCTTTGCCGAACGAGATCTTGGGTTACTTAATATTTCCTTGGAAGATGGTTTTATTAATTTGGTCTTTTTATTCCTTAAACAAACTTTATTTGTAAAATTCTTTACCAACCTGTCCTCAATTGAATGGAATGTGACCACGCATATCTTCCCATTCGCTCTTAGTAAATTAAAAGCTTGGTTGAGACCAGCATGAAGCTCTTGTATTTCATTATTAATAAAAATTCTAATAGCCTGGAATGTTTTCGTTGCAGGGTGTTTTTTGTAATATTTTGAAGGAAACGATTTTTTAATTATTTCTGCAAGCTCAATCGTACTCTCAATTTTTTTTTGAGTTCTGTTCTTCTCTATGTTTCTTGCAATTTTTCTTGAATTTCTCTCATCTCCGTAATGATAGATGATATCAGCAAGCTCATCTTTGTCCTTTTTATTTATTAAGTCTGAAGCTGTTTGGCCATCCTGACTCATTCTCATATCTAGGGGGCCATCTTGCATGAATGAAAACCCTCTATTTGCATCATCTAGTTGCATTGATGAAACTCCTATATCAAATACGAAACCGTTAATTTCTTTTTCTTTTGTTTCTTTGAAAATTTTATCAATCTGACTAAATTTAGAATGTACAAAAGAAAACCGACTGCCGAATTTTTTTTTAAATCTTTCAGCTTGTTTTTTGACTGTTGGATCTCTGTCGATTGCAATAACTTTACATTCACAGCTTTGAAGGATTCTCTCTGTATATCCTCCGTATCCAAATGTTGCATCGATGTATGTTTCATTGTCTTTTGGCCCTAATTGTTCAATAACCTCTTCAATAAGAACTGGCCTGTGGCCAAGTTCTTTATTTGTCATTTACTCTGTCTTCTCAAGAAAGATGGAATTTCAAGTAAATCTTGATCGGTTTCTAATTCTTCATCAGCTTCAATAGAATTATGTGTTTCATCCAGTTGATGCACGTTTTGGTCACTAAATAAGTCAGGCGAATCGCTATCTGAATTTTCCCTATTTGCGTGTATT
>CACIQL010000009.1:0-47719 GCA_902588785.1 uncultured Pelagibacteraceae bacterium
TCTGACAAGCTTTTTGGGCACTTGATTAAAGGATTTATCGTCTAAATATGCATGTGTCATTAAAGCAGGGGACTCAATTAAAGACTCAACTCCCCCCAAACTCTCAGCTATAGTAAAAATTTTTAATTTACGCATAAACTTGGATATTTCTGACATATTCCCATCATAGATAAAAGTGATCATTCCACCAAACCCGTTCATTTGTTTAAGTGCAATATCTTTCTGTTTATGATTTGGTAATCCAGGGTACGTTACGTTTAATGCTTTTTTATGTGATCTTAAAAAGCGAGCAACTTTAATTCCATTTTCATTATGTTTTTTCATTCTAATAGCTAGTGTTTTAATTCCTCTCAAGGTAAGAAAACAATCAAAAGGACTTGGAACGGCGCCCGTAGAATTTTGAATTAGGGCTAATTTTTTCTCAAGTTTTTTATTCTTTCCAATTACCAAGGCTCCACCAATAACATCAGAGTGACCGTTGATATATTTTGTTGTCGAGTGATTAACAATATCAACTCCATGCTCAAGCGGTCTTTGATTGTAAGGTGTGGCAAATGTATTATCACATACAGTTATAAGCTTATTTTTTCTTGCAATACGGGCTATTCTTTTTAAATCCGTAATTTTAAGCAGTGGATTTGTTGGAGTTTCAATCCAAATCATTTTTGTATTCTTTTTAATTTCTTTTGAAAAATTTGTATTTAAATCAACGAATGTGAATTCAATATTTGATGACTTGCTCTTAATTTCATTAAACAACCTAAAAGTACCGCCATATAGGTCATCAAAAGCAATTACATGATCTCCAGGCTTTAATAGATCTAGAACTGCGGTTTGAGCTGCAACTCCTGAAGCAAATGCAAATGCTTTATATCCACTTTCCAACTTTGCAATTGAATTTTCTAAAACTTCCCTTGTAGGATTTTGACTTCTTGAATATTCATATCCTTTGTGTTCTCCGGGTCTATCATGAGCATAAGTAGATGTTGCATAAATTGGAGTCATTACGGCTCCTGTTAATGGATCTGTTTTGACCCCAGCATGCACTGATAAAGTATCAAGTTGATTTATTTTCTTTATATAAGATTTTTTTCTTTTAACCATTCTTCATTATACGCTGTATTTAAATATTTTTCACCATTATCACAAACAAATGTAACTACATTTTTTTCTTTATCTTGGTCCTTGCAATATTTAATTGCCGCTGAAATAAGAGTTCCACTTGATGAGCCTCCCAAAATTCCTTCCTTCAAAGCCAATTCTCTAATCATGCTAAACGCTTCTTCGTTCGTAACTTCATAAGCTTTTTTTATATACTTTAATTCTAAAGTTTCAGGAATGAAATCTTCACCTATACCCTCAACAAGCCATGAATAGTCTGCTTTTTTTAATGGTTTGTTTTCAACAGCATCTTTAACTATTGAACCCTTTGGATCTGCAAGAACCATTTCGGTTTTTGGACTATGCTCTGAAAAAAATTTACCTAAGCCTGAAATTGTCCCTCCTGTACCAACCCCACAAACAACAGCATCAACATCATTACTCATTTGATCCAGAATTTCTGGACCAGTTGAATATTCATGAGCCTGGGGATTTGACATATTTGTAAACTGGTTGGCCATAAATGAATTAGGAGTATTATTTGCAACTTCTTTAGCCACATTTACATAATGCTCAGGACTATCAGGTCCCACATCACTTCTTGCCAAAATAACTTCTGCGCCGAGAGATTTAAGATGAAGTATTTTGTTATGGTTCATCTTATCAAGAATTACAACTTTTGACTTATATCCCTTTAAGAGAGCTATCAAGGCTAGACCAAGTCCAGTATTCCCCGCTGTTGCCTCAACAACCGTTGATCCTTTTTTTAACTTTCCTTGAGTTTCAGCATCCTCAATGATTCTTAGAGCCACTCTATCCTTTATGGATGAGCCTGGATTAAGGCTTTCCATTTTAAGAAAAAGATTACATTTTCCGGTGTCTAAATTTTTAGCTTGAACAATCGGAGTATTACCAATTAAATCAACCAATGACTTTACTTTCTTCATCAAATTTAATTATTTATATTTCTAAATTAGTTAGTTTATTCACTGTAATAACAGTATTTACTATAATTAATTTATCCTCATTGCAAGCAGATGAACAAGGATCTTTTGAAGATTGGCTTATTTATATTGAAAATCTTGCACTCAAAGAGGGGATCTCAAAAGAAACAATAAATAATAGCATCAAGAATATTACACAGAATGAAAGAGTATTAGAACTCGATAGATCTCAACCTGAATTTACTCTTACACTTGAGAAATATTTATCTAATACCACTCCTGCAAGTAGAGTGAAAAAAGGAAAAAAGCTCTATAATGAAAATAAAAATATTCTAGAAAAAGTTTCAAATGAATTTGGTGTTCAACCACGCTTTCTTTTAGCGCTATGGGGTATAGAAACAAGTTTTGGTAAATTTACAGGATCATTTAATGTAATACGTTCACTCTCAACATTATCTCACGATCTTCGTAGAAGAGACTTTTTTACTGAAGAGCTAATTAATGCACTTAAAATTATTAATGAAGGACACATTGATGCAGAGAATATGATGGGTTCTTGGGCAGGTGCAATGGGTCAAAACCAATTTATGCCCTCTAGTTTTCTAAGTTACGCAATTGATTACAATCAGGATGAAAAAAAAGATATATGGACCACCCTAGATGATGTATTTGCATCTTCCGCTAATTATTTAAGCAGCTCAGGATGGGATAATAACCTTACGTGGGGCAGGGAAGTCATTACTACCAAACCTATAAATAAGGACCTTATTACTACTTCTGCAAAAAAAATAGAAATTTCAAAAAAATTACCTGAATGGTCTGAATTAGGAGTTTTAAAAGCAAATGGAGAAAAACTTCCAAATAAAAACTTAGATGCATATTTAGTATTTCCTGAAGGTGAAGACGGAAAAAAATTCTTAGTATATGAAAATTTCAAAGTGATCATGAAGTGGAATAGATCACTGTTTTTTGGAATATCAGTTGGTACTCTTTCCGATATGATAGAATATCATTGATGAAATATATTTGTTTATTTCTAATTCTTTTATTGTCACAGTGTGCTGCTGTTAATATCGTTCCACTAGCAATAGAAGATAGTAATAAAAATAAAAATGTTTCATTAATAGAAAAATATATTGAAGATCCTTATCAAGTTGATGGTAAATGGTTTTATCCAAGGGATTATAAATCATATGTGGAAGTAGGAATTGCTGAAATTGAATTAGATTTAAACAATGGCGATTTGACCACAAATAAGGAATTTTTTCATAATGAAGCATTTTCTGGATCCCATAGATCACTTCCATTGCCGTCTATTCTTGAAGTAACAAATTTAGAAAATGGCAGAACAACAAAAGTCAGAGTCAATAACAGGGGAGCTTATTCTTCTACTCATATAATTAACTTATCATCAGGAGTGTTTAAAGACTTGAAGTTGAATAGCGGAGGTGGATTAGTGAAGATAGAACTAATCAATACAAACGAAAGCTTTATTCTATCTAAAACACGAACTTTTGAGGAGGAGAAGAAGGTGGTAGAAGCACCTATATCAGATGTAGTTGTTATAGATTCTGAAATTCCTAATACAGAAATAGTTACTAATGTGTCTGATATTCAGACTATAGAGAAACGACAATACAATGAAATATATCTAAATGTCGCAACATTTTCATTTTTAGAAAACGCAAAAATTGTATTAGATGAATTATCGAATTTCAAAGCTAAAGTCTATAACATGACAACTAGTGGAGGTACTCAAATATTTAGAGTACTTATCGGGCCATATGAAGACGTGAATAAATTAATCAATGATCTCAAAGATGACACATTTAAAAAATATGAAGATTTATCAATATTTTTAATATAAAAAGATAATATGCATTTACTTAGACTAGTAATTTTTTACTTAATATTCATTCCAATTACCTTTGTACAGGCGTCATTTATAGATACTGAAGCTGAAACAGCGGTAATTATTGACGCTACTACAGGGAAAGTACTTTTTGAAAAAGAAATGAATAAAAAAACATATCCTGCCTCAATGACAAAAATCATGACAACATTAATAGTATTTGAAAAACTATCTAACGGAACTCTATCATTGGATGATAAATTCCTTGTTTCAGAAAAAGCTTGGAGAGAACGAGAAGGCTCGTCCATGTTTGTCGAAGTAGATAAAGAAATAAGAGTTGAAGACTTATTAAGGGGAATTATTGTTCAATCTGGAAATGATGCTTGCATAGTTATTGCTGAAAATATCGCAGGATCCGAAGAAGCTTTCGCTATTATTATGACATCCAAAGCTAAAGAAATTGGTATGTTAAATACAAATTTTACTAATTCAACAGGTATGCATAGCAACGACAATTATTCAACTGTATACGATATTGCAATTTTATCTCAATACTTAATCAATGAGTTTCCAGAATATTATCATTTGTTTGCTGAAACTGAATTTGAGTGGTCCGGAATAAAACAAAAAAATAGAAATCCATTATTATATAAAAAAATGGGTGTTGATGGACTTAAAACGGGTCATCTATCAATTTCAGGATACGGACTTGCGGCATCTGCTGTTGATGGAAATCGAAGAGTAATCTCAGTTACAAATGGTTTTAGTTCACAGCAAAAAAGGTCCCAAGGCTCATCAAGACTTATAACTTGGGCATTTAGAGAATATGAAAATATTGAACTATTTAAAAAATCTCAAGAAATTGATCAAATAAAAATTCCTGGTTCAAATGAGTCCTTGTCATCAGTTAGTGCTTCGTCAGATATAATTTTAACAGTCCCTAGAACGAAAAATAAGAGTTTGGATTTTAGTATTGAGCTAGACAGTCAAATAAGTTTTCCAGTTGCCGCTGGGACAAAAATTGGACAATTAAAAGTAAATATTCCCAATGAGACATCTGAGTATTTTGATATTTATTCTACAAATGAACTAAAAAGGACAAATATTTTTTCTAGATTTTTTAGCTACATTTATCAATCTATTGTTAATTTATTTGTCTGATAGGTGATTAATTCACGTTTCATATCTTTTGAGGGCGGAGAAGGGTCTGGCAAATCAACCCAGATCAAACTCCTTGCTAAAAAATTATCAAAAAAAAGAAAGGTTATAATTACCAGAGAGCCGGGTGGCACTAAAGACGCTGAAAAAATAAGAAATTTAATTGTAAAAGATAAGAATCAGAAATGGTCAGGTACAGTTGAGACAATGCTTCTTTTTGCTGCGCGTAAAGACCACGTAGATAAGGTCATTATGCCTAATCTAAAAAAGGGATACTGGGTATTATGTGATAGATACATTGACTCAACCATGGCATACCAGGGATACGGTAAAAAAGTTGACCTTAAATTGATAAATTCACTAAATAAAATATTAATTAACAACCTGGTGCCAAGTGTAACATTTCTCCTTGATATTGATCCTCAGACAGGTCTAACTAGATCAAAAAGAAAAGGTAACAATGATTTAAGGTATGAGAATATGCATATAAGCTTTCATAGAAAAGTAAGATCTTCTTTTTTGAAAATTGCCAAAACAAACAAAAGTAGAATTAAAATTATTGATGCTGGTCAGGATAAAAATAAAATTTCAGAAAATATATGGAAAATATTGGGAAAAAGTAAAAGGGTATGAGCAGTTTAGATCAAGTTTATATTAAACAAAAGGAAAAGCTTTTCAGTCTGTACAAAAACAATTTACCTCAATCTATTATTTTATCAGGAGGGGAAATCGAACTTTTATCAGATATAGCTATATCGTTTTCAGAATTAATTGTTAAAAATAATATTGATCACACATTTGACGATTTTCTTAATATTTGCTCGAATGAAAATCATATAAATTCACCGTTTATATATATGATTACGAAAATATATTTAGAAGATAAAAAAAGATTTAAAAATCAGATATATAGAGATGATATATCTAATGTTCATACGTTTTTTCAAACAAAAGATGATATTGGTCAAAAGAGAGTATGTATAATTAAAACAATAGACGATCTTTCAATAGAAGCCTGCAATTCCTTACTTAAATTAATAGAAGAGCCAACTAAAAATTCTCATTTCATAATCATAAATCACAATAAAGCTAAAGTTTTACAAACTATCAAATCAAGATCTTATTTCTTAAATTTTTCTAAATTAAACGAAGAAATTTTTTTTAAAAATTTAAAGAGTGACATTTCCGTTAATAGAGACCTCTATAATCTAACTAACGGATCTTTGAGTCTTTCAAGAAACTTTATTAATCATGAACTATATGAAATTCAGAATCATTACAGAGAATTATTAAATGATCGTAAATTAATCAAATCAAATACAGCAACACATTATTCTAATTTTATTTCAAAAAAATTTAGTAAAGATGATGATATTTCAATATTTTTTGATTATATCTACCTTATTACGTCTTACGAAGCAAAGTCTATGGCCAGAGAAGGAAAAGAAAAAGATGTTCTTAATTTGCTTAAAATATCAGAAATTGTTAAAACTTATCGAAATTATTTTAAAAGATTAAATCTAGATTATACCACTCTTATAGTTTCTCTTTTTTATAAAATGAAAAATGTCTAACAAATACTATATAACCACACCAATTTATTATGTAAATGACAAGCCTCATATAGGCCATGCATATACTTCAGTAGCTACAGATTTTATTGCAAGATTTATGAGTCTTAGAGGGTATAATGTTAGATTTCAAACTGGAACAGACGAACATGGATTGAAAATACAAAAAGCAGCTGATGCAAAAAAAATAGAACCTATAGAACTTTGTGATCAAAACTCTCAAATCTTTAGAGATCTTACTGTCTCATTAAATTTATCAAATGATGATTTTATAAGGACCACTGAAAAAAGACATATTGATGGCGCCTCATATTTATGGAAACGACTTTATGAAAGAGATCAGATTTATTTAGGGGAATATACTGGATGGTACTCAATAAATGATGAAACATTTTATAATGAAAAAGATTTAGTAAAACAGAATGATGGTTCATTTAAAACTATAACAGGCGGCCCTGTCGAATGGATTACAGAAAAATCTTATTTTTTCAAGCTTTCAGAATGGTCTGATAAATTATTGAACTTATATAAAAACAATCCAAATTTCATTAGTCCAACCTCAAAAAGAAATGAAGTTATTAAATTTGTCGAGTCTGGTTTAAATGATTTATCTGTATCAAGAACATCTTTTGAGTGGGGGATCAAAACACCAACTGATGATACTCACATAATGTACGTATGGCTAGATGCATTAACTTGCTATGCCAATGGGGTTAATTATTTAAATGATAATGATAACGAATTGAAGGAATATTGGAACAATGTAGTACATATAGTTGGTAAAGATATTTTAAGACATCATGCTGTTTACTGGCCAGCATTTTTATTGGCAGCAGATTTAGAGCTACCAAAGAAAATATTTGCACATGGATGGTGGACAAATGAGGGTAATAAAATTTCTAAATCTTTAGGTAATGTTATTGATCCAATTGAGATTATAAAAAATTATGGTCTTGATCAGTTTAGATACTTTTTACTTAGAGAAGTTCCATTTGGAAATGATGGAGATTTTTCAAAAAATGCTTTGATAAATAGAATTAATAGCGATTTAGTAAATGACTTAGGAAATTTGTGTCAAAGATCGCTAACAATGATTGAAAAAAAACTAAATTGCATAATACCTCCAGTAAATAAGATGACTAAAAATGGAGATAAGTTAGTTAAAATGTATTACGAAACAATTGAGCAGTCTTCAACACTTGTAGAAGAATACAAATTACACGATTATATTAAGCTGGTATGGTTATACATAAATGAGGTAAATAAATTTTTCAATGACAGTAAGCCCTGGGAATTATTTGAGAGTAATCCAAAATTATTTTCCGATATTCTTGGTTTAACTAGTGATAGTATTAAAAAAATAGCTTTTTTAATCTATCCAATCATGCCAGAAACATCATTAAAAATATTTAATATGTTTGACCTAAAACTTGATAATATAACTTTCGAAATGGAAAAATCTATTTCAATCAGTGGAAATAAATTAAAACAAGTAAATCATTTATTCTCGAGAGTGCAGAATGATAATTGATAGTCACTGTCATCTGCTGCATAAAAATAATGAAAAACCATTAAATGAAATAATTTTAAATGCTAAAAAAAATGGAGTTGAAAAATTTCTAAATATTTCAACATGTGAAGATGAATTCATGCCTATTTTAAAAATATCAGATAATAACAAAAATGTTTTCTCTACCCTTGGTATTCATCCTCATGAAGCAAATAACATGACAAGTGAAATTAAAAACACAATAACAAAACTATCGTCAAATAAAAAAGTTATTGGAATAGGAGAGACTGGATTGGATTTTTACTATGAAAATTCTAATAAAGAAAATCAAATTAAAAGTTTTATTATGCACATTGAAATTTCTCAAGAATTAGGCCTACCTCTTGTTATTCATATGAGAAATGCTGAAAATGAAACAATCGATATAATTAAAACATATTATAAAAAAAAGGAATTTTCTGGTGTCATACATTGTTTTACGGGAACCACAGAATTCATGCAAAACCTTCTGCCATATAATTTTTTCTTTTCAATTAGTGGTATTGTTACATTTAAGAACTCTACTGAACTTAGAGAAACGATTAAAATGATACCTATTAACAAAATATTAGTTGAAACAGATTCACCTTATCTTGCACCCGTTCCTGTAAGGGGTAGGGCAAATGAGCCAGCATATATAACCCATACTGTTGAATATGTCTCAAAAATGTTTAATCTTGATTACAGTGATTTTTCGGCAATTACTACTAACAATTTTTTTAATTTATTTAAAAGAGCTTCATAAGTTATGAAAATTAATATACCTGCATCCATTGGTGAACTTTTCGATAAAATAACCATTCTTGAAATTAAAAAATCAAAGATAAAAGACGATAATAAATTAATTTTCATTAATAAGGAGCTTGATCTTCTTAAAAAGGTTGTGAGATCAAAAAAAATAAATACTAGAAGTTTAGGACCATTAATAAAAAAATTGAAAAATGTTAACCTAAAACTCTGGAACGTAGAAGATAAACTGAGAAAATTTGAGAAGAATAAACAATTTAAAAAAGATTTTATAAATTATGCACGTAAGGTTTATTACACCAATGATAAAAGATCAATTTTAAAAAATGAAATAAATTTAAAAACAAATTCAATTATTAGTGAAGTTAAATCATATGAAAAATATTAAATATAATTTAGCTAGTGACTCGTGGGATAGCGAAGAAATATCTGCAATTAACGATGTTATAAAATCAAATCGCTATACAATGGGACCAAAAGTAAAAAAATTTGAAGATGAATTTGCTTCACATTTTAATTCAGATTATGCAATCATGGTGAATTCTGGCTCATCGGCTAACCTTCTTATGATCGCATCTTTATTTTATTCAAAAGAATACGATCTAAAGGAAGGCGATGAAGTAATTGTACCAGCGGTAAGCTGGAGTACAACATATTATCCAGTACACCAATATGGTCTTAAACTTGTATTTGTTGATGTAGATCGAGATACTCTTAATATTAGTCCAGAAGAAATAAAAAAAGCTATTAGTCCAAAAACAAAAGTTATTTTTGCTGTAAATTTATTGGGCAATCCATGCGAATTTGATGAAATAATTAGAATTTGCAAAAAAAATAATATCATACTGATAGAAGATAATTGTGAAAGTCTAGGCGCTAAGTACCAGGAAAAGTTTACAGGAACTTGTGGTATAATGGGTTCTTTTAGCTTCTTTTTTTCCCACCATTTGCAGACTATGGAAGGAGGAATGATACTTACTAACGATAAAAATTTATACGAGCTTTGTGTATCGCTAAGAGCACACGGATGGATTAGAGATTTGCCTGATGATAATAGCATAGAAAAGAAAACAGGCAATTCATTCCATGATTCATTTAACTTTGTCACACCCGGCTATGGTATTAGACCGTTGGAAATGAGTGGAGCAATTGGCTCTGTACAATTGCAAAAATTACCAATCTTCATTAGCAATAGAAAGAAAAATGCAACTATATTTAAATCATTATTTGAAAATGAGCCAAATATCGCTATTCAGCTAGAAACAGGGGTGTCCTCATGGTTTGGATTTTCTCTTTTATTAACAAATAAATTATCAAGTTTCAGAGATGATTTGATAAATATTTTAAAGGAAAATAACATTGAGTGCAGACCTATAGTTGCTGGAAATTTTACAAAAAATCCTGTTATAAAATTTATGGATTATGACATTCGTGGAGAATTATCAGCTTCGGATGAAATTGATAAAAATGGTTTTTTTGTTGGTAACGACTTTAGAGATTTAAAGAATGAAATCCATTATTTACACGAACTATTTAAAGAATTTGAAAAAAGTGTTTTATTAGATAGGAAGCAAAAATGAAAAATGCCTTAATTACAGGAATAACCGGTCAAGACGGTGCATATTTAGCAAAATTACTAATTGAGAAGGGATATAAAGTTTATGGTACTGTGCGCAGAAGTACTTCTGAAAAGTTTGTTAATTTAAAATACCTAAATATTTTCGACAAAATTAAGTTTTATGATTTTGATTTATTAGAACTGAGCAATATACAAAATGTTATTAAAGAAACAAAGCCACATGAAATATATCATTTAGCTGCTCAAAGCTTCGTTCCAACATCATTTCAAGTACCAATAGTTACCACTGATATTAATTCGTTAGGAACATTACGAATATTAGACTCAATTAACTCTATAAATAAAAAGATAAAGTTTTACCAAGCCTCTACATCTGAAATGTTTGGAAAAGTACAGCAGATACCACAAACTGAAAAAACGCCATTTTACCCAAGAAGTCCATATGGAGTGTCAAAAGTATTCTCGCATTGGATAACAGTAAACTATAGAGAGTCTTATAACATACATGCATCTTCTGGTATTTTATTCAATCATGAATCGCCTTTAAGAGGAGGCGAGTTCGTAACTAAAAAAATTACTTCAACATTAACAAGAATTAAACATGGTTCGAAAGAAATTCTTAAAGTCGGAAATATTAACGCAAAGCGAGATTGGGGTTATGCGGGAGATTATGTTTATGCAATGTGGTTAATGCTTCAGCAAAAAAACCCTGATGATTATGTAATTGCTACTGGGAAAACTCACAGTGTAAGAGAATTTATAAATTTGACATTAAAATATTTAAACTTCGAATATAACTGGGTAGGACAGGGCATGAATGAAAGAGCAATTAACAAAAAAAACGGTAAAACGATAATAAAGATTGATAAAGAATTTTTTAGACCAGCTGAAGTTGATTTATTAATTGGAAATCCAGGTAAAGCAAAACGTAAACTTAAATGGAAGCCAAATACCAGTTTAAAAAAACTAGTTGAGCTGATGGTTGATTATGACGTGAGTCAAATAAAAAATACTCACTAAATGTTAGGAAATAGTAAATCTGTTTTATTTATAGATAATTCGGACTCTGATTTTACAGGTGATGATCTCAATAGTACTAAAGTAAGAGGTACAGAAAGTTCACTTATTTTACTAGCGGAGAGTTTTGTAAAAAAAAATATCAACGTGAAGGTATTAACTGAAGTCAAACAAGACGTAGTTTGTAACGGTGTTCTCTATGGCAATAAACATTCTAGTCAAGAAAAGTACTATGACTTATGTATAGCAATTTCTAATGCCAATTTATTTAGAAATATATCTTCAAAAAAAAAAGTTGTTTGGTCTAACTCATTACAGCCATTTGAAAAATTTTTAAGAAAAAAACAGTTACTCCCATTTTTAAAATATAAACCTGAAGTAGTGACAATGTGTAATTATCAGTATCGTAACAGGAGTTATCTTACCTCAATGTTTGGAAAACATATGATAACTTTGTCAGTGGATCCAAGATTTTACACAGAACCAGTAGATCTTAAAAAAATTCCAGAGCCATATGCGCTAAATAATGTGAGGTCTTTAAGGAATTTAGACTGGCTTATAGATATATGGATAAATAAATTTCAGAACAAAGAAAAGAAAGCAAAACTTTTCATAAACCCTAATTTAATTCCATATACAGAAGAATTGCAAAACTCTAACGTATTTGAGAGAAAATTTGGTTCCAGAGAAGATCTAATTAATGAACTAAGAAATACAAGAGTATTTGCGTACACTGGTCACAAATCTGATATTTGGGTTTTAACAGTAGAAGAGGCAGTTCAAATGTGTGTACCAGTAGTTACTTATGGTATCGGTTCTGTTGAAGACAGAGTAATTCATAATGAAACCGGGTTTATAGCTAAAAATGATAAAGAATTTGCTTATTATTTAGAAAAACTTTTATTCAATAATGATTTTTACAACTCCATAAGACAAAAAATGTATAAAAGAAGAGGTTTTAAAAATTGGGATTATATTGCTGAAATATGGATAAAAAAATTCTTATATTAAAAAATGACAGAGTAGGCGATTTTTTTCACTCACTTAGAAATATTGAACATCTACGGAGCTACTTTTCTGAACACATTACCGATATATATTTATCTAAAATAAATATAAGATTTGCAAGTGTCTTATCTCAAGAAAAATTGAATATAATTCAAGTCAATTATAATCTTTCCTTTATAGAAAAATTTAATTTATTTCTTAAGTTATTTAGAAATGACTATGAGTATGTATTTATACTTTCACCAAAAAATTTTTACTTTTTTTTGCCTATTGTATTTAGAAATACAAAATTCCTCGGGATTTGTGTCGATAATGAAAAGAGGAAAAGACCAAGTATTTTTTTAAGGAAATACTTATTTAAATATGAGGTCAATAATAGATCTAAAAATATAAGAAAAAAACCTATTTACGATATGGAAAAAAAACTTATAGAGAATGTCATTCCATCAATAAGAAATCAAATTCCATATAAAGAAATAAAGTATGACGTAAATGGAAAACCATTAGACGTTTTATTTCATTATAAATCAAATATTTTTGGGGATATTGATAAAAATATACATCAATTTAATGAATTATTTTTACAATTAACAAATAAATTTAATATAAAAATAAGAGTAAGTACGGACCTTGAATTTAAAATAACGGAAAATAATTATATTGAAATTTTTGAAAATAATAAAAATATTCAATTTTTAGGGCCTATAAGTGCTGATGATTTAACGAAAGAAGTGGGGTGTTCAGATCTTATTATTAGTCCGCATGGAGCAATAACATGTATTGGAGCTTATTATAATAAAAACATAATTGATATATTCGACAGAACTATAACTAAAAACGCTTATTTTGAATTTAGACCTTATACGCGAGGAAAATATCAGTTCATATTTAGATCATTGGATATTAAAAAAACTTTTGTTAAAATATCCAGTAAAATCAATAATTTATTTGAATTATCTAATACTTAACTTTATATGTTAAATATTATTATGTAATTATTGATTTATATATATATAATATAATTTTACATAATATATATTATACGAATATATTTTATATATCTAATTCTTAACATTTTTAAAAACCCAAATTGCTTCATTCTATTTAAAAAAAACAAAGGAGTAAATGTATGGAAGAAGCAATGCAATTATATCAACTAGCTCAACCAGAAATAGCTACGTTCACTATCTATCAAATGGGTAGAGCTGCAAATGCAATGGTATTTATTGGTACAATACTTGCAATTTGGCTTTCACTAAGAATGGCAATACAGGTCAGAGACAGATCTGATATGAATGTGGCAACTAAAGTATTGTCATCATTATTTGGAGTTCTAGTTGTTTATGGAACTTATATTGCATGGACTGTTAATCAGGGAATCATTACTGGAACTTATACAACATTGGAAAGAATTAAAGAAGTAATGCCAGATGGATATGAGATGTCTGCTGCCGCTGAAGGTTTTCTTGAGTATTACTCAAATTTCAGTGAACCACAGGCCTATCCAGGTGTAGCGGGATCATTGTTCCTGCTTGTAGTTCTTATAATGATTTTAGGAACGATTTGGGGTCCAAAAAATAATTAATAATTAAATTATAAGCCCAAGTTTTTTTAAAATTTGGGCTTATAAGAAGTATTGATTAATAGGCCAACTATATTCAATAGATGGTTTTTTATTAATTGCTATATCTAAAAAATAATTAGTTACAATTTTCTCATTATAATTTTTATGGCCCCTCTCCCATCCCTTCTTCGCAATTCTTTTTGCTTCATCTTTATTATTAACATAGTAGTTAATCTTTTTTCCAAAATCGTTTAAATCGGCGGAATCAAAATAAACAACTTCATCATTTGCAAATAGATCTTCTAATTGCGAATTTTTATCTACAAATATGCAAGATCCATTTCCAAGATATTGTGATATTCTATCTGAACTATAATATTTAAGATGAGGCTTTCTACTTAGGTTTAAACTAATTGGAGATTTACTAATTTCCCTTTCAAATTCAGCTCCCCAGACAGGTTGAATATTGTCATAACCAAAAAAATTTGTTTTAATTTCAGGATATTCATTTTTTATGAAATCTAGATAGACTTCTCTATCATAATCTGATTTTTTTGTTTTTAACTTACCTGAACCGACTCCATAACTTAACGCATAAAATATATCATATTCATATGAATTAATATCAAAAATCTTTAACTGCTCAATTGATGAGTCAAATATATTTGGAAAAAATGATATAGAGTTATTATCATTAAGGCATGACTTAATTGATTCATCGGCATTAGTAATGAAAAAAGCATCAACTAAATTGGTTCTTTTTGTAAATTTATTTTTTGTATCATCTAAATAATAGTTATCTACACTCCACTCAATTATTTTAATATCCTTTTTAATCGTTTTAAACTCTTTGAGTGTTCTATTGTGTATTTTATCCGCGTGACCCAAAACAACAATGTCAGGATCAAAATTTTTAAAAGTTGCTAATAATTCTTTATTGAGAGAATTATTATTGTTCAATTTATTTATTCTGTTCATTCTACTCATATCTCTATCACTGAATAAGCAGATATTATGTCCATTTCTAATAAAACCATTATTAATTTTAAAACAATGATTCCAAAATAGACGTCCTTGCTGTTTTTGGACAAAATTTGAAATATGTAGTATTTTCATAGCTAATGACGTCAGTTAAAAAAATTTATTTGTGTTTACTTTTAGTTTTTTACTCATCATACACTCTAGCAGATACAATTGATCAAGAAAGGAAATTCACCATATACGCCAAATTACCATTAGTTCCTAAAGTCTCAGTAATGGAAATTGCTACATCTTTAAATATTAGAAATCAAAAATATTTCTATGATTTTAGTATTAAATCCAAAAACATTGTTGAATTCATTAATCAGGTTAATGGTAATGGTCAGGTAGATGGTGTAATCGATAACATATACAGACCCACTAACTACTTATATAAGTACACTCGAAAAAAAAAGGAAAAATATGTTGAAATGAGCTACTCAAAAAATGCTGTTGAAAAAATCATTAATTTGCCAAATGTAGATAAATCACAACTATCCATTGTAAGTGATGATATGTTAGTTGGAACAATTGATCCTTCCTCATTTTTCTTAAATTTACTTGATTATGAAAAAACTGAAAAATGCAAAAATAAATTCAAAATATTTGATGGCAAACGAAGATATGATGTAGTTTTTACAAATATTACAAGAAATAAAAAAAATAATTCAATAGAATGCGAAGCAAATCAAATCAGACTTGGTGGATATAAAAAAGATGAAAAGGTTTCAGATGTATTTGCTGCGTCTGACTATATAAAGGTAATTTATTCTGTTAACAATAATAATGATTTCATCGGATATGAAGCAAAGAATGGGCCTGTTAAAATTATTATTGAGGAGATTAAGTAAGTTTTCCTTCTATACTGTCTTTAAGATTTTCAATCCCCTCTCCTGTCAGAGCACTTATAAATATTCTATTTTGAGTTTGCTTATAGTTTGAATTACTTAAATCAATCTTATTATAAACATTTATCATTTTTGATATCTTATCCTCACTTACACCTGTTTCCTTCAAGAGACGTTTTGTAGTAAGTATTTTATCCTGAGCATTTATATCGTTTACATCAACTACGTTTATTATAAAATTTGCTGAATTAATCTCCTCTAATGTTGCGTGAAATGACTCTATTAACTGAGTGGGAATATTATTTATGAATCCAACAGTATCGATTATACCTACTTGATGATCATTTAAATAAAACTTACTTATTTTTGTGTCTAACGTTTCAAATAATTTATTTTGGCTTGACTGTTTTTTCTTTGTTAACTTATTAAATAATTTTGTCTTACCTGCATTTGTATAGCCTACAAGTGCGAATGTTTGAAAGTTACTATTTAGTCTAGATTTTCTTTGTATTTTTCTGCGAGCTTTAACTTTAACTAACCTTTTTTTTATTCTGACAATCTTAGACTGGATTAATCTTTTGTCTAATTCAATTTGTAGCTCACCAGGTCCACCAATAAATGTGGTTCCTCCTCTTTGTCTTTCAAGATGAGTCCAAGCTCTTACAAGTCTGGATTTTCTATAAATTAGTTCGGCCAATTCAACTTGAAGTTTACTTTCTTTGGTTGAAGCCCTTTTACTAAAGATCTCAATAATTATACCTGATCTGTCAGTAACTTTTGTGTTTAAATATCTTTCAAGGTTTCTTTGCTGTGATGGTGATAAATTATTATTTATAACTAATAAATCTATTTTTTTTTCAGAGACATCATCTTTAATTCTTAATAAATTACCTTTACCTATGAAGGTTGATGGATTCTTTTGCTTTATTTTAATTATTTCTTTTGAGACTATTTCAATATTAAGGTTTTCAACAAGGTTTTGTATTTCATGGAACATTTCATGAGTAATATATTTGTCATCCCCATTAATGTAAGGATGAATAATTAGACACCTAGTAGCAATTTTTTTTAGGATAATTTTATAGCCTCCATATAAGCTTTACTAAAAATGTTAGCATACTTGCCTACTTTACCATTGCCTATTTTAAAATTATCAACACTTACTACAGGCATAACGTACTGAGTAGCGCTTGTTATGTAGGCCTCATCAGCTTCTTTAATGTCATTAATATTAAATTTTTTTTCTATTAATTTTAGTTTATTTTTTTTTAAACCTTTTATCAGAGATTGCCTTGTTATGCCGTTCAAAATAGCATTTGATAATGGTGTTGTGTATAAAATATTTTTCTTTAGAATCCATGCTGTACTGGAGCTACCTTCAGTTACGAAACCATCACTATCAATTAACCATGCTTCCTGACAATTGTGAGTAGCGGCCTCTTGTTTAGCTAATACTGGAGCTAATAAATTAATTGTTTTAATATCAACTCTTTTCCACCTTAAATCTTTTATTGTTCTAACCTTAATACCTTTTTTAAAAGTGCTTTCATAGGAATCTAGAGAAATACTTTTTGCAATCATGACAAATGAAGGTCTTGTTTTTTTTGGAAATTTAAAATCTCGCTCGGCTACACCTCTGGTAATTTGCAAATAAATTAAACCGTCATCAATTCTATTTATTTTTATAAGCCTCTTAATATGAAAGTAATATGAAGATTTGTTAATTGGAGAATTTATTTGCACTTCATTTAAAGATCTAAAAAGGCGATTAATATGGCCATCGTAATCGACTATTTTTTTATTTATTACGCCAAATACTTCATAAACACCATCTGCAAATTGATAGCCTCTATCTTCTATATGCACAAAAGAGTCTTTGTGCTCACAATAATTGCCATTTACATAAGAAATTCTTGACACTAATAAGCCTCTCTTATTTTAAATAGATCTTCTGCATTTTTTAAATCTTCAGTCATACAAAAAAATAGTATTTCATCATTTTCTTCTATAATTGTTTCCTTATTAGGAACGATAATATGGTTCTTTTTTTTCATAAGTCCAATCCTCATTCCATTTGGTAAATTTGATTCTTTTATTGTTTTATTTAGTAATATTGACGATTTAAGTGCCTGTGCATGTATCAGTTCAGCCTGATTATTCCCTATTGAATAAACCGACTCTATTTTTCCACGATGCACGTGTTTTAATATTTTTGAAACAGTAATTTTTCGTGGGTCTATTACCTTACTTATTCCTAAAACATCTTTTAATTTATTATATTCTGAATTATTTACTAAAATTAAAGACTCACAATTGTTTTTCCTTGCAACGGCTGAAATTATTATATTAGTTTCATCATCATTTGTTAAAGCCAACATCATATCAGTATCTTTTATGTTAGCTTCATCTAATAAATTTTGATCTAGGCCATCTCCATTTAAAACTAAAGTATTAGCAAGTTGGTCAGCAATATATTTTGCTCTTTCATTATTATTTTCAATAATACAAACTGAAATATCTGAGTGATATATTTCTATATCTTTTGCTAGGTTAAAACCTATGTTTCCTCCACCAACTATTATAATTTTTTTTATTGGTTTTTCATTTAAACCAAAGGCGCTCATTGTCCTCTTAACATGATTTTTATCAGAAAGAATATAAACAAGGTCTCCATTTAGAAGAGATTCGTTTTTTTTTGGGATAAACAAATTATCTCCACGATTTATTCCTAAAATAGAGGCCCTTAAATCTTTATCTTTATTTGAGTTTTCTTGGAATAATTCGTGAATATTTTTCAAATTTGTGTCGATAAGTGGGCAATTTTCATTTATTGGCAAGCTTAACAATTCAATTTCATCATTTAAAAATGGCACAACATCGTAAGCGCCAGGTGCTTTTAGTTGTCGTTCAATAGATTTAGCAACTTCTAATTCAGGACTAATTATTAAATCGATTGGCATATTATCAGCATTATAAAGATCTCTCCAAATAGGATTTAAGAAATCTTCAGATCTCAATCGGGCTATTTTTCTCGGAATTTTAAAAAAAGTATGTGCCATCTGACATGCAACCATGTTAATTTCATCGTGCAGGGTAACAGCTATAATCATATCTGTTTCTTCCGCTCCAGCTTTTTTTAATATTGATGGGTTTGATGCTGATCCATTAATTGTTTTAAGATCAACTTTTTCTTTTATATCATTAATTAGTTCCAAAGATTGGTCAACTACAGTAACATCATTTTTTTGCGAAACTAAATGTTTTGCTATACTTGTCCCAACTTTGCCAGCGCCACAAATTATAACCTTCATTTTTTTAAGTCTTCAGTTAAGCCAAGTTGTTTAAGTTTTCTATGTAGAGCGGATCTTTCCATGCCAATAAATGAAGCTGTTTTAGATATATTTCCATCAAACCGATTGATTTGTGATTGAAGATAATTTTTCTCAAACACTTTTCTAGCATTTTTAAGAGGCAGAGATATAACATTTTGGTTGGTCATTTCACTATCACGAGGCGCATCAATATCCTCTTCATATTTCTCACCGAGTATAATGTGCCTTTCAATTGTATTTCTTAATTCTCTAATATTACCAGGCCATTCATAATTTATATACTTAGATTTTATTACCGGTATTAAATCGATATGTCTTTTAATATCTCCAGTAAATAATTCAGTAAAATACTTAATTAAGTCATCTATATCATCTAATCGTTCAATTAATTTTGGCAATTTTATACTTACCACATTTAAACGATGAAATAAGTCTTTACGAAAGGAACCTTCATCAATAAGTGTTTCAAGATTTTGTATCGAGGAGCAAATAATCCTGCATTTAAGTTCAATAATTTTGCTTCCCCCAACTTTTGTGAACTGCTTTTCTGTTAAGACTCTTAAAATCTTTGCTTGAGTCTGTAAAGGCATTTCGCCAACCTCATCAATGAAAATAGTTCCATTTGACGCTAATTCAAAGTAGCCTTGTTTATCGATATTGTTTTCATCTAGGCCAAAGAACTCTTTTTCTATATTTTCAGGATCCATTAATGCAGCATTTATTGCAATAAACGGACCATCATTAAAGTTTGAGTGTTTGTGAATTTCACGTGCCACAATGTCTTTACCTGTTCCAGAGTCACCATAAATCATTATTCTACTAGTTGTTGGAGCAACTTTTTTGATTAAATTTCTAACTTTATTAATAGCTAATGACTCTCCAATAAATTTATAATCATAAATATTTTCTTGCTTTAAACGTTCATTTTCAGTTCTAATTTCATGTAATTCTATAGACCTACTTACAGATAATAATAGTCTTTCGGTTGTGAATGGTTTTTCAATAAATTCGTTAGCGCCCTCTTTGATTGCTTTGACGGCCATTTCGATATTACCGTGACCAGATATAATAATAACTGGCGTTAAACTCGTTTCTCTTAATTTTTTTAATATCTCAATTCCATCTAGGTCTGAATTAGTTAACCAAACATCCAATATAATTAAACTATAGTTATTATCTGACAATTGTTGCAAGGCATCTTTAGAATTATGTGCGATTGATGTCTTATAATTCTCATCAATTAAAATTGAGCTTATATTGTTAGCTATATCAACTTCATCATCGATTATGAGTATTTTTTTCTTATTCATATTTTGTTATCAAACTTAATTTCAACTTTCGCACCTTCAGTTCCATCATTTCTATTTTCAATGAAAAAATCAGCGTTATGATCAAATAATATCTTTTCAACAATCGCTAGACCTAAACCAGAACCGCCTCTTCTTTTTTTTGTAGTAAAGTAAGGCTTTATAAGTTCATTTTTTTCATATTTTAATCCTACACCATTATCTAATATTAGAATATTTAAATAATTTTTAGTAACTGAAGATTCTACATTGATTTTACCAGCAGATATATTTGCTTCTTGTATTGAGTGAATTGAATTAATTATAAGATTTTGAAATACTCTTGATATCTGAGATTTATCTATCAAGATTTCATGCTTATTTCTTTCAAAATTATATTCAAAATCAATCATTTTATAATTATTTTTATAATCATTAACTATATTGATAATAATTTCATAGATATCTTGTTTTTCTAATATTGGATTTGGAAGCCTTGCGAAATTTGAAAATTCATCAACTAAGTATCCAATTTCATTAACTTGTCGCCTTATGGTATTTATGCAATCAGTAATTTCATTGTTATCAATTGCTGTATTTTTAATTTTCTTTTCCAATCTTTCGGATGATAGTTGTATAGGAGTTAATGGATTTTTAATTTCATGTGCAATCTTTCTCGCTATATCAGACCAAGTTTCATGCTTTTCTGAAATTAAAATTTGTTTACGTTGTCTTATTATATCAGAACTCATTTTATTAAAAGACTCTGCCAAACGATTTAATTCTACATAATCATTTGTTTTTTCAATTTTATCTTCATACTTACCTTTACTGATATTATTGGTAGCTTTTATAACCATCGATAAAGGTAAGACAATTTTCTCTGCAAATTTTAAACCTATAAATGTAGAGAGTAGGATAAGTATTAATGATATAACAATGTAAATAAGTACAAAAATTAGGCTTATCTGATCTCTATTATTTTCAAGAAACGTATACTCATTTTTAGCTGAGACAGTGTCATTTAAGGCGCTTATCACATTTGCATCCATTGATCTGCCTGCAAACAAGTAAGAGTTTTCATAGTTTTTTAACTTAACTAAAGCATAAACTTTGTTAACTATAGTTGATGACATAATGGCCATTTCCCCCGCATCAGCTCTTACAAATGAATTTTCTGGTGGGCTATATTGTAGAATATTGTCATCAAATGCTTTTGCCGAAATAGTGCCCTGTCTAGTTATTACATATACCTCAGGAAGCGATCTTATTAGAGATTGAGTCCTTAATGCAATTTCTAGTTTATTGTTATCGTTTGATAAAACATCACTAGAAGAGTTAAGATCATTGTACATTGCGTATACATCACCTTTAATAGTTTCTTTGTGCTCTTCCAAGTAGCTTTCAGCAACAAATACTGAATTATTAATTACATTATTTATTTTTGAATTAAACCAATCATTGATACCAAAATTAATTAATGCCAAACCGATAATACCGAGAAAAATAGATGGTGTGAGTGCAATAAGAATAAAATATAATGTGAATTTGCTATTAAGAGTGCTTATTTTTTTTCTTCTGACTCTTAAATAGATTGGAAATAATAAGTAAATAAGAGAAAAAATTAATATTAAAGTTAAAAGAGCTGCAAATAATATATATATATTTGAATACTCAAGTGTACTAGCTGTATTGGTTCTCTGATAAAAAAGTAAGACAAAAGATAAGCCAATAAATATTAACGAACCTAGAATCAACAAGACAATACGTAGATTCAAAACTGAAATATTAATGTATTTATTGTTCATTCTGGGCAGTTAATAAGCTATATATTGTTTTACTATGTCTTATAAAAAATCAAAAATTGCTTGTATAATATTAGCATCTGGAAATGGCTTAAGATTTGACAGTCCAAAATCAAAACTTTTTTACAAGGTGCATCGCACTCCAATTATAGAAATAACACTTAAAAATATAACAAAATATTTAAACAAAGACTCTATATATATTACTATTTCGAAAAAAATAACTAAAAATGAAAAAAATTTATTATTGAAATATACTAAAAATCAATTGGTTTATGGGGGCAAAACAAGATTTGCCAGCCTTAAGCAGGCATTAAAAAATATTAATTCAAATAATTACGATTTTTTAATGATCCATGATGCAGCAAGACCTATCTTTACAAAAAATATTATGATCGAACTATTATCGAGCATAAATAGTAAAAAATATCATTGTGCGGTACCAGCATCTAAAGTTGAAGACACAATTAGAAAAAATAATAAATCAGTAAAAAGAAATGATTATAAATATTATCAGACGCCACAAGTATTTAAATTTAATTTTTTTAGAGACAATCTAGAAAAAATAAAAATAAATCCTACCGATGATCTCGGTGTTATCGAAAGAAACAAAAATTTAAAGATAAAATATATTGAGGCTAGTAAAGAAAATATAAAAATTACAAAAAAAAATGATATTAATACTTTAAAAAAGATTCTTAATTATAATATTAAATACGGAAGTGGTTTTGATATACACAAACTTAAAAGTGGAAATTATTTGTCATTAGCTGGATTAAAAATTAGATGCAATTATCAGGCTATTGGCTACTCTGACGGTGATGTTGTTATACATTCTATAATCGATGCCTTGCTTGGAGCAAACAATAAAGGAGACATTGGCACATATTTTCCTCCAAAGAAAAAATATAAAAATATTTCCTCAGTAGTTTTATTAGATGAAATAAAAAAAATAATCAAACTAGATAATTCAATTATTAGCAATATTGATTGTACTATAATTTGTCAAAAAATAAGGCTTGAAAAATTTAAAAAATTAATAAGAAAAAATATTTCTTCATTAATGAAATGTGATGAGAAAAATATAAATGTGAAAGCAAAGACCGCAGACAACATTGGTATTTTAGGTAAATCTAAAGCAGTGGCTTGTTGGACTACAATAAAAATTATGAATTTATGATTTTTTTAATCAAGGCCTTTGTTACAGTATTTGGAATTGGTTATATCCGAATTGCACCAGGCACTTTTGGCTCACTATTTGCGATTCTTGTGTGGTATATATCAATAAACTACCTAAATATTTATTTCTTTTATATTATTATAATAATAGTTTTTATTTGTTCATTTAAAGTTATCAATATTTATTTAAGAAAGGAAAATAAAGACGATCCCTCGGAAGTTGTAGTTGATGAATTTATTGGTCAATCATTACCATTAATCTTTTTATTGCAATTTAATGTATACGAGGTTTTATTGGCTTTTAGTAGTTTTAGATTATTTGATATTTTCAAGATTTATCCAGTTAATAGGGTAGAAAATATTAAAGGTGCTAATGGTGTAATTATGGATGATGTTGTCGCCGGCATTTATTCTCTTATAATAATTATGATCTACAAAATAATTTTATTTTTAAATGCTTAGTTATATAAAAAAGATCAAGAAATTAAGAGAAGAAAAACTGTTTAGTATTTGTCTAGCCGAGTCGTGCACTGGTGGTATGATTAGTAGCAAATTAACTAGCATTAGTGGATCCTCAGATTTTTTTGATGGCTCTATTGTTTCATATTCTAATGATTTAAAAAAAAGTGTTTTAAAAGTCCCTGAAACAACAATAAATAAATATGGAGCTGTAAGCCATCAAACTGCTTTGTCAATGGTCAAAGGTTTAAAAAAAATTAGTAGAAGCGAAATATTAGTGTCTGTCACTGGAGTTGCAGGGCCTGATGGAGGAAGTTCAAAAACACCAGTTGGTTGTGTTTATTTTGGACTGGGTACAAAAATAAAAAATAAATATTATTATACAACAATTAAAAAAATTTTTAGAGAAAGAACGAGAAAGAGAATTCAAGAAAAGAGCGCTGAGTTCGTATTAAAAGAAATTATTAAGAATTTATCAAAAATCTAATATATTTCATTTGCACGACTAATAAATGCATCGACCATTTTTTGAAAAGCAAGATCAAAAAATTTTCTCATAAGGATATCAAAAAGTGTAATATTTAATTCAAAATCAATTTTAAACTGAATTTCACATTCAGATTCATTTACAGTTACAAATTTCCAATTATTTTCTAAATATTTAAAAGGTCCATCTAAGTTCCGAACATTTATTTCACTTTTATCTTTATGGAGCTTAACTTCACTGCGGTAGGTATAAACAAATTGATCGTAACCGATCTCTAGGTCAGCAATAACAATTTTAATATCATCTTTTATACTTGTATTGATTATTTTAGAATTGTTACACCACGGAAGAAATTCATCGTAACGATCAATATCGGCAACTAGATCAAACATTTGATCTTTTGAATAATTAACAGTTTTGCTTTCTTCTTGCTTAGGCATTCAACATTATATATTTCAGCCTCTTAAAGTCATCTTCTGCATGATATGACGATCTTGTAAAGGGTGATGACGATGCTATTTTAAACCCCCTACTCATAGCTTCTTCATAAAGTTTGTGAAAGTAATCCGGGCTATGATATTTAATTACTGGATGATGGTTTCTTGTGGGTCTTAAATATTGACCAATGGTAATGAAATCCACATCATTATACCTCAAGTCATCCATTAATTTTATAATTTCATAAAATTTCTCGCCTAAACCAATCATAATTCCAGATTTAGTAAATAGATTAGGGTTTAGTTGTTTAATGTTCCTGAGAATAGATAGTGAGTGTTTATAATTGGCGCCTGGTCTTACAGTTTTATATAAAGACTCAACAGTTTCTAAGTTGTGATTAAATACATCTATTTGACATTTAGAGAGCAATTCAATCGAATTTTTTTTATTTCTAAAATCAGGAGTTAATATTTCAATAGTTGTGTTAGGACATTTTAATTTTATTTCATTAATTGTGTTTGAAAAATGTTTAGCTCCACCATCATTAAGATCGTCTCTATCGACAGATGTAATTACTACATGAGATAATTTTAATTTTTTTACTGAATTTGCAACTCTTATAGGCTCCATATGATCAACATGATTTGGTTTGCCGGTACTGATATTGCAGAAACTGCATGCTCTCGTACAAATATCTCCAAGTATCATAAATGTAGCATGGGATTTTGCCCAACAATCAGACATATTGGGGCACATCGCTTCTTCACATACAGTAACAATTTTATTTGATTTTAAGGTTTTCTTTATTTCATTAATTTTATCTATTTGGATCTTAACCTTTATCCACTCAGGCTTATCTGGACTGTCAATTGTAGAAAATTTCTTTCTTAAAAGAGCTTTAGATATGTTATTTGGCATCGATACATTACCATAATTAATGGTAATTCAATGTAATTTCAAGTGGATACTAATTGTCAAAAAATATAATGAATTCGTTATTTTTTCCGTAGCCTAGAACGTTTCTTATCTGTTCATCAACTAGATCGGTATTTTTGTCATGTTTTTGCAAAGAAGAGATTTTAACCTCGTATAAACTATTGCTACTTTTTATATTTTTTACCATTGTCTCAAGATTCGCAATTTCTGCATCTAGTCTAGAATGAGACAAGAGGCCGTTATTTCCATCAAAAATATTGAATAATAAATATATTAAAATTAATGGAAGAAAAAAATAAGAATAATAATTCTTAATGGCCATCATTAATTTAGCAATCTTATTCATGTTGAGTAAGAGAATCATATTTGGCGAATCAGGACAATTTCAATGAATAAAAAAGATAGAAAAAAATAAAAAAAATGCTCTTTGGACTCTTTTTGTTCTCTTTAATTAGTATTATATTAGTAGAACTTATTGATTTTTAATGATTTTTTAGAATTAAAAAATTCCTCAATTCTAATTAGTTGGTTGAATTTAGCAATTCTATCAGAACGAGACATTGACCCTGTTTTAATTTGACCAGAATTTGTTGCTACTGAAAGATCAGAAATAAACGTATTTTCTGTTTCACCAGATCGGTGAGAGATAATAGTTTCTAAACCATTCATTTGAGCAAGTTCTATTGCCTTCATGGTTTCAGTTAACGTTCCAATTTGATTTACCTTTATCAAGACAGCGTTTGCAGCTTTCATTTTTATGCCTTTTGAAATTAAATCTATATTTGTTGTAAATATATCGTCCCCAACAACTTGTATTTCAGATCCATAATTATGATTAAATTTTTGCCATGCTTTCCAGTCATCTTCTGCAAAAGGATCTTCAAGTGAAATAATAGAATATTTTTTACATAATTTGATTAAATAATCAGAAAATTGATCACTAGAAAACGGTTTCTTCTCTGATAGGATTTTATATTTTTTATTATTATAAAATTCAGATGCTGCAACATCCAATGACAAAAAGAAATCTTTTCCTAATTTATATCCTGTTTTTGTAATCGCCTCTTTTATTAGTGCACAGGCTTGGTTTTCATTTTTTAAATTTGGTGCAAAACCACCTTCATCTCCAACTGCGGTTGATATATTTTTTTTTTCTAAAATTTGTTTAAGTGTATGAAAAACTTCGGATGCTTTTCTAATAGATTCTGTAAAGGTATTGCATTTTACAGGTATAATCATGAATTCTTGAAATGATAAATTATTATTTGCATGGGCTCCTCCATTTATAATATTAAGCATAGGTGTTGGCATTCTAAATGCCTTGGAGCCACCTAAATATTTGTAAAGAGGAATACCCAAATACTTTGAAGCAGCGTCAGCACAGGCAAGTGAAACACTTAATATCGCATTGGCCCCTAACCTTTTTTTATTTGGCGTTCCATCTAATTCTATTAAAGTTTCATCAATTTCTTCCTGCTCAAGAACATCATAGCCAGAAAGTGTATCAAAAATTACGGTATTGACATTGTCTACTGCCTTTAAAACAGATTTTCCATGATATGACTTCTTGTTATCCCTTAATTCAAAAGCCTCATTTTTACCAGTTGATGCACCAGATGGAGCAGCGGCTCTACCCATAACACCGTTTGATAGAAAAACGTCTGTTTCAACAGTAGGGTTGCCTCTGCTGTCGAATATTTGTCTGGAAACTATATTTTTTATAAAATGCATAAATATCTAAGTTATCTCAAGATACTTATTTTTCTTTGACTAAATTGTCAATTTCAATGAGTTTTTTTATCAAATCATTCATATCTTCTAATTTGACCATATTTGGCCCATCGGATGGAGCATTATCTGGATCATTATGAGTTTCCATAAATACACCTGCAACACCAACTGCAGTAGCAGCTTTTGATAGAGCCGGCACATACTTTCTATCTCCCCCACTTTTGTCACCCATTCCTCCGGGTGATTGCACGGAGTGAGTTGCGTCAAAAATTACAGGGTAGCCTATCTCACTTTTCATAATTTCAAGTGATCTCATATCAGAAACTAAATTATTATAGCCAAATGAAGCTCCTCTTTCAGTCAAAAGTATTTTCTTATTTCCGCTCTCTTCAATTTTTTTAGAGACATTAATCATGTCTAATGGAGCTAAAAACTGCCCTTTTTTAATATTTACTATTAAATCAGTTCTTGCTGCAGCAATTAATAAATCAGTCTGTCTGCATAAAAAAGCTGGAATTTGTACTATATCAACATAATTTTTTACTTTCTCACAGTCAGATACATTATGTACGTCTGTTAAAATATTTATCTTATATTCGTCTTTTAGAGATTTAAATATTTCCAATGAAGCATCAATTCCTAAACCTCTCTCAGAATGTAAACTTGTACGGTTGGCCTTATCAAAAGAGGTCTTATAAACAAAATTAATTTTTAATTTTGTAGTAATTTCTAAAAGTGCCTCAACCATTTTTTTAGCATGACTATGGGATTCAAGAACACATGGTCCAGCTATTAGATTTAATTTATCATAATTAGAAAATTCAAAATTATTCAATTTTACTGTTTTATTCATCTTTGTATCTTTTTTGCTGCATCTATAAATGACTTAAATAAAGGATGTGGTTCAAATGGTTTTGATTTTAATTCAGGGTGATATTGCACTCCAATAAACCATGGATGATCTTTCAATTCAACAGTTTCAGGTAAAAGTCCATCCGGTGAATAACCAGAGAAAATAACACCTTTGTTCTCAAATTCTTCAGCAAATTTATTGTTAACTTCATATCTGTGACGATGTCTTTCATTAATAATTTCGTCTTTATATATATTATATATTTTACTGCCCTTTCTTAATTTTGCTTCATATGATCCAAGTCTCATCGTTCCGCCAAGGTCGTCATTTTTAGATCTCTTTTCGGTCGTATTATCCGAAGTTATCCACTCCGTCATGAGGCCGACAATTGAATTATTGCAATTAGAGAATTCGCTCGAATTTGCATCCTGCATGCCTAATATATTTCTTGCCATCTCTATAACCGCAAGTTGCATTCCAAAACATATTCCAAAATAAGGTATTTTGTTTTCTCTCGCATACTTAATTGCTGCAATTTTTCCTTCCGAACCCCGTTCACCAAATCCTCCAGGAACTAAAATGCCATGGCAATTTGCTAATAAGCTTGACGTATTGGAACTATTTAATTCTTCAGATTCAAACCATTTTAATTCAACCTTTACATTATTAAAAATTCCACCGTGAGATAGCGCTTCATTCAGTGATTTATAAGCATCAGCAAGTCCTGTATATTTCCCTACTATTCCAATTACGACCTTAACTTCAGGCTCAAGAACATGTTTAGAAACTTGAGACCACATTTTAAGGTCTATAGTTTTATTTGTATTTAAATTGAAATATTCTAGAACTCTCTTATCTAACCCTTCATTGTAAAAATTAATTGGAACTTCGTATATTGAATTTGCGTTTATTGCTTGAATTACACAGTTATGTTGAACATTGCAGAATAAACCAATTTTTTTTCTTTCTCCTTCAGGTATTATTCTGTCAGATCTGCACAATAGAATATTTGGTTGTATACCCAAACTCCTCAATTCTTTTACTGAATGTTGAGTAGGTTTTGTTTTTAATTCACCTGAACTTGCGATGTATGGTACCAAAGTAACATGAATAAATAGTGAATTTGAATGTCCATTATCATTGTGAAATTGTCTAATAGCTTCTATAAAAGGCAAGCTTTCAATATCACCAATAGTTCCACCTATCTCACATATCACAAAATCTTCTTGCTCAAGATCGTTTGAAATAAATTCTTTAATCTCATTAGTAACATGTGGAATAACTTGTACCGTAGCACCCAAGTACTCCCCTTTTCTTTCTCTTGTTATAATTTTTTGATATACTCTTCCAGAGGTAATATTGTCGGATTTTTTAGAAACTACGCCAGTGAATCTTTCATAATGACCAAGATCTAAATCCGTTTCCGCACCATCATCGGTTACATACACTTCACCATGTTGATATGGGCTCATTGTGCCAGGATCAACATTTAGATATGGATCTAATTTTCTAATCCTTACTTTATAACCATGATGTTGAAGTAAAGAAGCTAATGAAGCAGAAGCTAAGCCTTTACCAAGAGATGAAACCACGCCGCCTGTTACAAATATAAATCGCGTCATGGAAGTATTTTATACTACAGAGTCTTAATTAAATCAAAGGTATTAATCTAGTTGTGGTAATTCAGGTAAATCTTCAATTAAATCTTCAATTGTTTCCTCTGTGCCTGTATCTTCAAAATTAAGAGTTCTATCTGACGATTTTAAACTTATAACAGTGAGGCTTATACTTGTAATAACAAATAAAACAGCAATAATTGCGGTTGTTCTTGTTAATATGTCAGCACTTCCTCGAGGAGACATGCCGTCACTACCGCCCCCAATGCCAAGTGCACCGCCCTCTGCTCTTTGAACGAGTACAACAATAATTAATACAACTGCAAGTATAGCGTGGATTATTAATAAAGTTGTTTCCATAAAATGAGTTATATATCTAATTATGAGTAAGAATCAATTATTTTACTAAAATCTTTTGATTTTAAAGATGCGCCACCCACTAAAGTACCATCTACTTGATCTAAATTTAAGATATCACTAGCATTGGAAGGATTGACTGACCCTCCATATAATATTGAGATATTTTGACTTTTAGATTTACCAATTTTTTTTGAGAGTAAATTTCTAATATCTAAATGTATGCTATTGATTTCACCAATTGTTGGGGTTTTACCTGTCCCGATGGCCCAGACAGGTTCGTAAGCAATAATAAGGTTTCTTATATTTATTTTTTTTGGAAGTGAGCTGAGTTGACTGTTAAGAATTTTTTTTCTAATCTTTATTTCACTTAATTTCTCGCCTATGCAGTAAATAATTTTTAAATTATACTTGTTTGCAATATCAATTTTTAAATTAAGTTCTTTTGATGTTTCTTTTTGATACTCCCTTCGTTCGGAATGGCCTATTATGACATATTTGCACCCTGCAGATTTAAGCATTTGAGCACTAATACATCCGGTAAATGCACCTTCATTTAAGTGATGACAGTCTTGGCCCCCAAAATCAATTCCAGTTTTTGCGTTAATGAAATTAGTCAATAATGTGAAAGGGGGACAAATGACAACTTTAGATTTTTTATGTCTTGTTTTTTTAATATGCCTGTCAATGGAATTAACTACCTTTACAGCTCCATTTAAGCCATTCATCTTCCAATTAGCAATAGTATATTTAACCCTTTTCATTCGTGACTATTCCTTTTATAAACTCTAATTTATACCATCATAGTAAAAAATGTTAGATATAATAAGAAATTTAGTTTCATCGATTTTTGGCAAAATACTTCTTGCTATAATGGTTTTAAGTTTTGCTCTGTGGGGCGTGGGAGACATACTTTCTTCTGGCAACAGTCAACTTGCTGCAAAAGTAGGTAATGAAAAAATATCGCTTGATGAATTTTATATAAAGTTTCAACAAACTGTAAGAGATTATAATCAAAATACCAATTCAAATTTAAGCCTCAAAGAAGCTTATGAGTTGAAACTTCACAATCTACTGCTACAAGATCTCATTTATTCTAGAATGGTTAATGATTATGCTAAAAAAAGAGGCATATATTTAAATGATGAGTCTTTAAAATCAGTGATATCTAATCTAGATGAATTCAAAGACAGCAATGAATTATTTTCTAGTATTAAGTACAAAAATTTTATTTTAAATAATTTTCAATCTGAAGAAGCTTTTCTGAGTGAAATAGAAAATAGTATTTTTCAAGGTATTATCTTTGAAAGTTTTAATGCTGATAATTATATAAATGATGCAATTATTAATAAACTATATGACTATGAAGGTGAAAAAAGAACAATTAGTTATTTTTTATTGGATAAAAATGAAGTTAAAATTGATACAAACAATAATTTAATCAATGATTACTATTTGGACAATAAATCGAATTATCTAATTCCTGAGAAAACTATTATAGACTTTATTGAAGTAAACATTAATGACTTTAAAAGAAAAGAGATTATTAATACTGTTGATGCTCAGGATTACTACAACAACAATATTGATCAATATACTGAAGAAGAAAGCAGAAATATTCAATTTATAAGATTTAGTAATGAGTCAGAAGCTTATGATTTTTACGATGCAGTAATAGATAAAAATATTAATGATTTTAATGAGTACATTAAAGTAAATGGTTTTAAGCTTTCAAGTATAGATAAATTTACTGGTGGTACTTTCTCTAAAAATATTTCAGAGTTTATCTTTAAATTAGATGTTAATACCTTGAGCGAACCCATTAGCTACGATGATTTAGGGTTTTATTTATTTAAGGTAAACGAAGTAAATGATGAAAAAGTGATAAATTTTGAAACTGTTAAAAATGAAATTCTAGAATACCTAGCTTTAGAGGCTGCATATCAAGAATTTGATGACACCATTAATATTTTAGATGAATTGCTAATTAATGATTATACGTTTGATGAGATAGTTGAAAATAGCGTGAACATCAAAGTATCTGAAAATGTTGATTTTGAGCAATTTGTACTAAAATTAGGGGAAGAAAATTCATTTTTGGATGAAAATACTCCGGTCGGATTTATTTCAGAAATAATAATAAAAGAAAATATCGCCTATATTTACACACTTAAAGAAAAACAAAAATCTTACGTACCTGATTTAGAAAAAATTAGAGAAAAAGTTACAATTGACTATGAAGCCGAGCAAAAAGATAAAAACCTTGATAAACTTTCTGATGACATTTTAAATTCAATTAAGACACAAAAAGAAGATTCTTTTTCTGAATATGTGCTTAATAATGATTATAATTTGCTAAAACTTGAAAAGATAAATCGTACAAACTCAGACTTTCAGAATGAAACAGTTGTCAATGCGTTTAATAATAAACTTAATCAACCATTTAAAATTCTAACCTCTGACGGAGGAATTGGAATTGGAGTTGTTACTGAAATTATTATCCCAAGAAATCAAATTTCTGATGATTTTTATAATTCTGTTAAAATAAATATAAATAATAATTTTAATTCATCACTAGTTGATATAATGGCATCTGAAATTATTCAAAATTCATCTTATGAAATTTATGATCAAAATATAGATAAACTGTTCATGTAATGAATTTTTCTCATACTAAAAATCAATATTTAACATCCTTTAAAAACAAACATAATTTTATTTTTTTCAAAAAAATAAAAAAATTTAAATCTGACCCTATCCCTGAGTTTATTAATATTGTCGAAAACAATAATTTCAGCTTTCTCTATGAATCTGTTGAAAAAGGTAAGGATAAGGGAAGATATTCAATATGTGGTTACAATACAATTAAAACAATACAAATAAACAATAGAAAAAAAGCTAATGAAAAAAAACTTTCTTCAACAAATAAAAATACATTTTTAAAAATCGATAGAACAATAAGTAAATATAAATTTTTAAAGGACAAAAAACTACCGCCTATGGCAGGTGCTTTTTTTGGTTATATATCATATGAAAATATTTATAATATCGAGGACATATCTAAGTTCAAAAAAAAGAACACTTTAATGACTCCTGAACTTATACTTTTTATTCCTCAGATATTAATTGTATATGATAATGTTTCTAATTCTTTATATATATTAAAGCATTTCTTATCTGGTGTAAAAAAAGCTCAAGAATATGAACAAGTTATTAACGAATTAAATGATATAGAAAATAACCTTTATAAAAAAGTAAACAATCATACAATTAATCTCAATAGAAAGAAAAGGCTTAAAATTAAATCAAATATAACTAAGTCAAAATTCATTAATAATATTAAAAAAGCAAAAAAATATATTAAAGCTGGTGACATATTTCAGGTAGTTCCAAGTCAGAGATTTGAAACTAATTTTAAAAGTAAAGGCAGCTCGCTCTACAAAGTACTGAGATTGACTAACCCCTCACCTTTTATGTACTACTTTAATTTGCCTAATTTTCAAATTGTTGGCTCAAGTCCAGAGATTCTGGTCAGACTTAGATCTGATTTAATAACTTTACGACCTATCGCAGGTACAAGGCCGAGAAGCAAAAACATAAAACAGGACCGAAAGTACGAGTTGGACTTACTTTCAGACGAAAAAGAAACATCGGAACACTTAATGTTGTTAGATCTTGGTCGAAATGATGTCGGCAAAGTAGCAAAAAAATCAACTGTAAACGTAACCGCCAAATTTATAATTGAAAAATATTCTCATGTAATGCACTTGGTTTCTAATGTAACTGGAAAACTTAAAAAAAATATCAGTACAATTGAAGCACTAATGGCAGGATTTCCAGCTGGAACAGTATCGGGGGCACCAAAAATAAGAGCTATGCAAATTATAGATGAATTAGAGACTGATGTTCGCGGTATTTATGCGGGTGGAATTGGTTATATCTCTCCTGATGGAGATATGGATACTTGCATCGTTTTAAGAACAGGGATAATTACTAAAAATAAATTATATGTTCAGGCTGGAGGCGGTGTAGTTTATGATAGTGATCCAGAACTCGAATATATGGAGACTGTAAATAAAGCTAAAGCAGTATTAAATGCTGCTGAAATCGTACTTGGAAATAACCTATGATATTGCTAATAGATAATTATGATAGCTTTACTTATAATTTAGTACACTACGTTGAAGAACTAGGACATAACGTTCAAGTATATAGAAATGATAAAATATCATTAAAAAAAATAGCAAAACTTAATCCCAAAAAAATTATAATATCGCCTGGTCCTTGCACTCCTAATGAAGCAGGTATTTGTTTAGATCTTGTTAAAAAATTTTATGATAAAATGCCCATACTTGGTGTATGTCTGGGGCATCAATCTATCGGACAAGCATTCGGTGCAAAGATAATTAAAGCAAGTAAAATTATGCACGGTAAAACTTCAAAAGTTTCAAACCTTGGTTCAAAAATATTCAAAGGACTGCCAACATCATTTGAAGCAACTAGATATCATAGTTTAGTAATTAAAAATGGAACACTACCTAAAAATTTTAGAGTAATTTCTGAGACTATTGACAATAAAAAAAATGTAATAATGGGAATTGAGCATGAAAATTACCCTTGCTATGGAGTTCAATTTCATCCAGAAAGTATAGCCTCTGTCCCATTTGGCAAAAAAATAATGAAGAATTTTTTAAATTTATGACTGTTGATTTCAAAGAATTCATTCAATTAGCTTACGAAGATAGTTTAGATTTAAAATCCACTAAAAAAGCCTTTATGCAAATCATGAATGGTGAAATAAGTGAAATACAAATAAGCTCATTTATTTCATTACTCCAAAAGTCAGGAGTTAAATCACATCATGTAATTGCTGCTTTAGAAGTAATGAGAAAAAAAATGCTCTCAATCAATGCACCATTAAATACAATGGACACATGCGGTACAGGGGGTGATGGAAAAAATAGCTTAAATATTTCAACTGCAACAGCTTTTGTTTTGGCGGCCTCTGGTATACCAATAGCTAAACATGGAAATCGAGCACTAACATCAAAATGTGGTTCAGCTGATGTTTTAAAAGCATTAAACATAAATGTCGATATGGAAACTTCTAAATTAGAAGATTGTCTCAGAAATGTAGGAATATGTTTTATGTTTGCCCCAAATCACCATCCTGCCATGAAACACGTTGCTCAAGTGAGACAATTGCTTGGGTTCCGTACCATATTTAATATGTTGGGTCCTTTGTTAAATCCAGCAAATGTTAGAAATCAAATAGTTGGCGTTTATTCTAAAGAAGTTTTTGATATTTATAAGGATGTTTTTGAAAAAGAAGATAAAAATATTTGCTTAATTGCTGGCCATGATGGGAACGATGAAATATCTCTCAGTGGTATTAATTTAATTTTCACAAATAAGAATGGAATGATGCAGTTTGATCCCGAAATACTTGATTGTCCAAAAATGATAGATGATGAAATTAAAGGAAGTGACGCAATATTTAATGCTGATCGTATAATTGAAATATTTAAAGGTAAAAAAGATACTTTTTATAATACTGTTTGTGCAAATGCTACATTCGGTATTCTCATAAATCAATCCGGAGATTTCAATGAAAAAAATATTATAAAAGCTTTTAAAGAAGTTCAATTGATTATTGAAAGTGGAGAACCTTTGAGAATTATTGAACAATTATCTAAATTTACAAATTTATAATGTCAATATTAAAAGAAATATATGAGTATAAAATTGATTTTGTTTCAAATCAAAAAGAAATAACTCCTCAATCAAAAATTGAAAGTAAATTGAATATAAACAATATTAACTTTCCTTTCTTTGAAAAATTAAATCATCAAAAAAGTCAAATATCTATTATAGGAGAAATAAAAAAAGCCAGTCCCTCTTTAGGTAAATTTACTAAAGAGAATATAAATTTAATCGATTTTGCAAAAGCATATGAAGACAATAATATTTCGTGCATCTCAGTTTTGACAGACGAAAAATATTTTAATGGAAAAATTGATGATTTAATTGAAATTAGAAAAGAAGTGCAACTACCTATACTAAGAAAAGATTTTATAGTTGACGATTACCAAATATATGAAAGTAAATTAATTGGGGCTGATTGTATCCTGATCATATTATCAATGTTAAGTCAAAATGATGCAGATAGATTTGCTGACTTAGCAAGTGAACTTAAGATGGATAGCATTATTGAAGTACACGATTATGATGAACTGGAAAGAGCAAAAACCATGAATTCAAATATGATAGGTATAAATAATCGAAACCTAAATAATTTTGCGACTAACCTAAATACCTCAATATATTTGTCCCAACATTTAGATAATTGTGATAAACTCATCATCTCTGAAAGTGGCTTTCATAGTAAAAATGACATATCAAAAATTCATACAACCACGGGTATAAGCAACTATTTAATCGGAGAATTTTTAATGAAGTCAGATAATTTGCCAAAACGTATTGCAGAATTATTAAATTAAAAAATTACATAATCTCAATTAATCATTGAAAATACTGAATTTTTTTTTATTGAAACTATAAGAGAACATTGATAGAACATTAATTAAGGATCGAATCAATGTTAACAAAGAAGCAAAAAGAACTATTAAATTATATTCAGAAGTTCCAAAGTAAAAATGGTGTCACTCCTTCTTATGAAGAGATGAAGTCTGCACTTAATTTAAAATCAAAATCAGGAATCCACAGATTAATTTTAGCACTCGAAGAACGAGGATTTGTAAAAAGATTAGCTCATAAAGCAAGAGCGCTTGAAATAATTAAAGATGGAATATCAAACATTAAGATTTCTGAAAAAAATAAAAATAATTTGGTTGTAGGAAATTTTATAAATAATGCGAACGATGACAATCATAAATTAAGTACTCTTCCACTTTTGGGAAAAATTGCTGCTGGTACTCCAATTGAAGCCATTCAACAAAATGATACATCCGTTGATGTTCCAAAAGAAATGATGCCAATAGGTGAAAGTTATGCATTAACAGTAGAAGGTGACTCAATGATCAATGAAGGTATTCACAATGGAGATACTGTTTTAATTAAAAAAACTAATATAGCGGATAATGGTGAAATTGTTGTTGCCTTAATCGATGACAATGAAGCAACTTTAAAAAGAATTAGAAAAAAAGGTCAAAGCATAGCACTTGAAAGTGCTAACCCTATTTATGAAACACGAATTTTATCAGCTCATCGAGTCAAAATTCAGGGTAAATTAATAGGTCTCTTAAGAAAATATTAACTATATTTTGCTTTAATTATTTGATAAATAGTTTATTTAATACGTGAATGCCCAAAAATAAAAGCACCTCTAAAATAAATATAGCAAAACTTACTATTAACGAAAATACTTACGAACTACCAATATACAATTCTACAGAAGGTGAGTCTGTTATTGATATTTCTAAACTTCACTCACAAGCAAAACTATTCACTTATGATCCAGGATTTACTTCAACGGCATCGTGTGAATCAAAAATTACATTCATCGACGGTGATAAAGGAATTTTAAGATATCGTGGGTATGATATAGAAGAATTAGCAAACAAAAGTGACTTTATAGAAGTTGTAAATTTATTAATTTATGGTGATTTGCCTAACAAGGAACAATTAAAAAAATATAAAAAACTTATTACTCGTCACACACTTTTGCATGAGCAAATTATAAACTTTTTTCAAGGTTTCAGACGTGATGCTCATCCAATGGCAATGATGGTTGGGGTTATGGGGGCATTGTCCTCATTTTATCAAGATACCTTGGATATCAATGACGCCCACCAAAGACAAGAAGCGACTAGAAGAATAATTGCTAAATCATCAACAATCGGTGCTATGGCGTATAAATATTCAATTGGCCAAGCTTTTGTATCTCCAAAAAACAACTTATCTTTTTCAGAAAATTTTTTACATATGTGTTTTAGCAATACAGCAGAAGAATACAAAATTTCTCCTGTTATATCTAAAGCTATGGATACAATATTTATTTTACACGCAGATCACGAACAAAATGCTTCAACATCTACAGTGCGTCTGGCTGGCTCATCTGGTGCTAATCCATTTGCTTGTATTGCTGCGGGAGTCTCATCTTTATGGGGTCCGGCTCATGGAGGTGCAAATCAAGCAGCTTTAGAAATGCTTGAAGAAATTGGATCGACAAAAAATATAGGAAAATATCTAAACAAAGCAAAATCAAAAAAAGATCCATTTAAATTAATGGGATTTGGACACAGGGTTTATAAAAACTACGATCCAAGGGCAAAGATTTTAAAAAAAATATGTAAAAAAGTTTTAGCTCATGTGGGCATAAAAAATGATCCAATACTTAAACTCGCTATGGAGCTGGAAAAAATTGCTTTAAATGAAAAGTATTTCATAGAAAAGAAATTATACCCTAATGTTGATTTCTATTCTGGAATAATTCTTAGAGCAATAGGATTTCCGCCCGAAATGTTTACAGTTATTTTTGCTATAGCTCGAACAGCTGGATGGACTGCTCAATGGACAGAGATGATTGAAGACCCTATCCAGAAAATTGGAAGACCAAGGCAGTATTATACTGGCAATAAATCCCTTAAATATGGCTCAAAAAGATCTAGAAAAAACACTAGATAACTCTACTGAGCTGCGTCATAAATTTTCAATTTATATTTTTTAGCATATTGTAGGACTTTTCTTTTTTCATGAATCAATGTGTATTTTGGATAAATTGCAATTCCATTTAAATTGGCTTTTTTAATTAGCCTAAGCGTATTAAGCCCTATTACAGGTAAATCAACTAATTTACTCTGACTTTTCTTGGGTATTTTTACAAGTATTCCAGCTTTAGATTTTAATTGATTAAGGTTTTTTCTCACATCAAATACTCTATTTAGTAAACGATCAGTTCCTTCAGCGGCCTCAATTGCAATTATATATCCACACACACAAACAACTGCTTGAGCATTATCAAACTTAGATATCTCATTTAAGAGTTTTTTTGATTTATCAACATCGAATGCATCTCTATTAGAATTTAATTTATCTAATTCTTCTGTATTAAAAAAAAATGATTTTGAGACTTCTCTTGGAGAAATAATTTTAAAGCCATTTTGGATAAAAATTTCTAAAATACTTGATAGAATTTTGCCGTCACCTTGTTGATACGAATTTAACAGTATTGGTATATATTTTTCAATTTCACCATCATTTTTAAAGTAAGATAAATCAGGTCTATTAATCTTGCCTAGAAAAAGCAAGGTTTTAATTTTATTAGTCTTTAAAGTTTCAAAAATTTTTTTTAATTGAAATATTTTAAAATTATAAACTTTCTTATTCTTAATCTGATTATTATTTAGATTAATAAATATAGAATTATCAGCATACTTTTTGCATTCTGTAAAAATTGCTTTAGAAATCAAATCATACCCACCAATTATAGCCAATGATTGATTATTTTTCATATTTACACAAACCTCTTGAACTTTTTTTATTCAAAAAGATAAGCAGTTTCGTTATTAAAGGGTTATCGGCATTTCTAAGTTTATTAATTTCTTTAGATATTGTTTCACCAGTAAATATTTTTTCAACAGCTTGTAAATATTCTCGAATTTGACCCTTGGTATAATTGGCTCTTTTTAATCCAATGATATTTACACCGGTAACCTTTGCTCTGTTTCCGATAGCTAAGCTATATGGAATAACATCATTTTCTACTGCTGACATGCCACCAATCATAGCAAGACTTCCAACTTTACAAAATTGATGCACAGCTGAAATACCTCCTATTACTGCACTTTCTTCAACATATACATGCCCTCCAAGTGTGACTTGGTTTGCAAATATTACATTATTTTCGATAATACAATCATGTGCAATATGAACGCCGGTCATAAACAATGAATTGTTTCCAATTATTGTTTCCATATTATCGCCTTCAGTTCCAAGATTGGCTGTACAGTGCTCTCTAAAGGTGTTGTTGCTACCAATAGTCAGTCTACTTTTCTCTCCACGATATTTCAGGTCTTGAGGAATTGAACCTATTGAACAGAAAGGAAAAAACTTATTATTTTCAGAAATATCTGTATAACCGTCGATATAAACTGATGGGTAAATTATGTTATTGTTGGCAATTTTAACGTTATCACCAATGACTGAGTAAGCTCCTATTGTAACGTTTTTCCCTAAAATAGCGTCTTTAGAAACTATCGCTGTTTTATGTATATTATTCATTATTACGATCCATTATCATTGCACTCCATTTGGAGCTGCATACCAATTCTTCATTATCGTTAAACGAACTTCCTTCGAACCTCCAAACTCTACCCTTCGAGCGCATTGCGACAACATTTGCTTTTATTTTTTGATTTGGGAATACAGGTTTACGAAATTTTGAGCTTTCTATATTCATCAAATAAACAATTTTATCAAAAGTTTCTTCTCTTATACTATATGCAATCAATGCCGCTGCAGTCTGAGCCATCATCTCAACAAGTATTACACCTGGTACGACTGGATGACCTGGGAAATGACCAGTAAAGAAACTGTCTTCGTCTCTAAAGGTGTTAATACCTGTAGCTTTATTTAATTTTTGTATATTATTGAGTTCTTCGATATACAAAAATGGCTCCCTATGTGGTATTAATTTCTTGATTTCAGAGAGGGTTATCTTATTTTTTTCCATATAGTTTTTTATAATTTTTTATAAATTTATATTTATTTACTGCAGGGTTTCCCATGACAGTCTCACCATCATCAATGCTTTGGAATACACCACTCTTTGCAGCAATGTGCACATTGTTTCCAATTTTTATATGCCCAGCGATACCGGCTTGACCACCTGTTAGAACATAATTGCCAATTTTGGCACTTCCGGCTATACCAGTCATAGCTGCAAATGCAGAGTTGTTTCCAATTTCTACATTATGAGCCACATGACATAGATTATCTAAGTAAGTATTTTCACCTATTACAGTGTCACTAAAACTACCCCTATCAATTGTACATCCTGCTCCTATAGAAACTTTAGACTGCAATATTACTCTTCCAATATGATATATATTTATATTATTCTTACTAAGAAAAAATCCAAATCCTCTTTGACCGATTGAAGCGTTGCTTCCTATGTAAATATTTTCACCTAAAATTGAGTTTGAGATAACAGTATTTGAACCAATTATAGATCCGTCACCAATAATGCAGTTAATTTTTACAACTGCCCCATGGTTAATCTTTACATTTTTTCCAATTATTACACCATTTTCAATTGTAACATTATTACCAATTTCGCAGTTTTCTCCTAATACCGGATCATCAAAATTTATTTTTTCCTTTTCAGTATAGTCTCGATAGAAAATATTTGATATTTTTGCAACAGACTCTTGAACATTCTTAACAATAAATTTTTTTTGATTAGGATTTAATTTATTAGCTGTTTTCTCAGTACATATAATTCCAGATGTCAGTGACAAATTACCTTCTATTTTTTCATTATCGTATAAAAAAGATAGTGCGTTGTTTGAAACATTGTTAATACTTACGAAGCTATCAAAATAGTCATCATTAGACACATTGACAATTTCGCAATTAATTGAAGATTTAATTAGATCGCCACTAATAGGACCTAATTTTTTAAAAAAACTAGGAACCATTCTTTTTAATCGGCAGATACTTCAATATTAGGAAGTTTTTTATTTAGAGCTTTTAGAGCCTCTTCAGTAATATCCATATTTTCAGCATTCAATAAAACAGAGTTTTTTTCTAGAAGAACAGTAATTCCATTATCATTAGCAATTTCTTCTAGAATTGGTTTCAATGCATTTAAAACTTCATTTCTTGATTCAGACACAATTCTATCAATTGACATTAATTTTTCTTGTCTCATAACATTGTAATTTTGCACTTTGCTTTCATATTCTTTTCTTTTTTCATCAAATGCAGCTGGTGCCATTATTTGCTGTGATTCAATTAACTCATTTTGCTCGTCTAATAAATTTTGGTCTGTATTATTTATCTCTTCCTCAATTTGCTTCGCAATATCTTCTATTTGCTTAGCTGCATCAACTGCCGCATCAGATTCTGATAAAATATAATTTAAATCTACTACTCCAACATTAGTATCTGGGTATTGCGCGTATAGTGGGCTTATTAATAATTGACTTAACAATGTAAGGACAAAAATATATTTGTATTTAAAATTTAATTTCATATCTAAAAATTATACCCTATATCAAAATATAAATTATCTGTGGTGTCGGTAATTTCATTTTCCAAAATTCTAGCATAGATAATGTTTATAGGACCAATCGCAGAGTCCCAATTAAAATTTACCCCCAAAGATGAACGCATTTCGTGATCATCTTTTATATTAGAATATGCTGGGTTTTCTAAACCCCATACACTTCCAATATCGAGAAATAATGTACTAGTAATATCAAATGCATCTAAATTAAAATCAATATTTGTTTCAATTGATGTCAAATAATAATATTGCCCGCCAGTGTAAGAATTGCCAGTCCTAGGACCAACCTTACCTGATTTAAAACCTCTAAGTTTTTTTCCTCCTAACTTAAAATTAGATGATAATGGAGCATATTCACTATTATAGCCATTTAAACTGCCTGCTTGAAATTTAAAAGCCCCAATTAATCTATCACTTAATTTTTTGTATAAATCATAACCTAATCTATTTTTTACATAATAACTTGTACCTCCCAAGCCAGCGATATCCTGATCGATTTCAAATAAAAATCCTCTTGATGGTTTATACCTACTATTTCTCATGTCATATTTTAAAGTGTAGCCAATTGTAGAAATAGTATCAGTTCCTGCAAGCAACCTTTCATACAATGTGGCATTAGAATCAGCTTTTACTTGTGTTGTGAAAAGTGAATATCTTGTGCTTAAGTATGTAGTGGTAGAAAGAGGAAATTGTATAACAAAACCTAAACCTAGATCTTCGGTTTCATAATTAACTGACGATGGATCTGTAAAATTACTATAAAGGCTTCCTGTTAATGCGAGCTCTTTATTATTAAAATATGGTTCAGTAAAAGATATATCATAGGTATTTCTTGTGTTAGAAAAACTAGTTGTAAAATTTAATTTTTGTCCTTTACCAAGGAAATTAGTTTCTTTTAATCCCAAATTTAACGACGTGGAATTTGCACTTGAATAACCAGCGCCTAAAGATGCTTCCCCTGTATTCTTCTCTTCAACAATTATCTCTAAATCTAATTTATCGGGATACTCTGTTTTGATTTCTTTGATATCGACTTCTGAAAAGAAATTTAGTGCCCTAATAGAGTCTTTAGAGTAGTTTATTGCAAATTTGTTATAAGCATCGCCCTCTGATAAAGAAAACTCTCTCCTGATTACTTTGTCTACAGTTCTAGTGTTTCCTGCAATATCAATTTCATTAATATAAACTCTTGGGCCTTCATTTATCTCAAAATTAATATTAACTAATTTTTTTTCATTATTAATGTTTAAAGAGGGACTTATTTCAATAAAAGTATAACCACTTAGTTCAGCAAAATTTTTAATTTGTTTGACCGAGTCTTTGATTTTACTTGCGTTATATAGATCTCCTGATTTAAACGAGATTTGATTAAATATTGATTCTGAATTTATTTTGTCTAATTTATTTTTAACTTCTATTTTTCCAAAATCAAATTTGTCTCCTTCATTTACAGATAAGATAATTTCAAAATCATTTTTATTTATCGACAACTGTGCTATTGCTGATACAAATCGAAACTCAGGGTAACCATTGCTATTGTAAAAATCAGTTACCAGTTGTTTGTCGTACTCTAATTTGTCAGGATCATATCTGTCAGCCGAAGATAGAAATCGCAAAATCGTTTTTTCTTTAGTCTTCATAATAGATTTAATTTTAGATGAAGTAAAAACTTCATTACCAAGAATTATAATTTTTGAAACCTCTGCAATATCTGACTCCATAATTTCATAGGTTAAATTTATTCTATTATTATCTAGTAATTCTACTTTTGGTATTATTTCAGTAGATAGTCTTCCAGACCTTTGGTAAAGAGATAACATTCTCTCTGTATCTTTTTTTACTTTACTTCTTGAATAAACAGATCTTTCTTTAAGTGAAATTTCAATGAGTAAGTCTTCATCTTTGATTTTACTATTACCGGAAAACTTTACTAAATTAATTGTAGGGTTTTCCCTAACATTGATTTGAAGTCTATTTTCGTCAAAAATAACTTCAATATTAGAAAATAAATTTGTATCAAATAAATCTTTTAATATTTTATTACCTAATTCTTCTGTATAAATGTCACCCAATTCTACATTTGAGTAAGATATCACTGTTTCCGTGTCAATTCTTTGGGTACCTAGTATGTCGATTTCTTCAATTTTATTAACCTCACTAAAAGCTGTTGTTGTAAAATTAAAAAGTAAAAATATAACTAAACAGAATCTTAATTTAAATAAATAAAACATTACCTTACTTAATTACCAAGATATAAATTATTATCAATCCAATAATTAATATTCTTAATATCATTGAGCTTTGGATTAACAATATTTGAATTTTTGCCAAAAAAATTATCCATATTCATTTCATTTAATTTTACAATATCAAGAAATTTTATTCTTTTCTTCATGAATAAATTGACCAAAACCTCATTTAAATAATTGAATATATGAGGAGCTAAGCCGCCAATTTTCATTACTTGATAACCTAATTCAACTGCTGGGAACTTATTTTTATCAATTGGAATGAATTCAAGGTTTGAATAATTGCTCAATTCAACGCCTCTGCAAGTATTTGAATATTTATTAAATCCAAAAAATAAAGATGAAATAGGAATACGCATATCTGGCTTGTTTAAAAGTGCAGTACTTATACCATTTTCATAATTTATTAATGCATGAACGATAGCTTGAGGATGTATTATGGCATTAATTTCATTATTTTTTAGATTAAATAAATATTTAGCTTCTATTATCTCAAGAGCTTTATTCATCATTGTAGCTGAATCAATTGAGATCTTACTGCCCATGTTCCAAACTGGATGCCTGACTGCTTGTTGAGGTGTTACAGAACTCAATTTATTTTTTGTATAATGAAGGAACGGCCCACCCGTTGCAGTGATGGTAATTGATTTATATTTTCCTAAATTTTGACTTAATAAATGATAAATTGAATTATGCTCTGAGTCTAAAGGGATGATCTTAGTTTTATATTTTTTTGATAAACTAATAAATTTCTTTCCAAGTGTAATGATACATTCTTTATTAGCAATACCAACAATCTTTCCTGATTTTAATATCTTTAAAAAGAGATCTAAAGAAGTTAGTCCGCTCGCAGCAAAAATAATAACATCAGTTTTTTTGCTAATAATATTATAAAATTTGGTATAATCATTAAAAACTTCATATTTATTTAAATTAAATTTATTCAACTTGTGAATAGATTTTTCATTAAAACCAATTTTTTTTATGTTGTAGGTTTTTGCAATCTTAAGAAGCTTTAAAATATTTTTATTGCATGTAATGCCCTCAATATTTATTTTATCTAAATTTTTACTTATAATTGACAATGTAGATCTGCCAATACTTCCAGTAGCACCATAAATAACAACATTAGTTTTTTTCATACTATAAATTTGATATACCGAAGATTAAAAAAACAATTATAAAGGAGTCAAATCTATCAAGAAGCCCTCCATGACCTGGCATGATTTTGCCTGAATCTTTTATAGATGCGTATCGTTTTATCATTGAAACAATTGTATCCCCAACAAATGATAAGGCGATAATTAATAGTGTGTAATAAATTAAAAATTTATATTCAATTTCCAAATAATAAAACAATAATTGAATAAGAAGTACTGTCATGAATACGCCTGTGATAAAACCGCTTACGGTTTTACCCGAACTAATTTTAGGCATTAATTTAGTGCCTCCAATAATTTTTCCTCCTATGTAAGAGAATGTGTCAAAAAGCCAAATTGTGGCTATAGTAGCTAAAATAAAAAGCAATGAAACTATTTCAGTAATAAGCAAAAGTAAAAAAAAGAAAAAAGACAATACTGTAAAAACCAAATATATATTAAATATTAAATAACTTCTGTTTTTATTTTTCATTTGATCAATCTCAAGACAAATGATCGATGTTATAAAAAGAAAAATAATTACAGAAATATAATTATTGTAAATAAGAGGCAATATAACTAATGGAACAAAAACAACAACAGACCCTAATCGATAGAGCAGCTCTTTTGTAAAAAAATTACTCATTTATTGACCATAATTTCTTTTTCTTTTCATTAATTGATCAAGAGCTCTGTTCAGATTACTAATTTTAAAATCAGGCCATAAAACTTTTGTGAAGTACAATTCTGCATAAGCACTTTGCCATAACATAAAGTTACTTAATCTGATTTGACCACCGGTTCTAATAATGAAATCTGGGTCTTTTGACTCTGGTATATAGAAATAATCTCTTAAATTTTTTGATGGATTTTTAAGTTTTTTTATTTTGTCTACTGCGTCATTCATTTCTTGTCTTGATCCATAATTAAACAATAAATTTACAATAGTACCCTTATTGTCTTTAGTGATCGCAGTAACTTCATCAATTATACTTAATAATTTTTTTGATAATTTTTTTCTACTTCCATAATGCCTTATTTTAAGATTGTTATCATTAGCTGTTGAACTAAAATCTTTGTAAAATTCAGTTATAAGATTAAATAAATTTTTTATTTCTGATGGGTTTCTTCTCCAATTTTCAGCTGAAAATACATAAAAAGAAATTTCGTTTAGTTTATAATCTAAATTTCTTAAACTCTTGCATAATGAAATACAATTCTGAATCCCATATTTGTGGCCAGTTTTTTTTTGGAGATTATTTTTTTTTGCCCATCTTCCATTCCCATCCATAATAATAGCGACATGGTTGATCTTTTTTTTTGATAAATTAGATGAGCTCACTTAAGATTATATTATTTTTAAATCTTCTTCTTTATTTTTAAGGATTTCATCAATATTTTTAATTTGATCTGCAGTAATTTTATCGATGTTTTCTTGATACTTTTTAGAATCATCCTGTCCAATTTCTTTATCTTTTTCTAATTTTTTCACTTGTTCAATACCATCTCTTCTTATATTTCTAACCGCAACTTTTGTATTTTCTGATATTTTACTTGCCATTTTTAGAAATTCACTTCGTCTTTCCTCAGTGAGCTGTGGTAAAGGTAATCTAATTAGATTTCCTTCAATCATTGGATTAATAC
>CACIQL010000010.1:0-47007 GCA_902588785.1 uncultured Pelagibacteraceae bacterium
AATATGATAAGAGGCATGGTTTTCGTGGACCAATAGCTAATGATGTAAGCAATAATTGGCACTTAAAATATATAAACAATAATCCTCCTCATAATTTTTTAATTGCAAAAATCATTAAATTTAATGAAAAAAATAATAATGCTCAAATTGAAGTTATTTTAAACGATAAAAAAATTCATGCAGAACTTGTTAATTTTAAATGGGCAAGAACCAGTCTCCCTGGCGGTTATTTAGGGCCTAAAATTAATAAGGTAAATGATATTCTACAATTGGACGATATTATTTACGTTTCAAAAGATAGTCAGCAAAGTTACAGCTTAGAGCAAATTCCAAAAATTAACGGAGGCATTATTGTAATGGACCCTTATACAGGAAGAGTTTTTGCTTTATCGGGCGGATTTGATTTCAATAAATCTAATTTTAATAGAGTCATACAAGCCAAGCGACAACCTGGTTCCTCATTTAAACCATTTGTTTATATGTCTGCTCTAGAAAATGGTTTACAGCCAAATAGTTTAATACTAGATGCTCCTTTTGTCGTTGATCAAGGTTCAGACTTAGGTAAATGGAAGCCTGAAAACTACGGTAAGAAGTTTTATGGACCGTCTACTCTAAGGAAAGGAATAGAAAATTCTCGAAATTTAATGACGATAAGAATAGCTCAATATCTAGGAATGGAAAAAGTAGTAGAAATTGCAAAAAGGTCCGGGGTAATGGAAAATATGCCGAACGTTCTCTCAATGGCTCTCGGAGCAGGAGAAACTTCCCTTATTGATCTTACAGCGGCCTATGCTTCTTTTGTAAATGGAGGAAAAAAAGTAGAACCAAGTCTTATTGATCGAATTCAAGACAGAAGAGGCAAGAATATTTTTTTAGAAAATTTTACAGCATGCACTAATTGTGGCAAACCGTATATTGAGGAAAATCCAATTCCAAACCTTATTAATTCATCTGAAAGTATATTTGATGAGGCTAAATCTTACCAAATGGTTTCTATATTAAAAGGAGCTGTTGATAGGGGTACTGGAAGAAAAACAAAAATTGATGGAATAGAGATAGCCGGTAAAACTGGAACAACAAATAATAATACAGATGCTTGGTTTATTGGGTTTACCTCAGATTTAATTATCGGCGTATACGCAGGTTTTGACATACCCAAGTCACTTGGCAAAAGAGAAACAGGATCATCAGTTGCCGTGCCAATTTTTCGCGATTTTGTGAAAAATTACTACCAAGATAAGGCAATTTTGCCTTTCACTATTCCTAACGGAATTGAATTAATCAGGATCAATTATGATACAGGAGAATTAGCAAGCGAATTTAACAGTAGTGAAAGTGTCTATGAAGCATTCAGTAAAAGTGATAACCTTGTAAGTAGTGGTGAAATTCTTGTTGGTTCTGAGGGCTTTCAAATAATTGAGGTTGTAGATGAAGTTATGGAGGAGTATGTAATTTATTAGTTATGGAAAATGATTTTTTAAATTTATTAGCTAAAGCAAATAAAAAACTTGATTTTGTACGGAGTCATCTTTGACTTAGAAAACTTACAAAAGCAATTATTTAAATTAAAGGCTTTAAGTGAAGAAGAAAATTTTTGGTCAGACAATGAAAATGCCAAAAAAGTAATGGTTGAAATAAGTGAATTGGACCAAAGTATCAAACTAATTTCTGATTTTGAAAATAAAATAACCGAAGTTAAGGATTTTTTTAATATTGCAAATGAGGAAAATGATCAATTGATGATCAGTGAATGTAACGATACGCTAAAAGAGCTTTTAAGTGATTTAGAGAAGTCTGAATTTCAAATGCAATTTAACGGTGAAGCTGATTCGAATAGTTGTTATTTGGAAATACATGCTGGTGCTGGAGGAACTGAAAGTCAAGACTGGGCACAAATGTTGCTAAGAATGTACATGCGCTGGTCAGAAAGAAAAAAATTTAAATTTAAAGTTGTGTATGAGTCATTTGGCGAGGAGGCAGGCATCAAATCGTGTACAGTTTTAGTAGAGGGCAAATATGCATTTGGCTATTTAAAAAGAGAGTCTGGTATCCATCGATTGGTAAGAATTTCTCCATTTGACTCTAATTCAAGAAGGCACACAAGTTTTTCATCAGTATGGATATCGCCATATGTTGACGAAACGATAGAAATTAATCTTCAGGAAAAAGATATGAGAATAGATACTTTCAGAGCCTCTGGCGCTGGAGGTCAACATGTAAATACCACCGATAGCGCAATAAGGATAACACATATTCCAACAGGAATTGTTGTTCAATGTCAAAATGAACGATCTCAACATAAAAATAAGGCAACAGCTATTAATCTCCTAAAATCAAAATTATATGAAATGGAAATGCAAAAAATTGAATCTGAAAAAAAAGCGTCTGAGGATAAAAAATCTGATATTGGCTGGGGTAATCAAATAAGGTCTTATGTTTTGCATCCTTATCGAATGGTGAAGGACCTAAGAAGCGATTATGAAGACAGTGATCCAGATGCAGTCTTAGACGGCGATATTGATAAATTGATCTTCTCAAATATCAAGTAAACTATGAGTAAGAATAAAAAAATATCAATTTATATAACTATATCTATATCAGCATTGATCTTTCTATTTATTTCATTTTTTTCAATCAAATCGTCATTTGGAGGATTAAACCTTAATATCTTTGGAGAAAGAATATCAGATGAACTGAAACAAAATTATTCTTTTGATACAGATATGGAAAATATTGTTCTCAAAAGATCTAATGAAAAAGGGTTTTATTTAGAGATAGAAAAATTAAAAATTGTTGACGCAAATAGTTTGGTATTAGAGACAAATTTAATTAGTTGGGACTTTGATTTATTTAATCTAATTACATTTTCAATAGATGAAAAAAATAAAATTTCATCTAAAAAAATAAAGATATCTAATGACGATTTTCAAATATTCTTCAATAACTTTAATATAGAATTTGATGAGCTTGATAGAGTAATTGTTTCTTGCAAAAAAATAGACCTAAAGTCAGAGCATTATGCTCTTAATTTTGAGTCACAGGATAATAACATATTAATTCATACGAATTCTATTTTTGAAATGTTTGAGTCTAAGAGTTTAATGTCAGCAAATCTTTCAATAAATGAAGAAAATTTTCAAACAAATTTTGAGTTTATTCCAGCTAATCAGCAAATAAATATTTTAAAGTTTAGTGGAGACCATTTTTACATGAATGATACTAGTATTATAGAATACAACACTAAGTACAAAAATATAAAAACTAAACTTGATATTAATTCAAAAAAAGATTCATTAATAAATATTCTTAACTTAAATAATGAAAGTCAATTGTATCCATTTATAAATAGTTTTAAGGGCTGGCAATCTATTTTACTTGAGACAAATTTTAATTATGAGGATAAAAATATAATAAATTCTGCGATCAGAAATTTATATCTTAATATATCTGGAGTCTATGAATTAAAAACATTAATGCCCAATGATAAATTTTATCAAAACTTCGGTGATGTGACAAAATATGATTTAGAGTTTTATAATGATAAAGAAAAATATGTCATCGATATAAACCATTTTAAAAATGATCAATTAGTCCTAAAAAAAGGAAGTTTTTTTAAATTAACTTACGACTTAGACGATGCAAATGTCAATTTGGTAACAAGAATTAATAAAGATGCCGCAATAAACTATTTACAAAATACTATTCTATCACGAGAAACTAGAACTGATCGTGTAAGCAGTTTTCTTCAACAAAATTTAAATGAGAACAATGATATAACACTTAATTTTAATATTGATCCAACTTCAGACAGAATAATTGAATCTTTAAAAAATTTATATGTGGCATCATCTGGAGAATTAAAAACAAATTTTATTTTTGACGATAATGAGAATCCTAATTTTATTTCAGGTCCTGTAAATTACTATATTGAAATTAAAAACTTAGAAACTCCAAACCCCTTATTTAAGGGACTAATAAATTTATCAGATACAACAGCCTTTATAAGACAAATTAATTTAAACAAAAATAATGAGACAAGTTTGAAAATTCAATTTGAAGGCGATACAAATATACTCAATGATAGTTTAATAACATTTGACTCGCTCGATAGTGAAATTGATTTTAATGGTAAAGTAAAAATAACTAAAACTAACCATATTTTTTTAGAAGATTTTTCAATTGATAATAATTCAAATGTTAAGTTAAATCTCTCAGGAGATTTATCAGAGCGTATCTTAAATTTAAATATTAACGGTGATATCATTGATCTATCTGCAAACAAAGTTGAAACAAAGAAAAAGGAAAGAGTTTATTATTTAAAGAGGGAAAATTATTCGATAAATACTGATGAAGTAATTTTTGCTGGAGCAGTAAGAGTAAATGATTTTAAGGCAGGAATTGAGAAACAAGGCTCAACTTTATCTGTAAATAGCCGTGCGTCTTTTATGGGGCACGATCTAAATTATTCAAGGGAAAAAAACGATAACATTGATGTAAATATTATTGACTCAAGCGATATAACATATTTTGTTAACAATAATCACCCGGCGAAAAAACTGTTAAGTGACGGAGAATTCAAAATGACCTCAATAAGAGATTTAAACACACAAGCAGCTGATGTAAAAATTAATTTAAACGACTTTGTATTGATTAATACACCGGCTTCCCTCAAATTGTTGTCCTTACCTTCGATCTCAGGTCTAGTTAGCATTGCTGAAGGCGAAGAGGGAATTCGCTTTGGATATGGAGAAATTAATTATTTAGAAACAGAAAATAAATTTAACGAAATTGAGGCTTTTGCTGTTAGCGATAGCTTGGGTCTTATTATGGATGGAAATATTGATAGAAAAGAAAAGATTATTGATATGAAGGGAGAAATAAGTCCAATGCATCTTGTGAACGCAATTATTCAAAAATTACCTATTTTAGGACCAATAATTGTAGGAGGTGAGGGAGAAGGAATGTTTTCGATAGATTTTTTAATGACAGGATCTTCTGACGATCCCGAAGTAGAATCTAATCCATTAACTATTATTAAGCCAAGAATAATAGAAAGAGCAATAGAAGCTATTGAAAGTGGTTCAACTATCCAATAATCACTTTAAAATGTTTTTTCTTACCAACACTTATTACATTTTCAAACTGTGTAATTTGATCATAGTCTAACAACTTAAGCTCGTTTTCTACTATTTTTCCATTTAATTTTACACCTTTCCCACGTATCAATTTTCTACTTTCAGATTTTGAGCTAGCATATTTCATTTGAACAATAAGATCTGATAGTAACACACCGTTTTGAATATCTTTACTGCTTAAACTAAGTGTAGGCATATCTTCAGACAAGCTTTTGTTTTCAAATATTTGTTTTGCTGCTTGCTCAGCTTTTCTTGAACTTTCAATCCCATGAAGCATAGCAGTTACCTCATTTGCAAGAATTATTTTTAAATCATTTATATTTTTTGATAAGTTTTGTTCATAGTCATCAATTTGTTCTTTGCTTAAATCTGTGAAAAGTTTCATGAAACGAATTACATCTCTGTCATCTACATTTCTCCAAAACTGCCAATAATCGTAGGCTGATAAAAGGTCATCATTAAGCCATATTGCTCCATCAGCTGTCTTACCCATTTTATCACCATTAGAATTAGTGAGAAGAGGAGTTGTGAGTCCGTAAACCTCTTTGCCATTTACTCTTCGTATAAGTTCCACCCCATTTACAATGTTTCCCCATTGATCAGAGCCTCCAATCTGTAAGGTGCACGAATTTCGATTATTAAGCTCATAGAAGTCATAAGCTTGAAATATCATATAATTAAACTCTACAAAACTGAGAGACTGTTCTCTTTCAAGACGTATTTTTACACTATCAAATGTCAGCATTTTATTAATTGTAAAATGTTTTCCAAAATCTCTTAAAAAATCTACGTAACCAAGTTTATCTAACCAATCTGCATTATCCACTATCAATGCCTTATTCTTTTCATTTTTAAACGACAAATATTTATCAAAAACAGTTTTAAGATTGTTAGCATTATTTTTTATTTCATCTTCAGTAAGCATTTTTCTAGTTTCATCTTTTCCTGAGGGATCACCAATTCGGGTAGTTCCTGTGCCAATTAATATTATTGGAGTATGGCCGTGTTTTTGAAATAGGCGCATTACCATTATCTGTATCAAGCTGCCTATATGCAATGATTTAGCCGTACAATCGAAGCCAATGTAAAATGTAATATTTTCAGATTTTAATTTTTTATTGAGAGACACCTCATCAGTGCATTGATTTAAGAAACCGCGGTATTTGAGTTCTTCAATAAGTGTCATTTTCTATATTCAGTAATGTATAAATTATTTAGACTAATTATACAAAATATATGAGCAACAATAAACTTCACGCAATTGGCATTATGAGCGGCACTTCACTAGATGGAATTGATGTTTCATACGTTAGTTCTGATGGAAAAAGCAGATTTACTCATAATTGCTCATCTTTATTTAAGTTTAGGGAATCAACAAGAAAGTCTCTTCAGACTCTTGTGAACAACTTTACAAAAAACAAAAATAGCATATCAAATATAATTGATTGCGAAAATTTAGTAAGTGAAGATTATGTAAATGCCATAAGAAAATTTATAAAATCTAAAAATATCAAAAAAGTTGATCTTATCGCGTTACATGGTCAAACTATTTTTCACTCATCTAAAAATAAATCATCGATTCAATTGTGTAATAGTTCTTATATTGCAGAGAAAACCAAAAGCCTTATTGTAACTGATTTTAGACAAAAAGATCTTTTAAATGGTGGAGAGGGAGCGCCATTAGTACCAATATTTCATAAGCTTTTAATCAATAAACTAAAACTTAAAAAGCCTTGTTCTTTTATTAATATTGGAGGTATCTCTAATATTTCCACATTGGACAATAGAGGTAAGTTAACAGCATATGATATTGGACCAGGAATGTGCCTTTTAGACCAATTTGTATTTTCCAAAAAGAAACGACCTTTTGATAATAATGGAATATATTCTTCTCGAGGTAAAATTAACAATAATATTTTAAGGCAACTTCAAAATGATAAATTTTTCAAAAAGAAACCCCCCAAATCTCTCGACCGAAATTATTTCTCATTAAATAAAGTATTAAAAATAAATTTTTATGATGCATGCGCTACTTTATCCGCATTTACTGCCTATGCGATAATTAATGATCTAAAAAAAATAGAAAATCAAAAAATTATTATTTCTGGTGGAGGAACCAAAAATAAGTTCATTTTAAATTTAATTAAAGAAAATTTAGGAAATAGTGTAATCTCTATTGAAGAAGTTTATGGTGACGCAAAATTTATAGAATCCCAGGCATTTGCTTATTTAGGTATAAGAAGAATTAAAAATTTACCTATATCAATGCCAGGAACTACAGGTGTTAAAAGTCCGATAACTGGTGGGAAAATTACTTAGTTACCTATACTTTGAATTAAGCTCTTTTTCGATGTAACTTCTAACTGTCTTTTCAAGCTTATCGGTTTCATTGTCATAGAAATGATTTGCTCCTGTTATTTCTTCATAATCCACTGTTATATTTTTTTGAGATTTGAGTTTTTCTGCAAGCCGTGTAGTTTCTTCAGGAGGCACCAAGTCATCTTTTTTACCTTGGACTATTAAACCTGAAGCTGGACATGGAGCTAAAAAATTAAAATCATATAGATTAGGTTGTGGTGAAATACTTATAAATCTTGTTATTTCTGGTCTTCTCATTAATAGTTGCATGCAGAGTAGAGCACCAAAAGAGAAACCTGCAACCCAACATTGATTTGTATTTGGATTCTGCCTTTGTATCCAATCTAGGCCAGCCGCAGCATCAGCAAGCTCGCCCAACCCATTATCAAATTTGCCCTCACTTTTTCCAACGCCTCTTAAATTAAAGCGAAAAATTGAAAATCCTAGAGAATCAAAAATAGAAAATAATTCCATTACAATAGGGTTATTCATTGTTCCGCCATAAAGAGGATGTGGGTGTATTAGTAGTGCAATTGGAGGGTTCAAAGACTGTCCTTTTTTATATTTTCCAACCAATTTACCGTCAGGTCCTGTAAAAACGATTTCTTTTACTTGATTATTCATTTTTGAGCACTAGATAGTTGACTAAATTAGTGGGTTATTATATTTAACCACTGAGACGGTATACTAAATTTATTATTTGAAATTCAAGGTTTTTTTTCAAAATGAGTAAAATCATTGATTTAATTGACTCTTATATAGATAGAGATCCAGCTGCTAAAGGCAGAATTGAGACATTAGTCACTTCACCTGGCCTACATTCTATTGGTATATATAAATTATCAAATTTTTTGTGGTCAATAAGGCTTACAATTTTAGCGAGGTTATTGTCTTACATTGGTAGAATATTAACAGGTATTGAAATTCATCCAGCGGCTAAAATTGGTGAACGTTTTTTCATTGATCATGGGATGGGAGTTGTAATTGGTGAAACAGCTGAAATCGGCAATGATGTAACGATTTATCATGGAGTAACTCTTGGAGGAGTTTCTCCAAGTGAGGATAGCGCAAGTCAGAAAGATAAGAAAAGACACCCAACACTTGAGGATAAAGTAATAATTGGATCTGGAGCACAAATTCTTGGTCCGATTACAATTGGCGCTAATTCAAAAGTTGGCTCTAATTCAGTAGTTACAAAAGATGTTGAGTCGAACAAAAGTGTAATTGGGAATCCAGCTAGATATACAATTGTACCTAATTCTTCGGGAGTAAAGAAATTCAGAGCATATGGTCTCAGTAAGGGAGATGACAGCAGGGCTACTGTAGTTGAAAAATTGGAAAAAGATAATTCTGATTTAAGAAATAGAATAGAAAAGCTTGAAAAATTAATTGAGGAAAATAAGTGAAGATAACTTCGCGTGGTAGATATGCAGTGTTAGCAATGGTTGATCTTGCCAAATTTGGATCACAAAAACCATGTAGCTTGTCACATGTATCTGTTAGGCAAAATATATCTTTGTCTTATTTGGAGCAGATATTTAACGACCTTAAGAAAGCTGAATTAGTAAAAAGTCAAAAAGGACCAGGTGGAGGATATATTCTAAATAAACAAACTGAAGAAATTAAAATTTTGGACATATTTAATGCAATAGATGAAAAAATAAAAACTACAGGGTGCGGCAATAATCCTAATGCTTTTTGTTCAGGAACTAACAAAAAGTGTTTAACTCATAATTTTTGGGAAAATCTTGAGGGAGTCATCGGTAATTATTTAAGTACGGTGCATCTCAGTGATTTAGTTGAAGAACAAACGTTGGTAAAAAAATATGAATAAAGTAAGCAAAGATAATTTTACACAAGAAAAGTACAAGTATGGATTTGTTACTGAAATTGAAAGTGAAAAAATTCCAAAAGGGTTAAATGAAGATGTTATCAAGTTGATTTCAAAGAAAAAAAATGAACCAGAATGGATGTTGGAATGGAGACTGTCAGCATTCAAACGATTAGAAAATATGTCAGTTCCCAAATGGGCTAAAGCAGAGATAGATGAAATTGATTTTCAAGATTTATACTATTACTCATCGCCTAAGGATTTTAAAGAAAAACCAAAATCACTAGACGAAGTTGATCCTAAATTATTGGAAACGTATGAGAAACTAGGCATACCGTTAAAGGAACAAAAAGTTTTAGCTGGTGTTGCAGTAGACGCAGTCTTTGACAGCGTGTCAGTTGCAACAACATTTAAGGAGAAACTGAACGAAATAGGTGTCATTTTTTGTCCTATTTCAGAAGCTATTCAAAAACATCCTGAGCTTGTGAAAAAATATATTGGGTCCGTTATTCCTGTAACTGATCACTTCTACGCCACTTTAAATTCAGCTGTATTTAGCGATGGTTCATTTGTTTACATACCTAAAGGAGTTAAATGCCCAATGGAATTATCTACATACTTTAGAATTAATGCTTCTGAAACAGGACAGTTTGAGCGGACACTCATAATTGCAGATGAAGGTAGTTACGTAAGTTATCTTGAAGGCTGTACAGCTCCTATGAGAGACGAAAATCAATTGCATGCAGCTAATGTTGAATTAGTTGCACTTGATGATGCTGAAATAAAGTATTCTACAGTTCAGAATTGGTATCCTGGTGATGAAAATGGAAAAGGTGGAATATACAATTTCGTAACTAAACGGGGCCTATGTAAAGGAAAAAACTCTAAAATTTCTTGGACTCAAATTGAGACAGGTTCCGCTATAACATGGAAGTACCCAAGTTGTATTTTAAGAGGAGATAATTCGACTGGTGAGTTTTATTCTGTAGCTATTACCAATAATTATCAGCAGGCTGATACTGGAACAAAAATGATCCACTTAGGGAAAAATACAAAAAGTAGAATCATTTCTAAAGGAATTTCTGCAGGAAAGTCATCTAATACTTATCGTGGGCTTGTCAGCTTTCATAAAAAAGCTAAAAATGCAAAAAACTTTACCCAATGTGATTCATTATTAGTTGGTAGTGAGTGTAAAGCCAATACCATTCCGTTAACCGAAAATAGTTCTAATTCTTCAACTATAGAGCATGAAGCAACAACCTCAAAAATAAGTGATGAGCAATTGTTCTATTGTATGCAAAGAGGTTTAGATGCGGAAGAAGCACAAAGTTTAATTGTAAATGGGTTTTGTAAAGAAGTACTGCAAAAATTACCAATGGAGTTTGCTGTCGAAGCTCAAAAACTTGTGAGTATAAGTTTGGAAGGAAGTGTTGGATAGTATGTTAGAGATTAAAAATTTAAATGTTACTGTTGAAGAAAAACAAATTTTAAAAAATTTAAATTTAAATATTGGAAAGGGTGAAGTGCATGCCATAATGGGTCCTAATGGTTCAGGTAAAAGCACTATTGCTCACACTCTAGCTGGTAAGCCAAACTATAATGTAGATTCAGGGGAAGTTAATCTCAATGGTGAAGATTTACTCTCAAAAGATCCTTATGAGAGATCATTAAATGGTCTTTTCCTTGCTTTTCAATACCCAATTGAACTTCCTGGAGTCACTAATGCTTCTTATCTAAAGCAGATTGTTAATGCACATCGAAAGTCAAGAAAAGAAACACCAATTGATGCTGGAGAATTTCTAAAAATTCTAAAAGAAAAATCAAAACTTCTAGATATACCAATGGACATGCACAGTCGTTTTGTAAATGCTGGCTTTTCTGGGGGAGAGAAGAAGAAAAATGAGGTCCTTCAAATGGATTTGCTTAATCCAAGTTTAATTATTATGGACGAAACAGATTCAGGCCTAGATGTTGATGCACTAAAAACCACTGCAGACGCAATTAATAAATTAAGAAATGATGAAAGATCATTTATTATTATAACTCATTACTTAAGATTATTAGAATATATTGAGCCTGATTACGTTCATGTATTTCAAAATGGCTCAGTTATAGAAACTGGCGACAAGACTTTAGCTTCAAGAATAGATCAAGAGGGATACAGTTAATGAAAACTTTAACACCTTTAATAGTAGAATTAACGGATAATTTTTCCATTGAAACAAATTCTAAGGATCTATCTATATCACACGAGATAATAAATGATGAACTAAAATTAAAAATCACTTCGAATTATTCACAAATACCTTCACGAATAAAATTAATAAGCAGTAATAAGAGCAACTTAAAAATTATTGCTGATATATATTTAAACGAGAATGCTACTTTAGAGATTATTGATGAAAATGATTATATAATTGATACATCTTTTATTTTAAAATCATTTTTAGGTTCCCGCTCAGTACTTGAATTATACAGATTTAATAAGTTTCAATCCGATACTATCAATTCATTTGTTCATACTTGTAATATGTCAAATGGTTCAATGTTTAAAGATTTTAATTTTACAAATGGATCAGATTTTACAAATAACGAGACTAAGATTAATTTAAATGAAGAAAATGCAAAGTATATTGGCAGTGGTGTTGTTATGTCCAATTCATCAAAATGTGAAAATAATTTAGAAATAAGGCACTTAAGTAAATCTGCGGTATCAGATTGTTCATTTAAAGCTGTAACTCGTGGATCATCCAATGTTTCGTTTAAAGGAAAAGTATTTGTTGATGAAAATTGCTCAAATACACAATCTAACCAAATTAGCAAAGGTTTATTAATTGACGAGGAATCTAAAATTAATCTTACACCAATACTTGAAATAAATAATGATGATGTAGTTTGCTCTCATGGTGCGGCTTCAGGAAAAGCTGATGAGGAAGTACTGTTTTATTTAGCTTCTAGAGGAATTTCAAAGAGTGAAGCTGAAAGAATATATATACAGGGCTTTTTATCAGAGTTTATAGAAAAGATTGAAGATGCAGAAATGCAAGCTAAAGGCCAAAATTTTATCAACGAGAATTGTTAATATGGATGACTCTAAAACTTTAAATTTAAATGTTAGAAAAGATTTTCCAATTCTTTCAAAAAAGATATTGGAAAAAAAAGATCTTATTTATTTTGACACTGCAGCTTCTGCTCAAAAACCAAATACAGTTATTGATGAAACAAATGATTTCTATAAAAATCACTATTCTAATGTTAGCAGGGGAGTTCATACATTATCTGTTGAATCAACATTTAGATATGAGGACGCTAGAAAAAAAGTTCAAAAATTCTTAAATGCAAGGTCTGAAAATGAAATTATTTTCACAAAAAGTGCCACAGAAGGAATAAATTTAGTTGCTCAAACTTTCTATGAAAAGTTTATGCAAGAGGGAGATGAGGTAATTTTATCTTTAATCGAGCACCACTCAAATTTAATACCTTGGTTTTTTTTAAGAGACAAGTATGGCATTGTGCTAAAGTTTGCAAATATTCAACCATCAGGAGAAATTGATATTGATCATTTTAATAGTCTATTCACAAATAAAACAAAAATTGTATCTTTGACACATCTTTCGAACGTTTTTGGTACTGAATTAAATGAAAAGGCTATAAGTATCTGTAAAGATAAAAATGTTCCCATTCTCCTTGATGGTTGCCAATCAGCTGCTCATTTGAAAATTGATGTTCAAAAACTAGGTTGTGATTTTTTTGTTTTCTCTGGACACAAAACTTATGGTCCTGCTGGTATTGGAGTTTTATATGGAACTGAAAATCTTTTATCTGAAATGCCCCCCTATCAAGGTGGAGGAGGAATGATTGGAGATGTGAGTCTAGAAGGTGCAAGTTACGCAGAATTACCAGCGAAATATGAAGCAGGAACTCCTCCATTAGTCGAAGCGCACGGATTGGGTATAGCAATTGATTACATGAATAAAATTGGACTCGATAATATTATCGAGCATGAAAATAAAATTACTAAATATGCATTTAATAAATTAAACGAAATTGATTTTATCGAAATTCACGGTGGAGATAATAAAAGGAATTCTATCATATCCTTTAATATTAAAAATGTTCACTCCCACGAAGTATCTTCGTTTTTAGATGTTGAAGGAATAGCAATTAGAGCAGGTCATCACTGTTGCCAGCCTTTAATGAAACATCTCGGTGTCAATTCAACGGCCAGATTATCTTTTGGTGTGTATAATTCATTAGAAGAAGTTGATCAATTTGTTATTGCGCTACATAAGTGTAAGGAGTTTTTTAATAAATGAATGATTTAATAAATGACCTTTACCAAGAAATAATTTTAGATCACGGACGTGAACCAAGAAATTTTGGTGAATGTGACCCTCATAATAAAAGTGCTGATGGTCATAATCCGTTGTGCGGTGACAATTTAAAGCTTACTTTTCTTCTTAATGATCAAAATATAATAGAAGACATTAAATTCACTGGTGAGGGGTGTGCCATATCCCTTGCTTCTGCATCATTAATGACGGAAAAATTAAAAGGTAAAAAAATTGAAGTGGCTGAGGAAATATTTAAGGATTTTACAAATCTTGTTTCAGGTTCAGATGAAGACCTAAAAGTTTTAAATGAGGAAGATTCACTTTATGCCTTAAAGGGAGTAGGTGGATTTCCAATGAGGGTAAAGTGCGCAACAATGGCATGGCATGCTTTTAACCAGGCTTTAAAAGATTAATTATGAGACTATATCCTGTATATCTTGCACTGCTTGTATTATTTATTGTTTTGCAACTTATTTATGGAAACCGGTCTTTTGCCGATATAAACTTAGAGGAGTACGATATGTCAAAAGTAGAAGTAATGGATACACCTTTCTGGTGTTCTGCCACGCCTGAAGAAAGACAGGAAGCTATCAATAACCTTACTGAAGAACAGAGAATTGTTGCTTTAGAGAATGGAACAGAGAGGCCATTTTTTAATGAATATTGGAATAGTAAAGATGTTGGAATTTATGTTGATGTAATTTCAGGAGAACCCTTATTCTCCTCTTTAGATAAATTTGATTCAGGAACAGGTTGGCCGAGTTTTGATAAGCCAATAAATGGAATTGAAATTGTAGAAGTTGTTGATAAATCCCATGGGATGGTTCGCACAGAGGTAAGAAGTCAATATGGCGACGCACACCTAGGCCATTTATTTGATGATGGACCCACTGAAACTGGATTAAGATATTGTATTAATTCGGCTTCCTTAAGATTTGTTCCTCTAGAAAAGTTAAGTGAAGAAGGCTATGAGGATTTTGTAGAATTATTTAACTAAATGGAAAAAGTAGAAGATCAAAAAGTTATAGATGCATTAAAGACTGTATTTGACCCTGAAATTCCAGTTGATTTGTACGAATTAGGTCTAATTTACAAATGTGAGGTTACTCCTGATAATGATGTTATTATTCAAATGACATTAACTACACCAAATTGTCCTGTAGCAGATGAAATGCCAAAAAAAGTAAAAGAAGCTGTTGATGCTGTACCTGGGGTAAAAAATGTTGCAGTTGATCTAGTGTGGGATCCACCATGGGATATGTCACGCATGTCAGATGTTGCAAGATTAGAACTAGACATGATGTAAGATATCCACTTGAAATACAAAAATACCTATATATTTTAGATAATAATCATATATAAACTCAAATTAAGAGCCCGTAGCTCAGTTGGTAGAGCACTCCCCTTTTAAGGGAGTTGTCCTCGGTTCGAACCCGAGCGGGCTCGCCACTATATTAGCCAAAAATTATTAGTTCATACTTTCGAAATAGATCAGATCGTCATCTGGTCGTCATTAGAAAGGAAAAAACTTAATTCATTGCCAACATATTTAAGGCCTTAAGCTGAGTATTAATTTCTGCAATTTGAGCTTTCAGCAAATCGTTTTCTTCACGTATTAAATTATTCTCAGTCTGAATTGCTTCATTCTTTGCCATCACTGCATCAATTTTGTTTTCTAGCAAGAGATTATCATCTCTTGCTTCTCTCACAGGCTTTGGAGCACCAAATTTAAATGTAATACCAGCTTTCAAAGTTGCATCATCACCTTCGCCGTAAACGACTGATGCGGCTCCTATGTTGAATGATGCCTTCTGAAACATCTCAGGCATAGAGTCAACGAATGAGTAGTTGGCAAAGTCAAAACCACATCCACCAGAAATCGCTGAGGCACTATCATGAAATCCAGTACCTAAACCACAAGTATAGCCAGCACCTTCAGCTCCTGTTGGAAGTGATGCAAATGCTGCGCCTAATGCAATAGAGCTATCAATACTTCCCATCACATCTTCACCATCAATCAATAGATTTGTTCCAGATGGAATGTTGATATCAATTCTATTTCCAGAGGAATCTGTTGCATACAATTGCTGACGACCACCAGATTCAATAGTTACAAGTGAATTCTCACCAATATGTGTTGCACCATCAGACGTTTGTTTAATCATTGTTTGACCACTACCACTTTGAATATCATATTCAGAAGAATTAACTGAAATTTTAATAGCATTTTCAGATCCTTCTTCAATAACAGTTTGACCATTTTCTTCTTGTACAATCAAATTTTTTTCATAAAAATATGATCCAATATAAGTATTTCTTATTGAGGGAGTCGAAATATTTGTGAGAGTGTTATTACTTGGATCATATACCCTCCACAATGGAGTTGCATTATTATTTGTATAAGTAGCTAGATATATTAACCCTGTCTTTTCGTCTTGATAGCTTTTTGCATCATTAAAACCGGTGACGAGCCCTTCAGCCCCTGTTTGTTTAATTAACAATGTAGTAGTCTCGGTTGAAATATCATAATTGTGAATTGCAAAATCACAAAAACCAAAAACTCCGTTTACTGTTTGGGTACAATTGTCTTTCACAACTAAAAGTTTTTCATCAGCAAATAAATTATTTGCTATCATTAATATTAATAGTATAGAACCCATAAATATTTTGCTCATATTTGTCTCCTTTAAATTTATTAATTAAGCATAACAACTATTCTAAAAAAAAAGATGTTAATTTTTGTCGTCAATTAGTCGTCATTTTTAATGAAAAATCAGTCATTGACTTCTAGTTTATTAGAACTAACTGTAGATTATTAACAAACTTAAGGCTTTTAAGGGAGTTGTCCTCGGTTCGAACCCGAGCGGGCTCGCCACTTAATAATATGAAAAAAAAATTTTATCACAAGCTTGGCCCAGTACCTACTGAGGAAGATCTCAAAAATCCAAAAAAACTAAATCCAAATAAAGCAAGAAACACAGTAATCATTTGGTATTCGTTTGTTGCTATTTCTATTATACTTTACTTTGTCGTTACAAAATTGTTCTAATATGAACAATGAAACAATATCATTTAAATAAACTATCTCCAGAATTGGGGGCAGAAATTAGTGGAATTGATTTGTCAAAAAATTTTAATGAAGAAATTCAAAATAAAATTTATGACGACTTAATTAATTACAAAGTTTTATTTTTTAGAGGGCAAAACATTACTCCGCAATTTCACGTTGAATTTGCAAAAAGCTTTGGTTCGATTGAAGAACCGCACCCAGTTTATCCTCATGTAGACGGATTTCCTGAAATTGTTTTACTGGAAAATGATAAGGATAACCCACCGGATACAGATGAATGGCATACTGATGTAACGTTTAAAAATGATCCACCATTTGCATCTGTTTTGTACGGTAAAACAGTTCCAGAAGTTGGTGGTGATACATTATGGAGTTCGCTATCAAAAATATATGATGCACTTCCTGATGAATTGAAAGCACAGATTGAAAACTTAAGAGCAATTCATGACATGGGAAGTTTTCGAAACAATTATATGAACGATGACAATAAAGAGTCTTCAGTTAAATTAAATAAAGGGTTTGAAGAATTTGGAAATGCTGTGCATTCAGTCGTAAAGGTTCATCCAATTTCCAGTAAGAAGTTTCTTTATATAAACCCTAGTTTTACATCTCAGATCGTTGGCATGACAACAACCGACTCTAATAACTTACTCTCATATTTATTTAATTTTATGTGCAAACCAGAATTTCAAATAAGATTTAAGTGGACGCCAAACACATTGGTTATTTGGGATAATCGTTGCACGATGCATTATGCTATTGGTGACTATATGCCAAATAAACGTGTTATGCATAGAGTAACAGTCTTAAATGATCGCAGAGATTAAATAACGATTAAATAGTTTTTAATGAAAAAAATTTTTATTGTACCTTTATTTTTAATTATTTTTATAAGCGGATCGAATGGAGAAAATATTTTGAAAGACGATTTCACAAATGAGAATGAATGGACTTATATAGCAGATAATGTGATGGGTGGTATTTCTGACGGCGGAGTCGAATTTAATTTAGTTGATAGTAATGTTTACGCCTTACTAAGTGGCAATGTTAGCACAGAAAACAATGGCGGCTTCATTCAAATTCGTAGAGAACTTAAGAATATTGATTTAAGCAAAGCTAAGTCGATAAGGTTATACGCGAAGGGAAATAATGAAAAATATTATATTTTTTTAAGAACAACAGGAACCATATTGCCCTGGCAATACTATTCACATGAATTTACAGTTAATGAAGAATATAATGAATTTATAATGCCGATCAAAGATTTTAAGAAATCTGGAGCTTTATTAGCAAAACAAATTAATCCAAAGAAAATAACTTCAGTGGCTATTGTTGCTTATGGAAGAGATCATGTTGCAGAGATTTACGTTAAGGAATTAGAATTTATTGAATAGAGAGATATGTGGCTATTTGATTGTGGACTAGATATTATTGAGTGGAGAAGAACTATCGTGGTTTATCTATCTGCAATAGCTCCAATAATTTTATCTTTATATCTAGTATATAAAAATCAAATGAAGAAATGGATTGCATTAACATTATTATCTTCATTTTTAATTGCTGCATTCGGATGGGAGATATGGGTTAATTTTGGACTTATTGACGGTGATCCGGTAAATCTCAGAAGATCTGGTGCAATGACATGTGCAATTCCAATGGAAATTAATTGGTTAGTAAACTCATTGGCCGATACAGGAATTGTTTGGTTTGCAATTATTCTTGTTTATTGGATTTTTCCAAAAAGAGCTCTTGAGTATCATAAATATCAATTAATGTTTTTAATTATTTTTTTCACTTGGTTCATGGCTCAAAATTTTTTAGTAGAGGCGGTTATTTATCACAATCAAGTAGGAGGGGATGCATTAATTTCTTGGGCACCATTAATGCCATTTGGGTCTTATTTTAATCCAACATTAATAAATTTTGGTGAAAGAGACATAACACTCCAATCCCAATCTGCGTGGATTATCGGAACGATAGTTTTCTATTCTATATCTGTATATTTTTATAAAAAAACAAACGGAAAATAAAAAACCCCATCTCTGTAGATGGGGTTTATTTTAGTTTTATTTCAAACATCTACGTCTTGTAGATTTTAGAATATTTTTGAAATGGTTGTGGACACCACCCCTTACAATGTTGGTGGCGTCAACTTTTTAACCTCCACATTATCATCAACTAAATAATATCAAGCACTCTCAAAATGTGAATTAAAAATGAAAAAAGCCTAAATACAGAAAGTATTTAAGCTTTTCATGATGATAACGTGGATTGATGATCCTTATAGATAATTCTTTATGAGAATCAATTAATATATTTGATAAATATATTTGGTATTAAAAAATGACCCAGCAAAACTGCCAATGGTGTAATACTTCAATAATTCCAATTGATGTACATGGCCACTATCAATGCCCAAATTGTAAGATTAATATCGACCCATGTTGCTCAGGTGAACATAATGATGATTATGATACAACTTTGCAGTCTTGTAACACCAAACGCTTCGACGAATAATCAAATTAAAAAAAATACAAAAACAACATCAAAACCAAAAAGACAACAAGTGCCATTAATGGAAAGGTGAGTATTCTATAAATAATTTGTAAGAACTGTTTAAAACTAAACTGCTCCATAGGATTATTTAACTTAGAATAATGTCTTCACCATCATCTTTGTTTACAAAGAAATCTGGAAATGGTTCAGCATCAGGAGTAGCAAGATATTCAGATAAATCCGTCTTACCAGCCTTCATCATCGTACTGTCATCAACGCACATATTACCAGTAAATTTTTTGGAATCCTGAGTAAGTATTACATATGCAGCATCACCCATGATAGCAGGTGTTCTGCATTTACTTTTACCCTGGTCATCCATTGATGCTGCTAAAATATTGTTAACGGCAGCTGTATCAATCATCGTTCTTGGCCATAACGAATTTACAGCAATGCCTGATGACTTTAATTCTTCTGACATTCCTAGTGTACACATGCTCATTCCATATTTTGCCATAGTATAAGCTACATGCGGACTAAACCACTGGCTTTCCATGTTTAACGGTGGACCCAAGTTTAGAATATGTGGATTGTTTCCTTTTTTTAAATGAGGAATGCATGACTTAGAAACAAGAAACGTTCCCCTAGTATTAATGTTATGCATTAGATCGTATCTTTTCATTTCTGTATTTACAGTTGGAGTTAAGCTAATAGCGCTTGCATTGTTTACACAAATATCAATACCACCGAATGTTTCTACAGTTTTTTCAACAGCAGCAAGCACCTGATCTTCAAACCTAATATCTGTTTTTATTCCAATTGCATTACCGCCAGCCTTGATTAGGTCTTCAGCTGCTGTAAAAATTGTGCCAGGTAATGTTGGCTGCGGTTCAGTAGTTTTGGCAATGATTGCAATATTAGCACCATCTTTTGCAGCACGCTCAGCAATCGCATATCCAATGCCTCTTGTGGCACCAGTTATAAATAATGTTTTTCCTTTGAGATCAGTCATATTAACTCCTTAAAAAGGTATAAAAATTTGTCATAAAAGTTTCACTAAGATAGTTCATAATAATTTTATTTAAAGGAGTAAATATGGCTAAATTTTATATGATGGCGAAATATACCCCAGAAGCTCTTAAAGGATTTATGAGTAAACCTTCAGACGACAGAAAGGCGGCTTCGGCTAAATTAGTTGAATCCGTTGGAGGCAGTCTTTTATCTTTTGATATAGTTAGAGGAGACTATGATCTTGTGATGGTAGTGGACGCTATTGATTTTAATGCAGCGGCGGGTGCAAAAATAGCTGTCCAATCAACTGGCATGGTAAGTGATGCAGTTATACTTGAAGCAGTAGATATGACAGAAATCGTTTCAAACGCAGGAACAGCACTTGGCAGCTATACTAAACCAGGAGGTTAATATGGAAGCGAAGGAAGTAGTACAAAGAGGTTATGATTTATTTGGCGCTGGAGATATGGAGACATTCTTTGGCGAAATAGTTCATAACGATATAACATGGACGTTTCCAGGAGTAGAAGGAAAACATCCATTAGCGGGTGTACATAAAGGAAAAGAAAATTTCATAGCGAATATGTCAAAAATTCCTGAGTACTGGGACAATTTTATGGTTACACCTCAAGCAATGATTAGTGAAGGCAACAAGGTATTCGCATTAGTAAAAGGAACTGCTGATGGTATGGATACCATGTTTGGTCATTACTTTGAAGTTGAGAACAATCAAATGAAAGTCATGATGACTTTTGACGATACGCTCACAATGTTTAATGCAATGAAAAAATAGGGAGTAATTATGAATAATTATATTGTAACACATACTTTTAAGTCTAAAGAGGCAAAAGAAGCCTTTGCCAAGGCTGGTGAGGGAATATCTGAGGAAGAACAAATACAAAGCATGACAGGAGAGAATGCAGCGTGCCAAATGAGTTGGGAAACTCCTGGAGATTCACTTACAATGTTTTGTTATTGGAAAGCAAAAAGTCCAGATGATGTTAACACAATGCTTGCTGACTACAATGAGTTCTTTGAGCCACATCAATTTGAATTAACAAATGAACCTATAAAGTTCACAGCATAAAATTAGGAGAATTATTATGTATGTAATGTTGACGCAAAAACTTTCTAAAGGCTTTGAGTCTTGGAAAGATATGGTTCATGAAAATGAACATAAACTAAAGGGCTTTAAAGGCAGAATTATATTTGCTGGATCTCATGCAGAAGATGATAACTCTATGGTAGTTATTATGCATTATGACGATAAAGAAGGACTTATGGCTTTTAAAAATGATGAAGAATTAACTAAAGCCAGACAAGAGGCAGGGGCTTTAACAGACACAACTGCGATGACAGTTTTGACTGATGAAGCCATATTAAATTTCCCAAGCTAAAGTTTTAATTGGCTGCAAGTTGAAAGGAATTATCTTCTCTGCAGCCAGTCCCAATCGATAAACCAAGTTCTTTTATTTCGATTTCAGAATATTTAGCCTCATCTAAATTGTTTAAAACTGCCAAATTACGATCAATACAACTTTTGTGCGGTGAAGGAACAAGAGATGTAAAAAAAATGACAAAAACGAAAAGTACAAATGCTAATGGAACTAAGCCGTATCTATTAATCATTTTTTGAATAAACTCTCAGCATTTAGACGATCTTTTTCTTTAGATGAAATATAATTTTCAGCCCTCTTAATTTCTGTGTTAAGTTCTACAATATATTCCTTGAGTTCTTCTATACTCAATGTATCAAAATCAATTTCTTTTGGCTTAATAATTGGCTCTAAATCATCTGTATCCATTAAAGTTGAGTGTTTCATTTTTTTGGCAACTTGTTAAGATTAAATATGGTAGAAGAGGTCCGTTTTTTTGACAATCGACAGAGATATTTATTATTTGTAACAACTACAAATGAAAAGGCAGTAATAGCTGAAAAGCTATCTCATATCATTAATGAATTGAAACCAATAAAACCAGCTCTAAAAATATTTGATGCTGGTGTAGGTGATGGAGCAGTGTTAATGAATGTACTTCGAATTGCCCATCAACAATTTCCAACTGTTCCTTTTTATGTTTCTTGCAAAGATGTAAGTATGGAAGATGCAAGAATTACAATTGAAAAACTTGCTGACAGATTTGTTGAACATCCAAATATGGTTTTTACAATATCTAATTTACACTACTCTGAAGCTGGGTATCTCAAATCAAATAACGAGTCTAAGCAACAAAATATGAACTGGAGCAGCATTGCATTAGATGGTGACTCTTCATTTGGTTTCTATGAGCAACTAAGACAGTTGGGCCCACTTTTAAAAGAAAATTGGAGAGTTGAAGAAAATAAACAAGGAAATACAACTTATGAAAATCCATCTGTAATTTGCATATATAGAAAAGATCATGAATTCACATTAGATCAAATAATTCCATCTAAAAACGATTCTATCAATGAATTTGATTTAGTTATTGTTTCACAAGCATATCGCTCACGAGCGAGTGTTGAAAAAAAAGTTAATAATGTAATTAAACCTATGGTTAATTTGCTTGCCCCAAATGGAAAAATGGTTGCTTTTCACTCTTACGGAAATGATCCTGGTCTAAATGCAATTAATCAACTTTGGCCTGATGAAAATCCATTTCCAAATAAAGGTCATGACATCATTCAGTATATGAAAAATAACCTAGGTGATGAATTTAACAATAAGATTCATTTCAGAGAACCTGAGATATTTGAATACAAACTAAGGTCGCAGCCAAATGAGATAAACAGTGGTATTGCTACATCATTAGTATTTTCTGCATGGAATGCTTGTACATATGTTTCTCAAATAAGTGATCAAATGGTTAAGGAAAAGGAAGCAGATCAAAGTTATATTAAGTGTATTGAGGATATAATTCGTGATCATGACGGATTATGGTTTTATGATGAAATGCTTGTGGCTGACCGAAAATAAATATTGAATTTTCCACAAGCAATTTATATCAACTAGTATGTTATCATCTTTAATAGTAGGTGCAGGGTGCTTTTGGGGTGTTGAAGTTTTATATGAACAAATGCCTGGTGTTATCAATGCAACCTCAGGTTATTCAGGTGGTCATTTAGATAATCCTAGATATGAGGATGTTTTAACTGGCGAAACAGGTCACGTTGAAGTGGTCAAGATTGATTATGATAGCAGTGAAGTTACTTTCAATGAATTGATTGATACATTTTTTATCATTCATGATCCCACAACCTTAAATCGTCAAGGTCCTGATATTGGAGAGCAATATAAATCTATACTTTTTTACAACAGCGAAGATGAAAAAGAAATTATTGAGAGTAAAATTGAAAAAATTGATTTATCAGGCAAGTTTGAAAATCCAATAGTTACAGAAATTAGAGAAACTACAGAATTTTATCCTGCTGAAGAGTACCATCAAGATTATGCAGTAAAAACAGGCAAGCTATGCTACCAGCAACTTTATGTTATGTATAATTATTCACCGATACCCATATCAACACCCTAAATTATTTTGATGAAAAAGTAGGCAGTTGAGGATTACTTACTGTTGGAAATACATACCTGCTTTTTGCAATATCTAAACAGTTTTCATTGTTGTGATTATAATAATTTGAACTTTTGAAATCTAAATGTTTAGCCTTATCATACGTTTTATTCGATTGTACGCTGTACATTATATCACCAGGTATTGATAAGTGCCCTCCAATGCCATCATTGATCGTGCCTTCATCTTTAAAAACTAGGTGATCTTCTGCACACTGTGGTACAGCCCCTAAAACATGAAGAATTTCATGAAGAGCAGCTTTAGCAGTTTCATTAAATTCAGGTTTAAAACCACCATTATTTTCAATACATGATCCACTTCTTTTTCCCGGGTAATATAGAGCTGCTGTGTTAGCTGTTACACCTTCTGTTGCATAACTTGGAAGTTGAGAAGACGCACAAACATCTCTGTTAGAGCCGCCATAGATGATGAAATAAACTTTTTTGGGATCATTAAAACCAAATCGACTTATAGCGGGTTGTAATACATTGACTGCCTGAATTCCATGTTTTGATATTTCATCATCATTTATGTCAAGTCTTAGAAAAGTAATATCTATTTTATTATCATCTTTACGATCAAATTTAAGATACTGACCATCTGCAAATAATCTATCTTTAGTTTTTGAATTAAACCATTTATCGATTTGATACATTAACATGCTTATTTTGCTATCAAGATCGTAGTCTTTATCAACACCATCTTTTGGTAAAACATACATAACATGAATATTATAACCATCATCAACATCAGGAAGATCAACGAAGTTTCTTCCTGGTTTTTCATCAGAAAACACGGCTGAAGCTAAAAAAAAACTTATTATAGTATAGCTAATAAATATACGCATATTTTTAAATCTGATATGGTTTTTGTTTAATGAGAAAGTTTATTACAAATCCATATTTTAAAAAAGGACTTCCAGGAGATAATGGCACTGATCCTGTTAGTACAGATGTTGAAGCTGTAAAAAAGCTTTTGAGTTTGTGCCCCAAAGCAGCTGAAACACCATTAGTTGAGTCAGTAAAATTAAGTCATGAATTAGGTATTAAAAAATTATGGTTTAAGGATGAAAGAGATCGAATGGGCCTTGGAAGCTTTAAGGCTCTCGGTGCAGCGTTTGTAATTGCAAGTGATGCTGCAAAAAATTTAAAATCGTTCAGTAAGGATGCAAACTGGAGCTCAGCTCTAAATGGAAAAACCTATATATCAGCGAGTGCCGGTAATCATGGAATTTCTCTAGCAGCTGGTGCAAGAATATTTGGAGCAAGAGCTGTAATATATTTATCTAAAAATGTCCCTTCAAGCTTTGTAGATAAAATTAAAAGTTTTGGTGCAGAGGTTGTTGTATACGGCAATGATTATGAAGAGAGTTTAGAGGGAGCTAAGCAAGAAGCAGAGAAAAAAGGATGGATGCTTCTATCAGATGTGACTTGGGATGGATACGATCATGGCTTACGAGTTATGCAAGGATACTTAGTTCTTGCAGATGAAGCCTGTGCAAGCTGCGATGACCCTCCAACTCATATATTCTTACAAGCAGGAGTAGGAGGTTTCCCTGCATCCATTGCGACCTATATGAGAAAATATTTTGGCAATGATCCAAAAATAATAATTGTCGAACCTACAAAAGCTCCAGTGTTGCTTGAGTCTATAAATAAGGGAGAAGCTGTAACTGTCACAGGTGGAGTTTCTAATATGGGACGCTTAGATTGTAAAAGCCCCTCGACAAGGGCGCTATCGTCGCTTGCAATTACTTGCACAAATTTCATGACAATCGAAGATGAAGATGCAGACATTGCAGTAAAAGAGCTAAGACAAAATGATTTTGATACCTCTCCTTCTGGTGGAGCCGGTTATGCCGCTATCAAAGAAGCAAAAAAATATCCAGAGTGTGGAATTGACAAAAATAGTAAGATTTTAATTATTTTGACTGAAAAGCCGGCTTAATTTTTATTATTGAAAATTATTCAAACATTATATTAAATTTAGCAAATGATAACAAAAAGTCTTCTCTCTAAAATTATTAAAACAGGGAACCTTACATGGGTGATGCCGAATGGTGAAATAAACACGTACGGTGATGGTACAGGAGAACCTATAAAAATAAAAACTACAAATAACTTTTCAGAGATAAAGTTATTAATGAACCCTTCAATTCATTTTGGTGAAAGTTATATGAATGGATCACTAGTGGTAGAGGAAGGGCGTATTCATGATTTTTTAAAGCTTATTTTTGCAAATACTGAAGTTGACATTGATCATTGGGTGATGAAGTTATCAAAAATAGTTCGAGCTATTTCAAATAAATTAACTTCAAGCAATTATATATCTAAATCAAAGAGAAATGTTGCTCATCATTATGATCTTTCTGATAAGCTTTATGATCTGTTTTTAGACCCAGATAGACAATATTCTTGTGCTTATTTTAATTCCCCAAATGATTCTTTGGAGCAGGCGCAAATAAATAAAAAAGAATTAATCTCAAAGAAGTTATTGCTCGAAGAAAATCAATCTGTTTTAGATATTGGTTGCGGTTGGGGTGGTATGGCCGCGCATATTTATAAAAAGTCAAACGCAAGTGTTGTAGGCGTAACTTTATCTGAAGAACAAATTGCATATGCTCAACAGAGAAAAGTGAGAGAGAAGTTGGATAAGGTTGAATATAGACTTCAGGATTACAGGAACGTTAATGAGAAATATGATCGAATTGTATCTGTTGGTATGTTTGAGCATGTTGGTACAGCACACTATCAGGAATTTTTTAACAAGGTTTATGATCTATTAAACGATAGTGGAGTGGCTCTTATACATACGATAGGTAGATTAAACGAGCCTGGTAACACTGATCCGTGGATAGATAAATATATTTTTCCTGGAGGATATATTCCAGCGCTTAGTGAAACAGTTTCTCGAGTTGAGAAATCAGGACTATCTCTTACTGATGTGCAAATTTTAAAATTTCATTATGCCGAAACATTAAAAAGATGGAGATATAACTTTTACGACAACATAGATAAAGTAAAAGAGATATATGATGATAAATTTTGTAGAATGTGGGACTTCTACCTCTCATCATCTCAAGCTTCCTTTGAAGAGTCAACTTTAGTTGTCTTTCAAATGCAATTATCAAAAAATAAAAAAACCGTTCCTGATAAAAGAGATTACATGCTTGCATAGCCGCTGTTAACGGCTATGCATATCTAGATTAATCATTGAAAACTACAATTCCTTGATCTGTAAAGTTTGCATGTGGTGCCATATTTGAAAACATCCATCTTTGCATTTCATCACTTGAAAATATATCAAGTGCTTTACCCATATCTACTGGATTTGCAGATGAAAAGTAAACCATGGCATTAGTTGGTAGCGCCTCTGAACCGCACAAAGCACAAGCTGCAGAAGCAACTAATACAGGTGCACCTAACTCTTGCATTTTTTTCTGCATTTCAGGAAAATTAAGTAAGAAATTTATTCCACTTGTAATTTCAACCATTGCATAGGCAACAGTTTGACCAGGAGCAGCATCACCTACAGGTAAATCGTTTGCCCATGTTATATTATCGACATCCGTAAAGTCCAATTCACCAAAAGTGCTTGCAAACCAATCAGGATTACTTGCCACTAGAGCTTGAGTTGCCATTTGATCTTCATAGCTGTCGTAATAAGCGTGAACAAAAGTTGTGTCTAAAGTATCATCACCCCTAATTTTTGTTGATGATCTAAAACCTGTATATTTTGCTCCACCTGCCATTGCTTTTTCTTTAAAAGCAATAGTTGCTTCTGATACTTCTTGAGACGTTAATCCTTTCAATTCCCATACATCCATTATGAATGCCTTGGATGGCAGAACTGTTAACATAAAAACAGTACAAGAAGTTATTATTATTTTTAGATATGTATTCATAGAACTCTCCTTAAAATTTCAATAAATTGTAGGAGATCTATATTTCAAAAATATGATATTTATTACATTTAATAGATAGTGTTATTAATTAATAACTTTACTAACTATATGTAATAATTAGATTATTCCATGGGGTGTGAAATCTCTAAAATTTTATATATATATAGTAATAATGACAAAAAAATTAACACCATTTTTGAAACCAAATGAGGTTTTATCAGATACTGAAGTCGATTTTTTAAGAGAAAAAAGTGACTTTAAAGGCATCGCTCTATTATTTCATGCCTGGTTTATAATTGGTTTATCAGTTTTAGTTTACTCTTTATTTCCAAATATATTTACTTTTTTAGCAGCAGTTCTTGTAATTGCTGGAAGACAACTTGGCCTAGCAATATTAATGCATGAAGGGGCACATGGTTTAATAACTAACAATACAAAGTTAAATAATTCACTTTCACAATGGATTTGCGCTTTTCCGGTGTGGTCGGATACCTACGGATACAGACATTACCACTTAGCCCATCATAGGAATACTCAACTTGAAGATGACCCAGACCTAAGTTTATCCAAACCATTTCCTGTAGAAAAAAAGAGCATGTTAAGAAAAGTGCTGAGAGATATTTTTGGCGTATCAGGCCTTGTTCAAAGATATGAATTAATTTTTAAAACATTACTTAAAAGTGATACAAAAAAAAATGACGGAAAAAAAATTAGTGGCTTTGAGTCTAGAAATACACTGTATGGAATATTAATTTCAAATATAATAATTTTTTTCACGTTTTGGATTTTGGGACAATGGTGGTATTTTTTAGCATTTTGGCTGCTACCACTTTTTACTTTTTTTCAGCTTTTTTTAAGAATTCGAAATATAGCAGAACATGCTGGTGTAAAATCTAAGAATGACTTTAATAATGCACGTACTACGTATGCAAATATTATAGAAAGAGCCTTTGTTGCTCCATATTACGTAAATTACCATCTTGAGCATCACTTATTCATGTTTGTTCCATGTTACAAACTCAAGAAAGCTCACGAGATGATACTTAAGAAACATTCTAATGAAGATCTAGAGATTAAAAGTGGCTATGTTTCTATGCTTCGTTCTGTATTAATTTAGTTTAATTACTTAAATGACAGTTGATTTTGAGGAAAATATTCTAAAAAAAGCATTTGGCTCTTTTGCAACAGGAGTTGCAGTTGCCACCTCACATAAAAGTGGATTTACAATTAATTCATTTGCCTCACTAAGCTTAAAGCCACCTTTGATTATCTTTAATATTTATAAGTCTGAAACTGACCATGTAGACTTTTTAAAAAATAATTCATTTGTAATTAACTTTCTTTCAAACGAACAAGAAGAAATATCACGTTTGTTTGCTACAAAAGATCCTGAAAAAGTGAGTAAAACAAGCCATACTATATCATCAAGCAATAATATCATTTTGGATAATACTTTAGGCCACATTGAGTTATCGGTTTATCAACAAATTGATATTGCTGATCATGTTTTAGTAATAGGCAAGGTTGAAGATTTAAAAATTGACGACAATAGAAATCCACTAATTTATTATAGAAGTAATTACCAAACCTTGAAAAATGACAATTAAAAAAAATTTATTAATTCTCATTCCAATGTTCTTCCTATTAGGAATTGCAACGTTTAGTTTATTAGAAAAAGACATTGAGAGTGAAGTTTTAAATGAAGGCTCAGGGTGTAGCAGCTGCAGCGGCCCAAAAGCATTTAAAGCAAAAAATAAGTCAAACGAAAATTAAGAAGAGACCTCTCCAAAATCATTACTACCTTCTGTTCCTTTTAGGCACATAAAAAAAATAATAGTAATTATTCCAATAAAAGGAACCAGTACAATTAAGAGCCACCAACCTGAACGATTTACATCATGCAGTCTTCTTACGTATAGTGCGAAACTTGGAACAATAAAAAGAAAATATAAAAAAATATACATAGGCCCAAGCATTATTGAGTCTGTTGAATTAGCTAATTCAATACCGACTAGTTGTAATTGAAAAAATATATCAAGCTGCAATCCAACAAAACCAACAGCTGTTGTGAACAAGTAAAAGTACCAAAACTCAGCCCTGTTGGCTCTGGTCTTAAAATCAAAACATTTCACGAAAGCATTGTTTATTGATTTGAAAAAACTCATAATGTATTAGACAATTTAATTATTTAACCAATTATAACAAAAATAGATATAATCATTCAAATGTCAAAAAAACTTAGAATAGGTGGGGCAAGTGGATTTTGGGGCGATTCCGTTATTGCAACCCCTCAATTATTGAATGGAAACGATCTAGACTTTATTGTTTATGATTATTTGGCAGAAATCACAATGTCAATTATGGCAAGGGCTCGAGCAAAAGATGCCACAAAAGGCTATGCAGTAGATTTTGTATCAAGTGTATTAAAGTTAAATTTGCGACAAATAGCAGATCAAAAAGTAAAAATTCTTAGCAATGCTGGAGGTGTAAACCCAGAGGCATGCGCTGAGGCCATCAGAGAATTAATTAAAGAACTTAAATTGGATTTAAAAGTGTCAGTTGTATTAGGCGATGATTTAATGACGGAAAAGAATAAATTTTCAGAGCTGAATACAAAGGAAATGTATTCAAATGAAGATTTTCCTGCTGAGGACAAAATAGCAAGCATTAATGCATATCTTGGTGCATTTCCTATAGCTGAAGCTCTTAAAAGTGGCGCTGATATAGTTATTACCGGAAGAAGTGTTGATAGCGCAGTTACATTAGGCGCATGTATTTATTCGTTCGGATGGAATGAAAAAGAATATGACAAACTTGCTGCAGGTAGTTTAGCTGGTCACATTATTGAATGTGGAACACAAAGTACCGGAGGTAATTTCACTGATTGGGAATTAGTATCAAAAGATCTGCATCAAATAGGCTATCCCATTGTGGAAGTTTCTGAAGATGGCAGTTTCGATTGTAGTAAGTCAAAAAATTCAACTGGCATGGTTAGTTTTGGAACTGTCGCTGAACAGATGCTGTATGAGATAGGTGATCCTCAAGCATATATATTACCTGATGTTATTTGTGATTTTTCAAATGTAAAAATTGAAGAAACCGAAAAAGATAAAGTTAAAATCTCTGGAGCAAAAGGTTATCCAGCTCCTAATCAATATAAAGTTTGCGCAACATACGCTGATGGTTTCAGGGCAGGACATGTTTGCTCATTTGTTGGTATAGATGCCGCTAAAAAAGCTCGTACATACGGAGAAGCAATATTTGAGCGATCAAAGATGATAATGCGCATGATGAATATTGCTGACTTTGATGAAACAAGTATTGAAATTATTGGGGATAACAGTCAATACAGCAAGCAATCATCAAATGAAAACAATCGCGAAGTAGTTCTTAAATTTGCAGCTAAACATCAAGATATCAGAGCGGTAGGTATTTTGCTCAAAGAGTCTGTTGGATTAGGCCTTGCAACTCCTCCAGGATTGTCAGGTTTTGTTGGAGGACGGCCAAAACCATCACCAATTGTAAGGCTGTTCTCATTTTTAATTGATAAGGATCAAGTGAACGTAACAATTGATAACGGTTCCTCAAAGAATGAAATAAAGATACCACCATCTGATGAATTTGACTTGAACAGTATTGAACAAACAACAGCTCCTGATTTTGAAGATGCAAATGAAAAGTTTGTTGACGTGCCGCTTATTAAAGTTGCGTACGGGCGAAGTGGCGATAAAGGCAATAAAGCGAACATTGGTATAATTTCACGTGACCCTAAGTTTTATCCAGCAATATGCAATTTTCTTGACGAAAAAGTTGTCAAAGATTGCTTTGCCGACTTTCTTGAAGGTTCTGTTGAGAGATACTTTTTACCAGGATCAAATTCTATAAACTTTATTTTAAATGATGTTCTAGGCGGTGGCGGGCCAGCAAGTCTTAGAAACGACCCTCAAGGCAAAGCTTATGCGCAAATACTTCTTGATCAGATGATACCAATACCTGAAAAGTTATTGAGTTAAAAAATTGAATAATTTAATTAACATAATTGTCGGTAAGATATAAAAGTAAATTATGTCAAATCCTTTATTAAGTGTTGAAAATATTGAAACTTATTATGGGCCAATCATGGCTATTAGAGGTATCAGCTTTAAAGTTAACCAAGGTTCAATTGTAACAATCCTTGGATCAAATGGAGCGGGTAAAACGACAATTCTCAAAACTATATCAGGGGCAATTGATCCTAGAAAAGGAAAGGTTTATTTAAATGGAAGTGAAATTCAAAAAAAAGATCCTGATAAAATATTAAGACTAGGAATGAGTCATGCTCCTGAAGGTAGAGAAGTATTTCCTTATTGTTCCGTAATTGAGAATCTTCAAATGGGTGCTTATACACGATCAGATAAGAAAGAAATAAATAAAGATATTGAACAAGTTTTTGAATATTTTCCAATACTAAAAGAAAGAAAGAACCAACCAGCAGGTTTATTGTCGGGTGGAGAGCAGCAAATGTTATGCATCAGTCGAGCTCTTATGAGCAAGCCAGAAATTATGCTTTTAGATGAGCCGTCATTAGGGTTGTCACCTAAGCTAGTTAAGGAAATATTTGAAATTATAATTCGAATAAATAAAGAATTAAAAACTACAATACTTTTAGTTGAGCAAAACGCTAATATTGCACTTAGTAACTCCGACTTTGGCTATGTGTTGGAACTTGGTCGAATTGTAATGGAAGGAAACAGTAAAGAGCTTCTAGAAAAAGAAGATATAAAAGAATTTTATCTTGGGCAGCAAGATGAAGGTATAAGAGGAGAGAGACGTTGGAAAAAGAAAAAAATGTGGAGATAAATACAATTCCAAGACTTTTTTGGGACTCGGTTAAATCTCGTGGAGAAAGAGTTGCCATGAGAGAAAAAGATCTTGGTATTTGGCAAGAAATCTCATGGTCTCAATATGGAGAAAAGGCAAAACTAACTGGTCTTGCTCTTCACACTTTAGGACTAGAAAAAGGTAATGTGGTTTCAATTGCAAGTGAAGGAAATCCTGAGTGGCTTTATACTGATATGGGGACAATCGGTGCGGGAGGAATTTCTAGTGGAGTGTATACAACAGACTCGGCTGCACAGGTTAAGTATCTAGTAAATGATAGTGCTACAAAATTTTATTTTGCTGAAAATGAAGAACAGCTTGATAAAATTCTAGAAGTAAGAAATGAGTGTCCTACATTAAAGAAAATTATTGTTTATGATATGGAAGGGTTAAATGACTTTCATGATGATCAAGTTATTAGCTATGAAGAGTTTTTAAAAATTGGCGAAAAAACTAATCAAGAAAACCCCAATCTTTGGGAAAGTTTAGTTAATAACGTAAGTCCAGATGACATTGCAATTTTAGTTTACACATCAGGTACAACAGGGCCTTCAAAGGGTGCGATGATTAATCACACAAACCTGCTTTATTCTATTAATACTGGATATGATATCTTTGATGTAATGGAACACGAGGAACAATTATCGTTTCTTCCGTTATGTCATATATTGGAGCGGTCAGTTTCAGTTATGATCCCTTTAAAAACAGGCGCAGTAGTTAATTTTGCTGAAAGTATTGATACAGTTCCTGAAAATATTCGAGAAGTTTCTCCAACGGTATTTATTGCAGTCCCAAGGATTTGGGAAAAGTTTTATTCATCGATTACAATATTAATGAAAGATGCAACTTTCGTTGGCAAGTTCTTCTATCAATTTTCAATAAATGTAGGATCCAAATACAAAGAGTACTTTATTGATGGAAAAGAACCCCCTTTATCATTGAAATTATCTTATTGGATATGTAATCAACTGGTTTTAAAAAATATAAAAAAACTTCTCGGTTTGAATAACTGTCGTTACGCACTGAGTGGCGCTGCGCCTATATCTCCTGATTTAATAAATTGGTATCTCTCACTTGGTATAGATATGAGAGAAGGATGGGGAATGACAGAAACTGCTGGAGTTGGAACTGCATTTTACTCAAGAGAAATAAAACTAGGACATGTTGGTCGAGCCGTTAATGATTCTGAAGTAAGGATTGCGAAGGATGGAGAGATTTTATTTAGAGGTCCAGGCGTGTTTTGTGGTTATTTAAATAAACCTGAACAAACAAAAGAAACTCTGATTGATGGATGGCTGCATACAGGAGATGTTGGTGAAATTGATAACTATGGAAATTTAAAAATTACAGATAGAAAAAAAGACATAATCATTACAGCTGGTGGAAAAAATATATCTCCATCTGAAATAGAAAATGAATTAAAATTTAGTCCATTTATATCAGATGCAGTTGTAATTGGTGATAAAAGAAAGTTTTTGTCATGTCTAATAATGATAGATGAAGAGAATGTGATGAAACACGCTCAGGATAATGACATACCATTTTCTAATTTTGAAAGTCTCTGTAAATCAGAGGAAATAGTTTCCTTGATCGATGATGAGGTTAATAAAGTAAATAAAAAATTTGCCTCTGTAGAACAAGTAAAAAAATTCTCATTAATTGATATACAATTAACAGCTGAAGACGATGAGCTTACTCCGACCATGAAGCTGAAACGCAAATTCATAAATCAAAAATACGGCGATATCATTGAAAGCATGTATCAATCTGCTTGATTTTCCTCTGTGAAATAATAAGATTTCCTTTTAAATTCAAGAGGACGAATGATGATAAGTAAGCGATTTTCAATTTTTACAATTTTATTGGCACTATTATTAACTTTTGGCCACAATTCTTATTCTCAAGGTGTTTCAGATAATGAAATCATTCTTGGCATGCATACAGATATAAGTGGACCAGTTTCTTCATTTGGAAAATATTCGGTTGAAGGTGTTCAAATGAGAATTGATGAAATTAATAAAGCTGGAGGCATTCATGGAAGAATGCTTAAAATCATTGCAGAAGATCATCAATACCAAGTTCCTAGAGCAGTTCAGGCAGCTAACAAGCTTCTAAATAAAGATAAGATATTTCTTATGGTTGCAAGTTTAGGTACGCCAATGAACAATGCTGTGTTTGAAGCTCAAGAAAAAAAGGATATACCAAATTTATTCCCTCTATCATCAGCAAGATCAATGACTGATCCTTTGCATCGTTTAAAATTTGGAGCTCTTTCAAGTTATTACGATCAAATTAGAGCTGGGGTTAAGTGGGCAATCAATGAGAGGGGTAAAAACAAAATTTGTGTTCTTTATCAAGATAATGATTTTGGGCAAGAAACATATGAAGCTACTGTAGACCAACTCAACGAAATGGGTTTAGAGTTGCATGAAAAAGCAACTAATAAGCCAACTGATACAGATTTAACTTCTCAGATTACAAAATTAAAAAATGCAGGCTGTGAAGCTGTTGCAATGGGTACAATTGTTAAAGACACTATTCTTGGTTACACGAAGGCAAGACAAATGAAATGGGACGCATTATTTTTTGGACAGGTTGCAAGTTTTCACCCTGTTATAGCATCGCAACCTGATGGGGTTACAGATGGATTTTATACATTTGCTCAATTTGACACTCCAAGTAAAGTAAACTGCTCACCCGAAATTTGTGATTGGATTGACTCCTATGAGTCGATTTTTGGTAATTCGCCAAACATAGGTTCAGCTTATGGATATATGTACATGGATATAACTGCTAAGGCATTAGAAATTGCTGGTCGTGACTTAACGACAGACAGCTTTCTAAATGCATTAGAAAGTATAAATGATTATAAAATTCCTTTTGGTGATACAACACTTTCTTGGTCCCCAGAAAAACATTTAGGTGCGAATGTTGCTTATTTATTTGAAGTTCAAAATGGAACTTTTATTCAAACGGATAACAAAGAATATACATACTAAATGAAAATTTTTGTTTATTTATTTCTTTCATTATTTCTCTCTTGCCTATCGTTTGCTGACCAAGGCATTACAGAAGATCAGATCTTAATTGGAATGCATACTGATCTAAGTGGACCTGCCTCTATGATTGGAAAACAAAGTGTTGATGGTGTAAACATGCGTATTGATGAATTTAATCAAGCGGGCGGAGCTCATGGCAGAACAATAAAATTTATTGTTGAAGACCATCAATATACCGTCCCAAGAGCGGTGCAAGCGGCTAATAAACTGCTAAGAAAGGATAAAATTGGCTTTATGTTGGGCTCTCTTGGTACGCCAATGAATAATGCAGTGATGTCTGATCAACTATCAATGAATATTCCAAGTTTATTTCCTCTTACAGCTGCACGATCAATGTTTGAACCCTATGATCGTTTGAAGTTTACATCAGGCTCAACATATTATGATCAGATCAGAACAGGATTGAAATATCTTATTGAAAACAACAATCGAAAGTCAGTATGTGTTTTGTATGAAGATACTGATTTTGGACAGGAAATTGTTGATGCTGTGGATGATCAACTTGCAGCAATGAATATGACATTAGTTGAGAGTGCGTCAGCAAAGCCTACAGATACTGACTTCACTGCTCAAATAAAAAAACTTAATAATGCAGGATGTGATTTAGTAGCCATGGGAACAATTGTTCGAACAACAATATTACCATTTATGAAAGCAAAGGAAATAAATTGGACAGATGTTGATTTTGTGACAACTTCTGCAAGCTATTACACAGTTGTGGCAGAACAACCAAATGGAGTAATGAATGGGCTGTACTGTTTAAATTCTGTCGTATTTCCTTATTACGATACGGCTAATGAAATTGAAAAAAAATGGTGGGATAAATTTAAATCTATTTATGCAACAGATCCTAATACGGGAGCCATCTATGGATATATTTTTGCTGATATAGTTGTTGAAGCTATCGAAAGAGCAGGAAAAGATTTAACAGTTGATAGCTTTGTTGAGGCAATGGAAACTCTTAAAGATTACGAGGATCCACTAAAACTTGGCTCAGTAACATTTAATTCAGATCAAAGACAAGGAAGTAATATTTCTTATTTCTTTCAGGTTCAAAATGAGAGATTTGAAGTAATTTCTGGACCAATTAATTACTAATTACGGTATAAACTTGATAAAGAGCGCTGTCTTAATTGCAAACGGAAATGTTTCAAAAACAAATTACGTTAAAAAGATAATAGATAGTAACGATTACTTTATTAGTATTGATGCTAAATCAGAAAATTTAAAAGAATTAGGAGTTCAACCTAATCTAATTATAGGTGATCTTGACTCTGCTGCAATTGATGATCTTGATAGTAAAATAGAAGTTATTGAATTATCCGATCAGAACAAGACTGATTTAGAAAAATCGTTAGATTATTGTAAGGAGAATAGTATTAAAAAAGTTGTGATATTAGGAAGTACCGGTTTGAGGGAAGATCATTCAATGGCAAATATTCTTATAGCCAGCACATACTCAGATATTTTGCAAATTGAACTGATAACCAGTTTTTATCGAATAATCTTTGTGAGAGAAAATACAAAAATAAACGCTAATAACGAGCTGGTATCTATTATTTCATTGTCATTAGATAATAAAATTACAACAAGAGGATTAAAGTATGATTTGAATAACGAAAAATTGAAATCTTTTTCTCATGGCATAAGTAACGAAGTAAATGGAGATAGCTTTACAGTGAAAGCTGAAAGTACAATTATTGTTTTTATAGGAATTAAGTAGTGAAAAAAATTGGTATAATTGGCGGAGGCATATCTGGTCTTACTTTAGGTTGCGTTCTAAAGGGATCCGGAAAAGAATGTGTAATTTTTGAAAGATCAAGCGCACTAAGTGAATATGGCGCAGGTATATCATTAACTCCCAATGCTTGTAAAATACTAGAAGAAATAGATATTTTAGATACTGTTAGAGCAGAGTCTTGCTCTCCATTAGATATTGCTTGGAGAGATGATCAGGGAAATGTCATAAAAAAAGTTAATATCAATGAATTTGGAGAAGTAATTACATCAAATAGAAAAGTCTTAATAAATAAACTGTATGAGAAATTTATTAATTTAGGTGGAGAAATAAAATTTAATCATGAATTGTTAGATATAATAAATGAAAAAGAATTGGTTTTCAAAAATCAGAAAAATATAAGTGTAGACTACATTGCAGGCTGCGATGGGATAAAATCACTAATTAGAACAAATAAAATCAAAAAGGATAAAATTTCTTTTTCAGGCTATACCGCGTGGAGAGGTATTGGTTCGTCTGATAGTAAAAGGATAAATATATACCTAGGTAAAAATAGCCATATCGTTTGTTACCCCGTTAATGAAAAACTCGAAACAAGTTTTATTGCAATAAAAAAAAGCAAAATAAAAAATAATGAAAGTTGGAGAGAAGAGGGAAGTCATGAGGATTTATTAAAGGATTTCTCATCCTATGGAAGTTTCATTAAATCATTATTTCAATCTTCAAAAAAAGTTTATAAATGGGGTTTATTTGATCGAAAATCACTTAATTCTTTTTCCAGAGGTAACATAACTTTATTGGGAGACTCGGCGCACCCGATGATGCCGTTTTTGGGTCAAGGCGGGGCTATGGCACTGGAAGATGCATACATATTCGGAAATTTAGTAAACAAATCTGACGATTTTAATTTTATAAGAAATAATTATGAAAAATTGAGGGTTGGTAGGACTAATGCAATTAAAAGATCTTCAAGATATCAGGGATATATAAATCATTTAGGAAACCCAATTTTGAAATCACTGAGAAATTTTATACTAAAAAATACAGATATTGCTTTGCGAAGAACTAAGAACATTTATAATTACGAACCATTGAGAATTATTAACAATTTATAATTATGAGTACATTGCCAGAAACAAAAGCCTGTAAAGTAAATATAGAGAATGAATGGTTAACAATTTCATTCAATCAACCTGAAAAAAGAAATGCGTTAACTAGCGAATTAACTGATGATATTAAAAATATTTTTGATGCAGCACGTGATGACTTGGGTGTGAGAGGCGTTACTATGAGAGGAGAAGGGGGAATATTCTGTGCAGGTGGAGATTTAAAAATGTTTAAAACCGGTTTTCAAGGTGGAGAGCAGGGAATGAAGGATGTTGAAGAAGCCAGTGCTTTGACTGGTGCATTTTTTGATATGATAAACTCTTATCCAAAGCCAGTTGTAATGCTAGCTGAAGGCGCAGCGATGGCTGGTGGTCTTGGAATGCTTTGTGCTGGGGATATTGTGGTAGTGACTGAAGACTGTAAATTTGCTTTAACAGAAACTACCCTAGGAATACCTCCTGCTCAAATCGCCCCTTTTGTTGCTCAAAGAATAGGTTTAGCTAAAGCTAGACGCATCATGCTTACGGCAGCACGTTTTACAGGTAAAGAAGCGTTTGAAATGGGATTAGCAGATTTTATAGCAAAAGATGCTAATGATTTAAAAAATATTGAGTCCGATATAATTAAAGGTGTTATGAATTGCGCCCCTGGGGCAAATGCTATTACAAAAGAAATTGTCCTAGCGACAAGACATTTAGAGAGAAGTGAAATGATCGATTTTGCTGCAAAAGGTTTTGCTGAACGCATGTTAAGTGATGAAGGCAGAGAAGGCATTGCCTCTTTTATTGAGAAACGTAAACCGAAATGGTCAAAATGACAGATCAAAATTTAGAATTACAACAAGCTTATGATTTTTGTGATGAAAGCAATGCAGTTTACAAATTATTATCATCTTTAAGTGATAGTGATTATGAGGAAAAAACTCAGTTTAAAGGTTGGAACTTTAACAACGTTATCGGCCACCTTCATGTATGGAATTATGCCGCAGATTTATCTCTTCAAGATGGAGATGATTGGAAAAACTTTGCCAACAGCGCTCTTGAAATGCTTGGGAAAGGTTCAACGATGAATCAATTTGAGGAAACTATAACTAAGGGAATCAAAGGGAGAGAATTATTAGATACTTGGAAATCATATTATGAAAAAATGACTGAACGATTTGCGGCAGCTGACCCAAAAAAGAGAGTTAAATGGATGGGGCCGGACATGAGTGCAAGATCTTCAATAAGCGCAAGACATATGTAGACATGGGCGCATGCTCAAGAGTTATATGATACACTTGGTGTTGATAGAATTAATGAGGATCGTATTAAAAACATAGTTATTATTGGAAATAACACATTTAAATATTGTTTCACAATAAATAAGAAAGAACTTCCTGAAGAAACTCCGAGATTAGAACTAACTGCACCATCTGGTGCGGTTTGGGACTTTAATAATCCGACAAATGAAAATAAAATATCAGGAAAAGCGGAAGAATTTTGTCAAGTTGTTACGCAGGTAAGAAATATTGAAGACGTTAATCTTAATGTATCTGGCGATATAGCAAATGATTGGATGTCAATTGCTCAATGTTTTGCAGGTGGTGCAGAAACTCCACCTAGGCCCGGTACAAGAAAAAAAGTTAATCGAAAAAATTAATTAATCTAAGCAAAAAAATAACTGACCCAAAAAGCATTTCAATATTTATTCCATTAATTAAAGAAGTCACTCCGAAGGCAATATTTGCATAAATTATAATTCCAATAATTATTAAGCAAAAAATTATTCCTATAGTTTTCTGATAAATACTTGGATTAAATACTGACTCTCTTAATCCGTATCCAGAAAAATATGCAAGTATGCAAGATGAGGAAAATACTAGCGCATTAAGAAAATTGCTTAAATAAGAAATATAAATTGATAAAAATATGATTAAGACGAATAAAAAAATTTTACTATAGTTAATAACCATTTATTTTGGTGTTTTCATGGCAACTCCGTTTAATGGTCCAAACGTTGTTGCATCTGCTCTCACCCAGTTTTCATAATCTGTTGTAGCGCTCTTTGTTAATTTCAAACTTTTAATGCGCTTATCATTAACGAGGGGAGATTTTTCAATAAATCCTTTCTGTATTCCAGACTCAATAATAGATTGTATTGAAGATTTAGAGCCTGTTTTAGGCGATATAGACTCGCATAAATGCTGAAAGGATGTTGTATGTGCAGGATCAAAGGTTGCTAGCGCAATTATTGTCATTACGTTCCAATGAAGAGGAGATTGAAAAATAAAGTTAGTAAGTGGTAAGTCAAGTTCGTATTGGTAGAACTCTAGTGCAGATTTAATTGTTTCAGCGATTTCTTTATTTTGTTTGTCTGTCATTGAAACGGAATACTATTAGAATCCCATAATAAAAAATTACCTATGTTTGGTAATAGTTTTTAACTATATTTTTCGTTTAAACAGCAATTTTTGATAGTCTGGATGCAATTATTTCTTCAGCTTCAGAAACAACTCTTTCAATCAGTTCTTTACAAGTCGGTATATCATGAATTAATCCGGCCACCATTCCACAACTCCAAGCACCCGCATCCATTGCACCATCTTGCATAATTTTTGGATAAACGCCTGCCACCTCTCCAAAGATGTCTTGTATTTGAATGTCATCTCCTAAGGACTTTTCTTTTTCGAGTATTTTTGTAACTGCATCATTTTTTAATACTCTTTCTGTATTTCTTAATGGACGCATAATTAGTTCAGTATCGAGTTCACTTGCATTAACCAATGCTTCTTTCACATTCTGGTGCACAGGAGCTTCTTTTGTTGCAATAAAGCGTGTTCCCATATTTACACCTTCTGCTCCCATTGCAAGAGCAGCAACTAATTGTTGGCCATTCCCCATGCCACCAGATGCAATAAATGGAATTTTTAATTCCTCAAATGCACGAGGTAAAAGTATCATATTTGGAATATCATCTTCACCAGGGTGACCACCACATTCAAAACCGTCAACACTCGCCGCATCACACCCAATTTTTTCTGCCTTGAGAGCATGTCTAACAGACGTGCATTTATGTATTACTTTTATTCCAGAATCTTTAAGAAGTGGCATAAATTTTTCAGGACTTCTTCCTGCTGTTTCTACAATTTTTACACCACCTTTTACAATTGACTCTATATAGCCAGGATAATCCGGGTTTGCAAAACCTGGAAGGAAAGTCAAATTAACACCAATTGGCTTGTCAGTCATATCTTTGCAACGAGCTATTTCGTTCGCAAGATCTTTCGGGCTAGCTTGAGTAAGACCGGTGATTATTCCTAAGCCTCCTGCATTAGAAACAGCAGCAGCCATTTCAGCAAAGCCAACATAATGCATACCGCCCTGTACAATTGGATGATCTATTTCGAACATTTCTGTAATTTTTGTTTTAATCATTGTTTTTCCCAGATTTATAAATAATTTGAGTATTAGACTTTATCGAGCTTTTTAAATCAAGCAGATTTTTCAGCTATTTATTTGAAAGGATTATTATGATTAATCGACTTAAGTGGGCTAGTACTTTTTTTATTTTGGTCGGCATTTTGCTGACTAATTTAAATATCTATCCCTTAAATATTTTTGTTCATGGGACAGGTGCGATTGGATGGACAATAGTAGGATACATGGTTGCAGATCGTGCAATATTAACAAATTTTGGACTTCAAATTCCCTTGTTTATAATTGGTAATATATATCTTTTGGTGTAAGTAATTTATATGTCTGAAAAAGAGATGGTGACTAACATATTTGGTGATGAGATTGAAGCTTGTTGCTATGACCCAATGACAGGATATTTTAGAGACGGTTTTTGCAACACTGACGAACACGATCATGGAAGCCATGTAGTTTGTGCAGTAATGACTGATGATTTTTTGGAATTCAGTAAATCTAAGGGAAATGATCTATCAACACCAAGACCTGAATTTAATTTTCCTGGATTAAAAGAAGGTGATCGCTGGTGCCTTTGCGCTTTGAGATGGAAAGAGGCATATGATGCAGGTGTAGCGCCAAAAGTACACCTTGAAAGTTGTCATTTAAATTCTTTAAACTTTGTTACAAAAGAGCAATTAGAAGAGCACGCGGTAAATAGATTAAATTAATAATAATGAAATTTTTTATCTCAATAATCTTTTTTTTACTCACCTTTAATTTAAATGCATCAGAATACAAATTAGAAAAAGTCATCTCTGGTCTTAATAAGCCATGGGGTATGAGTTTTATTAATGATAATGAATTATTTCTTACACAAAAATCAGGTGAAATTTTAAAAATTAATTTAACAACAAAAGAAGTAAAAAATTATCCACATAATTTAAAAGTTGTTCAACCACATTGGCAAGCTGGAATGCTCGATATTATTTATAAAGATGGAGAGGTTTTTGTTAGCTATACAGAGGATAGAGGGAATGACAAGACAAGTACTTCAATTGCTAGAGGTATTATTAGAGATGAAAGTTTTAGTGAAATAGAAAATATTTTTCAATCAGACTCTTCATGGAATAATATTCACTGGGGCTCAAGACTAATGTTTAAAGATGACCTACTCTACGCAAGTATTGGTGAACGTGGGCACGGAAGTATTGCACAGGATCCCACAAGTTATTTTGGTAAAATGATCAGAATAAATAAAGACGGGTCAGCACCAACAGATAATCCCTATGCAGAAAATAAAGGCTGGCTACCTGAGATATATCAAATAGGCCTAAGAAACCCTCAGGGAATAATCTTAAACCCTCAAGATAATGAGATATATATAACTAATCACGGTCCGAGAGGTGGAGATTTTTTTGGAAAAGTTGAGGCTGGTACTAATTACGGTTGGGCAGATGTTGCTTGGGGTGGAATAGATTATGATGGTTCAATTATTGGCGATGGAAGCGCCTGGAAAGAAGGTCTTTTAAAGCCAATTTATACCTGGATTCCGTCAATTGCTGTAAGTGATATGACTTTTTATGGAGGAGACTTGTTTCCCGACTTAAAAAACAAATTGCTTATAACTAGCTTAAAAGCACAGAAACTAATCTCACTTGAATTTGATGGAAAAAAAGCAAGAAATGAAACAATTCTCTTTGAAAAGATTGGCCGAGTTCGAGATGTAGAGGCGAATAGCGTGGGTGAAATATTTGTAATTATTGACAACGATAACAGCGGTATTTGGAAACTAGTCAGTGATTAATGTTTTATTCTTATTTAATAATTAAAATCATAGCTTATTACTCACTTCCTCTTTATTTGTTTCAAAAAAGAAATTTTCACAACAAATTATTCAGTATTCAGTCTTTATTGTTGTTTGCATGGTTAGTTTACTTAGCATACTTATCATATTTGCCATTCATAGATTACTACTACACAAATGAACTGAATGTTCAGTTTATAATACCAAATTATGCTGTTTTTATTTTGCCAGTTTTATTTGCCCCTTTGCCATTATTATATTATTTATTTTTTACAGTCTTAGTATCTAAAGTTAAAATATTGACCATAGTTACCGGTCTTCTGTTCTTATTAACAAGCTCAATGATAATTTTTGGTATTGAGATTTTTAATTACCAAAAAAGAGTTCCATTAGAAAAGATATGCTATGATTATCACAACGATTCAGAAGAAAAACTTTCATGCTGTCTAAAGGCAGGCTATATTTGGCAGGAGGGATTTAGCTATTTTGAAGATATACCTCTTGGCTGTAAAAAATATATGAATTGGAATGAATAATATGAGTAATGTTAATTTACTTTTAGGAAGAATTATAATTGGAATTTATTTTTTAGTTTTTGGAGCAATATTCAAATTATTTAATTATGAATTTACTCTAAATTACATGTTTGATCATCAAGTGCCGTATACAGAAATATCTTTAATAATCACAATTATTTTACAAAGCATATGTTCAGTTTCAATCTTCGCCGGCTATTATTCAAAATTATCTGCCTTTGTATTAGCGCTACTGACAATACTAATAAATTACTATATGCACGATTTTTGGAATATGAGTGAGGGCTTGGAGCAAAGACATGAACTTCAAAATTTTGTTAAAAATACAGGTATAATCGCGGGCTTATTAATTTTATCAGCTGTTCACCCAGGCAAATACAAATTAGGACATTAGATGTACAAATACTTCCTACAAGGACTAAGAATAGGCGTCATTTCAAATTTATTTCTACTTTGGGCCTCATTAACAATATCAAACATTAGCAATGACTTATTCCTTGTTGTTCCTGCTATAATTTTAATATCAGTTTCTGCATTCAGATGTTTGTTTCCTGTAAATTATGCTTCTAAATCAGTAATTATTGACACAGTTCTTTCTTCAGTATTTGTGACACGATTTTTAGTAACCATCGTTGAGGTGACATATATCTATATGTTTAGTTATGTGCTTAGAATTATTAATTCTGATCAATATATGTTTATTGATTTAATTTCTTGGTTAATGGTAATCCAAGTAATTATTTCACAGTTTTTTTGTTGGGGTGCAATACTGCTAAAATATGAACGTTTTTACTTTTACGAAGAGTTTGGATGGTTTGTGATATTTTTCATTAATACGATCTTAAGTATAGCTATGCTTAGCTTAGATCTATCAAATGCTCATCATTCACTTGTTATTATTAACATAGTTTTTGGAGCTTTATATCTACCCTGGCAAGTACTGCATTTAAAATCTATTACAAAAAGAATAAATACTAATCCTGAAATCAAAGCTCAAGAATTCGATATGGATTTATCAAAAGTTAAGTTGGAATTTAAAAGCTCAATCAATGATAGAAAAGTATCTTTTGAAGGTAACGATTGGGGTGGAGTAGTTGGGATGATGTGGATGTACGGATATTGGATATTATTTATTCCAGTATGGATGTTCTATATTATTTTAATTATTTAACTATTCACCCATATAGGCTTGCTTAACATCTGCGTTATTTTTAATTTCCTCAGGTAGACCTGATGCAAGTATTTTTCCGTAATTAAGTGCAAGTATACGATCTGATACTTTATTTACAAAACTCATATCGTGTTCAATCATAATTATGGTAATTCCTAATAAAGATTGAATATCTTTTATCCAAAAGCCAAGATCAATTGTTTCCTCATTTGTTAATCCTGATGACGGTTCATCTAATAGAAGTAATTTTGGATCAGTACAAAGAGCTCTTGCAAGTTCAACATTTTTGCGAACACCGTAGGGAAGACCGTTTATAAGAGTATCTCGGTAATGTTGAAGGTCTAGAAAGTCAATTACCTCTTCAACTTTAAGCCTGTATTCATGTTCTTGTTTACGAGCACTAGGTGTAAAGAATACTTCTGATAATATATTTGTTCTTTTATATATATGTCGACCAAGAAGCAGATTCTGTAGAACGGTTGCATTTTCAAATAATTCTAAATTTTGAAATGTTCTGGCTATTCCAAGCTTTGATATATTGTGAGGCTTAGTTTTTGAGATATTTTGATTTTCAAAATATATTTCCCCTTTGCTTGGCTCATAGATTCTGCTTATTACATTAAAGAGTGTTGATTTACCCGCTCCATTAGGACCAATTATTGTAAATATTTCTCCTTTATCAACACCGAACGACACATCGTTAAGTGCTTTTACTCCTCCAAATGCGACAGTGATATTTTTTACTTCAAACAAACTCATTATACTCGGTCCGATTTAGTAAACACTTTTTGTTTTTTAAATGTTTGTCTTTTGTAAGTAGGAAACAGTTCAAAAAATAACTTAATTTTCATCCATCTTCCATAAATCCCAAGAGGTTCGTACAAAATAAAGAATACAAGTATTAATCCAAACAACATTGGCTCAAGACCTGGCTGTGAACCAATTGAGCTTGGTAAATAATCACGACAGATGGCAATTAATTGCGGTAAGAAGCCTACAAATATTGCGCCAAACACTGTTCCATGTAAACTTCCCATTCCACCAACAACAATAAGCAAAAGTAATGTTAAAGATAAAAAGATATTAAATATGTCTGGAGCCAAGTATCCAATGTAATGAGCAAGTAATGCGCCTGCTAATCCAGTAAAAGCACCAGAAATTGCGAATGATAAAGCTTTATAGAGACCTAAGTTTACCCCTAAACTTTGTGCTGCAATTTCACTGTCTCGGATTGCTACAAAAGCTCTACCTGTTGGTGATCTTAGTATATTGATCGCCGCAAACATCGCGGCAATAAGAAATACAAGGCAGACATAATAAAAGAACACACTATCATAAAAACTCATACCTAAGAATTCAGGTTGAGGCACAGGCAATCCTCTGTTACCGCCTGTAAAGTGTTCCCATTTTATAAAAACATGTTCCGCAATAAAGCCCAAGGCTAATGTTGCGATAGCTAAATACATCCCTGTTAAGCGTAGGATTGGTATTCCTATTGCTGCACCTACTAGAAATGAAACAATTATTACGATGGGAATTGATGCATAAAAAGGTATTCCATTAGTTAGTAAGAAGGCATGAGTATAAGCGCCAACTCCTAAGAACGCAGCGTGACCTAAGGATGCAAGTCCGGTGTATCCAGACAAAATCAT
>CACIQL010000011.1:0-39531 GCA_902588785.1 uncultured Pelagibacteraceae bacterium
AATATTCATGTGAATATCTTCAAGATTATCATCAAATATAAATTTATTATTTTTAATTTCAGTCCTAATTTTTTTTAATCCGGAAATAATTTTTTTTGAGTCTTTATTAGAAATTATTTTTTGAGACGAGAGCATTGTAGCGTGTGCAATCGATGCTTCAATATCCTCTTCAAATAAAAATTTGTCATTTTCCAAAGACGAATTAATATTTATAAAAGACTCACTCGATTTTTTATTAAATCTATCTCTTAACTTATTTTTTTTAATGGACATTTTACTAAAACTATTTATTTCTCAAATAATGATGATTTCTTTATGCAGTAGATTTATAATTTTGATGGTATATGCCACAATCCTTATCTTTTGCAACAGTTTATATACTTCAAATTCACACGCGAATGAGTTGATAATAGAAAAAAAACAAGGTTTTTTGAGTAAATTCGAAGATATCAATAGCAATGATGTCACTTTAAATGATTTTAATGGCAAGTTGCTTTTAATTAATCTCTGGGCAACATGGTGTGAACCTTGCAAAGAAGAAATGCCATCACTCAATAGATTGCAACAAAAATATGATAAACAAGATTTTCAGATACTTGCAATAAGCGTTGATCGTGGGCCGAAGAAAAAGTCAGTAAATTTTTTTAATGAATACGAAATCCAAAATATAGATTTATTCTTTGACGATAAAAATAATATACCACGAGAAGTAAGAGCAGCAGGACTGCCATTTTCATTTTTTATTGATCAAGAGGGAAATCAAATAGCAAAGTTTATTGGTCCAACTGAATGGGACAGTAACTACTTTCAAGATTATATTGATAGTAATTTATAAATAATTATAAGGCTTGTTCTAATTCGGGAAGAACTTGAAACAAGTCTGCTACCAAACCATAGTCTGCCACATCAAATATAGGTGCTTCTTCATCTTTATTTATGGCAACTATGATTTTTGAGTCTTTCATGCCAGCCAAGTGCTGGATCGCTCCAGATATTCCGACAGCTATGTACAGTTCGGGTGCTACAACTTTACCAGTTTGTCCGACTTGATAATCATTTGGAACAAAGCCTGCATCAACGGCAGCTCGAGATGCTCCAACAGCAGCTCCAAGTTTTTCAGCTACTTTATCCAAAAGTTCAAAGTTTTCTCCATTTTGCATTCCACGTCCACCTGAAATAATTGTCTTTGCAGAAGTAAGTTCTGGCCTATCAGATTTTGTTAGCTCTTCGCCCACAAATTCTGAAATTGATGGAATATTCTCAGCATTTATCTTTGCAACCTCGCATTCAGCAGAGTCAGTTGTTGCAGCTTTGAAAGCAGTTGGTCTAACCGTGAGAACTTTCTTTGCGTCAGATGTTTGTACAGTTGCAATAGCGTTACCAGCATAAATTGTTCTAATAAATGTATCTGCACTTTCAACAGCAACGATCTCCGATATTTGAGAGACATCAAGTTTTGCAGCAAGTCTAGGCATCACATTTTTACCAGTTGTTGTTGCTGCAGCCAAAAAGTAGTCATATTCGCCGGCAATATTAAAAATAACTTGAGTAAGTTTTTCAGCCAAAACATTATCAAATGCTGCATCATCCAAGTGGAGTAATTTACTCAATCCATTAATTTTTGAAGCCTCCGCAACAGCTTCATCAATATTTGAGCCCACAATAAGTCCGTGAACATCGCCTTCAATTTGAGACGCTGCTGTTATAGCTTTTAAACTTTGATCGCTGACCTTTCCGTTTGCATGCTCGATATAAAAAAGTGATGTCATATAACTCCTGCCTCATTTTTTAATTTTTCTACAAGATCTCCAACATTCTCGACTTTGATTCCAGCCTGACGCTTTGGAGGTTCAATAACTTTTAAAATACTTACTCTAGGTGTAACATCAACTCCATAGTCTTCAGGAGATTTTTGATCAATTGGCTTCTTTTTCGCTTTCATTATATTGGGCAGAGAAGCATACCTTGGTTCATTCAATCTTAAATCGGTGGTAATAATAGCGGGCATATTCAGATTTACAGTTTGTAAACCTCCATCTATTTCTCTGGTGACTTTAACCTTGTCGCCGTCGATTTCAACTTTTGAAGCAAAAGTTCCTTGAGGCATATCTGTTAGTGCAGCAAGCATCTGACCAGTTTGATTGTTATCTCCATCAATCGCTTGCTTTCCGGATATCACTAGTCCAGGTGACTCGCTTTCACAAATTTTTGCTAGAATTTTTGCAATTGAAATAGGCTCAACTTTTTCTTCTGTGAGCACATGTATTCCTCGGTCAGCTCCCATTGCAAGAGCCGTTCGAATAGTTTCTTGACAGGATTGATTGCCGATTGAAACAGCGATGATCTCTTCAGCTTTACCAGCTTCTTTTAATCTAATTGCCTCTTCAACTGCAATTTCACAAAAGGGGTTCATAGACATTTTTACATTCTCAGTTTCAACACCAGTTTGATCAGATTTAACTCTGATGTTAACGTACGGATCAATAACTCTTTTGACAGGGACTAAAATTTTCATGATTTATGTGTTATAATATCTTTTTTAGTTGAGTAAACATAAATTATACATTCTTACCAGGTTTCCACAAAATATCTTTTTTGCCATTGTTGTTTTCAACTCTCGATAAAACAAAAAATAAATCAGATAACCGATTGATATATTTAATTGCTTCTTCGTTGACCTCTTCTTTTTTTGCAAGTGCGACAATCTGAGTTTCAGCTCGGCGCGTTACAGTTCTTGCGTTGTGTAAAAATGCCGCAGACTGAGACCCTCCCGGTAGCACGAAAGAATTAAGGGGTGCTAACTTTGCATTATATTTGTCAATTGTTTTTTCAATTCTTGTAACCTGCTTGCTTGTAACGCGTAGCGGTTTATATTTTGGTTTTTTTTCAACTGGAGTTGCGAGATCAGCACCTAAATCAAATAGGTCATTTTGTATTTCTGAAATTATTTTTTTCAGAGATGATTTGGCACTCGTGTTTAAAATTCCAAGTATAGAATTCAGTTCATCGACAGTCCCGTATGCTTTTATTCTTATATTATCCTTAAATACACGTTTGCCAGATACTAGCCCTGTCTTGCCTTTATCACCGGCCCTTGTATAAATTTTATTGAGTTTTACCATTAAGAACTAGTTGAAAAGTAAAGAGCACTCATAATTATTACAATCGCAATAAACTGCAGAGTAATTCTAAGTCTCATAAGTTTATTTGAGTACTTTTTATTAAAATCTCCACCTTTAAACATAGCGTAAATACCTGTTCCTAAAACCGCTAAAACAGCAAGAAGTGATATAGGAATTAATAAGTAATATAAAAAACCTGGCATATAAAATTAAGCAGGGTTCGTAGAAACAAGTCGACGTGTTACAATGTCGGCCTGTATCTCTGCAGTTCCCTCAAATATATTTAAAATTCTGGAGTCACATAAAATTCTACTTATTGGATACTCAAGCGCAAACCCATTACCTCCATGAATTTGGACTCCGTTATCTGCGCATGCCCAAGCAACTCTAGCAGCCAACATTTTTGCCATTCCTGCTTCCAAATCACATCTGTGTCCTTTATCTTTTTCTCTTGCAGCATAATAAGTTAATTGTCTTGCAGCCATAATCTCAGTAGCCATAGAAACAATTTTCGATGCATTTCTAGGTTTGTCATACAGCGAACCGCCATTTGTATCTAGCCTATCTATTGCGTATTGCATTGCAGTTTCAAAAGCTGATTGTGCTACACCCAGTGCCCTAGCTGCAGTTTGTATACGAGCTGCTTCAAAAGTTTCCATCATTTGTTTGAAGCCATTTCCTTCTTTTTCACCAAGTAAATTTTCTTTTTTAACTTTAAAGCCGTCAAAAGCCATTTCGTACTCTTTCATGCCTCTGTAGCCTAAAACCTCGATTTCGCCACCACTAATTCCCTCATCAGGGAACATATTATCGTCATCACCCCTCTGTTTTTCAGCAAGGAACATTGATAAACCTTTGTAGCCTTTTTCATCAGGGTTTGTGCGTGCTAATAACATCATCACGTCACTTCGAGCTCCATGTGTAACCCATGTCTTGTTTCCTGTGATTGTATAGTGCTCTCCATTTGCAACTGCCCTTGTTTTGAATGAGCCCATATCAGATCCTGAATGAGGTTCGGTTAAAACAGCACATGGAAGCATTTCACCAGATGCAATTTTCGGTAAATATTTATTTTTCTGTTCTTCGGTGCCACCTGTAATCAATAATTCGGCAGCTATATCGCCGCGTGTACCAAGTGAGCCAATGCCAATATAACCCCTTGCAAGTTCCTCAGTTACCACACAGTCAACAAATCTTGTCATTCCAAGTCCACCGTATTCTTCAGGTATCGTCAGACCAAATACACCAAGTTCAGACATTTTTTCAATTACAGACATCGGAATAAGGTTATCTTTAAGATGCCATTCATGAGCGTTTGGCGTCACATCATCTTCAACAAATTTTCTAAATTGTTCTTGAATTATTGATGTAGTTTCATCTAGGCCGCTATTACCAAAGTTTTTACTTGAAAATCCATCTTTTAATAATTGAGCAAGTTTCATGCGATCTGCAGTACTATTGCCATTCAAAATCAGATCATTAAATTCTTCGGTCCCTGTTTCTTGAAAGAGACCATTTTTTAATCCTAAATCTTGAGGACGAACATACTCAAGTTGTGACATTGGTATCCCAGATTTAATTTGTGCACAGTATTCCGAAAAAGTAATTTGCAAAATTAATTGCTCTGTTTCATTAAACGTCCCGGTCGAGTCTAGGTTTGAGGCCCAATTAACCATTTCTTTCAAAGTAGCTCTATATGCAGCAACCCAAGATAAGCCATGTGCAGCATGTTGTTCCCTGTCTAGATTATCACGAGATAATTTTCCATTAACAATTAACTCACCTCTTACATGTTGCAGGGCAGCATCGTAATACTTATCGACAGTAATAAGGGATTTTTGACATTTAGAAATTAGTTCGTGCATGTTTAACTTTCTAGTTTAGAGATTTTTGTCCCTCTTTTGCAGCGCCAACAAGGACAGCCATATTTCCACCTTTATGTTCATTGTTAAGCATCTTTTCATGAGCATCAGGAATATTGTTCCATGCAAAAAGCTCTGACATACAAGGATCTAATGTACCGTCAATAACAAGTTCATTCGCTGCATTCGCTTGTTTTGAATTTCCAAAGTGTGAACCCTGAAGTCTTTTACTTTGCATCCATAGATATCTAGCATCTAATGTGAGATTATATCCTGTGGTACCAGCACAAATAACAACCATTCCTCCTGGTTTTACTACAAAACATGAAACAGGAACGGTAGTTTCGCCCGGATGCTCAAATACCATGTCAACATTATTACCCTTACCTGTAAATTCCCATAGGGCCTTTCCAAATTTTCTAACTTCTTTCATATAGTTTGCATATGTTTCAGCGTCATCAATATCAGGATGTTCACCCCAACAATCAAAATCTTTTCTGTTTAGAACACCTACAGCTCCAAGATCTTTTACATAATCAATTTTAGAGTTATCAGAAACAATACCAATTGGTTTAGCACCAACAATTTTTGCAAGTTGTACTGCCATGCTTCCAAGACCACCCGATGCGCCCCATATTAAAACAAACTCACCTGGCTTTAATTCATTTGGAGCGTGGCCAAATAGCATTCTATATGCAGTTGCAAGAGTTAACATATAACAGCCACTTTCTTCCCAAGATAAATTTGGTGGCTTACGTAAAACTTGGTGCGCTTGAACAGCTGTGAATTGAGCAAAGGTTCCATCTGCTGTTTCGTAACCAAAGACCTTATTTGTTTTTGATATCATTGGTTCACCACCATTAACCTCAGCATCCTCATGATCCCACTGCATACCATGAATGATTACCTCGTCGCCCACTTTCCATTTTTTTACACCAGAACCAACTTTCCAAACTATTCCAGAACAATCAGAACCGGCGATGTGATAATCTTTTTTAGTCATATCAAGCGTAGATACAGGTTTTCCAAGACCAGCCCAAACACCGTTGTAGTTTACGCCCGCGGCCATTACGAATATCAAAACGTCATTGGATCCAACTTCAGGAACATCAAATTCTTCTTCTTTAAATGATTGCATTGGGTTTCCATGACGATCTCTTCTGATTACCCATGCGTGCATTTTCTTAGGGACAAAACCAAGAGGTGGAATTTCACCTATTGCATAAATATCTTTTTCTTCAGTGGTCATAAATCAGCTCCTGTAGTGTAGATTATATAAAACTAATGTTTCTTTTTTCTAGGTTTATAGCCATTTTAGCTAGATTAGTATATACATTTTAAACAAAAGGATTTAATAAAACCAAAAAAAAACGTTGAAAAACAATGGATAAACCTTGGCTCATAAGAACTTACGCAGGACATTCGTCTGCCAAAAAGTCAAATGAACTCTATCTTAAGAACTTATCAAAGGGTCAAACAGGTATCTCAGTAGCCTTCGATTTACCTACTCAAACTGGGTATGACAGTGATCACATTCTCGCTAAAGGGGAGGTTGGCAAAGTTGGCGTTCCAATCTGTCATATTGGCGATATGAGATCGCTCTTTAATCAAATTCCATTAGATAAAATGAATACATCAATGACCATTAATGCTACGGCTGCATGGTTGCTGAGTTTATATGTAGCCGTTGCAGATGAACAGGGCATAGACAGAAATAAATTACGGGGAACAACTCAAAACGATGTTTTAAAAGAATATCTCTCAAGAGGAACATATATTCTTCCACCTGACCCAAGTTTAAAAATAATATCTGACGTGATTACTTTTACTTTTAAAGAAATGCCAAATTGGAATCCAATCAATGTATGTCCTTACCATTTAGTTGAAGTAGGCGCAACTCCTGAGCAGGAATTAGCTTTTGGTCTTTCAATTGCAGTTGCGTATCTCGATAAAGTCAAAACCTCAAATGTGTTATCAGAGGAAGAATTTGAAAATGTAGTAGGTCGCATAAGCTTCTTCGTTAATTCTGGAATCAAATTTATTACTGAGATGTGTAAAATGAGAGCATTTGTATCTTTGTGGAATGAAATTACAAAAGAGAGATATGGTGTTAAGGATCCTAAAAACAGAAGATTTAGATATGGCATGCAAGTAAACAGTCTTGGATTAACTGAGCAACAACCTGAGAACAACGTATATAGAATATTAATTGAAATGCTAGGCGTCGTTCTCTCAAAGGATGCAAGAGCAAGAGCAGTTCAGTTACCAGCTTGGAATGAAGCAATGGGATTGCCAAGACCATGGGATCAACAATGGTCCTTAAGATTACAACAAATTGTTGCGTATGAAACAGATCTTCTACATTTTGACGATATATTCAATGGCTCTGAAGTAATTGATGAAAAGGTTAAAAATCTTAAAGAGACTGCGATGAAAGAATTTAATCACATTCAATCAATTGGTGGTGCAGTAGCTGCAGTTGAAAGTGGTTACTTAAAACAGGAATTGGTCAATTCTCAAAAAGAAAGGCTAAAAAGAATTAATGATAAAGAGCAAATCGTTGTTGGAGTTAATGAGTTTGTTGAGACTGAAGAGTCACCTCTTGTATCAAATGATGGAGGCATAGAAACAATTGATCCAAAAATTGAAAATGAACAAGTAAAAGCAGTTATTGATTGGAGACAAAACAGAGATCAAAAACAGGTTGATAGCGCTTTAAATCAATTAAGCGAAGCAGCAAAATCTGGAGAAAACATAATGGAAGCTTCTATTACAGCTGCAAAAGCAGGTGTAACAACAGGTGAATGGTCTCAAATACTTCGGGATGTTTTTGGTGAGTTCAAAGCACCGACTGGTATAACTAATATTCAACCATCCAATAATGACGATTACAGCCCAATACGTAAAAGAGTTGAGTCATTGTCAGATAAGATGGGAAGAAGAATTAAATTTCTTGTAGGCAAACCTGGCCTTGACGGACATTCTAGTGGAGCTGAACAAATTGCTGTAAGTGCGAGTGATTGTGGAATGGATGTTTTGTACGAAGGAATTAGATTAACACCAGAACAAATAGTAAAATCATCTGTTGAAGAAGATGTACACATCATCGGACTTTCTATTCTATCTGGTTCTCATGTGCAGCTTGTCGAGGAAATTATGAATGAAATGAAAAAAAATAAAGTAGATGATATCCCGGTAATTGTAGGAGGTATAATTCCAACAGAAGATGAAAAGATCTTAATTAAAAATGGAGTTCAAGCAGTTTATACTCCAAAGGATTATCAGCTGAAAGATATAATGAGTGACATTGTGAGCATTGTTGAGAGAAAAGTATCTTAATGCCAATCTTAAGTGGACCAGTTTTAGAACCCCAAGACTCTTCAAAGCCATCAAAACTTGTAATATTTTGTCATGGATACGGCGCAGATGGCAATGATCTGATTGGCCTTGCTAATTATATTCAGCCTCAAATGCCCGATGCAGTTTTTTTATCACCTAATGCACCTGAAAAATGTGGATTAAACCCAATGGGATATCAATGGTTTGATTTTCAATCGGGTGATCCTGCAACTATTTGGAAAGGTGTGTTAAATGCAGCTGATACACTTAATGGTTATATTGATGAACAACTTAAGAATTATGAGTTAAGTGATGATAATTTGGCGCTCGTAGGTTTCAGTCAAGGCACAATGATGAGTTTACATGTCGGCCTTAGAAGAGAAAATTCAATGAGAGCAATTGTTGGCTTTTCAGGAAGGTTAATTGCTCCAGAGCTTCTTAAAAATGAATTAAAGTCAAAACCTCCAATTTATCTAATTCATGGAGATATGGACCCTATGGTTCCTTATCAAGAAACTATTGAAGCTGAAAAAAAATTATCACAATTGAGTATAGATGTTAAGGCTCATATTTCTACAAACACTCAGCATTCAATTGCTCAAGACGGATTAGATATAGCTATTAAATTCTTAGTCGAAAAGTTCTCAAATTAAAATATTTTTTTGAAATATTTATACAATTGCATATATTAATTAATAATGAGTATTGCAGTTCCTTTAGAAAAATGTCCAGCTTTGGTTCTAAATTCAGATTTCAGGCCTCTTAGTCATTATCCGCTTTCTCTCTGGTGTTGGCAGGATAGTGTAAAAGCTGTTGTTCTTGGAAGGGTAAATATTGTATCAAACTATGAAAGAGAAATTAGAAGTCCAAGTTTTCAAATGTATTTGCCAAGCGTTATTAGTCTAAAAACGTACATCAAGCCAAATAGAAATCCAATATTCTCAAGATTTAACGTTTTTTTGCGTGATAAGTTTAGTTGTCAATATTGTGGTTCAAAGAAAGATTTAACATTTGATCATCTTATACCTAGATCACACGGCGGTGAAACAACTTGGGAAAATATTGTAACAGCATGTTCAAGTTGTAACGTAAAAAAGGGAGGAAAACTTTTGAAAAACTCGGGTATGAAGCCTCTCAATATTCCAAAAGTACCTACAATGGCTGATTTAGATAAATGTGGCCGATCTTTTCCTCCTAACTTTTTGCATGAAAGCTGGATGGATTTCTTATATTGGGATATTCAACTAGAAAGATAATTAAATTCTCTCAGCCAAAAAAATAGCAGCTTTTGTTGTTTCATTGATTGTTTTTCTTAAAACAGAATAACCAAAGGCTTCTCGCGACCCTTCATCAATAGCGGTATTTTTATGTTCAACTTCATCATCGCGAAATTTTACTAATTTTTTTCTTAATTCTTCGTCCACTCCCTCTAGTTGATCAATTTGTTTTTGATAATGTTTTTCAATAATTTCTTCAACTGCCTCAGTGCACACATAGGCTGCTTTGGGGCCCATGAGGGCAGTACCTACACCCATTGCATAAGCACCAATACCAAATAGGCCTTTCAGTTTTGTGGGTCTGATTTTTTTTTCTTTGGCGATATTGTCAAAAAAATCTAAATGTTCCTCTTCATCTTTAGCCATTTTCGATATTTGGTCAAAATCTTTCTTATTTTTTTGAAGTTTGAATATCATTTTCTGGCCCTGATATATTTGCTGAGCACCAAGCTCACCTGCCTGATCAACTCTAATAATCTTTTTTAAAATTTTTTCTTTAACGTTCATTTTTCAAAAATACAAAATACAAAGTTATAGATAATAGTAAAAATGTCATAATCAAGTTTGCCTCAGCTACCGAAATAAAATTAAATAAATAAGTAGGTTCGTCACATCTAATCAATGGAGTTTGATTAAGACTTTCTAAAAGTTTAGACTTGTCAGATAAATCAGACAAATTAGAGGTACATCCTGAATTTAAATTAACCAAGCCTCTTTCGACCAATACATGTCTTAAGGTATACAAAAATCCAAATAGTAAAATCAGAATTGAAGCATAGTTTGCGATCCTTTTAATTGTTGCTCTTTTTTCAAATTTAAAAATAATTGATGCTAGACCTATTATAATTAATAAATAGTAAGGATACCTTTCAACGAGACACATATCACAAGGAGCCATATTAAATACGTATTGCAGTACGAATACTGCAATTATTACTAATGCTGAGATAATAAAGTTGATGTTAATAAGACTCATAATTCTAGTATGTAATATATAAAATGCCTAAAATCACTAAAGTTATAAGAATAAATGAATATAAATTTATTCTTTTTTCAAATGATTCAAGTGCAATGCTTCCAAATCGATAGATTAAATAGCCTATAAGAAAAAATCTCACTGATCTTGAGACCACACTTGCAACTAAGAAAATAAAAAAATTAATACCTAAAAAACCGCTTGTCAGTGTAACAATTTTAAAAGGAATAGGAGTAAAACCACCTATGAAAACGTAAAGGAAACCATAATTATCTATGTCATTAACAAATGAGTTAAATGACTCAACCAAATTTAAATTCTGAAGAATAAAATTTCCCACACTATTGAAGAAGTATACACCAATAAAATATGCAATTATCGCTCCAGTGATTGAGCCAAGAACTGAGAGTCCAGCAATTTTAAATATTTTCTTTTTGTCTAATGCCATCATTGGAACCATGAATATTTCTTGAGGGAATGGAAAAATAATTGCTTCAATTAATCCCATCAAAAAGATAAACGGATAAGCGAACTTAGTTTTTATAAAACGCTCACCAAGTGAGACAAAATACGCTTTTAAGTTATGATAAATTGAGATTAACATACCATTGCTAATATATATATTTGCATACATAATTCTACTAAGCCTTTATGACGAATATAAGTAAAGTATAATAAGTCTTTAAGAATGGGGATATGGCGGAATTGGTAGACGCGCCAGACTCAAAATCTGGTGCCTTCGGGCGTTCCGGTTCGACTCCGGATATCCCTACCAGTATTTTATATGAGAAAAAAAAAGATAAAGATAAATAAACTTGATTACATTAATCCGGAAGAAGTATTAATAAGATTTCAAGATAAAAGAAATTTAATTTTTTTAGATAGTGCAAATAAAACGATATCTGAAAATAATAGGTATTCCTATATTGCATTTGATCCTATCTACACCATAAAGTTCAATGCAAGCAAAAATTATTTAAATTCAAAAAAATTTGCAAGAATAAATAAATTAATATCAAGTTTTAAATCAAAAAAAATTAAATCATTACCAAAGTTTCAGTGTGGTTTAGCAGGCTATGTTTCTTATGAAGCAGGCCTTGCAAAGGAAAAGATTGAAAGTGCAAATCCATTAGAAAAAATATTGCCAAATTTATTTTTTGGTCTCTTCGATATAGTGATTGCTTTCGATAACAAATTGAAAAGAACTTATCTTTTTTCAATTAATTTAGATAAAGAATTTAAAATTGAGCTATCACATCAAATTCGATTACAAAATGCAAAAAACTTGTACTCGGTGCCGCGGATAAATAATCCAATTAACAAACTACTTGGTTTTCAGTGGAAAAAAGATTTTGATAAAAGAAAATATATTTCAAAAATTAATAAAATACTAAATTACATAAAAAATGGTGACATATTCCAAGCTAACTTCACTCAACGTTTTTTATCTAAGATTCCAAAAGACTATGATGTCGTTCGGTACTATTTGCATTATCGAAAAAATACAGAGACACCTTTTTCATGCTTAATTAGAAGTGAGGATTTTAATATATTTTCTTATTCACCTGAAAGATTTCTAAAATTAGAGAATAACAAAATTATGGTTTCGCCAATAAAAGGTACAATTGAAAGAGGTGAGAGTGAATTCGAAGATGCAAAATTAAAAGAACAATTATCTTCAAGTAAGAAGGATAATGCTGAAAATTTAATGATCGTTGACGTTTTGAGAAATGACATTTCTGAAGTCTGTAAACCTGGAACGGTAAAAGTTTCTCGTTTGGCTGAACTAGAAACCTATAACAATGTTCACCATCTTGTTTCTGATATTGAGGGTACGTTATCTAAAGGTATGAATATATTTGATGTTATAAAACACTGTATGCCTGGAGGATCCGTAACTGGGGCACCAAAAGTAAGAGCAATGCAAATTATTTCAGAATTAGAAACTTTCAAAAGAGGTGTTTATTGTGGAGCTATAGGTTTCGTCTCATTTAGTGGTTATGCAGATTTTAATATCCCAATCAGAACCATTACTGTCAATAATGAAAAAGTATTTCTAAATTCTGGGGGAGGGATCGTAGCAGACTCAAAACCTTTAAATGAATATCATGAATTGAATAAAAAAGTTGAGAATCTATTACAGATTAATAAAAAATCATTGAATAAGTTTATGTCTAAGAACAAACAAATATAATGAAAGTTTATCTCAATAATAAATTTATAGATGAAGAAAAAGCAACTATTAATATAAAAGACCGCGGTTTACTTTTAGGAGACAGTATTTTTGATACTTTATTATATAACAAAAATAAAATAATTTTATTTGATTTTCATTTTGCTCGATTTAATAAATCAATAAGAAATAATTATTTTAATTTCAAGTTATCAAAGAAGAATTTACAAAATATAATTTTAAAATTAATAAAAAAAAATAATCTTTTAAACAACAAACTTTCAATAAGATATACATTGACCAGAGGCGATGCAAAGAGAAGAGGGTTAGATATTGAAAACAATCAAAAGTCAAATTTTCTCATTACTATTTCCAAATTAACCAGTAATCATACAACATTAAAACCAGTGAAACTTAAAGTTTCAAAAATCAAAAGATTCTCAAATTCTTTGTTATCTAGGAATAAAACAAACAATTATTTTGAGAATATCCAATCAAAACTCATTGCGCAGAAAAATGGATATGATGACGCATTAATGCTTAACGAAAGTGACAAAATTTGCTGCTGCTCAAGCTCAAATATTTATTTTGTTAAAAAAAATAAAATTTTTACCCCTCCGATCAATGATGGTGCCTTAGATGGGACTGTAAGGCGTTTATTAATAGAAAAGAAAAAGGTTGAAGTTAGAAGCATATCATTGAATAATCTCTCCAATGTAAGTGAAATATTTCTTACAAATAGCATGGGTTTGCGGCCAGTTAGTAAAATTAACAACCGTTATTTTAAAAACGGGCCAATAACTAAAAAAATTACGGAATATTTGAATAAATTAGGTATTTAAAATGAGTATTGTAAGTGCAGTTTCAAGAGAATTTAGTTATTTTAAGTTTTTTTTAAAATTAGTTGGACGATCAAGAAGTTTCGACAAAAAAAAATACACAACTGTAGCTGATATTATGGAGGAGCAAGTTGATAAAACTCCTGACAATATTGCCATCGAGTTTGAAGACAAGAAATACACATATCGTGAGATGGATGCTGAAGCGAACCAGATTGCAAACTGGGCAATTAATAAAGGTTATAAGACGGGAGATGTAATATCTCTTTTGATGGAAAATAAACCTGAGTATATATTTACATGGTTTGGACTTGCGAAGATAGGCGTTACAGTTGCTTGCCTTAACAATAATATAAAGAGTAAATCGCTTGCTCACTGCATTAAAAAATCAGAAAGTAAAAGTCTGATCATAAGTTCTGACTTAATGGAAAATCTTGCATCAGCTCAAGAATATATTGAAGGCAATTTAGATGTCTATGTAGCAGGTCAGGATGTTCAAGGTTATGAAACTTTAGACGGCTCACAAATTGAGAACAGTAAAGTAAGACCCGAAACTTCTTTGAGAGAAGAATTATCAAATAGTCAATCACTGTTTTATATTTATACAAGTGGAACTACAGGCATGCCTAAAGCCGCAAACTTCAGCCACCAAAAATTTTTAGTTGGATGTGGTCTGCAAATGTTTTCACTTGATATGAAACCGACTGATAAAACTTACATGGTCTTACCACTCTATCATGCGACGGGTGGAGTTGTTGGTGTTGGTTCAACATTTTGTACTGGTGGCACATTAGTATTGAGAAAGAAATTTTCTGCTGCTAATTTTTGGGAAGATTGTGTTAAACATGATGTAACAGTAATTACATATATAGGAGAACTGTTTCGTTATTTAGTAGCCACCAAGAAAAGTGAATACGAAACAAAGCATAAAATTAGGGGCATCTATGGTAACGGTCTCAGACCTGAAGTTTGGAAGATAGTCCAAGAAAGATTTGGTATTGATAGGATTGTTGAGTTTTATGGGGCCTCAGAGGGAAATATTTCACTAACAAATGTTGATAGTAAGTTCGGTTCAATCGGAAGAATACCCCCATATTTAAAAAGTGTATTACCAACTAAAGTGGTTAAATTCGATGTAGAAAATGAGGTAGTGATCAGAGATGAGAATGGGTTTTGTATAGAATGTGAAGACGGTGAGGCCGGTGAGGCGATTGGATTTATACCTGATGATGATAAGTTCACAGGTAAATTTGAAGGCTATACAGACAAAGAGGCAACAAAGAAAAAAATTCTCGAGAATGTCTTTGAAAAAGGCGATCGATGGTTCTCTTCTGGGGACTTGCTTAAAAAAGATAAGCAGGGATATTACTATTTTGTTGACCGTATAGGCGATACTTTTAGATGGAAATCAGAGAACGTATCAACCAACGAAGTAAGTGAAGCCATCTCTGCGTATAAAGGTATTGATGAAGTCAACGTTTATGGAGTTGAAGTACCAAATCAAGACGGCAGAGCCGGAATGGCCTCTTTAGTTGTAAATGATGAATTTAAATTAGAGCAGCTTTATGAATATCTGACTGAGCAATTGCCAGCTTATAGTGTTCCAGTATTTATTAGGATAAGTCCAGAAATAGAAAAAACTGGGACGTTCAAGTATAAAAAAACTGACTTAGTAAAAGACGGTTACGACCCAACAAAAATTAAAGATCCTATTTACTTTGCTTCAGGTGATGAAAAAAAATATCTAAATTTAGATCAAGATTCTTTCAATAAAATAAATAGCAGAGAAATTCGAGTCTAAAAATACCTTGCTAATTTAATTGAAAATACTGAATCCTCCTCAAAAGCATATGTAAAGTCTTGACTGTCAATGCTTCCATTAAATGTAGCATCAATAAACAATTTTACATTATTATTAATTCTTTGCTCATATTCAGCAATAAATCTATTTGAATTTCCTCTCATGTCGATAAACATCCCAGCTAAAAGAGATGTCGAATTAATATCATTTTTAGTCCATCTTAAGGCTGCAACGCTGTCATTATTAAAGGGATTACTATTTCTATCATCAAAAGAGTATTCGATGACAAGGCCAAGATCACTTTGAGAATCTCTAATTCCGTAAAAAGTATATTCAAAGCCTCCTGCAACACCTAGATGTCTCTCGTTCCCATCTTTTGCACTTAAGGCCTCTAATTTATATAGCCAAGCACCTTTTGTTGCTTGAATGTCAAGGCTGGTTTGTGAGAGAGTTGTATAGTGGGGATTAAACTTAAGAGTTGAAGGATTAATATTTAGTTGCGGTGCGCGATTATTGCCATGAAAATGTGCAATACCAATATCATAATCGTCATAAACCATTGAATATCTTAGGGCAAAATCTAACTTTTGTTCCTTAGAAGATGACTCATAAGTTATTGAGTTTTGATCCACCTCGAGGGCAAGTCTGGGTCTACCATTTTTACTGGGAAACTTTCTCTCAATGAAATAAGGCATTAAATAAAGGTCAATTGTTCCATAATTATTATCATAAGCTAGTGAAAGCAAAGGTTGGCCAAGCTTTTTAGTGCCAGTCATATCCTCAGCGAGGTTTGATTGATTGATTATATCAATAATGTTAAAACTTTCGTTTACTCCCCAAAAAATTATTTCATTACCAATTTTAAAAGTATAGTTTTCAAAATACTGCTCATATTTCAATTTTTGAAAATCAATATAACGTCTTTCACTATCTTTCTCATCGTACCTAGCAATTGCGCTGATTGTTATTTTTGCATCCCTTTCATCCAAATAGGAGATAAAATTACCTTTGGTAAAAAAAGAATAGTTATTTTTTGATTGATGATGTTTGCCGTCACCATTTGTAAATATTGAAAATTCAGGCTGGACTAGTCCATATAGTTTGTATTCAAGGGCATTTACATTAAATGAAAAGATAAAATTAACAATTAAAGCAAAGTTTAAAATTTTTATATAAATCACTTATTAATCTGCTAGTCGCAACAAACTAGATTTTTCAAAGTCTTTTTTATTGATTCCAACGTTAAGTTCACGATTGATCCACTTGTAAATAGTTTTATTTTTATTTTGATGATTCACAACTCTAAAAGTATCAGCATTCCAGATTTTATCATTATACAGTTGGTAATCTTCAAAATATAATGTTTTCAACAATTCACCTTTTCTATCAAAGTATTCTATCATTCTTGGTCTCAGCAACTTGTCAGTAAAACCAATTCTTTTTGTATAACCAGAATTTTTATACTTTGGTATTGAAACAAGTTTATAGCAAATCTCTCCTTCATATTCTTCCTCTCCAATAAACTCCCATTCATACTTTCTATAATCATTCCCAGAGAAGTCTTCAAAAGCTATTTCACTACCCATAAAAGATCCCGATTTATTACTAGATGAGATCCTCTTCACTCTACCTAAAGCAGGCAAATACAACCATTGATCATCATCATCATTTACATGAGTGTGTGAAAGCATCACCGTTCCTTCAACATCCTTAGGTTTATTAAAAAATATTATAGATTTATCCCCATCATTGGGATCATCATTCTCTAGTGTTTTTCCTGAAATCTCCCTTATCACTTCATTTCCTTTTGGATCAACAAGTATCATCAGTTGATCAGATTCACTATCAACATAACCACGGGTACTTTCATAAGACTCTTTTGCGATTCTCAAACCTTTTTCAAAATTATCCTCACTTAAAAGGTTGGTATTAACAAACATCACAAAAAATAAGATTAATAAGAATTTATTCATAATTTAATTATACCACATTCCTTCTTCTAAATATTAACAATAATGCAGGTAATAAGAATAGATCAATTATTAGCGCGATAAGAATAATGAGTGCGCACATACCACCTAAAATAAAATTTGTTTGGAAACTAGACTGCAGTAGGAATGCAAAGCCACTAAATAAACATATTGATGCAACAATAATAGGAAAACCTACGTACTTGAAACAATACTGAATTGCGTCAGAAGCATTTAAATTAAGTGACTCAGCCTTTTTATATTTGGATAGAAAGTGTATTGTTGCATCTACGACTAGTCCTAAAGATACTAAAATAGATAAAGTGTGACTAAAAGTTACGATGTTTGTAAAAATTGCAAGTATTCCATAAGACAGAATAAACGGCACAACATTTGGAACTATACTAATCAATCCCAACTTCAAACTTCTAAGTGTAATTCCAATAACAATTACGATGAATGAAAATGAGAATAAAAGCCCTCTCATTAAGCCATTTGTATTTTCTTGATATACATATGGCATCATTATAGGTATACCGACTACCCCATCCGTTTGATATCCTTGAAGATTATTTCTAATCCATTCATCAGTTCTTTCATTAAATTCTATTGATTCTTTTGAAGTAGCCATATTAAGTCTAATCAATAATCTTGACTCTGATTTGTCTGCAGTCATTTGATTTTTTAAATCCATTCCATATGGCACAGAAAATTCATACATGAGAAGATATTGAGCATTAAGAGGTTTATTATCTGGGATTGAATAAAACTCATTATTTCCTCCATTCATATTTTTATTTAATGTTTTAATAATGTCGGAAACAGTGGTTACAGTAACAACTTCATCTTGTGTTTCAAGCCATCTAGCAAACTCATCAATTTTTTTCAGATATTCAGGACTTGTTATTCCATCTGTTTCTTCTGATGATAAGTTTGCAAATATAAAAAAGGAACTGCCAAATTCATCATTAACAATATTTTTTACCTCAACCCAGTCATCTACTCTGTCAAAATAACTATCAAAATCATCATCGAAATAGAGGTTAGGAATGAGATTAATAAGTAATAAGGAGGCAAGCCCTATAAAAGTAATTATATAGAGTTTAAATCTATAAATTAGATCACCCAATTTACTCAGAGCATTTAGTACCACTGAGGATTTTCCATCGGTCTTGATGGGCATAAGCATGAAAATTATTGGTAGTATTGTTACAGATAAAATAAAGCTGAAAGTAGATCCGATAACAACAGTATTTGCCATTTCACTAAAAGCAGGAATTTTTCCGAAATTGACTCCCGCCACTCCAACTGCAGTAGTAAAGCTTGTTAGAAATACTGGAGTAAAATTAATTTTCATACTTTCGACAATTGATTTTTTCTTATCCATTCCTTCATTCATATTTGTTAATGCAATAGACAAAATATGAATGGCATGCGCTAAGGCAATAGTAAGGATCAAAATAGGTGCAATAATCAATGGTGGCTGCGCTTCAAAACCAAGCCATCCGGCCATTCCCATTGATGGTAGAATAGATAAAAAAATCACAATTAATGAAATTGCTGAAGCCGTAATAGATCTTAATAAAATGTATGACAGAATAATAATAAGTGCCAAAAATCCCGGGTACATTGAAGTTGCATCTGATCTTGCTGTAGTTTGAAAGTTATTTGAATACATTGCTGAACCAGCAACTGTTACGAAAACATCTGGATATTTGGTATTGAAATACGCTTTTTGCTCATTGGCAAATTCGATCGGATCTTCAAAACCTGTATCTTCAGGTACATCAAGACTTATATTTACGAATGATACTCTAGCACTTTCAGACAATATGAAATTTACTATAGTTCTTTCTTGAAGCGCTAAAGATTTCAATTCCTGAAGATTGTTTTCATCTATCAAGTCAGTATCGTTTATGAAGTCAGATATATTAATGTCATCACCATCTACGGTCGTATACTGAAAATTTGTTAATGAACTTACTCTTGAAGAAAAAGGTGTTTGCCAAGACACTTCAGTTAATTCATGTATTAATTGAATGACATCTTTTTGAAAAATATCGCCGTTGTTTGGTTTAATAACGAATGACAATGTGTCTATCATTCCATATTTTTCTTCTAGATTTAGAATATCTTGGTAATTTGGCTGGCCGCTCTCAACAAAACCTCTATATCCTGATGGTGCTTCCAAAAATCGAGCTCCAGCAGTTGCAACCAAAACTAGTAATAAGATAGCAATAAGCGTCTTAATTCTGTGGTCCAAAATACTGACTGTGTATTTTTCTATTATTGCTTCAAAATTCATAAGTTTAGATCTATATGTAAAGTAATATAAGACAATGAATATAAAAGAAAATAAACAAATATTACTTATTTCGCCAAGAGGCTTTTGTGCCGGGGTTACACGAGCAATAGATACAGTAGTCGAAGTTTTAGAAAAGTTTGGACCTCCCGTTTACGTTAAACATGAAATTGTTCATAACAAGCATGTAATTGATGATCTAAAAGCAAAAGGCGCAATATTCATTGAGGATATCAACGATGCTCCTATTGATAAACCACTGGTTTTTTCAGCACACGGTGTAGCAAAAAATATTTTAGACACGGCCAAACAAATGAATAAATATGTAGTTGATGCAACTTGTCCATTGGTTACAAAAGTTCATGTTCAAGCAATAAAATTTTTCAATCTAAATTACAAAATAATTTTAATTGGTCATAAAAATCATCCAGAGGTAGAGGGAACACTTGGTCAATTACCCGCGGGCGCAATTGTGTTAATAGAAAATTTAGATGATATTCAAAATTTGAAGTTTGAAAATGAAGATAAACTTGCATATGTAACTCAAACAACACTATCTGTTGATGATACGAAGGAAATTATAGATGCCCTAAAGAAAAAGTTTCCTCATATAAAATCATCGCCTAAAGAGGATATTTGTTATGCAACAACAAATAGGCAGAATGCTATTAAAGACTATGCTCATGAATGCGACTCATTCATTGTTGTAGGATCAAAAAATTCATCAAATTCAAATCGTTTAGTTGAAGTAGCAAAAAAATCTGGATGTGATCTTTCTGTGCTATTAGAAAATGCAAGTAATTTGAATATTGATAATTATAAAAATCATCAAACTATAGGCCTTTCTTCAGGAGCTTCTGTTCCGGATATACTTGTTCAAGATGTTATTTCTAAATTTAGAGAAGCATTTGAAATTAATGTTAAAGAAGTTGGTGCAGGTGAAGAAAATATAAGTTTTAAATTACCAAGAGGAATTTAAATTGAATTTAAACGATCTTTGCTGGAAATATAGTAATCCACATATTCTGGAATTTAAAGTTGCCAGTGATGACATTGATATTCTTGGCCATGTTAACAATAAAGTATATTTGAACTGGTGTGAACATGTCAGCTGGGATCATTCTGCAAAATTAGGTATAACTCCTGATACTTATAAAAAAAATCAATGTGCATGTGTTGTTATTAGGAGTGAAAATAATTTTTCTGGATCACTTTTCATTGATGATAAAATTGCAATTTCTACATGGATTACCAAAACCGATAAAAAAATTAGATTGAGCAGATTTTTTCAAATAATAAATATTACAAAAAATCAAACTGTCTTTACATCAAATGTTGACTATGCGTGTGTGAGTCTTATTAATTTTAAGCCAGTAAGAATGCCAGAAATTTATAAAAATAGTTATGAAGTTACTTGTGATGTTTAAGTTAAGAAATGTAACTATAGAGGATATAAAAGATATCATTTTGATTAATGAAGATGCCATTCCTGCTGTGAACTCCGTATCATATGAAGAGTTTTTAAATTTTTATGAAAAAAAAACTTATTTTAAAGTTGCTATCAACAGTGATAAAAATATTTGTGGGTTTTTACTTGTTTTACCTTCTGGCCTTGATTATCAGAGTTTAAATTATAAGTGGTTTACTGAAAGATATGGTGATTTTGCGTACATCGATAGAATTGCTATATCGAGTAAATATAGAGGATTGGGTATAGGTAAAAGTCTGTATCTCGATCTCGAAAGATCACTAGATGAATATAATATGATTGCATGCGAATTTAACATAGAACCACCAAATCCAATCTCTAAAAAATTTCATGAAAGTTTAAATTATAAGAATGTAGGCTTTCAGTTTACTGAAAATAATACAAAAAAAGTTTCATTAATGGTTAAAAATATCTAATGAGTACTAATTTCGTAGATGTTCTAGTAATTGGTGGAGGGGTTATTGGATTAGCCATAGCTAAAAGTTTTGCCGCCAAAGGTCGTGAAGTCATTGTATTGGAAAAAGAAAATACTTTTGGTTCTGTTACCAGTTCCAGAAACAGTGGAGTAATTCATGCAGGTGTTTATTATGACAAGGATTCAATGAAGGCTAAATTTTGTGCCGATGGAAATCGTAGAATGTATGAATATTGTCAAAAATTTAATGTGCCTCACATTAATACAGGAAAGTTCATTGTCGCAACATCTTCCAATGAAATTACTAAACTCGAGGAAATTTTCTCCAAAGCAGAATATAACGGTGTTGAAGGAATAGATAGAGTAACAGGAAATTACGTTACCAGCAAAGAGCCTTTAGTGAAATGTATTGAGGCATTATTCGTGCCATCATCAGGCATTGTTGATCAAAACTCTCTCATGAGGTCTTATCTTGGTGAATTGGAGGAAAGCTCTGGCAATATTGTATTTAATTCACAATTCTTACGTACTGAAATTCATGGTGAGAAATATTGTTCTACTGTTCTTAGTAATGGAGATGAAATAATTATAGAGTCGTCAGTTATAATAAATGCTGCTGGTCTAAACGCTGAAAATATTGCAAATAATATTCTACCCTTGGATAAAAAGTATATTCCCAAAACATATTTCGCCAAAGGTAATTATTTCGAAACAGGTAAAGACCTAAAGATTCGTCATCTAATTTACCCGATACCAAATGATGCAAGTCTTGGTTTGCATTTGGGATTAGATTTAGGAATGCAAGTTAGATTTGGACCTGATGTTGAATGGGTAGATGAAATTGATTATGAAGTAAAAAAAGATAGACAGGTTTTGTTTCATAATGATGTCATAAAATATATTCCCTCAATTAAAATTGAAGATCTTAAAGCTGGATATTCTGGTGTAAGACCAAAACTTAAGAATAAAGGCGAGGGTAAAAGTGATTTTTCAATTCAAGGAGAAGAGACGCATGGCATTAAGAATCTTGTTAACTTATTTGGAATGGAGTCACCTGGGTTGACATCTTCACTTGTTATTGGAGAATATGTTACCAATATGGTAAATTAAAAAAGGAACTCTTTTTTTTGTGAGTTTGATATATACGATTTCATCTTCATCATAGCACTTTTTTCTATCTGTCTCACACGTTCTTTGGAAATTTTTAACTCCTTGCCTAGTATATCTAGTGTTTTAACTTCCTCTGATAGGTGCCTATCCTTAATTATTTTAACTTCTCTTTCATCGAGAATCTCTAAAGTTTGTTTTATTAAGTCTTTTTTAAAATTTACTTGATCTTTCTCAAATACCTTATCATCAGGTCTTGCATCCTCGTCCTCAATGAGTTCCATAAACTCACTTTCACTTTCGTCATTAATTTTATGATTAAGAGAACTATCGTTTTGACTAATTCTACTGTCCATTTTTATAACATCAGAAGTCGAAATATTTAAATCATTAGCAATACCTTGCGCGGTTCTAAAATCAATTGACCCGTGCTCCGTTTGATGAATTTTTTGCTTCAATTTTCTTAGACTAAAAAATAAGCTTTTTTGCTTTGACGTAGTTGCGATTCTTACTAGTGACCAATTTTTAAGAACGAAGTCTTGAATTGATGCCCTGATCCACCATCCAGCATAAGTTGAGAATCTAACTTCTTTGTCCAATTCAAATCTTTCTGCAGCTTTCATAAGACCTATATTTCCCTCTTGAATAAGGTCACTTAAATTAAGACCGTAGTTCTTATACTTGACAGCAAAAGCAATAACCAATCTTATGTGAGATTGAGTTAGCTCGTGCAATGCCTTTTCATCTTTATTTTTAATCCATTTTTTTGCTAAAACCTTTTCGTGATTCTCTTCAAGTAAAGGAATAGACATGGCTTTTTTAACAAAAGACTTCATTTCATTTGTATCATCAAAACTTGACATGAATGAAAAATACAAATTCAATGTAAAAAGACAATTTGAATCTTCAATTTTGAGGGTATAAAAACTGCCAATGTGGCTTAATTTAATATGAAAGACATTGTAAAATATGAAGATTTTGAAAAAATTGAGATCTTAGTAGGTACTATTTTAGAAGTAAAAATAAACGAAAAGGCGAGAAAACCAGCTTATGTGCTGAAAATAGATTTTGGAGAAAAAGTCGGTATTAAACAAAGTTCAGCTCAAATAACAAACTATTCAATTGAAGAGCTTCTTCAAAAACAAATTATTGCAGTATGTAATTTTGAGAAAAAAAATATCGCAGGTATTGACTCAGAGGTATTAATTCTAGGCGCAATAAATGAAAATAAAGAGGTGATCTTGCTTCATCCACAACAAAAAGTAGATAATGGATCTAACGTTTGCTGACTTATATTGGCGCGCTCGAGATGATTCGAACATCCGACCCCAGGATTAGGAATCCTGTGCTCTATCCTGCTGAGCTACGAGCGCATAATTAAAGATTTTTTCAAAAAAAAAATAATTTTTGTTTTATTTTAATTAATATAAATAAAAAAATATAAATTTTTGTTACTATAAAAAAATCTAATAACTATAAGTATTTAAATACATTTACTAACAATTTAAAATACATTGAAAAAAAAATTTAAAATTCAAAAATTTCAAAAAACAGCGAAAAATTGACAGTTTTTCATAAAAGTTTAATCATTGTAATAGAACGAATCAATTTTGATTCATCTACTAACCTCTAACTAAACCCAAACGGGGGGAGATAATTATGGAGGAACTTAAAGTGATCTTTGCGAAAGCAAGGAAAAAAGCTAAGAAAAAAGCAGCGCCTAAGAAAAAACGTAAAGCTGCTAAAAGGAAGCCAGCTAAGAAAAAAGCAGCTCCTAAAAAGAAAAAGCGTAAAGCAGCTAAAAGGAAGCCAGCTAAGAAAAAAGCAGCTCCTAAAAAGAAAAAAAGGAAAGCCGCTAAGAAAAAAGCCGCTCCTAAAAAGAAAAAGAAAGCTGCTAGAAGAAAAAAAAGAAGATAATTAGCATTGATTAATCAATGCTTTTTTTTTGCGCCCTTAGTTCAACAAACTAGGGGCGTTTTTTAATTTATCTCTACCAAGAATCTTATCGACTTTTTTTATTGCATTTTCCTCGGTAATTTTAAGTCCAGCAATCACTTCTCTCAAAAATCGATCATAAGATAATTCAAAAAGTTGACGCTCACTATATGATTGCTCTATTTGATTATTTGCTCTGTTAAGATCTCTAACGACCTCAGCAATTTGTTCAATATCACCTGAGTTAATTTTAAGGTCATATTCCTGAGCTCTTCTACTCCACATTGTTCTCTTTATCTTTGGTTTTTGTGATAGGATTTTTAATACAGTTTGAATTTTAGATGGTTTTGATACTTTTCTTAAATTAAGAGACTTAGCCTTTTCGACTGGAACTCTCAAAATTAATTTATCTCGTACAAACTCTATCACATACATTTCTAGTTTTTGTCCAACGACCTCTCTTTTTTCAATGTCTATAACTTGGCCTACGCCGTGTGTTGGATAAACAACATGATCCTTTGTATTAAAGATTTTTTTAACTTTTTTTTCTTTAATGGTCTTTATTTCTAAAAACTTTTTAACTTTTTTCGCTTGATAATGAGCAGGGTTAATAATTCGATTATTAACTTTTTTGTCAGATTGTGGAGGAAGTTTAGGCTCTACAAATTTCTTTACTTCATTTGTCTTTTTAACAACTTTTTTTACTTGTCTCTTTTTTGGAGTCTTCTTAACTGAGGTTTTCTTTTTTACAACTTTAGTTTTTTTCTTTACAGTTTTCTTTTTCAGAATTTTCTTTTTGACGACTTTACTGACTTTTTTCTTTTTTTTCATAGAATTACCTAACCCCCAGATTTTTCGGAAAAATATTTATCATATTTATTTTCTTCATTCTCATACATTTTTGCATCAGTTAGAGAATCTTTCTTCATAGTAATGTTTGGCCATATTTCTGAAAACTTTTGATTCACTTCTAGCCATTTTTCATCTTTATCATCTGCATCAGAGATGATTGCATCAACAGGACACTCTGGTTCACACACACCGCAATCTATGCATTCATCGGGATTAATTACTAACATATTTTCACCTTCATAAAAGCAATCAACCGGACACACCTCCACGCAATCGGTATATTTACATTTTATGCAATTTTCATTAACTAAGTAGGTCATTATAAATTATTATGTGAGTTTTTTCTTAATTTCACCAACTTTAAAATCATCGATATACATAAGACCAGATATTTTACGTACTAAAGCATTTTCATAATCGTCAATTCTGCCGTCTGCAATTACAATTTTCCATATCATTTCAATTATCATAATTTTTTCATCATCAGTTAGTAAGCTATTAATTTTTGTGGTAAATTGGTGAATATCATTTGCATTATCTACAAGTTCATAAGAAGCTTCAAAAAGTTTATTTAATTTATCCTTATCTAAATCATAAAAATTGCCAAGTAATTTTAATATTTCATCTTTTTCAATTTCATCAAACTCACCATCGTGAAGAGCAGTAGTAACCATTAAAGACGCAACAGCTAACTGTGATGCCTCAAACTCATCTTCTTTGACTTCTTTATTATCTGATAATAGTGTTTTGAATTTATCTAACATAATAACATATTTGTATATTAGAATTTAAAGAGTACTATATCTGGTGTCCATTATAGAACAAAAGGTGTAGATTATATGTCCGAATCACCAACTTGGAATGTTCTTTAAATATTCTAATTTTTTTTATTTCTAATTAACTATATATATCACTTAATCAAAATTTAAAAGTTTCAATAAAAATGACTAATAAATCAAATAATGGCTTTAATACTTGGCAAAAAAGTTTCGAAAAAGAAACTAAGAAAAATTTTAGTGATGCAAAATCAGAGACTGATGAAGGAATAGATATTAAACCAGTATACACTAGCGATGACCTAGAAAACTTTTCATTTGTCGAGAATAATTCTCTTCCTGGCCAATGGCCTTATACAAGAGGTCCAAAGGCATCAATGTACACAAATAGACCTTGGACGATAAGGCAGTATGCTGGATTTTCAACTGCTGAGGAGTCCAATGAATTTTATAAAAAGAATTTAGAATCTGGTCAAAAAGGTCTTTCAGTTGCTTTTGATTTGCCAACACATAGGGGATATGACTCAGATGATGATTTGGTAATGGGTGATGTGGGTAAAGCTGGTGTTGCTATAGATACTGTTGAGGATATGAAAATACTTTTTAATAATATTCCTCTAGATCAAATGTCAGTTTCAATGACTATGAATGGCGCAGTGTTGCCAGTACTTGCATCATTTATTGTTGCTGGAGAAGAACAGGGTGTTGATAAAAGTTTGCTCTCAGGAACAATTCAGAATGATATTTTAAAAGAGTTTATGGTAAGAAATACTTATATATATCCTCCTGAGCCATCGATGAAAATTGTTGCCGATATTATTGAATTTACTTCAAAAGAAATGCCTAAATTTAATTCTATTTCGATTTCAGGTTATCATATGCAAGAAGCTGGCGCTGATAATGTTCTTGAATTAGCTTATACTTTAGCTGACGGAATGGAATATGTAAGAGCAGCAATGTCAAAGGGTCTTGATATTGATGATTTTGCACCAAGGCTCTCTTTCTTTTTTGCAATCGGAACCGACTTTTTTATGGAGATTGCTAAACTAAGAGCTGCAAGAACTCTGTGGGCCAAGATCATGAAAAATTTTGGAGCTAAAAATGAAAGATCTCTTATCTTAAGAACACACTGTCAAACATCTGGCGTATCTTTAACTGAGAAAGATCCCTATAATAACATTATAAGAACATCTTACGAGGCCTTATCTGCTATCCTTGGAGGAACACAAAGTTTGCACACAAATTCTTTCGATGAAGCAATTGCTTTACCAACAGATGAGTCTGCAAGAATTGCTAGAAATACTCAATTGATTCTTCAAAATGAAACAGGTGTTACAAAAACAGTTGACCCTCTTGCGGGATCATATTTTGTTGAAAACTTAACTGAAGAATTATCAAAAAAAGCTTGGGATATTATTACAGAAATTGAAGAATTAGGTGGGATGACCAAAGCTGTAAAAGCAGGGATTCCTAAATTAAAAATTGAAGAGTCTGCAACTAAGAAGCAAGCTAAAGTCGATAGCGGATCAAGGGTTGTGGTTGGTGTAAATAAATATAAAAACCCAAAAGAACCATCAGTTGATGTGAGAGTAATTGATAATAATCGCGTTCGAGATGATCAAATAAATAAAATACAGGCAATAAAAAAGTCACGTGACACAAAAGCAGTAGAAAAAGCACTTGCTAATTTAACAAATGCTGCAAAAGATGAGACAAATCTTCTAGTGCCTTGCATAGAAGCCATTAAATTAAGAGCAACGGTTGGAGAAGTTTCAAAGGCATTAGAGCAAGTATATGGTAGACATTTTGCAAAAAGCTTAAGCGTTTCAGGAGTATATGGTAAACATTTTGAAGGTGATAAAGAATTTATGAAAGTTGAGAGTAAAATTAAGGAATTTGAAAATGTAAATGGTAGAAGACCAAGAGTTCTAGTAGTTAAAATGGGTCAGGACGGCCACGATAGGGGGGCAAAGATTGTTGCAACATCATTTGCTGACATGGGTTTTGATGTTGATATGGGCCCACTATTTCAATCGCCTAAAGATGTTGCAAAGGATGCTATTGAAAATGATGTTCACGCGATTGGAGTTTCAACTTTAGCGGCAGGACATAAAACACTTGTACCTGAATTAATGAAAGGCCTAAAAGAGATTGATCCTAAGTCAAAGATAATTGTTTTTGTGGGGGGCATAATTCCAGAACAAGATTACGAATTTCTGTATGAAAATAATGTATCAGCCATTTTTGGTCCAGGTTCCAACATCATAGAGTCTGCCGAAAAAGTTATCGATTTGATTTCAGATAACTTAAGTAAAGAATAGTTAATGGAATTAGTAGATAAGATTATTAAGGGTGAAAGAGCTGCCATTGCTAAAGCTATTACATTAGTTGAGTCCTCAAAAGACACTGATCAACAAATTAGTAGGCAGCTAATATCAGAGTTAATTAAGAAGCCTGGCAAATCAATAAGAGTAGGTTTCTCTGGCCCGCCAGGAGTTGGGAAGTCAACATTCATTGAGTCCTTTGGAAGTTATTTAGTCAGTCAAAATTATAAGTTAGGTATTTTAGCTATTGATCCATCCTCACAAATTACTGGTGGGTCAATATTAGGAGATAAAACTCGAATGGTAGAGATATCAAAAAATCCAAATACTTTTATAAGATCTACTCCCTCAAGAGGCACTTTAGGAGGTATCTCAATGGGAACTCGAGAAGCATCCATAATATTAGATGCTGCAGGCTATGACTTTATATTTATTGAAACAGTTGGCGTGGGACAATCAGAAATTGTTGCAAGCAATTTAGTTGATATATTTACTCTTATTGTTGGCCCTGGTTCTGGTGATGAGCTGCAAGGAATAAAAAAAGGTATTACGGAATATGCAGATATATTCATAGTCAATAAAAATGACGGTGAGTTGAAAATGGAAGCTTCAAAAACTGCCGCTGACTATAAATCAGCCCTGAGTTACTATAAGAAATTAGATGAGCTTGAAAAGCAGGTGTTATTAGTATCTGCGATTGAGCAAACTGGAATGGAGGATGTTATTAAAACAATTAATCAGATAATCGATCAAAATAAGCTAAAAGGGATATTTGATGAAAGACGTGCTGATCAGCTTGAATACTGGATCGAAGAAGAGGTAAAAAATATAATTGCATCAGACATAACAAACCGACTGACAAGTAAGGGAAATATTCCAAAATACTCTGAAAAAGTAATGAAAAATGAAATGTCTATGTACGAAGCAGTTGAAACAATCACAAAAGATACCCTCGAGCAATAATCATATTGACAATAATTACCAAAAACTTTACTTAAACTTACTATGACAAAAGCATGTGATTTATCAGGAAAAAAAGTACAATTTGGTAATAATGTGAGCAAAGCCAATAACAAGACAAGAAGAAAATTTAATGTTAATCTTCAGTCTGTAACTTTTAAAAGTGATATTTTAAATAAGAATATAAGGTTCTCTGTAGCTACTTCATCAATCAGAACAGTTTCTAAATTTGGCGGTATTGATGAATTTTTAACACAAACAAAAAGTAAGAAATTGTCTCAAAAAGCAAAGAGAGTACAACGTGCTATGAATAATGCACAAAAAAAAGCTAGTTAATAGTCTGACGATTTAAATTATTTTCGTTTTCTTCAAAAAGATCTACCAACTGTTCAGTCATTACGTCAGCTAATTGTTCTGCATCAACTATTGTAACAGCTCTTTTGTAGTATCTTGTTACATCGTGGCCAATTCCAACAGCAAGCAATTGAATTGAAGATTTAGACTCTATCCAATTTATAACACCTCGAAGATGTTTTTCTAAATAATTACCTGTATTTACTGAAAGTGTACTATCATCGACAGGCGCACCATCTGAGATAACCATTAATATTTTTCTTGCTTCATATCTTGCCTGAAGTCTTTTGTGTGCCCATAACAATGCTTCACCATCTATATTCTCTTTTAAAAGTCCCTCACGCATCATTAATCCAAGATTTTTCTTTGACCTTCTCCACGGTTCATCAGCCGCTTTATAAATTATATGCCTTAAATCATTTAATCTTCCAGGAGATGGAATTTTTTTATTTTGCATCCAATGCTCTCTGCTCTTTCCACCTTTCCAAGCTTTAGTGGTAAAGCCGAGTATCTCAACTTTAACGCCGCACCTTTCAAGTGTCCTCGCAAGAATATCTGCACTCATTGCTGCGACTGTTATAGGGCGACCTCTCATTGAACCTGAGTTATCTATGAGTAATGAAACCACAGTATCTTTGAAATCTGTGTCTTTTTCTTTTTTAAATGACAGTGAATGGTACGGATCCATAATTATTCTCGTAAGTCTTGAGGTATCAAGCAGTCCTTCCTCAAGATCAAAATCCCAACTTCGATTTTGTTTAGCCAACAGCTTTCTTTGCAGTCTGTTGGCTAATCTTGAAATTATCATTTGATAAGCTTTTAATTGCTGATCTAGATAAGCCCTTAATCTATTTAGTTCTTCATCTTCACAGATATTTTTTGCAGTAATAACTTCATCAAATTCCTCAGTATAAATTTCGTATTCGTTGAGTATTTTTTCTACTGAATTTTCTGCTTTGTATTGGGGAGTTGCGTTTTCAGTATTACCCTCATCTACTTCACTTAATTCATCATCTTCTTGTTGGTCAATATTCATCTCAGTTTCATCATAACCTACCTCTTCCTCAGATTGAGTAGATTCTTCATCACTAAAGGAAGACTGGTTTTCCATTTCATTGACCTCATTGTTTTCTAGTTGATCAATATTTTGATTTTCCTCTTCTTTGTTGTCTTTATCATCACTATTTTCATTATCATAATAATCAAGCTCTCTAATTAGTTCGTTTACATTTTCAGCAAATAGTTTTTGATTATGAATATTTTTTAAAAGTTGATCAGATGAATCACTAATTTTATTATTCAACCATTTCTTCCATAGATTAAGGGCATTATTTGAGTTAGATGGAAGATAATCAGGATTGATTTTATTTCTTAAATACAAGTCTATTGCGTCTTCAATATTCAAATCTGATTGCTTTGAAACAGTGTCTAAGTTCTTCTCTTTAAATTTTTGTTCATAGAGTGTCTTTAAATTAGATTTAACCCCTCGCATTAACTTACTGCCTATAAGTTGGATTCGAGTATTTTCTAGAACTTCGTAAATTTTCCTATTTTTTTCACCAGAGGGTTCAAATTGTATATAGGTTTCCTTGTTGTGATATTTGTACCTAAGAGCCTCATTATCAGCATGCCCGCGTAATTGATTTAAATTTTTTAAGTCCTCATTATTGTCAATTTTAGGTAGTACAATTTTATTATCAGTTGATGATAGATTATCCTCGAATACAACATCAATTTCCTTATCTTCAGCTATTGCTCGTGTAGTGGAAGATATAGCTTTTTTGATATCTTCTAAAAAATCTTCTTTCACTAAACTAAATCAAATTTGCTTGCTTCAGTTGTGACCTCTTCTCCAAAACAGCGTTGATAGTACTCGGCTATAATTTGTCTTTCACTTTCATCACACTTATTTAAGAAAGTAAGTTTAAATGCTGCGGAATAATTGTGATCAAAAATTTCAGAATTTTGGGCCCAAGTTAGAACTGTCCTGGGACTCATAACCGTTGATATGTCTCCATTTGCAAGACCTTTTCTGGATAAATCTGCAACCTTTATCATCAATTCAATGATCTCTTCCTTTTCAGGGTTATTAAATGAAGGAACTTTCGAAAGCATTATCTTTTTTTCTTGTTCAAGATCTAAATAGTTAAGAGTAGTAACTATGCTCCACCTATCCATCTGCCCTTGATTTATTTGCTGTGTGCCATGATAAAGTCCAGTTGTATCTCCTAACCCAACTGTGTTTGTGGTTGCAAATAATCTAAAATATGGATTTGGCGTTAAAACTCTATTCTTATCCAATAATGTAAATTTACCTTCCGACTCTAATACTCTTTGAATGACAAACATAACATCTGGTCTTCCAGCATCATATTCATCAAATACTAAAGCTGTAGGCGTTTGTAATGACCAAGGTAAGATCCCGTCTTGAAATTCCGTAACTTGCTTTCCATCATTTAATACGATTGCATCTTTACCAATCAAATCAATCCTACTAATGTGACTGTCAAGATTGACTCTTACGCAAGGCCAATTAAGCCGAGCAGCAATCTGTTCAATGTGTGTTGATTTCCCAGTTCCATGTAATCCTTGGACCATAACTCTTCTGTTATATTTAAACCCAGACAGTATTGCCATAGTAGTTGCCTTATCAAAACAATAGTTAGAGTCGATTTCAGGAACATACTCTGATTTCTTTGAAAACCCCTCAACATGAAGATCTGTATCAAATCCAAAAGCTTGATTTACAGATATAGATATATCTGGTTTACTTTGCATAAGATTTTCTGTTGTTGTCATATTGTTCCTTTATTGTTTTATAGGCTTCTAAAACCTTAGTTAATTTTTCTTTATTTTTTTCATTGTTACCAACTGTATCAGGGTGTAATTCTTTTACAATCTTTTTGAATTTAGACTTAATTTCATTGAGTGAACTTTCCTTATTATCAATGCCTAAAGTTGCAAGAGCATTTAAATACTTAGAACTATAATAACTAGGATGTACGAGCGAATTTTCAAGATTATTCATCCCTTGAAACATTCTCTCTGAAATTTTAGATATTTTTTCAAAATAACTCGTATCATTTGATCCTATTTGCTTAGTTTTTCTATGGCCAATTATGTCATTTTCTATAAATGCTTCAATTTCATCGGCTGTCATATCTGAAAAATAATTCCATTTTTTGTTATATTCTTTTATGTGTTTTAGACAGAACCAAATGTATTTTCCTAGATCTTTTGGGGAAGACGGAGCGCGATATTCTCCTATTTCTTCGCACCCTTTAAAATGACATTTTCTTTTGTTCATATTGCCTTTTCATATGTTAGATTAGATTAATATACATGACTCTAGAAGAATCTATAGATAAGAAAATTAATGACAATCTAAACCCGTCTTTTTTTAAAATTATAAACTTTTCTGATCAACACAAAAATCATTATGAAGGTGATAACAAAGATACTTCACATATTAAAATCATTATTGTTTCAGAATTTTTTGATGGACATTCAAGAATTGAAAGAGAGAGAATTGTTCATAACATACTTAAAGAAGAAATATTGACAGAGATACACTCAATAAGATTAAAACTCTATATAAAGTCAGAATATGATTTAATTAAGTGATGCAATTTTGACTTGCGAAATCAAATTTCTTTTCGTTTCAATTATTTCGAATTTAAATCCATAAAATTGAAAAACTTGCCCAGCTTTAGGAAAGGACCTTGACTCATTTATTATTAAACCAGAAATAGTATTTGCATCTTCATCAGGTAGGTCCCAACCAAAACTTCTATTAATGTTTCTTATTTCTGTAGATCCTTGAACTTTAATTGAGCCATCTTTATTTCTCACAATATCAGTTAAATCGATATCATGTTCATCGCTGATCTCTCCGACAATCTCTTCAATAATATCCTCAAGACTTATCATTCCATTTAACACACCGTATTCATCGACCACCATGGCTAATTTAATTTTTCTGTTTAGGTGCATTTGTAATTGATTTTTTAGAGGCGTAGTTTCTGGTACAAACCAAGTTTTAATTAATGATTTCTTAATATCCTCTCTTGAAATTTTTACAGATTTAAGTTCATTTAGCTTCCTCAACAGATTTTTTGCATGTATTAAGCCAATAATATTTTCATTATTGTCTTTCCACACAGGTATTCTTGTATAAGGACTTTCAACAACTTGGTTTATTATTTTTTCAGGATCTTCATCAATATTAACCATAAAGATATTGCTTCTGTGCACCATAATATCCTCAACAGTTGTTTCTGATAAATCTAAAATTCCAGTCACCATGTCTTTATCCATTTTAAATAATCTTCCTTCTTTATGATGTAGATCTACAGTTCCCCTAATTTCATCAGCTACTGATAAACTTCTTGCGTTCTGGTCATGTTTAATTCCAATTATATTTAAAATAGTAAAAACGATTTTTTCCATCAGCCATGTCACCGGTGCTAAAATAGTTACAAATGGTTTTAAAAATGGACTTACTAATAGTGCCATTTTTTCTGCATTCGCAATAGCATAGCTTTTAGGAAGAATTTCTGCAAAAATCACAATTAATGCTGTCATTATGATTACGGCATAAGCAACACCTGTATTCCCAAAAATTTTGATTAATAAACTCGTAGCTAAAGCTGAAGCAAGAATATTGACTAAATTATTACCAAGTAAAATCGCTCCAATTAAGGCTTCTTTCTTATTCAATAAATCTATTGCGACATTAGAATTCTTTTTACCCTTCATGCCAAGGCCAGTTAATCTACTTCGCGTACTTGCTGTTAGTGCTGTTTCTGAACCAGAGAAAAACGCAGAAAATGCTAAAAGAACTATTATGGCTAAAAATAATACGATAATTTCAAATATCATCTAATTTATATAATTATTTATCACGCTGTCTAATTTTCTAGTTGAATATCGATTGGCTAAATAAGCTTTACCTAAATTCCTTAAAAGAATCAGATTTATATGATTATTTTTTACTTTTTTATCAGAACTCATTGTCTCTTTAAATTTTTTAAGTGATGTCTTTCTTTTAATATTGTTAGGTATTTTTGTTTTCATTTTTAATTTTTGAAAATGATCTTTTATTTTATTAATATTTTTATTTAAACTATTCCCTTGAAGTGAAGACATATCTAGAGCCATCAAGATGCCAATAGATACAGCTTCTCCATGTGTTAATGATTTTTGGTAATTATTTATTGCTTCAATAGCATGTCCGAAAGTATGGCCTAAATTAAGTATTGCTCTTATATTTTTTTCTTTTTCATCTTTTCTTACAATTATTGCTTTATTTTTGCAAGAGTGGAAAACAGCCTCAATTAAATATTTTTTGTTAAATGTCATAAGCTTCGACTCATTATCTAAAAGCCAATTGAGGAATCTTTTATCCATAATAAGTCCATACTTAATTATTTCAGCATAGCCAGATAAAATCTCCCTTTTTGGAAGAGATTTTAATAGTGAAATATCCGAAATCACTAATTTAGGTTGGTAAAAAGTACCTATCAGATTTTTGCCTTCTTTAGTATTGACTCCTGTTTTGCCTCCTACTGCAGAGTCGACTTGCGATAATAATGTTGTAGGTATCTGAATAAAATTAATACCTCTTAATGTGATACTTGCTGTAAAACCAACAATATCGCCAATAACACCTCCACCAAAAGCAATTAAAGTATCATTCCTATCAACCTTATATTTGAGAAGTTTAGACGTAATTAAATTAATAGTTTTAATATTTTTGTATTTCTCACCATCATTAATTATTATCTTGTTAAAACTTATTTTATTTTTTTTTAGTGAGTTCTCTAATTTTTTTCCGTAAAGCTTATAGATTAATTTATTAGTAATTATAAAAACTTGTGGATTTATTAATTTCTTTTTTATTAATGAGCCTGAGCTCAATAAAATATTATCACCAATTAATATCTTATATTCGTCTGTTCCGGTCTTTACCTCTAAAGTTTTTTTCATTATTAGATTTTTAAAGCTTCGGTAATCTCTTTAATTATTTGATATTTATTTTTTTTGCTCACATCGATTGTGAATTTAGCTTTTGCGTAATTTTTCTGCCTAATTTTATTTAATCTGTCAAATTCTGCTTTTATATTTTTATTTGATAAAAGAGGCCTTTTTTTTGACACTCTACATCTTTTTTCTAAAATATTCAAATCACATTTTAGCCATATTGAATTACATTTATTCAATATTAACTTTCTTATTTTTAAATCTTCAAAACCACCTCCGCCTAGTGCAATAATAGAGTTTTTTTTATCTAGTAATTTTAAAGTAATTTTTCTCTCAATATTTCTGAAGATACTTTCACCGCTTTCATCAAAAATTTTTGCAATTTTTTGACCCATTTCTTTTTCAATTTCTTTATCCGTGTCATAAAAATCTAAGCCTATTTTTTTTGATAAACCTCTGCCAATAGTTGATTTACCAGAGCCCATATGGCCTAGAAAAACTATATTTTTTTTTGTTTGAGAGAGTCTTTTTTTTGACATTATTAAATGTGAATAAATTTCACAGTTTTAAAATATTCTGTTAAAAGAAATTAATATGTTTGATAAAAGCATTCGTAATAAAGTAACATTATATATCATTAGTTTATCTCTTATAAGCTCATTTTTCATTAATATTGATGTTTTGGCGGAAAGCAATTTGAGTCAAGAGCCATATGAAATTTGGCAAGAGAACAGTGTTATAAGCGAAATTGAAAGCTCTGTTGAAAAATCAAATACGCAGGAAGCAGTAAACTTAACTAATCAAACCGTAAAACAGGAAAATTTTCTATTCACTAAAGCCGATGCTATAGGTTTATATGATCCAACTAATGGCGGATTTGAAGCTAATTTATGGGATGGGTCTAATATAGAGGATATAGCATATTTAATTAATACAGCTCCTGTAGAAAGTACTAGTTCAACTCTTACGAACCTAGTAAAAAATGTAATCTTAACTACAGCAGCTCCACCCGATAAATCAAATAGTGACTCATTATCTTTTTTAAATCTTAAATCAGATTTTTTAATCTCAAGAGGTTATTATAAAAATATATCTCAATTATTTAGCTTACTAAATAGTGATGAAATAAACAATATTTTAAGTGATGGAATGATAGATAATTTACTTATCTATAATCAATACAAAAGAATTTGTAATAGCAACTCTAATTTAATATCAGAAAGATTAAGTGATTTATATTTTGCATCATTTTGCAACGCAATGTCAGCTAATAAACTAACTCTTGATCTAAATATCTCTTTAATGCGTGATGATAATAATTCTTATAATGAAGAGTATTTATCTTTATTATCTGAAATTATTTACAGTGATGAAATTAAAGCTGAAAATCTCAAAGAAATAAATCTAATTAATTTAAATTTATTACAAAAATATAATGTCGATATTGATAAATATATTTCCATAAATTCACCAATAAAATTTAAATTGTTCTACTTTTTAAATTATAAGAAGAACAACCTTAAAAAAATTTCAATTGCTGAAGAACTTGTCAAAAAAGGCTTGGTTGAACACAAATACCTTGCAGAGATTTACCAGTCTTTTGATCTGAGTAACACTAAGGACGCTGGTGATGATAATTTAGCTTTATTAGAGCGAATTAAAATCTTTAAAGATATAAGAAAAACTTCATCTCAGGCTGAATTAGTAAATAAAATACCTGAATATGTTAGTTTATTTAGTGCGCATGGTATGTTGGATACAGCGTCTTTAATGATTTATGATAAAATAAAAATAGTTCAGCCAAAACCAGATTATATCGATAATGCATCGGGTATTTGCCTGGTCTTTATATTAAATGATGACCCAGAAAAATGTAATGAGTGGGTGAGTCAATTGAATCTTAATTCAAACACATTAGAGCTTTCTAAAGCTAAGTTTTATCTTTCATTGGCGAACGGTAAAGCAATAAAAGAGACTAACTTAAATCAATTAATTGACTATGAAGGTTTTTCCGATAGGCAGAAGAATATTATAGTTAAGTATTACGAACTTATTACAAATTCAAAAAAAATTAGTTATTGGAAAACTCCAAATGAATTAAATAAAGTCTCCTCAATAACTGCAAATATAAAGCTTCATAATTATTTTGAGTCTCTTGAAAATCAAATAGGTGAGAAAATAATTTTACTAAACATATTGCATGGAGATGATAATTTTAATGAGAATGATGAGTTTTCGATTTTTCTTATAATAGATTCATTGTTCGAGATTAATGAAGCTTACGCACAAGACTATATATTAGAGTATTTTTCAACGTACAATTTATAGTGCCGAAAATAGAAAAATCTATTATTGAGAATTTCTTAGAATCACTGATATCTGAGAAAGGTTTAAGTAAAAATACGATTGAGTCTTATAAAAGCGATATAAATCAGTTTTTAGAAAGACAAACAACAAGCAAATCATCTGAACTAATATTTTCAAGAAAATCAATTGAAAAATATATTTCAATGATGAACGATTTAGGATTTGAGAGGTCAACAATCCTCAGGAAATTATCTTCGTTAGGACACTTTTTTGATTTTTTAGTTACCGAAAATATACTGAAAGATAATCCGTTCTCGCAAATATCAATACCCAAAAAAAACTCTAAGCTACCGATTTTTTTAACAAACGATCAGGTAGATAGGCTATTAGAGACAGCTAAAAATGATGACTCTATTAAAGGGTTGAGACTATTCACTATGATAGAAATATTATATGCAACAGGAATAAGAGTTTCTGAGCTAGTTGGATTAAAATTGTCATCTTTATATGAAAAAGAAAATTTTATTTTTATTACAGGTAAAGGAAATAAAGAAAGACTTGTGCCCGTTGATCAAAACACTTTATCCACAATAGAAAAGTATCTAAAAGTAAGAGTAGAATTTTTAAATGCAGATAAAAATGAAGACAAATGGCTTTTTCCTTCAAGAAATTCAAAGCTTGGTCATATTTCAAGGCAAAGATTTCATCAACTTTTAAAAGTATTGTGCAAAGAAGCGAATATCGATGCAAAATACGTTAGCCCCCACAAGCTAAGACATGCCTTTGCATCACATTTACTTGCTAATGGAATGGATTTGAGATCACTACAAATGCTACTTGGGCATTCAGATATATCTACAACACAAATTTATACTCATGTTCTTAGCGATAGATTAAAAAGTACGGTGGAAGATAATCACCCTTTATCCAAGGTATTCAAAGAATAATTGTAATTCAAGTTGTCCTTGAAAAGAGGATTTTATGATGATAAACCAACAAAATGAGTTTCACGCCCGTACCCTCTAACACTATAAGAATAAATAGATCTCAGTTATTTGTTCCAGGGTCAAAGCCAGATTTGTTTGAGAAAGCTTCAGCAAGCAATGCAGATATAATCTGTCTAGATCTTGAGGATGCTGTGGCACCGCAAGATAAGGAACAAGCAAAAGAAAATGTAATCAAAGCACTAAACAATCATGATTTTGGGAAAAAAACTATTTCAGTAAGAATTAATGGATTGGATACTCATTATTGTTACAGAGATGTTGTTGACTTAATGGAAAATGGTGGTGAGCGATTAGATTTAATCATGATACCAAAAGTTGGTGTTCCAGAGGATGTTTATGCGATTGATATGTTAGTGACGCAA
>CACIQL010000012.1:0-33336 GCA_902588785.1 uncultured Pelagibacteraceae bacterium
TTACTGGATTACTGAACTATCAAAGTATAAAAAAGGTCAAAAGGCTGAAAATTTAAATCTTTGGCTAGGTCCTTATTTAATAAATAATTTAATTTATAATATTTCATATTTTGGTGAGTTAAAAGTAGTTTCACCCATCTCAGGCGAAATACTTTTAACTGAGTCAATTGGAGTTAAAGGTGCATTAGTGCCACCTATAATCCTGTCTAATTCAATTTATTTGTCTGACGAAAACTCCAACGTTTATGAATTTAAGTAAAATTAATATAGGCATTATTGGAAAGCCGAATTCTGGAAAATCAACATTATTTAATACATTGCTTGGTGAGTATATTTCACCTGTTGGCGATGAATATGGATTAACAAAATCTCTCATTAAACAAAAATTTACTCACAAAAATTTCGAATTTATTATTGTTGATACGCCTGGGCTGCGAAGAAGAAGTAAAGTAAAAGAAGAGCATGAATTGGCTCGAAATTCAGAAGTTATTAAAATAATTAATAATGTCGATGTCACAGTACTTTTAATCGACTCACTAGAAGGTATTACAAGACAAGATTTTCGTCTTGCAGATTTAGCATTAAGTAAACATAAAATTTTATTTTTTTTATTTAATAAGTCCGATATTCTTGATGATAAAAGAAAATACCAGTTAAACATCAAAAAACATTTACGCAACAATTATAGTAAACACAAATTAATTAATATTGATTTTATTTCTGCAAAAAATAACACAAGAATATCAAATGTTTTAAAAGAAATTATTCTAAAAAAAGGATTGATTTCAATAAAAATTAATAAACAAAAACTAAACAAATTTATTAACTATTTGAACAAAAAATCAACGTTACCACGATTTAATAAAATAGAAATAAAACCTAAATATATTGTTCAATTAGAAAATAAAATTCCAAAGTTTAAAATATTTATAAATATTCAGAAAAAACCACCACAATTATTTCAAAAATTTTTTGATAATTCTTTTAGAAGCTATTTCAAACTTGATGGCGTACCAATTTTGTATGATTTCAAAACTTCAAAGAATCCTTATATCAGGTGATTTCGATTATTTCTCCTGTACCAGCTTCCTTTAAAATATAATTTACAATTTTAGCAGCTACTTCTTTTGGATCACTTATCTTAGATTTATCCTCGCCAGGCATTATGACATCTCTTAGTTTTGTATTAACGGCAAGTGGACAAAAAATACTTGTTTTTATATTTGTACCTTTGTTTTCTTTTGAATAGGTCAATAAAAGCTCATTTAACGCTGTCATAATAGGCTGATAAATGCCCCAGTAATATTCTTTTGAAGGGTCTTTTAGTGAGGAAACTGCAGCTATATAGGCATTATTTGAACTTTTGAGCAATGAATGAAAACTCTTAACCATTCTAAAATTCGATAAGAAATTCAAGTTTATAATATTCTTAAAATTCTCTAGATCAATTGACTCAACAGGAGAAAGTTCGTTAATAATTCCTGCTGAAAGAACTAATATATCCAAGGAAGTATCTTTGACCTGTATTTGTTTAGCCAAATTCTCAATTACATTTTCATCACATAAATTTAAAGGAACAATTGTACACTCACAATTATTTTCAATTATTTTGTCATGAACAATTTCAAGTTTTTGTACGTTTCGAGAACATATGTATATATGTTTAGCATAGGTAGATAACTCTATTGAAATTTCTTTTCCTATTCCTGAGGACGCACCTGTTACAAGGCAGTTAAGTTTTTTCATGTTTAATGTATTAAATTAAATGTCATTAATATTCCTTGGCATTTGATCAAGTAGATCAACCCCGTAATTTACTATTTCTTGGAAAGTACCTGATTTAATAATCTCTGGTATTAAATTAGAGGAAAAATTGCTATTTATGAAAAAAATTATAAGAATAAAAATTATATATCCCCGTAAAATTCCAAGAATACCACCGAAGGACATGTCAATAAATAAAGATTTCCTAGGTTGTAATATTCCAATAATCATACGATTAATAAATGATATTAAAATATAGGCTGTAATTAAAGTGAAGAAAAATATCAGTATATCAGAAAGAGTTTTATTAAGTATATATTGGTCAAAGAATGGCCTTAAAATATCAAAACAATTTTTTATTAAATAAAAGATAATTATCCATTTTATAAGATTTAATAAGCTTTTTATTAATCCATTTTTTACTCCAAATATAAAAGAAACTAAGATAACTAATAAAAAAATAAGATCATAAGGATTCAATAACTGAGCAAGATCTAAATTCATTATTTTATTCAATTAAGTTTTTTTAGTAGAACTGGCAATAGTGTAAGACTTCCAAAAAGTGCAACAAGCATTGCAAGCGCAGTAAATATACCAAAATAAATAGTTGGGTAGAAGTTTGAAAATATCAAAATAGAAAAACCAGCAATTATAGTATATGAAGTGTTTTTAATTGCCACACCAACAGTTTCATTACACTTGATTAAAGCTTCATCGTGATTGCCGCTGTTTAAAGATATATACTCTCGATACCTGTAAATATAGTGTATGCAATTATCTACAGCAATTCCGATAGTAATTGCAGCAATTGTGATAGTCATTAGATCTAGAGGAATAGACAGTAGTCCCATTGTTCCAAGTATTACAAAGCACGCAATCAGATTAGGTGTAATGGCCGCTAAAGCAGTCTTTAAAGATTTAAATAAAAGAAATAGCATTAAAAAGATACCCAAGAGAACTATAGATAATGTTTTTATTTGGGAATCAAACAGACTTTGAAGCATATTATTATATAGAATCAAGATTCCCGTAGTTGAAACATCGATATTTGTATTGGAGTAATTAGTATTTATATAGTTATTAAGATCTTTGATAAAAAGCGATCTATTTAGTTCAGGGTGTGTATCAATTATTCTCATGGTAATTCTTGCTTGATTTTTATCTAGTAATACATACGGTTTGATGATCTGATCTTTAAGGTCATTCGGCAATTTTTTATAGAGAACAGAAAGTTCAAGAGTATCAAATTCTTTATTTGCATTAAGTTTTTCAGCCGTTCTAACTATTGAAGCAAGAGATAAAACCTTGCCAGCAAAAGAATATTGCTCAAGGTGATCATGAATTTTTTTAATAACACTAACCTTTTCTTCAGTAAACCAATAATCCGCAGGATCATATTCAATACCAAAATCAAGGAAATCATCTTCAAAATCTTCCTCAATTGTATCGTTCGCTATTGAATTAAAGTTTATTACTACATCCAAGGGAGTTGTTCCGCCCAGTTTATCATCAATTAATTTCATACCTTTATAGATTTCAGTTTCTTTTTTAAAATAATCAACAAAACTGTTTTCAACCTTTAATTTAGTGGCGCCGTATATTCCTAAGCAAAAAATAAATATAAATAGAGTTAATAAAATATTAGGAGATGTGATTGCTAAAGATGCGAATATACTTTCTTTTTGATTAAGGTAAGTATGGTTTGCTGTATTAAGATTAAGAAGAAATATAACAACTGGCAAAAATGAAAAACTTGTAATGTAAGTTATTATTAAGCCAACACACATCATTAAGCCAAAATCCATAACTGGCTTTATTCCGCTTGTGTAGAGAGTCGCAAATGCAAATGTAGTTGTCAATGCTGCAAATAGACATGGCTTATACATGTTTTTAATCGTCAGCAAAAGAGCATCCTTAATAGATTTTTCATTATCTTGCATTATGAATTGTCTATATCTAACTACGATATGTACAGTCATTGATAGAGATAAAATTAAAATCAACATTATGAAGTTTGACGAAATAACAGTTACTTTCCAATCCATCAAAGATACAGTGCCTATCATCACAATTAATGAAGCTAAGCAATTAGATATACATGCAAGCATCCATAGTGGATTTTTAAAGACTATGAAGAGGACTGCTAAGATAAAAACAAGAGCACCAAATCCAAATACGATTATATCATTTTTAACGTATGTTATTGTATCGTCTGCAATCATGGACACCCCACCGAGATGCATATCTAGTTTATTTTCAAATGTATTTATTATCTCCCTTATTTCGCTAATATTATTATGACGCTTTTCATCAAAATTTTTTTTACTTATCTGATAATCTAAATTAATTTTTTTTAAATTATCTATATCCTCTTTTGAGGGTTCATCTAAATTTCTAAGCCTTTCTCTTTCTTGAATTAAGAGTTCATGTTTTTCATCTTTTTTAAAGTTAATTAGTACAGCAGTACTTGATGCATCTTCACTGATTATAAGGTTTTTAAAAATAGGACTATTTAATAATTCTTTTTCAGCATCAATCAAATCAACGCCAGGTGATTCAATTGTCAGAACTTCATTAATTAAGTCTGTTAGGCTTTGATCATTTACTTCTAATAATGGAACATCAAAAATAGACTGAATACTTTCAACCCAATTTAATTTACCAACTCTTTTAACAAATAAGTTTATTTGATTTAAATTATCTTTTGTTAGGATCCTTTTTTCATCTGTAAAAGTAACAATTAAAAAATCATTTGACCCATAATCATCAATAACTAATCTATATTTTTTAAGGTCTTCGTCTTGTTCCAAGATTAAAGTATCTGATGATGCATCAAGCTGAAAATCTTTTGCACTATAGGCAAAAAATGAAATTATTAATAATAAAACGACTAGAGAGGTATTTGTGTATTTATTGAATAGGGATAAATAAAATTTTTCCATTAGTTATGAAATATATCTTCTTTCATATCTTTTGCCTAGATTAGTTAGTATTTCATAAGGAATAGTATTTATTGTTTTTGCAATGGTATTTATTGAAAACGTGCTTCCGATTACTTCAAATTCTTCATTCATTATATTTTTTTTTGTTTTTATATTTGTTAAGTCGATTGTTATCAGATCCATTGATACCCTTCCCACCAAATTAATTTTTTTATCTCCCAGTAATATTTTATAGTTGTTTGAAAAAAGACGATTAAAACCGTCTGCATAACCAAAGCCAAGAGTGCCGATTATCATTTTTGATTTTGCCTTATAAGTTGCCCCATATCCTATTGTATCCCCTTTATATATTTCTCTTATTTGGATTAGTTTTGCTTTTATAGAGACAACATTTTTATAAATAATTTTTTCGTTTATTTGACATTGACCTCCATAAAGTGAGATTCCAGGCCTAACCATATCAAAATGATATTTTTTACCCAGTAATATTCCTGCAGAATTAGACAAACTATATAAACAATTAGGAAAATGAGATTTAATAAAATTAAATTTATTTAATTGTATTTTATTCAATTCTGACTTTTTATCATCAGCGCAAGAAAGATGACTCATTATTAATCGAAGTTTAGATTTCTTGATCAATAATGCTTTATTTTTTAACAGATTTTCTGTTTCATTTTGATCAAGACCAAGACGTGACATTCCAGTATCAAAGTGAATAGCGATATTAAGAAAACAATTATTTTTTTTTTGATAGTTTTCTATTTTTTTTAATTGTGCAAGGTTATTAATAACAGGAATTAAATTAAACTTACGAATATTTTTTAATTCTTTCGTTACCAATCCATTTAAAATAAAAATAAATATTCTTTTATTTAATTTACGTAAAAAAATTGCTTCGTTTGTAGTGGCAACAAAAAAATATTTGCAGCCCTTTTTTATTAGGCTATTAACGACCTGATCGGCACCTAGTCCATAGGCATCAGCCTTCACTGTGGCTGCAATTATACATTTTCTACCAACAATTTGCTTAATGATATTATAGTTTTTATTAATTGCTTTTAAGTTAATGTCTAGAAATGTATTTTTATCAACATTAATCATTCTTGAAAATTATTCGTAGTTGTTGGTGTGATCTTTGCTAATAAAATTTCCAAACCTAGTATACTTTGCATCAAAACTTAATTTTATATTACCCGTTGGTCCATGTCTTTGTTTCATTATAAGTAAATCAGCTTGACCATGTATCTCGTCCATTTTTTGTTGCCACTCTATGAATTCAGCAGTTCCAGGTGATGGGGCGTTTTTTTCAAGATAATATTCTTCTCTGTATATAAACATGACAACATCTGAGTCTTGTTCAATTGACCCTGACTCCCTTAAATCAGATAACTGTGGTTTCTTGTCTTCTCTTTGCTCTACTTGTCTTGATAACTGAGATAAAGCAATGATTGGTATGTTTAATTCTTTTGCAAGTGCTTTTAATCCTTGAGTTATTTCTGAAATTTCTAAAACTCTAGACTCATTTCTAGATGTTTTGCTCGGTCTTAATAGCTGTAAATAGTCTATGACTATTGCACCCAAACCATTTTTTCTTTTTAACCTTCTAGCCCTCGATGAAAGTGTACCGATGTTTACTGCCGGAGTATCATCTATAAAAAGGGGGATTTCTAATATATCTTTTGATACAGAAACTAAATTATCAAGATCATTTTCTGATAAATTTCCTCTTCTTATATCGTTTGAACTAATTCTTGCCTGTTCTGATAAAATTCTTCTGGCTAATTGTTCAGATGACATTTCTAATGAAAAAAAAAGTACACTTGCATCCATATCTTTTGAGATGTGAGCGTTTCTAGCAATATTAAATGCGATGTTTGTAGCTAGTGAGGTTTTTCCCATTGAAGGTCTTCCTGCAATTATTATTAAATCTGAGGGGTGAAACCCTCCAAGTTTTGCATCAAGGTCAGTGAAATCAGATGAAATTCCAACAACGCTACTATCTTTTTCAAATGCTTTTTTTGCTAATTCAATCGCTTCTTCAACTGAAGTTTGAAATGTTTGAATTTGGTTTTGGGAGGTTCCTTTTTCAGAAATTTGATATAAATTTTTTTCTGCTTCCTCAATGAGGTCTTCCGGTTTTTTTTCAATTTCACTTTCAATTGCATCATGCTGCACTTTTCCACCCAATTCGTATAGTCCTCTTCTAACAGCAAGATTATAAATAATATGAGCATAGTTTTTAGCATAATCAAGGGATACAGCTGAATTTGCAAGTCTTACTAAATAATTTGAACCTCCAATTTCTTCCAAATTCTTTTCAACTTCAAAAAAACTTTTTAGAGTAATTGGTGTAGCAATTTGTCCTTTGGAGATCATTTTGCCAATTACATCAAAAATTAATTTATGAACTGGCTCATAAAAATGCTCAACATTGATAGTTTCTGATATATCGAAGAAAATTTCGTTATTTAATAATATTGCTCCAAGTATACCTTGCTCAGCTTCGATATTATGAGGTAACTCTTTAAGAGTATTATTCTGTAACTGAAATGATGTAGACATATTTCTGCTTACATAATATTAAATTGGTAAGTCTGTCAGCAGAATTAATTAAAAAGATATTAACAGATATATAATATTGTTAATATTAGAAGAGGATAAGGTATATCTGTAAATATGCCTTTTAAATAATTGATATATTGCGAAATTAATCTTAGATTTTTTTTGTTATCTCTAGTTTAAGGGTAGCTCTTATATCATCATAAATTCTTAAGGTGACATTGTGACTTCCTATTGCGCTTATATTATCTGAAACAATATTTCCAGGCTCAATATCTATAGAAAAATCACTAATCAGCCTATCACGGATTTGCCTTGGACCAAGATTGCCATAAAGATTACCTTCTTCATTTGCTTCCATCTGGATATTAATTTCTTTACCGTCTAACTTAGCTTTTAACTCATTTGCCTCAGAAATCTTTTTCATGTTATTTTCATTGATTTGACTCATTTTTGAATTGAGGTCATTTAAATTTTTCTTATTAGCTATAATTGCTTTTTTTTGAGGAATTAAAAAATTTTTTGCAAATCCATCTTTAACGCTAACAACTTCACCTGCTTTACCAAGTTTATTGAGTGTTTCTAACAAAATTATTTGCATATTATTTTCCAGTATAGGGTAAAAGGGCAAGATATCTGGCTCTTTTTATCGCATTAGAAAGGTCTTTTTGTTTTTTAATGGAAATATAGCTTATTCTTCTTGGTGTAATTTTTCCCTTTTCTGAAATAAACCTTTTAAGACTTGATACATCTTTATAGTCAAAAACCACTTCTGAACTTTTTGAAAATTTATCCATAAATCAATATTAATCCTTGCTTTTTACCATTATGGTTGGTGTATCACAAAAATCTTTTACCTTAATTGATAAGTAGCGAATAATCTTATCATTTAAGTTAAGCTTAGAATTAAGTGTATCAATTTTATCTTGTGGTAATTCAATATTCATGAACTCATAAAATGCTTTTTTGTTTTCTTTTATTGGGTATGCAAGACTTCTTAGTCCCCAGCTTTCTTTATAGACCACATTCCCATCAAGTTCACCAAGAGTTTGTTCGTGTACTTTTATTGCTTCCTCAAGGTCAGAAGAGCTTAGGTCTTGTCTAAGCATAATAATGTGTTCAAATAAAGCCATTTATAATTTGTATTTGGTGTTAAAAATGGAATAAATATTCTATAATCATCTTTTAAGCAAGCATTCTTTTTTAATGAAAACGGCATTAATTTTTCCAGGTCAAGGCTCACAATATGTTAAAATGGGTCATGATTTCTATTCAAAATATGATGTATCACGTGATATTTACGAACGGCTAAATGAGTCCATTGGCAGAAACTTATCCAAATTAATTTTTTCGGGTGAGGAAGAAGAACTTCTTCAAACCCAAAATTCTCAGCCCGCAATCATGGCTACAAGCATTAGTATATTTGAGGCATTAAAATACGAAAATCTTTTAGATATAAAATCATACGGTTGCGTTGCTGGACATTCTCTTGGTGAATATAGTTCATTAGTTGTTAATCAGGGGTTGAGATTTGAAGACTCTGTAAAGCTTCTCAAATTCAGATCTAAAGCAATGCAAGAAAGTATGCCTCTTGGAACTGGGGGGATGATCGCTTTGATTGGCTGTGCCGAAGAAGTTATTGAAAATGTAATGTTGAACGCAGAACAATACGGAAAGATATTTATTGCAAATGATAATTCTAAAGGTCAAATTGTTTTAAGTGGTGAAATTTCAGCTGTGGATTATATATCATCAAATGCAAAAGAATTAGGAGTAAAAAGAGCTATAAAGTTACCAGTGAGCGCTCCATTTCATTGCGAATTAATTAATAAAGCCTCAATAGCAATGAAGGAAGAAATGCCTAATTATTCATTCAATCCCTTTACAGTACCATTATATTCTAATGTTACAAGTAAAGCATGTAACGAGAAAGAGATTGCCAATTTACTAATTGAACAAATAATATCAAAAGTCAGATGGCGAGAAATAGTTGAGAATATGATAAAAGATGGTGTTCGAAATTTTATTGAAATAGGCCCAGGCAATGTATTGACCAATTTAGTCAAAAGAGCATCTAAAGATCTAGTTGCTATTTCAATAAGCAAGATAGAAGATTTTGATAAACTTGATAATATAGAATTATGAAAAATGTATTAATTACTGGAGCAACAGGAGGAATCGGGCAATCTCTAGTGAAAATATTCCATACTAATGGATATAATGTTTGTGCAACTGGAACGAATGTTGAAAAACTTAGTTTTCTTGAAAAAAAATATGAAGCTCGCTTCAAAGCTATACAATGTGATCTTTCAGATGATGTTAAAATTAAGAAACTAGTAGAAGAGTCAAATAAATTTTACGGTAGTACAAATATCTTAATTAACAACGCCGGAATAACTAAAGACAACCTTTTTCTCAGGATGAAAGATGATGAATGGAACGATGTAATAAATATAAATTTAAATTCAAATTATAAACTTACTAAAATAGTTATTAAAGATATGATCAAATCAAAGTGGGGCAGAATAGTAAATATCTCATCAGATGCAGCTAAAATAGGTAACCCAGGCCAATCTAACTACGTAGCTTCAAAGTCGGCAATTGAGGGTTTAACGAGGACGATAGCAAATGAAGTTGCTTCAAGAGGAATAAACGTAAATTGTGTGGCCCCAGGGTTCATTAAGACTGAGATTCTCGACTCAGTGGATAAAAATAAGTTAAGTACAATGGAGGAAAAAATACCACTAGGCAGAATTGGCAATGTTAATGAAATAGCTTCAGTTGTTTATTTTCTTTCCTCAGAAGAATCATCGTATATTACTGGTCAAGTGCTTCATGTTAATGGTGGCTTGACAATGTGATGCATATCGTAATAAATATGAAAAAACATACCTAGGAGTACATATGAGTGACGTTGCCGAAAAAGTAAAAAAAATTATTGCTGAGCATCTTGGCATAGACGACATGGAGAAAATTACTGAGGACGCAAAATTTATTGATGACCTTGGGGCAGATAGCCTGGATACTGTAGAGCTGGTTATGGCATTTGAAGAAGCTTTTGACGTAGAAATTCCTGATGAGAAGGCTGAAACAATACTCACAGTAGGTGATGCAATTTCACACTTAGAATCAAAATAGTTTACAAGAATGAAAAGAGTTGTAGTTACTGGCATAGGGTTGGTGACTCCTCTTGGCTGTGGAATTGACATAAATTGGAAGAACTTAATCTCAGGAGTATCCGGTGCAAAAAAAATCAGCAAATTTGATGCCAGTAATTATAAGTGTCAGGTTGCCTGTGAAGTTCCTATTGATAACAAAATAGAAGGATCATTTGTTCCTGAGGAATGGATAGATAAAAAAGAATTAAAAAAGTTAGACGAATTCATAAAATATTCTTTAGCTGCAGGTGAAGAAGCTTTCCGACAAAGTAAATTAATGAGTATTGAAGATCCCAATTCATTCCGCTCTGGATGTATAATTGGTTCAGGTATGGGCGGGCTGCCTGGAATTGAAGAAACTTCTTTGTCTTTTAATAATGGAAAAAAAATAAGTCCTTTTTTTATAACCGGAAGAATTATAAATATGTCAGCAGGTTATCTATCTATTAAATATAATCTTAAAGGTCCAAACTATTCAACTGTATCGGCATGCGCTTCATCTGCTCATGCTGTTGGAGAATCGTTTAGACTAATACAACATGGCCAAGCTGATATAATGATGACTGGCGGTACCGAAGCAACAATAAGCCCAATCGGAATTGAGGGTTTTACAGCATGTAAGGCACTTAGTACTAAATATAATGCAAATCCGCATAAAGCGTCTCGACCATTTGATGATGAACGCGATGGATTTGTAATGGGTGAGGGTTCTGCAATACTTATTTTAGAGGAAATGGAACATGCACTTCGTCGTAATGCAAATATATTGGCTGAGATAGTAGGGTACGGCATGTCTTCTGATGCCTATCATTATACACTACCAGAACCTTCTGGAGATGGAGCGTATAGAGCGATGCAAAATGCATTAAATGATGCAAAGATTAATTCAGAAAAAGTAGATTATATTAATGCACATGGGACCTCAACACCTTCAGGAGACAAAGTTGAAGCTTTGGCTATTGAACGAATGTTTGAAGGCTGTAAACAAAAAATAAATGTTTCTTCAACTAAGTCCCAAATAGGACATTTGTTAGGTGCGGCCGGTGGCGTTGAAGCGGCATATTCTATTTTATCTTTAAATAATAAAAAATTACCCTATACATTAAATTTAGAAAATGCCATTGAATCAAAAAATATCAATTTTATTAGAGAAAAGGCATTAGATTTTGATATTAATTGCGTCCTATCTAACTCATTTGGTTTTGGAGGAACAAATGTTTCTCTTATTTTAAAAAAGTTTAATGAAAGTAAATTACAATAAAAGAATTATCATTGTAATTTCGTCTCCATCAGGAGCTGGAAAAACTTCAGTTTGTCGTAAGTTAATTGAAAGAGACAAAAGTATAGCTCTTTCGATATCAGACACAACAAGATCACCTAGAGATAATGAAATAGATGGAGTAGATTATAACTTTATTAATGAGGATGAGTTCAAGAAAAGAATTAAAAATAAATCTTATATTGAGTACGCAAATGTATTTGGAAACTTTTATGGGTCACAATATAAAAATATAATTGATCATTTTAAAAATGAAAGCGATATTTTATTTGATATAGATTGGCAAGGAGCTAAGCAATTAAAAAATTCATCATTCAAAAATATCGTATCTATATTTATTATTCCCCCTTCAAAGGATGCAATATATCAAAGACTCAAATCTCGAGCTATAACATCTGGCGATAATGAAAAGGCAATTGAGAATAGAATGAATAAGTATGAAACAGAGATGACTCACAGAAATGATTATGATCATGTGGTAATTAATGATAAATTAGAAACTTGCGTAGATGATTTAGAAATAATTATAAATGATAAAAGAAGAAATCTAATTGATTAATTTAACCAAATCACAGTAATTAGAAACAGACAAATTTTCAGGGCGTAAATTTTCATCAATATCAAGTTTTGAGAGAGATTGTTTGTGTTGCTTTAGTGTATTTTTAATTTTTTTCCTTCTACTACTGAAGGATTGTTCTAATAATTTTTCAAGATTATTAAAATTTATTTTACTGAAATTATCAATCGGTTTTAACTGAATAACCGCTCCATCAACTTTTGGTTTAGGTGAAAATATTGACGCAGGTGCATCAAGTAATTTTTCTACATTACACCTTGATTGCACTAAAACAGAAAGTCGACCGTATTTTTTATTATTATGACTTGCAAGAATTCTATCAGCTACCTCTTTTTGAAACATTAAGATCATTTCATTATAAAAAGAAGGCCATTCATTATCGCTAATCCATTTAGTCAGAAGACTCGTTGAAATATTGAATGGTAAGTTGCCATAAATGATAACTTTTTCTTTTATGTTTTTAAAGATACTATAATCAAATGTTAATGCATCATCATTAATGATAAAAATATTTTTTATTTTTTTATATTTTAATTTAAGTTGATGGGCTAAGTTATTATCTTTTTCAATGAGAAAAAGTTTTTTGAAATTTTTCTTTGACAAATACTCTGTTAGCGCTCCTTTTCCAGGCCCAATTTCAATAATTATGTTTTTTTTTGAGGATTCAATGTGATCATTCATTTTTAGAAGAAAATTATTATCTGTAATAAAATTTTGACCTAATGATTTCTTAGGAAGGGTTCTATTTATATTCAATAGTTGCCTCATTCATTATATCACGTAATAATTTACTGCTTTGCAAGTCCAGTTGCCTTTGTATCACTAAATTTTCAGCCTGTTCAATTGATAAACTTGGATTTTTATTTACTAATTCATCTACTTCTAGATCACTGATAGATGTCAACCTATAAAATAAACCATTTATAAGTTTATTCCAGGCCAATTCACCCATTAAATATTTTTTCAATTCTTGATAATCTATTCTGTTTTCATTGAGTAAATTTAATATTTTATTTTGATCAATTTTATTTCTTGTAAAAAAATTTATTTCAAATTCCATATATTCATCATCTTCAACTTTTATTTGATATTCATTTATTTTACTTAGTTTTACTTTTTCATGTATCAATTCATCAACTATATTATTAATCATTAGTTGAGTATTTTGAGAATTTAAATTGATACCCTGTATAATTGCTGTAAGTTTTAATCTCTGAATAATATCATATGATGTTATAACATCCTCATTAACTAAAACTGCAATCTTATGCTCGATCTTATCATTCGCTATTACGTAACATGAAGTAAAAAAAGTGAAGAATATAACTAGTAATAATTTATAGATGTTCATAAACATACTAATTTATTAATGGTCCAAAAACTTTGCTTTTTCCATAGTTTCTTGTTGATCCAAAAGGTTTTAAAACCACAGTAAAGCTATAACCATCACTTTCTTTTATATCTCTATCAATTGTTAAATCTCTATAATAGTTTAGGTCAATACCAAGACAATTATCTTCATAAAGAATGCCATATTGGTATCCAATATTTTTATTTGTGTCTAAATCCTTTGTTCCAGTAAACTTAAGAAAAAAATTATTTTTTAAATTATATTCTCCACCAATAGCAACCTGTTCATTTATTGTAGAATATTTACCAGAAGTGTAATCGTAATCTATTTTAAATTTAAGGTCGTATATTTCAGAATATGTATTCATACTTATTGATTTTACATCAATATCATTTCTATCTATGACTATTGTATTGTTGATATAATTGTTATTTACAGAAGCATCGGATGATAAGTAATAATCAGAGAGTTCTTCTGCTGTATCCGAGTTATTTTTATTTAGTCTGAAACTCTGACCAAATGTTAATTTTAAGCTTTTGTTAAAATTATTATCTAAAAACCACTCTATGCCATAATTTATTCTTGGACCACTCTCCCATTCTTTGATTGATATCGCTCGATTAGTTGAAAAAAGATTGCTATTTGAAATTGTTTGAGGATCAGTGTAATTATTGTAGGGCGATATTATCGGCATAACAATTGGAGTAAGTGTTTGATTAAGATGTTTAGCTTTCTTTAATAATGGTAAACTAATAGTGCTGCTAATTTGAGGATAAAATCTAATATTATCAGTATCTTGAGTTGTTTTACTGTCCACTGAAATTGAAACAACTCTAAGATTAGCTTTATTTTCAAAGACTAGTCCGTTTTCTTTTTCAATAATATTTTTGCCCCAGTTAATTTGAGATGCTGCGAGAGATGTATAGTTATCATTCAAATCTTTATTAAAATCAAATTGGTTATTTATAGAGAGTTTTCCATTAAATATTTTATCTTCTACATTATCAATATTATATATTACTCTTGGATATACATACTCCCATTGTTCACCATCCTGTATTGCTAAATGTTTGTAGCTTAATGTATCTAATGATAAAAAACGATTTTCACGAGACATTTCAAAACTCAGACCTGACTTTAGAACAGTTAATTTATTTATTTTATTTTTTCTCATATAAGTATCGTTATTGCTAGTTTGCAAAAATACATCTAACGAGCCGTATGGATTACTTAAATCTCCTTCAAAAAATAAATGGTTACTTGTGCCACTATTATCATCATTATCATCTATACTTGTATCAATATTAAATAAGCCTTTATTGTTAAGTTGCCTGTAATTAAGTGAATAGAAATTATTACTTTTAGAATGAATAGTCGGTGTGAAAGTTACGTCTAGATTGCTTTTTATATTATAAAATATAGGAACTGAAAACACGTCTCCCAAATTCTGATCAGTCTCAACAGTCGGCATTAAAAATCCAGATCTTTTATTTACAGTAGGGTCTGGATGTGAAAAGTAGGGTAAATAGAATACAGGGATATTAAATAAGTGTATTCGCGCATGATCATAATGAATTGTTTTAGTTTTATTATCTTGAAATATCTTGTTTGCTTTTAATTTCCATCCAGGACAATTTTCGATTAGATAATCATTTTCTAAACAAGGCGTATACTCAGCTTCTTCAAGACTAGTAATGTGATCTTTTTTTATTAGTCTTGAGCCAACTATTCTTGAGTCATCATCTAGTCTAGCTCTTACATTAATTCCTTTTAAATTTTTTATTTCATCATCTGTTTCAAGATTTTTAAAAAAATAAGTATTACCATCATTGTCATTTAATATTACGCTTCCTTCAGCTTTAATAAGAGATTGATTTTCGTCATAAAGCATTAAATCAGATTTCATTTTTAAACCTTTTTCATCCTGAGCTACAGCATTCCCTTTTGCTTTTATAATTTGGCCTTCTTGTTCCACTTGCATTTCATCTGCTGTAATCCTTATCTTTTGATCAGCAGAGATTTTATTTGTAGTAACAACTGTTAACGCGATAAATGACAAAAAGATGATATAGAAATATTTTAATTTAAGTAATTCAGTCATTTTGAAATATTTTTTTTAAATTATCCTTTTGATATATTAAAATTGAAAAAAATGTAACAATTAATGGAAGTGAGGCTTTTGAAATTATTGGATTTAATTGAGATGTTGAGCCAAGCGCATCAAGTAAATTAGAAATAAAGTAAATTATGAATATAATAACTAATGAATAAATTATTGTTTCAGTAAATTTATCATTTTGTTTTAGTTTTCTTACTAATGCTGATGCTAAAAGAGCTAGGGATGCCATAAAAAAAGGAAGAAAAACTAATTCGTATAAATGCATTTTGAAATCAATAGCAGAATAACCTAACCCTTCTAAAAAATTTATAAAGGTTAACAGCCGCCATATTGAGATATTGGTTGGTGAAGAGAGGCTGTCTGTTATGTCTTCAGGCTTTATGTTTGTTTGGTATCTTAGAGTTTTTTCAAAATAGGCCATCCCAAATTTTGGCGTTATTTGAATATTTTCCATCATCCAATATTCATTATTAAGTACCGCAGTTTTACCATCTAACCTTCCTTGAAATGATCCTTTTTCATCATATTCTAATATCATGAAATCAATTATATGCCTTCCCTGTTCTTTTATCTTACGTGCATACAAGACACTGGATAGATTCTTTTCTTGATTGTCTTGTTTTAACCAAAGACCATTCTTCGTTATTGAGGCAAATTTATCTACTCGGTCGATATATCGGTATTCTAATTCACTATACCTTTCATCAAATAAGGCAGTTAAGGGATTAATGATTGTAATAAAAAAAATTCCTAAAAAAATATACAAGGTTATTGCAGGCAAAGTTATTTTGATATTTGATATGCCTACAGAATTTATTATTATTTTCTCAGATCCTTTTATTAGTCCAAGATAAGCTAAAATTGAGCTAGCAAATACTATCAATGGAAGAGTAAAATTTATAAGGCTAAGAAAATTAAGCAATGTAAGTTGAAATATAATATTTAGGGATACATTTTTACCTGTCGATTTTCTAAATTGTTCAACAAAGTCCCCAATGAATAAAATCACTGCAAAGATCAAGAAAGTTAAAATAAAAGAGTAAAAGAATTTTTTTAAAATATATAAATTTATTTTATTTAGCATTTAAAAACCGTTTTAATAAAAAATTATCCAAAAAGATTACTAAAATAATTATGAATAAAAAAGAAATAGGAAGAAAATACATAACAAATACTATATTACTTTTATCAATTATAAGATTTGAAATTGTGATTTGAGTAATTTGAAAAATAAATGCAATTACTGAAACAATAGATATTGGAATCAAAAAACTATCACCAGGCTTTTTTGAGAACTTTAATATGATCAAAGGAATTAATGCAAAGCTGAATATATACAGAGGGTTGGCAATTCTAGAATGTAGCTGAGCAAACTGTTCTCTTTCATATTTATTTAAATCTTTAATTGACTTGCCATTGAGGTTGTTAATTATTTGATAGGTATATAATTCATCTGAGTAAATGTGTTCGCTTTCTTGTTTGTTATATGGCGCCAAGTTAAGATCATATGTCTGAAATTCTACCTCAGATATTTTTTTTTCATTTCGATCAAAGATTTGAATATTCCCATTAAATAATCTAAGTATTTTTTTACTATCTTCTTCAATAAATTCTCCATTTTCAGCAATATATGTTTGAGGGCTGTTAGGATTTTTAATATCATGTATCAGTAACCCAGTAATTTTATTACCAATTCTTTCTTGAAGGAAAATTGTAAGGTTGTTAACAGGTGAAATAAACTTTTTTTCTTTCAAAATCGATGAGTGAATACCAGATGATCTTATATCAATTATTTTATGCCGTATCTCGTTTAGTGAATATGGAGTTACATATACACTTAAAATTGTAGATAAGAAATATACCAGTAAAGCAAGCAAAAGAATTGGCTTTAAAAGGCTTTCAAGATCTGATTTTCCTGCAGCCCATAAAACAATTAATTCACTATCATTTTTTAATCTATTGATGTTAAGTAAAACAGACAAGAAAAGACAAATGGGAATTGTTATAGTAAGTATTTTTGGCAAAAGTAATAATATGTAAGAGACGTAAGAAGCAAAGGATACGTTATCAGTAGTTAATAGCTCAATATGCCTTAGTCCTTGACCAAGCCAAAGAATTGAGCTTAAAAGTATTAATAACAATAAAAAACTTGAAGAGATTTCTCTTATCGCATATGTTGTAAATCTTGACATTTTCTCAATTATATCAATATTTTGCTAAAGGTATATATGTATGGATATTCAATTTAATAATTTAAGACAAGAAAAAGATGCCATAGGGGTAATATTTTGTGACAATAAGTGTCGGCTAATAGGATATGGAAAAAAATTAGATCAACTATCAAAAAGGTATATATCAAACATTATTAAATCAGATATATCATTTCAGGAAAGAAACTCTAAAAATTTTGACTATTCAATAATACATCAACCTGCGAACTTAAAGCTTTCAAAATTATACGTATTTAAATTAAAAAGTTTCAAGGACTATCAAATAAGAGATTTTCAGACTCTAGGTGGCCATTTAAATTCTCTTATCAAATTCTATAAAGAAACTACTGTAATAGTTTATCCTGATAGCATTTCTTCATCAAAAGTTAGTTCATTGAATGCCATAAGTGAAATGATTCTTGGAATGTCATTAGCTTCATATAGCTTTACAAAGTACTTTTCTAAAAAAGATGACAAAAAAAATAAAAATAAAACAAAAAAGAAAAAAGTAAAAATCTATTCATCTCAGCATACTCGACTTGCAAAAAATTATGAAAGTATAAGCGCAATACATCAGGGCGTTACTCTAACAAGAGACCTAGTTACGGAACCACCAAATGTGATGACCCCTCCAAAAATCGCTGAATATGCAAAATCACTTAGTGAATATGGAGTTGATGTAAAAGTATTAGGTGAAAAAGAAATGAAGAAGCTTGGTATGGGATCTTTATTGGGTGTAGGCCAGGGCAGTATACATGAGTCACAGTTGGTTATCATGAAATGGAATGGTGCAAAAAATAAGAAAAAAAAACCAATAGCATTTATTGGTAAGGGTGTTTCATTTGACACGGGAGGCGTATCATTAAAACCTTCAAATGGTATGGAAGAAATGAAATATGATATGGGTGGCTCAGGAGTTGTAATTGGTTTAATGAAAGCCCTTGCATTAAGAAAGGCAAAAGCCAATGTAATTGGTGTTGTTGGTTTAGTTGAAAATCATATTGGTAGCAAAGCGCAAAGACCGAGTGATGTGGTTAAGTCCTATTCTGGTCAAACTATAGAGGTATTAAATACAGATGCAGAGGGAAGATTAGTTCTTGCTGATGCTCTATGGTATACGCAAGAGCAATATAAGCCAGAGCTTATGGTTGACCTTGCAACATTAACTGGAGCTATAATCGTTGCATTAGGAGATGAATATGCAGGACTCTTTTCGAACAGCGATAAAATAAGCAAGCAACTAGCAGAAGCCGGAGATATTGAGGGAGAAAAATTATGGAGACTCCCACTAAATGATAGGTACGACAAAATGTTGAATTCTCCAATTGCAGATATGCAAAATATTACAAATGGAAGAGGTCCAGGTTCAATTACAGCAGCACAATTCTTGCAGAGATTTGTAAATAAAGTTCCGTGGGCACACCTTGATATAGCTGGAACTACATGGACTAAGCAACCATTGCCAACTTCGCCAAAGGGTGCAACAGCTTTTGGTGTTAAGCTGTTAAATAGATTTGTCTCTAAATATTATGAGGGTAAATAATGGCAATAGAGAGAACTTTTTCGATAATAAAACCAGATGCCGTTGAGCGAAATAAAATTGGTGAAATTACAGCCATGCTTGAGTCTGCTGGCCTAAGAATTGTTGCATCTAAAAGAATTCTGTTAGACCAAAATAAAGCAGCTTCTTTTTACGGAGTGCATTCTGACAAGCCTTTTTTTCAAAGTTTGTGCGATTTTATGTGTTCTGGACCGATCGTAGTACAGGTCCTTGAGGGAGAAAATGCAATTCAAAGGAATAGAGATGTAATGGGAGCAACTAATCCAGAAGAAGCTGATGAGGGAACGATTAGAAAAAAATTTGCTTTATCTCTTGAAAAAAATTCTGTGCATGGATCAGACAGTCCTGAAAATGCTGAAATTGAAATAAATCACTTTTTTGATGAAGCAGATATCATTTCGTAAGCACTAACTTAATAGCTTCAGGGTAAATTATATGTTCTTCTTTTAGAACCCTCTGAGCAATAGAACTTTCAGTATCCTCAGTATTTATATCTACTTCTCTCTGTAAAATAACTTCTCCTCCATCCATTTCCTGATTTACATAATGTACTGTACAACCTGTCTTAGTTTCATTATTTTCTAGAACACGTCTGTGAGTGTTAAGTCCTTTGTATTTTGGTAGTAATGAAGGATGTATGTTTATAATTTTATTAGGATAGTGATTAATTAATTTTTTTGACAATATTTTCATGTATCCTGCTAAACAAATTAGTTCAAGGTCATAAGGTTTTAATAGACTGATAATCTTTTCTTCATATTCTTCAGTATTTTTAAAATTATGGTAGTCTAATGAGATTGCCTCTAAATTATTTTCTTTAGCAAAACTTAAGCCGGGAGCATTCTTATTATTTGAAAAAACAATTTTTATATCTGCTGGATATTCTTGTTCTTTACATGCATCTACAATCGATTTTAAATTTGAACCACGTCCAGAAATAAAGATACCTATAGGATATTTAATCATTAAAATTTAATTTGCCAATATAACTAACTTTTTTATTTATTTTTTTTGAATTCACTAAATTGCCAATAATACTGTATTTAAGTTTGTGACTTTTAATTGATTTTTCAAATTGATTTAACTTTGTTCTATCTAAAATTACTATCATGCCGTATCCGCAGTTGAATGTTTTTAACATTTCATTTTGCGTCACTCCAAAACTTTGTATCCATTTAAATATTGTTGGCAAATTAAAGGTTTCTAGATTTATTTTAGCTGAAACATTTTTATTTAATGACCTTGGTAAATTTTCTGTTATTCCTCCACCAGTAATATGAGCGCATGTTTTTATTATTCTTTTTGTGTACATTTCAAGTATTGGACTTACGTATATCTCCGTAGGCTTGAGTAATAGTTCACCAATAGTTTTATTTTTTTCTATCTTCTTATTTAATTTTATTTTGTTTTCTTTGATTATCTTTCTAACAAGAGAATATCCATTAGAGTGAAGGCCTGACGATGAAATTCCTATAATAAGATCATTTTCTTTTAATTTTGGACTTGTTTTGACTACTCCACTCTTAACTCCTACACAAAATCCAGCAAGATCATACTTATTGTTTGAGTCAACTTCTGGATGTTCCGCTGTTTCTCCACCTAGCAGTGAACAATTAGACATTTTGCATCCCTCAATAATTCCCCTTATAATTTCTTTACCTTTAGATATGTCTAATTTTCCAGTTGAAATATAGTCTAAGAAAAAAAGAGGTTTAGCCTGATCAACTATTAAGTCATTCACGCACATTGCAACTAGGTCAATACCAATTGTCTTATGGTTCCTCATCATATTGGCAATTTCAATTTTTGTTCCAACTCCATCAGTTGCACCAACAAGAATCGGCTTTTTTATTTTTGGATCAAGAATAAATTGACCAGAAAAACCACCAATATTGGATTTTTTAAGATTTTTGTCTTTACGAATTATTTTCTTAATTTCAGATACAAATTTATTTCCTTTATTTATGCTTACGCCTGAACTTGAGTATGATAGCTTCTTCATTTAGATTTCTTATATATGATTTTTAATTCCAATACTAAGCAAATAAGCTTTGTGATTGTTTTTTTATTTGCTTTTATTAATTCCTGTCTCGCTAATGAAAATGTAGATTTTTTTTCATCATCTGGCATAAAGGTAAATTTATCTTTTTCAAATGAGACTGATATTAGAAATACTGCCATATCTAAAGCTGAGGAAGTTGCCTTTAAAAGAGTTTCAATTAAACTTCTTACGCCAGAGGATTATAAAAAATTAAGCAAATTAAAAGATATTGATATTTCTTATTTTGTAGAAAGCATTGAGTTTGTTAATGAAAAAATTTCTACAGAAACTTACTTTGGCGAGTTTAATATATATTTTAGTCCATTTCGTATCAAAGAATTCTACAAATCGAATTCCTTGACATTTTCTGAGGTAAGTTCTCAAAATATTACAGTCAATGTAGCATTTTCTAATTCTAATCAGTTTTTCATTCTTTTTAATTTATGGAACACCGAATGGAAAAAAATTAAAAATATAGGTAATAAAATAAACTTAGATATAAAGACCTTTTCACAGACTGAAATGGGCAATACTGATTTATCTTATTTTTTGGAAAATAAAGACATGGAAGGAAATAATTTAAACGATGAAAATGATATAATATTAATATGGTGTAGCCCTATCTATGAAAAATTAAATGAGCTTAGATTTGATCTAATAATAAAGTTTAATTTGAATCAAAAAGAAAAGATAATTAGAAAGAGTTATTTGACCGATTATTCTTTATTTAGGGATGATATTTTTTCACCATTAATTGATGATATAAAAAATGAACTTTTACTTACATGGATTAATCTAACAAAACAGTCTGATGAGGTTTACAGATTTAAGTTTGTATACGATATCGAAAACATTTCTGATTGGGTTGAGTTACAAAATCGACTGCAATCAGTAAGGCTTTTAGAACAATATAAGCCATCTTTATTTACTACGGATAAGGTTGAGGGGTATGTGGATTTTTTAGGAAATGGAGATAAGTTTGTTCTTTTGCTCTCTCAAAATAAAATTAATGCAGTAAATCTTGGACCATATTATAGAATTTCATTAGATGATTAAAAATTTACCAAATTTTATATCAATTTACCGTTTGGTTACTACTCCATTTGTTGCGTGGTTTCTTTTGGAGCAATTATATACTTATGCGGCTTTATTTACTCTTTTAATTGCTGTAAGTGATTTTTTAGATGGATTTATCGCAAGATATTTTAAAGTTCAAAGTGAGCTAGGTTCATATTTAGATGCAATTGCTGATAAAGCATTCGTAATTTCGATTTTTATACTCATTGGAAATCTCAAATTGTTACCTGTATTCTTAATCATAATTATAATTTCAAGAGATATAATTATTTTGGGGTCGTTTGCAGTCACTTTTTTGGTTGGTAAGAAAATTGAGGTTAAGCCAACTAAAATCAGTAAATTAAATACTTTCTTTCAGTTTTGTCTTGTTATTGCGACCATGCTTAGCAATATCAATGGATATGAGAAACATTTCACTGCATTAATGTTAAACGAAGTATTAATTATTATCGTATTGATATGCACTCTGTCATCTTTAGTAAATTATATAAATTATTGGTTTAAAAACATAAACTAAATGGAAAAAGGACAATTAATCTTTAATTTAAAAAATATAGAAACTTATGATCCTGAGGATTTTTATATTAGTAAAAGTAATTTTAATGTTTCAACTTTACTAAAATCATCACAGGACTGGTTCAATAAATCAGCTGTAATATTTGGGCAAAAAAAATCAGGTAAAACACATCTTTTAAATATATGGTCAGGCTACAACAATGCTAATTTAATTAATTGCCTTGATGTGCAAAGCTGGCATGACATTTCGTTTAATACTAATGTAGCTATTGATGATTTTCATAATTTAAAAGATGAAGAGGGTTTTTTTCATTTTTATAATAGTTTAATTTTACAAAAGAAAACAATTTTAGTAACAGTTGATATAAATTCAAATTTTAAAATCAAACTAAAAGACTTGAATTCAAGGTTTAAATCCTTTACTTCATCTAAAATCGAAGATCCAGAGGATGATCTCTTAAAAGCCATAACCATGAAGTATTTTAGTAATGCCCAAGTTCAAGTTGACAAAAATGTAATTGAATATTTATTAAAGAGGGTAGATCGTGATTATCAAAAATTATATAATATTCTTGAAAAAATTAATATTCTATCTTTGCAAAGAAAATCAAAAATAACAACACATCTCATCCGAGACATAATGACTTAACATAACTCGCAAAAACTTCCAAACGTTGATCATTTTTATTTTTACCTTTTTTTAATTCTCCCAGTCTATTTTTACTTGCTCTTATAAGATTTTTATCTGAAACAATCCAATTACGAGGAAGGTCATCTTTTTGCGCATAATTTTCTCTCCATTCTGAAAATTTTTTTATCAGTTTTTTTTCATTTTTTGAAAAATTTTTGATTTTTATTCTTTTGTAGGATTTTTTTGTGTTGTAGACATCTTTGGTATCTAAATGGTTTTCAATTATTTTTTTCATTCTTTTCACGAGATTTCTTTTTTTAATTTTTTGCAATAAGTTCTCATAAATTTTAGGCAAATAATACACATCGTTAATTGCATAACTAATTTGCTCGGATGATAAAGGTCTCTTAGTCCAATCAGAAACTTGATGCTTTTTTGAAAGTTTGATTTTGAATAGTTCTTCTACTAAACTCGTATACCCAATTGTTTGTCCTCCATAAATTGAATTATAAGCAATTTGAGTATCAAAAACATTTACAACACTAATTTCAAAAGCATAATTTAACACTTCGATATCTTGTCGAGCAGAGTGGATAACTTTCAGTATTTTTTTTGATGTAAGTATTCTTCTAAAATTGTCGAAGTTCATTTTTTCCTCTGACAACATATCAACTAAGAATTCTTTTCTTTGAGTTTTAATTTGAATAGTGCACAAAATTGGCCAATATGTCTTATCTCTTTTGAATTCGGTATCTAGGAAGATAATTTTATACTTATTCAATAATTTACATAGCTTCTCGAGGGATTTATTATCTTGGACTATTTTCATAAATCAAACTATATATGATCCTTAATTAAAAGTATGAATAAATATAGAACACACAATTGTAACCAGCTTAGATTAGAAGATGCTGGTTCTAAAGTATCATTAGCTGGGTGGATTAATAGAAAACGAGATCACGGCAATGTATTATTTGTCGACATAAGGGATCATTACGGTGTTACTCAATGTGTAATTGAGAAAACAAATACTAAATTGTTGAACTTAGTAGACAGCTTAAGAGTTGAGACCGTTATTAAAATTGATGGCATCGTTATAAAAAGAGAGCCTGATACAATAAATAAATCACTAAATACAGGTAGCATTGAAATTGCAGTTGATAGTGTAGAAGTATTATCTGAGGCAAAGGAGTTGCCTATGCCGGTTTTTGGCGAAAACGACTATCCAGAAGAAATTAGATTAAAGTATCGATTTCTTGATATTCGAAGAGAGGAATTGCATAAAAATATTGTTCTAAGATCCTCAATTATATCTCACATAAGAAAGCTTATGTCTGAGGCTGGTTTTTTAGAAATGCAAACACCAATACTTACGGCTTCTAGTCCAGAAGGTGCTAGAGATTACTTGGTGCCAAGCAGAGTTCACCCAGGAAAATTTTATGCTCTTCCTCAAGCCCCGCAGCAATTTAAGCAATTAATTATGGCGGGAGGATTCGATAAATATTTTCAAATAGCCCCTTGTTTTAGAGATGAAGATGCAAGAGCAGATAGAAGTCCTGGCGAATTTTATCAACTAGATATGGAAATGGCATTTGTTGAGCAAGAAGATGTATTTAACGCCATTGAACCCATTTTGTGTTCTGTATTTACAACTTTTTCTGATTTTAACGTTACAGAAATACCTTTTCCAAGAATTACATATGCCGATGCTATGAGCAGGTATGGAACGGACAAACCTGACCTTAGAAATCCAATAAATATTTCTAATTTAACCAAGGAATTTAATGATCACAAAGTTGAATTTAGTGCATTTAAAAAAATTATAGAAGAGGGGGGCGAGGTTATTGGAATACCAGCACCTGACTCGAGTCAAAAACCTAGAAGTTTTTTTGATAATCTTAATAATTGGGCAAGAAAAGAAATGAATGCTGCTGGTTTAGGTTATATTGTTTTTGATAAAAGCTCTTCTGGCGTAGAAGGAAAGGGACCTATTGCAAAATTTATCCCCTCTGAAATTCAAGAAATGATATTAAACAAAGCAGGTCTTAAGGCCGGAGATTCAATTTTCTTTGCATGCGCTAAAGGCAAAGAAGTTTATGATATTGCTGCTGCAGCCAGAGATAAAATTGCAATAGATCTGGATCTAATTGAAAAGGGAGTATTTAAGTTTTGTTGGATTGTTGATTTTCCCATGTATGAAAAGGATAAAGAAACTGGAAAAATTGATTTTAGTCATAATCCTTTCTCGATGCCACAAGGGGGATTGGATGCGCTAAATAATTCAGATCCTTTAAACGTTTTAGGTTATCAATATGACATTGTTTGTAATGGCGTAGAGCTATCATCAGGCGCTATACGAAATCACGTTCCAGAAATTATGTATAAGGCCTTTGAAATAGCTGGCTATAACAAAGATCAAGTGCATGAAAAATTTGGAGGCATGATAAACGCTTTTACTTATGGCGTACCTCCTCATGGCGGCATTGCACCAGGAATAGACAGAATAGTCATGCTGCTTGCTCAAGAAAAAAATATTCGTGAGGTAATATTGTTCCCAATGAATCAACAGGCGCAGGACCTGATGATGCTGGCTCCAGCTGAAGTCGATAAGACTACTCTTGATGAGTTGAATTTAGAAGTTAAACCAACTGATGAGTAAATTATGAGCAGCCAGTTGTAGCACCACAAGTATCGCATTTTAAGCAAGTACCATTTCTAACAAGAGTAAAAGAACCACACTCAGGACAAGCATCACCTTCATAGCCCATCATTCTTGCAGCTTGAACTCTACTCATTGATTGATCAGATGTAGAACCCGTGCTTACTGCAGCGCTAATTGGCGCTTGTTCAGCTGAAACAGTCTCCATATTTCCATTTGAACTAACTACTGAAAGTCCATCCTGACCACGTAAATAACCCTGGCTTGAAACTTTTTTAACAAGCTTCCATGGGATTTCGTTATTTCTTAGAGTTCCTTCCTCAGCACCAGTTCCAAGTGAGAAATCAACATCAGTATTATCTGCATGAGCCAGATCATTCCTGCCTAGGTAAGAAACAGCGAGTTCTCTGAATACATAATCTAAAATAGATGTTGCATTTTTAATTCTATTGTTACCTTGCACTACTCCAGCCGGGTCAAATCTGGTAAAAGTATAAGCTTCCACATACTCTTCTAGTGGAACTCCATATTGAAGACCAATTGATATTGCAATTGCAAAATTATTCATCAGACTCCTCAGGAAAGCTCCTTCTTTATGCATATCAATAAAGATTTCACCCAAGCTACCATCCTCATATTCTCCGGTATGAAGATAAACCTTATGGCCTCCTACAATAGCTTTTTGAATGTATCCTTTTCTTCTATCTGGAACTTTATTTCTTGAGCCGTATACAACAGAATTCATGGCCTCTTTGGCAACAGCAATCGTTCTATCAATTTGGTTATCTGGTTGTTCTATTTCTTCTTCAACATCCTCATCAACAAGTTTTGATGCAAGTGGCTGACTTAATTTTGAGCCATCACGATAGAGAGCGTTTGCTTTTGTGCCGAGTTTCCATGATAGTAAATAAGCTTCATTACAATCTTCCACATCAGATTCTGCAGGCATGTTGATAGTTTTAGATATAGCCCCTGATATAAAAGGCTGAGCTGCTGCCATCATGCGTATATGACTTTCTACAGATAAATATCTTTTGCCAATCCTACCGCACGGATTCGCACAATCAAATACAGCCAAATGATCATCTTTGATATGCGGTGAGCCTTCTAAGGTCATGGTGCCGCAGCAAAAGGTATTTGCTTCATCGATTTCATCATTTGTAAAGCCTAAAGCAGTTAGCATATTAAAATTCATGTCAGTGAGTTGTTCTTCTGAAAAATTCAGCTTCTCTCTGCAGAATTCCATCCCGAGGGTATATGAATTGAAAGAAAATCGAATATCAAAAACATTCTTTAAATTTTGTTCAAGAAGTTCGATTTGTTCCTCCTCGAAGCCTTTTTCTTTTAGAGTCTCGTGATTTATAGCGGGCGCATTGTTAAGCGTACCGTGACCAACAGCATAGTTAATTGTTTCTTCAATTTCATCCTCTGTGTATTGAAGTTGCCTTAATGCTTCTGGAACTGTTCTATTTATAATCTTGAAATAACCACCTCCTGCAAGCTTCTTGAATTTAACCATTGCAAAATCAGGTTCAATACCTGTTGTATCACAGTCCATTACAAGACCAATAGTTCCAGTTGGCGCAATTACTGTTGTCTGTGCATTTCTAAAACCAAACTTTTGACCATTCTCATAAGCTTGATCCCATGCATTTTGCGCCTCTATTCCTAAGTTTGTATCTCTTAAATCTTCAACCACAAATGGCACAGGATTAATATGTAAACCTTCATACTCATCAGTCTTACCATATGCGGCTCTTCTATGATTTCTCATAACACGAAGCATATTTTTAGAGTTTTGTTGATATCCAGGGAAGGGGCCTTGTTCGGATGCGACTTCAGCTGAAGTTGCATAAGATATGCCAGTCATTAAAGCTGTTATAGCTGCACAGTTTGCCCTTCCTTCTTCACTATCGTAGGCTACACCTTTAGACATTAGGTAGCCTCCTAAATTCGCATAACCAAGACCAAGTGTCCTGTATTCATAAGAGAGTTTCGCTATTTCTTTTGATGGAAATTGAGCCATCATGACTGAAATTTCCAATATTAATGTCCATATTCTTACAGCATGTTTGAACAAGTCAGTGTTCAAACATTTGTTCTCATCCATAAATGTCATTAGATTTAAAGATGCTAAGTTGCAGGCTGTATTGTCTAAGAACATATACTCTGAGCACGGGTTTGAAGCTCTAATTTCCCCACTTTCTGGGCATGTGTGCCAATCATTAATTGTCGTATGGAACTGAATACCAGGATCAGCACAGGCCCAAGCAGAATATCCAACTTGATCCCAAAGGTCTTTTGCCTTTACTGTTTTACTCACTGAATTGTCAATTCTATTAATTAAGTTCCAATCTTTGTCTTCAATTACAGCATTTAAAAAATCGTCTGTAACTCGAACTGAATTATTTGAATTCTGACCAGAAACCGTCACATAAGCCTCTGAATCCCAATCTGTATTATAAGTCTCAAATTCTATGGATTTATATCCTTGCTTTGCAAAATGTATAATCCTTTGAATATAATTTTCAGGTACTTCATTTTTTCTTGCAGCAATAATTTCTCTTTTTAAAGCTGGGTTTTTTGCAGGTTCAAAACAACTTTCACCATCGGCTTCGCAGTTGTGGCAGGCATTCATAATACTTTTAAGATGTTTTGAACATATTTTTGATCCAGTAACAATGGATGCAACTTTTTGTTCTTCTGTAACTTTCCATTTAATAAATTCTTCAATATCAGGATGATCTATATCTACTACAACCATCTTTGCAGCTCTTCTAGTTGTGCCACCTGATTTAATTGCCCCCGCAGCTCTATCACCAATTTTAAGAAAACTCATCAGTCCAGATGATTTTCCTCCGCCAGACAAACCTTCTGAAGAGCCTCTTAGATTTGAGAAGTTTGTTCCAGTTCCTGATCCATACTTAAAGAGTCTCGCTTCACGAACCCATAAATCCATAATACCGCCATCGTTTACTAAATCATCATCTATACTCTGAATGAAGCATGCGTGTGGTTGAGGTCTCTCGTAGGAACTTGAAGATCTAGTTAGCTTTCCAGTTTCATGGTCCACATAAAAATGTCCTTGAGAAGGACCATCAATTCCATAGGCCCAGTTTAATCCCGTGTTAAACCATTGAGGACTGTTTGGTGCGACCATTTGATTAGCAAGCATATAACGAACTTCGTCAAAAAAAGCTTTGGCATCATCTTCTGATGAAAAATAACTACCTTTCCATCCCCAATATGTCCACGCTCCTGCAAGTCTATCAAAAACTTGCTGTGAGCTTGTTTCGGACGAATAACTTACTTCTCCACCACTGTCATCAGCAATTCTCGGAGCAAGCCATGATGGAACATTTTTTTCATCAGTTCGTTTTAGTTTTGAGGGAACGCCAGCTTTTCTAAAATATTTTTGAGAGAGAATATCACTTGCAACTTGACTCCATTGTTCTGGAACCTCAAAATTTTCTAATTTAAATACAAGAGACCCATCAGGATTAACTATTTCACTTGAAACTTTTTTAAAATTTATACTTTCGTATGGCGATTGATTAGCAGTTGTAAATTCTCTATTTATTTTCATTATTTTCCCTTCTAAAATATAGTCATTGCAACAGACGAGCTTATAAAAAAACCAATATCAATAATTTAATGGTCTCGACCGTAAATTGTGCCAGAATGCTAAATGAGTAACTTTCTAGATTATTGATAATTTATTATTTGAAAAATGAAGTCAACATATTGTGTAAAAAAAATTGAAAACCACTATATAAGGTATATAAAATGTTATCAAAATTAAAAAAAGTCAATATTTTCAGTGTTTTATCAACTCAAGATAATTCACTAATTGTTGAAAAAACTGTTAATTTTAAGCTTAATAATTCATAAATAATCATGTTGAGAGAGATATTTACTTGGTGGAACGGACAGACCATAGGCACTAGAATTTGGTCTTATTTTAATGGAGTTTTAGTCGGGACTGATAATCAGGGTAATAAATATTATAAAAATAAAAAAGATACAAAGAGGTGGGTTATTTACAGCAATGTAGTCGAGTCAACTCTTGTCAGTCCGGAATGGAACAATTGGCTTAGATACACTTCATTATCAAAACCATCTAGATTTGAAAAACATGAATGGCAGATAGATCATTTGCCGAATTTAACAGGCACTAATGCTGCCTATGATCCAGAAAATAGTAAAAAAGAAATGAAGTCAGTTGCTAAAAATGATGATTATAAAAAATGGAGTCCGAAAAATTAAAGTAATATTTGATATATTATTTTTGAGTTTATTATTGCTATCTAGCCTCTATGCTCAAAATATTGAAGATTTACCATTGATAAATTTAAATGAAATTGAACCCACCTATGAAGATGAAGTTTTAGATCAAAACATTGAAAATGATTTAAATGATAAAGATTTTATTAAGAGTAAAAATCAAAATTTTGAAGAGCCGTTCGCTACCGTCAGTTTATTAAACAAAATTACAGCAGAAGTTAAAACCATAGATATTAAGTTGAAAGAAAACTATCTTTATGAAGAATTAAAAATTTATGTGATCGATTGTTATAATAGTAAGCCATTAGAAAAAGCAGAAACAGCAGTATATTTGAATATTTATAACCAGAAAACGATGAAAAAAATATTTAATGGGTGGATGATAAAATCTCTGCCATCAATCTCATCAATGGAACACCCAATATATGATCTTTGGGTAGATGATTGCTATAAACTATAGCTTCTCAATATTATTTTCTAACCAATTTATAGCCACCCCTCCATTCTTAAACTCGGGAGAAGATAGTATTTTTTTATGAAGCTCAATGTTAGTATCAATTCCGTCAATTACAATTTCATTAAGAGACCTCAATGCGCGCTTGATAGCATGATTTCGTGTTCTACCAGTAGAGATTAACTTCGCCAATAAATTATCATAATAGTGCGGAACTTTATAACCTGAATAAATAAAGGTATCTAGTCTAATTCCGTTACCTGCGGGAGGATGATACATTTCTATTTTGCCAGCAGATGGCTTGAAATCTTTTGAGCTTTCTGCATTTATTCTGCATTCAATTGAATGTCCGAGAGGTTTAATATTTTCTTGATTTGTAAAAATTTTATCTCCGTGAGCAACACATATTTGTTCTCTAACGAGATCCACTCTAGTTAACATTTCTGTAATAGGGTGTTCCACCTGAAGCCTTGTATTCATTTCCATGAAATAAAATTCCTTACCATCGAATAAAAATTCGAGAGTACCCAATCCCAAATAACCCATCTTTTCCATTGCATCAACGCAAATCTTAAATAGTTTCTGTTTTTTTTTCTCATCTACATTGGGTGCAAGGGCTTCTTCAACAACTTTCTGATTACGTCTTTGTACAGAGCAGTCTCTTTCATGCAAATGAAGAAAATTGCCATGGGTGTCGCAGATCACTTGAACTTCAATATGTCGGGGTGAGTCAATAAATTTTTCAATGTATATTGAGTCATTTCCAAAAAAAGAAAGTGCCTCCTGTTTAATTATTGGCAATGCGTCCTTTAATTCTTTTTTAGAATTTACAATTTTCATCCCTCTGCCACCACCACCAGCACTGGCCTTAAGTAAAACAGGGTATCCTATTTCATCACTAGCTGTTAGTGCATCAGACTCACTTTTGACTTCACCTTCAGAGCCTGGAACAGTTGGCACACCAAATTTTTTCATTATTTTTTTAGCCTCAATTTTATCTCCCATCATTTCGATATGAGAATGCTTTGGTCCAATAAAAGTTAATTTATGATCCTCAAGCATCTTGGCAAATGAAGCATTTTCAGAAAGAAAGCCATATCCTGGATGAACTGCTTGAGCGCCTGTAATTTCACATGCTGAAATTATGGCATGTGCATTTAAATAGCTTTTGTTAACCGGATTAGGCCCAATGCAAACACTCTCATCGGCAATCCTGACATGCATAGACTCTTTATCTGCTTCACTGTGAACCGCTACAGTTGAAATTCCAAGTTCTTGGCAGGCTCGATTTATTCTAACTGCAATTTCACCTCGGTTAGCAATAAGAACTTTGTCAAACATTACCCTATGAGCATTAATGGTTGGCCAAATTCTACAGCTTGCTCATTTTCAACTAAAATTTTGATTACTTTTCCTTGCAATGAAGATTCTATAGGATTCATTGTTTTCATTGCTTCAACAATAAGAATTGTTTGACCTGATTTAACAGAGTCACCAATATTTACAAATTTATTAGCACCTGGCTCTGGTTGAAGGTAAACGGTTCCAACCATTGGAGATTTAATTACCCTTGGATCGTTTTTGTAATCATCTTCACTTACTTGTGTTTCTGAATTTTTTTGAATTGGAATATCTTTATCAACAGGTTGTAAGCGAGCACCTTTCGCAACTGTTACTGAAAAATCTCCATCTGAATATGAAACTTCAGTTAAATTTAATTCTTCAAGAATTTTTGCTAGATCTTTTATAGGTTTTGGGTCGATATTTTTTTTAGACTTATCACTCATAAGTTTATCCTTTTATATTAATTTAACCATTCCTTCAACTGCGAGCAAATAGCTATTTGGTCCAAATCCGCAAATAACTCCGTGCACCCCTCTACTTATATATGAATGATGTCTAAAGTCTTCTCTCCTAAATAAATTAGATAAATGAATTTCAATTTTTGGAATTTCTATTGTTAAAAGTGCATCTAATATTGCAACTGAAGTGTGCGAAAAGCCCCCACCATTGATTATCAGGCCAGATGCATTATTCATTGATTTTTGTATACAGTCTACAATATCACCTTCAGAATTAGATTGAAAAAAATTCACATCAATTTCTTTATAGTTTTGAGCGACGTAATTCTTTACCGTCTTATGAACTTCA
>CACIQL010000013.1:0-33217 GCA_902588785.1 uncultured Pelagibacteraceae bacterium
TAAACTGCTAAACGGCTCATCAAATCTAATTCTCTTACTGAATGAGGAACGTCCTTAGTAAACGCCAAGCACATAATGCCTTCAATTTGATTATTGTATTCCAGGCCATAAATTTTTCTATCATGAGAAGTTCTCCATTTTACATCAAGTTCAGGTCTTACAGGGTCTTCAGTTACATCAATATTATCTAATTCAATAAATTTAGATGTCTTAATCCAACTGAAATCAGTTAAATTAAAGTTAAATATTGATTTAAAAAAATTTAATATTTTTACAAATAAGTTATTCATCAATTAGCTATTTTATTTTCAGTCTACTCTTTAGGTTCATTTACACCTATCATTTTAGTGTCAGCCTTAAAAGGTAAATTATTATCTAGATCCGTATAATATCTTAGGCATGTACTACACGTGTTGAATAAACAGTGTTGGCACACTATGAGTATGACATTTGACGGTCATAACTAAAGTATTCTCTTTTACACCTTTTTTGATTTCAGATGTATCTATGCCAGATGCCACCAATTCGTCTCTTTTTTTAACTATATCCTCTACTTCCCAAGCAAGCCCCCCTAATTTATCTTCGGGAGTTTCGTTTTTGTCTTTTTCTTCAATTACTTCAATTATGGTTTTATTTAATTTAAAAAAAAGTATTCTTCTTTTCCAAGTTTCAATAAACTTATCTAAAGCAAGCCTTATTCTAAAAATCTTATTATATATTTCTATAAAACTATCTGCATCATTAGTTTTAATTACAACATGATCCAGTTTTTTTACTGCATTATCTGAAAACTTCATTGCTTCAGGCAAATGTCCTTCTTTATGTTGAATAATAAATGAAAATAAACCGCGAGTTAATTCAATAGGTAAAAACTGATTAATCCATGATCTCTTAGAATTATTATTGGTATTTATTCCTTCACCATTTGATTGACTTGGAAGTGAGTAACCAAGAGCAATTAGTTTATTTCTTACGGCTTCCAAATCATCAGTTCCTAACACTATTCCCATCAAGCCCTCACCATCATTTTTAATTTTATTTTTAACAAGCTGTGCACCTACTCCAACTCCAGTTGCAGCCAAAAGTTCTAAATATGTATTTTGTAAATTGAATAATGAATTTGAGGTTCCCCACTCTTTATGATGACCTCTCCATGATGGGTTAATACCTAATATTTTTTGGTAATTTTGCTCTGCTTCCTCAAGATTGTTCACAGCTATAATTAAGTGATCTAAAGACTTAATCATTTTTTACTCTCAGTATTACCTTCAATTCTATTTAATTAAGTTCTTTTTGTAATTATAGTATTTAACATAAAATTATCACCCGCTCCTTTTTTAAAGTAATCAAAAAAAATTTTTGGGTCGATAATTGGTGACTCTGGAGTATGAACTCCATTTTTATTAATTTTACCTTCAATAAACATTTGGACACCAACTGTTAAAGGCAGTGAGGTTGCTTCACCCATAGAAAAACTATTAATATCACCATCAATTGTAACTCCAATTGATGTTAATTTATTTCCTTTTAAACCTTCTGCATAACCATAAATGCTAGGAAGATTTTCTTTTTTATAATCTACCATTTCTGGACCATTTAGACTTTCAAGCCACGTCAAAATTCTTGCAGCAAAATTTTTTGTAATAATTTTCATATTTATTAAAAATCTAATAGTTTTTAAGATTGCAATAAAACTACTCTCAATACCATGCATTAAATTATAAGACTCTTTAATATCCTGAAAATTGTTAGGAAATGTTATGGCCTCAGGGTGTCCAAAAATATATGTGCTTCTTTTCCCAATATCAGGATAATCAACCTTGATTTCTTCAAGAGGTTTTACCATTTCAAAATTTCCATTTTTAAAAATTTTTACCTCTCCAATCATTTGCTCTATACCATGCACCATTGCAGCACTAACTCCCGATTGAGATGACTCACTTTCTGGTTTTGCGGCAGACATATCCCAGCCTGTATAAACTTTTCTAACTTCATCAAGTTCAGATATTGCCATATGAGCCAATATATTTGTTAGTCCTGGACTCGCTCCAAGACCTATAATAGCTGTGATATTTGCCTTTTTTGCATCTTCATTCATTTGAAGCATCTTTTCGGTTGGCTCCCAATCATCGCAGATATCAAAGTAGTGTGTATTGGTTTGAATTGCAGCTTTGAGTATGGGCTCTGCAAATAAAAAGAATGGGCCGGTCGTATTGACTACAATATCAACTTTTGACATTTCCGATTTCAGGGTTTCAAAGTCTCTGATATCTAATTTTAAACCTTCAACTCTATTATCAAAATGTGAAGCAAACTTTTTTGCCGATAAAGAGTTAACGTCTGCTACATAAATCTTTTCAATCTGTTTTATGTTGTGCAAGTATTGAACTGCATATCTTCCCATGCCACCACTTCCACCTAATGCTAAGACCTTCATAAATTACTCCCACTCAATAGTTCCAGGTGGTTTTGAAGTAGTATCGTATACCACTCTATTTATGCCCTTAACCTCATTAATTATTCTTGTTGAAACTTTGCTCAAAAATTCACCCTTAAAAGGATAAAAATCTGCGGTCATTCCATCAACAGACGTAACAGCTCTTAATCCGCAGACTTGTTCATATGATCTATGATCACCCATAACACCAACAGTTTTAACAGGCATTAGAACTGCAAATGCCTGCCAAATTTTATCGTATAAACCTGCCTCTTTAATTTCTTCGATATATATATTATCGGCTTCTTGTAAAATCTTTACTCTATCTGCTGTTACCTCACCTAATATTCTTATTCCTAATCCGGGGCCTGGAAATGGATGTCTGTTAATGAATTTTTTTGGGAGTCTCATCTCCAACCCTAATTTTCTAACTTCATCCTTAAAAAGTTCTCTTAAAGGTTCAACAAGTTTAAGTTTCATTCTTTTTGGTAAACCGCCGACATTATGATGAGATTTAATAACTGATGTGGGACCGCCATGGAAGCTCTGACTTTCGATTACATCAGGATAAATAGTTCCTTGAGCTAAATATTTGGCACGTTTTATTTTGTTGGCCTCTTGGTTAAATATTTTAATAAATAGATTACCTATTATTTTTCTCTTTTTTTCTGGATCTGTAGTACCCTTCAGGGCTTTAATAAAGATCTTTCTTGAGTCTTTTACGATTAAGCGAGACTTAAAATGCTTTTTAAACATTTTTACTACCTCTTTTGTTTCATTAAGTCTCATTAAACCGGTATCAACATAAATGCATGTTAATTGCTTATTTATGGCTTTTGAAATTATAGCTGCAGCAACAGTACTATCCACCCCACCCGACAAACCACAAATTATATGATCCTTATGAACTGAATGTTTAATCTCAGTGATCTGATTTCTTAAATGATTTTTCATACTCCAGTTTCTTTTAACCTTACAAACTTTGAATAAAAAATTTTCAATTATCTTGTAACCGTTTGGTGTATGGACTACTTCTGGATGAAACTGTAGGCCGTAATAAGAATGTTTTTTATTTTCAACTGCTGCAAACTTAGTATTTGAACTTGATGCAATGCTTCTAAAATCTTTTGGTAGACTAATAACCTTATCACCATGGCTCATCCAGACATAATTCGAGCTCATTCCTTTTCTAAATCCTGAGAATAAAACACTTTTTTTTGAGGGCTTTATAAGAGTTTTGCCAAATTCTCTCTTTTTTGAAATTTTAACCTTCCCGCCAAGTTGGTAACATAATAATTGCATACCATAGCAAATTCCCAATATTGGAATATTTAATTTGAATATTCTTTTGTCAATTTTTGGAGTATTTGACTTATGAACACTTGCTGGGCCTCCAGAGAAAACTATTCCTGAACATCCTCTATTAAGTATTTGCTTATAAAGTGATTTGCTTGACACAATTTCACAATAAACTCCGGCTTCTCTTACTCTTCTTGCTATTAACTGTGTTACTTGAGATCCAAAATCAACAATAAATATCATTATTTATTCCGCCAAATCTTTTAATTTGACAATTTCTTCGCATGAAGTTTCACATAATATTTCAAGATTAGATATTTGCTCAGCGTATTGCTCAATTAGTCCCAACTCATAAGACACTTTCCCTATTAAATAATTAAGCTCAAGATTATGTGGAATAAGCGTAAAGGCAATTTCATAATATTTAAGAGCATTATTCTGATCATCTAAGCCTTCATATGACTTACCTAACAAAACATATGACTCAGATGATTTGGGATTAAAAACAATTTCTTTTTCCAAATACCTGATTGTTTTTTCAAAATTTTCTTCATTAAAAACATTTAACGCTGATTCATAAAAACTATTTGAGGCAAATATAATAGTTGGATAAAGAAAAATGACTGTTACCAATAGTATTTTCATTAAACGTTTATATGTTTGTCGGATAATTTGGTGACTCTCTTGTGATATCAACATCATGTACATGGCTTTCCTTAAGGCCTGCTCCAGTAATTTCTAAAAACTTAACATTATTTTTAAATTCTCCTATATCTTTTGAACCAGTATATCCCATAGAAGCCTTTAAGCCTCCTACAAGCTGGTATATGATTGGCGATATAGGTCCTTTGTAGGGAACTCTTCCTTCGATTCCCTCAGGAACGTGCTTATTACTCTCAGTTATTTCTTCTTGAAAATACCTATCTGCAGAACCACGAGCCATAGCGCCAAGTGATCCCATTCCTCTATATGATTTATAGCTTCTTCCCTTAAACAAATATACCTCTCCTGGAGACTCGTCAGTTCCAGCAAAGAGTGAACCAATCATTACCCCGCTTGCTCCTGCACCTAAGGCTTTTGCTATATCACCAGAATACTTAATTCCACCATCCGCAATAATCGGCACTCCTTTTTTTGCTGCAGTTTCAGCACAATCTAAAATTGCTGAAAATTGTGGCACACCAATTCCAGCTACCACTCTAGTGGTACAAATTGATCCTGGGCCTATTCCAACTTTCACACAATCAGCTCCTTGATCAATAAGTTCTTCAGTGGCTTCGTTTGTAGCAACATTTCCAACAATCACATCTGTTGAGAATTTTGATTTTATTTCTTTAAGAGTGCTAATAACTTTTTCAGAATGACCGTGTGCAGTATCAATTACAAGAACATCCACACCAGCTTCAATTAGTTGCTCCGCTCTATGAATTGCTTCTTCACCAACTCCAATTGCAGCTCCAACGATTAACCTACCTTTTGGATCTTTCGAGGAATTTGGATGAAGCTGACTTTTTTCTATATCTTTAACAGTAATTAAACCAATACATTTACCCTTATCATCGACAACTAATAATTTTTCAATTCTATGCTTGTGTAGCAATTTTTGTGCATCATCTGTTGAAATTCCATCTTTGACAGTTACTAAATTTTTACTAGTCATTAATTCACTTATTTTTTGAGACATATTAGTTGCAAATCGTACGTCCCTATTTGTTAGAATACCTAATAATTTATCATCTACGTCAACAACAGGTATACCTGAAATCTCATTGAGCTTCATTAATTCTAAAGCGTCAGCTAACGTTGCCGATGGCAGTATAGTTAATGGATCAATTACCATTCCAGTTTCAAATTTTTTCACTTTTGAAACATTCTGCGACTGTTCATCTATAGACATGTTTTTGTGTAATATTCCCATTCCACCTGACTGAGCAATTGCAATAGCTAGCTTGTATTCAGTTACTGTATCCATTGCGGAAGATATAAGAGGAACTCCCAATGAAATATTAGAAGTAATTTTTGTATAAGTGCTTACATCTGAAGGAAGCACAGAAGATCGTGCAGGCTTAATAAGAACGTCGTCAAATGAGAGAGATCTTTTAATACTGGAGTGCTCCATCTCTGAGGAATAAATTATTTATTAATTTATGTCAATCAATAGGTGACTTTTTTTCAAGACAAACCAAGTATATCTCACTCGACTCTCTGCGGCTTGACTTAGGCTTGAAGGAAGTGACTTTTTTAAAATGTTTTTTACAAGTTAGTATAACTTCTGAAATATCACCTGATCTAAAATATTTTGAAACCATGTTTCCACCTGGTTTCAATTCTTTTAGGGCGAAATCAACAACATTCTCTAATAATTCAAGCGAAAGCAAAAAATCTGATGATCTATTACCAGATAAATTTGGTGATATATCAGACACTATAAGATCGAATTTGTCATATTTAGCTAATATTTTTGAGCATTCATCAGACAAGAAATCGACTTTATATACATCCACATTCCTGATGGGGTTCATATCCAATAGGTCTAAAGCCACTATCTTTTTAAGATTTTTGCCATGAAATTTTAGTACCTCACTCCAACTGCCAGGAGCAGATCCAATGTCTAAAGCTTTTTCTAAGCCATCAAGAAGTCTATATTTTTCAATAATTTCAATTAATTTATAAGCCGCTCGAGATCTAAAATTATCTTTAGAGGACTTGATTACATACTCATCTTCTAAATGCCTTTTGAGCCATTTTTTACTCTTATCTGAAAAGGACTTATTCTTGATTTTCATAAAATTGTTATTTTTCAATCATTTATAGCTGAAAAAAACCTATTTGATAACTTAAAGATTCAAACTATATCAAATTGATATAGGTATTGATTATATATATCATTCTGATATATATACGCTCTTTTTTAAAGGATATAGATGAATTACATAATACACATTATACTGGTTTTCTTCTTGTTAAATGTCTCCGTTAAGGCCTTGAGTCTTAAGGAGGCGGTCAATGATTCACTATCCAATAATTTATCACTCAAAATTGAAGCTATAAATGTTGATATGGCTGAAGAAGATTATCTTCAATCAACAACAGACTACTTTCCAACGATAACTCTAAGTGGCAGTATGTCTGAAAATGATTACTCCGACATTAAGAGTCAGTCTGGAAGTGCCACAAATGGTTATGAGTTATCCCCTAGCAGTAAATCTATTGTTCTTTCACAAAATGTATTTAGTGGTTTTAGTCGATTTTATAGTTCACTCTCCACAAAGGAACAATTGCATATTCAAAATCTTACCCAATCTAAAGTCACGCAAGACATAATTTTAGAAACAATAGACGCATACTACAATGTATTACTAGCGCAAAAGATTGTTCAATCAAATAAAGATAATTTTAATTCGGTAAGTGAGAGGTTTAATGCAACAAGTAAGGAGTTTGAAGTTGGATTAGCTTCTAAGACTGATGTTGCTCAATCAGATGCATTTCTTAATAATTCAAAAATTAATCTTCTCGATGCAAAAATAAATTTAAAAAATACTATGAATTCCTTTTATAATCTAATTGGAACCGAACCAAACAATTTAACGTTTTCTGAAATTGACTCAGAGGTCCCTGATACGTTTGAGGAGTATAAAGAATTAGTTATATCAAACAACTATACAATAAGAATAGTAGACTCAACTCTTAATGTTTATAACGCAAATATTGGGATAGCTAGGTCAGCTTTGTACCCACAAATTAATCTTTCGGCTTCAAAAACAGAACTTGAAGAGTATTCAACAACTATTGATGAACTTACAAATGAAGAATTGCAAGCAACAGTCACATGGCCAATTTTTAAATCTGGAAAATCTCTGTCTAATATAAGAAAAGCAAAAAAACAAAAAAACAGTCAAATAATTCTGATACAAAAAACAACAAATGAAACGCTTTCACTGGCAGAGAACATTTGGGAAAACTATCTTATTACTGACGAAACAGTAGAAGCAGCTAAATTGAACTTTTTTGCTAATAAAACTGCTTATGAAGGTACTGTCATAGAGGAAGAAGTAGGAGAAAGAAGTGTCCTTGATGTACTAACGGCAAGACAAAGTCTGCTTAATGCAGAAATCAAATACTTCCAAGAGCAAAAAGACCGTGAAATCACAAAAGCTCAAGTTATGTATATGTCAGGTATTTTAAATTTGTCATCACTAGGAATAAATTAATATGCAAAAAGAAACGCTTTGTTTAGGACTTCTATCGCTTGGGCCAAGATCTGGTTATGAAATTAAACAAATGTTTGAAGGTCCATTGTCAGATTTTTATAGTTTAAGCTTTGGAACGATTTATCCAACTTTAAATAACTTACAAGCTGACAAATATGTATCTTGTAAACAACATTCCCAAAGTAAAAAACCTGATAAAAAAGTTTATACAATTACTAAAAAGGGAATGGAATTAATGAAAGATAATTTGCTAAGTGATGCATCTTCTTATATTCGTTCGGGAAACTTCGGAGACCAAATTAAGTCTGAATTTTTTTTACTCTTATTATTTTCAAAATATTTACCAAAAGAAACAATGAATACTGTTTTAAATGAGCGCGTTTTGTATTTGAGGCAAAAACTTGAACAATTTAAATACGATGGCCCTGTTCCAGGAAATTTAGATGCAATAAGAAATGAGAAATCAGTATCGTTCATTAGAGGTTTGGCATCTGCATTAATTGAAACGGGACTAAACTACATGGAAAAAAATAGAGGAAAGTTAAATTAAAATGTTTAAAAAAATACCAATAAATTATATTTCTGCTTTTGTTATTTTTATCGTTGTCATTCTTTGGATATTCTCCGGTCTAATTGGAGGTGATGAGGCTGAAAGTAATGTTTCTGAAGTAGTTACAAGTGAGGAAATAATATCTGTAAGGGCACAAGAATTTTCTTCACAGAAAAAAACATATTTTTTAACTATTCGAGGAAGAACTGAAGCAGATAAAATTGTAATGTTAAAGCCTAAGACTACTTCTACGATTATTGAAACAATTAATAAGGGATCGTTCGTTAAAAAAGATGAAGTTATCTGCAAACTTGATGATGAAAATAGAACAGCTGCATTGAATGAGGCTGAGGCTTCTAAAAACAAAGCTCAGCTTCAGTATGATGCAATTAAAACACTCGCTGATGAAGGTTACAGATCAGAAAATGCTGTAGCCACAGCTGATGCCGCACTAAAGGCTTCTATTGCTAGAGTAGAAATGGCAATGAATGAACTTGATAATATTTTAATTAAAGCTCCATTCGATGGTTTTATTGAAGATATCTATCTAGAAATTGGAGACTTAATTACTCCAGCTTCCCCGTGTGCAAAAATAATGAGACTAAACCCAATGTTAATTACTGGTGAAGTAACAGAAAAAAATGTTGATCAAATAAAACTTGGTCAGGAAGTCAGTATCAATCTTATTGACTCAACATCTCTTCAAGGGTCTATAAGCTATATAAGTAAAAGTGCTAATCCAAGTACACGAACTTATAAAATTGAGGCAACAGTTAGTAATAAGGAAGGAAGTATTCGAGAGGGACTTTCAGCTGATATGTTGGTTCCACTAAGAGAGGTTTTGGCTCACCTAATTCCATCTTATCTGATATCACTTAACGATGAAGGCGAATTGGGAGTAAAAGTATTAATTGATACAAAGGTAAAGTTCTCAAATATTCAAATTGTAGAGGATACAGTGGATGGTCTTTGGGTAACAGGATTGCCTGAAAAAGCTACTGTGATTACCGTTGGTCAAGAGTATGTGATTAATGGTCAGATAGTAAATGCTGAAATTGTTAATTAAATTTAATGATAGAATTCTTAGTAGATAGGAAACGGACAGCTATAGCCCTACTTATAGTGCTTATATTCGCAGGAATATTTGGCAGAGTTAACATTCCAATTGAAAACGAACCTGAGATTGTTGTGCCGGTGGTTTATGTAGGAGTTGGGCTAACTGGAATATCACCTCAAGACTCAGAAAGGCTTCTTTTAAAACCAATCGAGGAAGAAATAAGAGCTATTGAAGGAATTGATAAGCTTCAAGGCTTTGCATTTGAAAACTACGCAGCAGCTGTAATTCAATTTGAGGCAGCTGAAACAATGAAAAAATCACTGGATAAAGTAAGAGATGCTATTAATGATGCTAAGGTAAAATTTCCTGATGATGCCAAAGAACCTGTTGTAAGTGAAGTATCATTTGAAGATCAACCTACTGTAATAGTGTCAATTGACTCGCCAACTGCATCTGAAAGATATTTACTTAACCTTGCTCAAGAAATAAAAAAAGAAATTGAACTTATTCCATCTATTTTTGAGGCTGAGCTATTAGGTGCAAGGGAAGAGCAATTAGAAGCTACACTTAATAGATCACAGATGGAGAACTATAATATTTCTTTTGCTGAAATCATTACCTCAGTATCTAATAACAACCAAGTTGTAACTGCTGGTGAAATACAAACTGGACAAGGTCAATTTGCTGTAAATGTACCTGGATTATTTGAAACAGCAAGAGATGTATATGAGTTACCCATTCGATCAACTAATAACAGTACTGTAAATTTGGCTGACATCTCAACTATCAAAAGAAATTTTAAAGACCGAGAAAGTTACACTAAAGTGAATGGAGAACCAGGAATTTCTCTTTTAATAAAAAAAGGTAGAGGGCGAAATGTCATTGATACTATTAATGAAGTTGATGAAGTTGTTCAAAGCTTTAAATCTAAAGTACCTAGCGATGTAAACTTTACTTACGTAATGGATTCCAGAGAAATTATGGAAGATAACGTAAATTCATTACAAGGTAATATTCTACTCGCTACAATATTTGTAATTATTGTAACTATGCTTGCCTTAGGAATTAGATCTTCTTTAATTGTTGGTTCTGGAATTCCAGTATCAATACTAATTGCTTTATTTGTTTTGTATGTTCTTGGTTATGATTATAATTTCATGGTTATTTTCGGAATCCTAGTTGCTCTTGGGATGTTAATTGACGGCTCACTTGTAGTTGTTGAACTCGCAGATAGAAAGATGCTTGAGGGTTTTGATCGACAAAAAGCCTATATTTATTCTGCAAAAAGAATGTTCTGGCCGATTGTAGCGTCAGCGGCAACAACCCTTGCTGTTTTCATACCACTTTTTTTCTGGCCGGGCATTAGTGGACAGTTTATGCGAATGCTACCGGTAACGATTTTTGTCGTTTTATTTATTGCGCTTATTTTCAGTCTAATGTTCGTACCCGTGATTGGAAGTGTATTAGGGAAGCCCTCAAATGCATCTGCAAATTCCTTTAAAAAACTTGGGTCAGATCAAAATTTTAATCTTAAAGATATCAGTGGCTACATAGGAATCTATGTATCTATACTTGATAAACTATTAAAAAGACCAATACTAACGCTTTTATCAGTTTTTGTTATTCTATTTACAATTATTTCAAGTTTCTTTTCCTTTGGAAAAGGAATGATATATTTCTCTACCGGTGATCCGTATTTTGGTCAAATAAAAATCTACGCTCGAGGAAATCTTTCAATCGATGAAATAAATAAGCTCACAAGCGACGTTGAAATTATTGTTAATGAACATACTGGCATTAAAAATTATTTTCTTCAAACCGGTCAATTCAGCAATGTGGTTGCTGGTGGTGGCGGTAGCTCTGAAGATTTAATTGCAACTGCGTATTTCGAATTTGTTGATCGCAATCAAAGAAAAAATGGTCATGAAATTATTTCTGAATTAAGAGATCAATTTGATAATATCAAGGGAATTAAAATAGAAGTTTCTGAACAATCAGGAGGCCCACCTATTGGAAAAGATGTTGAAATAAGAATAACTGGCCCATCCAGTTCAAGCATACTGAAAGTGACTAAGGATGTAAGAAATTATATAGATGAAAATGTAATTGGACTCGTAAGTGTAGAGGATACATTGCCGGTGCCTTTAGTTGATTGGGAACTTATAATTGATAAACCAAAAGCTGCCCAATTTGGCGCTGATATATTTACAATTGGAAAAGCTGTCAGCTTAGTAACTAATGGTATAATGATCGGAAAATACAGGCCTGATGACGTTGATGACGAACTTGAAATTTTTGTCAGGTATGCTGACAAAGAACGATCTATTGATCAACTTGATAACATAATGATTGAAACGAGATCAGGACAAATTCCAATTAGTAATTTTGTTGAAAAGAAACCGAAAAAAAATGTCAGCTACATTAGAAGATATGACACACGTAATGCAATGTACGTTAAAGCAAACGTTGCGGAGGGTATAATTGCGGCTGATAAGGTTAGTGAGATTCAAAAGTGGGCAGATGAGCAAGATTACCCTTCATATATTGATATTGCATTTGGAGGTGAAAATGAAGAGCAAACAGAGTCAATGAAGTTTGTGACGCAGGCATTCATTATTTCAATTCTTATAATGGCTGCACTATTGGTTACTCAGTTCAATAGCTTTTACCAAAGCTTCATAATCTTAACTGCTGTTATAATGAGCACGGCAGGTGTTTTCTTCGGGCTGTTGGTATTTAATCAGCCTTTCTCAGCAATAATGCATGGTGTAGGAGTAGTATCCTTGGCGGGCATAGTAGTGAACAACAACATTATTTTGATTGATGCATTTAATTTCGTAAGAGAAAAAGATAATGATAATTTATTTAATAGTATATTAAAAGCTTGTGCTCAAAGATTAAGACCTATCTTCCTCACAACGATTACAACCATGCTTGGCCTAATTCCTCTTGCAATGAACTATAGTATTGACCCTATATTAAGAACAATTGAATACGATTCAAATGTGAGTGGTTTTTGGACACCACTTGCCCAATGCATTGTTTATGGGTTATCTTTCTCGGCGTTCCTAACATTAATAGTAACACCCTGTCTACTCATTCTTCCCTCACACATAAGATCTTATTTTAAGAAAGCGCAGCCTGAAACTGTTAATGCATAACTTATGTTAAGAAATATATTATCAACCATACTACTCAGAAAAAAGACGATCTCTACCCTTCTTTTAATGATTATTCTTTTAGGAACAATCTCATACGCAACCTTTCCTAAAGAAGAAATGCCTGAAATAGATTTAAAAACTGTTGCAGTGATAATTAAATATGACGGCATGTCTTCTAATGAAATTGAAAAATTAATAACAGAGCCTTTAGAACGTAAGTTAATGACTTTAAAAGATATCAAAGAAATAATTTCTATTTCTAAAGATAACATAGCTTCATTCATGGTTGCTTTTAATTTAGATACTGAAAACGAAAACCTTGCAAAGCTTGTGAGAAATACTATTACAGATGCTAGTGATATACTTCCACGTGAAATGGAGATTATAGAAGTAAAAGAATATGACTCATCTATGTTCTCGAGAATCTATATTGGGTTATCTGGTAATGTGCCTTATGAGGTCTTACAAAATGCAGCAAACTCATATAAAGATGCTTTGGAATTGATTGACAATGTAACAGAGGTTGAAATTAAAGGCGAGCGCGAGGAAATAATAAAAATAACTCTCAATCCTTCATTATTGCAAAAGTATGGCATAAATATATCTGATGTTTATTATGCTCTTAAAGCATATAATAATATAATTCCAGCAGGTGTATTATCTGATCAAAACGCAGATTTTTCAGTTAAAATTCCTGGTCTTTATGAAAATTACAGGGAAATTAGCAATCTTCCACTAAATGCTAAAAATAATTTTGCATTAACTTTATCCGATGTAGCAGACATCAAGAGAGCTTACGATAAGAAAAAGAATACAGTCATAGTAAATGGAAATGCCGCTTTAAGTTTAGAGGTATCTAGGAAGTCAGGTACTAATATTTTAGACACATACATTGATGTAAAAAAAGTATTAGCTGAAAACGAAGGAAAGTTTCATCCTCTTATTAAGGCTGTTATTGTAGATGATGAGTCTACTGAAATAGAGAAAAGAATTGAGTCATCTGAAAATACAGTAATCACGGCAGTAATACTTGTAATGATCATTGTGATTGCTGCCTTAGGAATAAGAAGTGGCTTAATTGTAGGTTTGTCAATTCCAACCACTTATCTTTTTTCAATATTGATACTGGACTCGATCGGAATGACATATAACTTGATGACTGTTTTTGGGCTGATATTGGCAGTAGGATTACTTGTTGATGGCCCCATCGTTATAACTGAATACGCTAGAGCAGAACAAGAACGGGGCATTCGAAGAAGGGACTCATACATAAACTCTTCATATAATATGTTCTGGCCAATTATTGCTTCGGCGTTAACTACGATTGCGGCATTTTTTCCTCTCCTATTTTGGCCGGATACACTTGGACAATGGTTAAGAGTAATCCCTCTTACAGTAATAGTTGTTTTATCCACCTCGCTAGTTGTCACATTGATATTCCTACCCGCGGTAGGATCCATGATTGAGCGTAAAACAGCTCAAATGAAAGAGGAAAATAAAAGAAGAGATAATAAATTTATTGAAATATATGAAAACACTCTGGCTCAAGCAATTCAGAGACCAATATTGGTTTTATTTTTAACTTTACTTACTTTTACAAGTGTAATTTTGCTTTACAGCAAATTTAATAGTGGTGTCATTTTTTTTCCTAACGATAAAGCTACAACAGCCAGAGTGGAAGTAATGGCCAGGGGCAATCTTTCTCCTAATGAAACCGGAGATTATATTAAAGAAGTGAGTGAAGTGATAGATGCAAATCCATACGTTAAAAACTATGTAGCAAATACAATGAATAGAAATAGGATTTGGTTATTTGATGACGCACCCACAGATATTATTGGAAGAATTTGGTTAGAACTGCTTCCTCCTGACCAAAGACCGGATAGTGATATTGTTTTACCAAATATTCAAAAGGAACTGAATAAACTTAATGGCTATGAAGCGAGAATAAAAGGAAATACGTATAGTTCTTCCATCGTAGGACCAAAAGACATAGAAATCGAGGTAACTGCGGAAGATAAAAGACTAATTAATCAAGCTGCAATTATTGTAAGAGACAAACTTCAGAATATTCCTGGAATTGAAGATGCCGAAATAAAATACCCAGTTACAGGTATTGAGTGGTTATATGAAATAGATAGAAGCAAAACAGGAAAATATGATGTATCTATCCAATCCATAGGCTCAATAATAAATTTAGCAACAACAGGAACTAAGATAGGAACAATAAGACCAACAGATAGCGATAAAGAATTAGATATTAAGCTTTTTTTACCAGATGACTTGAGAACTCTTGATCAAGTTGAGAATATTTATATCAATACCAGTAGAGGTCAGTTGCCAGTATCTGAATTTGTAAGTCAAAAGCCTAAAAATAAAATTTTTTCAATTGGTAAAAAAAATGCTGAAAGAGTTTTAATGGTTGATGCAAATACTAGCTCAGGTTTTAATACTGCCGAACATATTGAAACTATAAAAAACTGGCTCAAAATAGCTAATCTACCAATCGAAGTAAATGTTAAACTTGTGGGAGAAGCAGAAGACTCTAGAGGGTCACTTATCTTTGTAATTTCAGCTTTTAGCATTGCATTATTACTAATGTTTATAATATTAATTTCGCTATTTAATAATTTTTATCACACATTTTTAATTTTATTTTCAATTGCGTTATCAACAACTGGCATATTTGTAGGACTTATTGTCTTACAAATGCCATTTAGTGGCGTTATGACGGGCCTTGGCATAGTTGCTTGCACAGGTATTGTTGTAAATAACAATATTATTCTAATTGATAGTTATAGAAAAATTAGAAAGAATGAAGAAAACAAAATGAAGGCAATCATTCAGTCAGCTAAGAGTAGAATAAGGCCCATATTTCTTACGACAATTACCACAGTATTTGGATTACTTCCTTCAGCATTGCAAATTAGTGTAGATGTTTTTGAAAGAGAAATATCATACAAAAGTCCTGAAACTTATTTTGTGCAACCTTTAGCATGGGCTATTGTTTTTGGCCTTTCTTTTGCAACGATAGCTACATTATTTGTAACCCCTTCTCTACTTGCATTGCCTGAAAAATTAAAATCAATGATATCAAATAGAAATAGGATCAATACTCCATCAGTTGTAAGAGAAGAAGCTATTTAATATGAAGTCAATTGCAGTGTATTGCAGCTCATCTAATAAAGTCGATGACATTTATAAAGAAGAGGCCAAAAAAGTTGGAAATCTATTGGCTAAAAAAGAAATAAGGTTGGTTTATGGTGGAGGTAATATGGGGCTAATGGGAGTACTATCAAATAGTGCCATTAATTCCGGTGGCGATGTATATGGAGTGATTACAAATCATTTAATTGAAATTGAAAAAAGAAATGACAGCCTTAATAATATAAAAATTGTTGAAACTATGCATGAAAGAAAAATAGAAATGTATAACAACGCAGATGCATTTCTAATATTTCCTGGTGGCATTGGAACTTTGGAAGAGTTTTTTGAAATCTATTCATGGAAACAGCTCAGACTTCATAAAAAACCCATCTTTATTTATAACTTTAACGATTTTTGGAGAGATCTTTTTACTCTTTTAGAAAATATAATAAAGAAGGATTTTGCTGGAGAAAATATGAAAGAAGCATATAAGGTAATCAATAATTATAGTGACCTCACAAAAGAATTAGAAATTAATGTCGAAAATTAAAGTAAAAACCCCACTTGTCGAAATTGATGGTGACGAAATGACAAGAATTATATGGCAGTTTATAAAAGATAAACTAATCCTACCGTACCTTGATATTGATTTAGAATATTATGACCTGGGTGTTGAAAATAGAGACAAAACAAACGACAAGGTTACAGTAGATTCCGCAAATGCTATAAAAAAATATGGTGTAGGAGTTAAATGTGCAACTATCACACCAGATGAAGATAGGGTAAAGGAATTTAAGCTAAAAGAGATGTGGCGTTCCCCAAACGGAACAATAAGAAATATCCTTGGCGGTACAGTTTTTAGAGAGCCAATAGTTTGTGAAAATGTTCCAAGACTTGTACCCGGTTGGACTGATCCAATTGTAGTTGGGCGACACGCATTTGGCGATCAATATAGAGCGACGGATTTTAAGGTTCCTGGTAAAGGAAAATTAAGTATTAAGTGGACACCTGATGACCCCAACCAAGAACCGATTGAAAAAGAGGTTTATGAATTTCAATCAAGTGGCGTTGCTATGGCAATGTATAATACCGATGAATCAATACGTGATTTTGCTAGATCATGTATGAATTACGCTCTCATGAGAGAGTGGCCAGTCTATTTATCGACAAAAAATACTATTCTCAAAAAATATGATGGAAGATTTAAAGATTTATTTCAGGAAATTTATGATAAAGAATTTGCTGATCAATTCAAATCTCTGGAACTTGATTATGAACATAGATTAATTGATGACATGGTCGCATCTGCGTTAAAATGGAATGGTAAATTTGTTTGGGCATGTAAAAATTATGACGGCGATGTTCAATCGGATACTGTCGCTCAAGGTTTTGGCTCTCTTGGATTAATGACAAGTGTGTTGATGACACCTGATGGAAAAACCATTGAGGCTGAAGCTGCTCACGGAACTGTAACGAGGCACTATAGGCTTCATCAAGAAGGTAAACAAACTTCGACAAATCCTATAGCGTCAATTTTTGCATGGTCAAGAGGTCTTAAGTATAGAGGGAAACTTGATGATAATGATGAACTAATTCAGTTTGCTGATACTCTTGAGAAAGTCTGTGTAAAAACAGTTGAACGTGGCTCGATGACAAAGGACTTGGCGCTCCTTATGCCTCATGAGCAAGATTGGCACAGTACTGAAGACTTTCTTGAAATAATTGAACGAAATTTAAATAAAGCCCTTAATCCAACTTATCAGTAATAAATTTCAGTATTTTATTTTTTTGGTCTGTTTCATCAATTAAATCGCCGCCAGACTGAGCAAAATCTTTTCTGCCACCTCCTCCTTTTCCGTTAGAAACTGAAGAAGCGTACAAAGCAATATCATCTGCACCAATGACCTTTGTGAGGTTGTCTGTTACACCAACTAGGTAGCTGATTTTATTGTCTTTTTTTGAACCTAAAACAATAATACCACCATTTTTGAATTTTCTTTTGGCATTATCAATTACAGGTCTTAACGCAGAGCTTTTAGAATTTTCACAAAAGATAATGATGGTGCTTTTATTATTTGAAATTTCATCATTAACTTCTTTGATTAAATTATTAACTTCCTCTTTTGATTTTGATTTATCTTTTTCGGAAATTAATTTCTTTTCTTCTATTTTCTTATTCTCTGCAGCTTTATTCATTTGATAAACTTTCAGGTCTTCACCGCGCAGAGCTTCTATCCTTCTAACTCCTGAAGCAACCGAAGATTCATTAACTATTTTTAATTTCCCAATTTGACTTGTATTCTCAACATGTGTGCCGCCACATAATTCAATGCTGAAAGTTTTATTTCTTATCTTTCCTATTTTTAATACTCTTACCTCATCGGAATATTTCTCTCCGAATAGAGCAAGTGCTCCAGCATTTACAGCGTCATCTGGTGTCATAATTTGAGTTTCAACATCTGATCCTTCCTCAATAACTGTATTCGAAATCTGCTCTATTTTAGATATCTCACTTTCTGAAAGAGATTTATGGTGACTAAAATCAAATCTTAATTTATCAAAGGAAACTAAAGAGCCTTTCTGGGTCACATGATCTCCCAAAACTTCTCTTAATGCTTGATGTAAAATATGTGTCGCAGAATGATAAGTCTTACATGAACTTCTTCTAGCAGAATTAATTGACAAATGTGCGCCTGTACCTTTCTTGATATCTCCTCTAATTACTTTTCCGTGATGCACATATAGGTTTCCTTTTTTTTGTGTGTCTGAAACTTCAAATTCAAAATTATCAGCTTCTATTGTTCCTGTATCACCAATTTGACCGCCAGACTCAGCATAAAATACCGTTTGATTGAGTATTAGCGATCCGTTATCACCGCTATGTAAACTATCAACTAATACACCTTCTTTTATTATAGAAATAATACTTCCTTCTGTTTTTTCAGATGTGTAGCCTAAAAACTCTGTAGGGGATAAACTTTTATTTAACTCAAACCAAATTTTATCTGTAGCTGTGCCACCAGATCCAGTCCAATTGCTTCTTGCTTTTTCTTTTTGATCCTCCAAACATTTCTTAAAATCATCAATATCCACCTCAATTTTCTTATTTCTCAAAATATCTTGCGTTAAATCAATTGGGAAGCCATATGTGTCATACAGCTTAAAAGCTGACTGCCCATTTAGAATAGTTTTTCCATTCAAATTATCGATCATTGTATCAAGTTGCTTAATTCCTCTGGACAATAAATCTCTGAACCTTTGTTCTTCATATTTCAATGTTTCATTTATTAGAGACTCTGCTCTTTCAAGTTCAGGATAGGACATTTTCATATTAGAAATCAGAGTTGGTGCCAGTTTGTGCATCAGTAAATCATTGTAATTTAGAATGTGTACGTGCCTCATTGCTCTTCTCATAATTCTCCTTAAGACATAACCTCTGCCTTCATTGGATGGAAGGACGCCGTCAGCAATTAAAAAACATGAAGATCTGAGGTGATCAGCTATTACTCTATGGCTTGATATTAAATTTTCGTTATCATTTTTAGTTAATTCTTTAGAATGATTAATAATTTCTAATATACTATCAACTTGATAATTATCATTAGTGCCTTGCATAACTGCGGCTATTCTCTCTATGCCCATACCTGTATCTATTGAGGGTCGTGGTAAATCAATACGATTTTCTGAATCGACTTGCTCATACTGCATAAAAACGAGATTCCATATTTCTACAAATCGATCGCCCGTTTCGTCAGCTTCACTAGGAGGTTTGCCAATATAATTTTCACCATGATCATAAAATATTTCCGAACAAGGTCCGCATGGTCCTGTTTCTCCCATTGACCAGAAATTATCTTTTGTAGAAATTCTTATTATTTTATCATCACTGAAACCGGTAATTTTCTTCCAAGCATTATAAGCCTGCTCATCATCGTGATAAATAGTTACACAAAGCTTATCTTTATTTATTCCTAGTTCAGAAGTTATAAATCTCCATGCGTAATCTATCGCATCATCTTTAAAATAATCTCCAAATGAGAAATTACCCAACATTTCAAAAAAAGTGTGATGCCTTAGAGTATAGCCTACATTTTCTAAATCATTGTGTTTTCCCCCTGCCCTAATGCATTTCTGAGCCGTTACGGCACGGTTGAAATCTGTTTTCTCTAATCCTGTGAATACATTCTTAAATTGAACCATTCCTGAATTAGCGAACATCAGAGTAGGATCATTTTGAGGCACAAGGGGACTTGAATGAACATGTTTATGTCCATTTTTAACAAAGTAAGATATGAATGAGTCCCTTAAACTATTAATCTTCATAGTTAAGGTATAACATCGAGATGACTAAAACGCAAAAAGACGCTTCAAGCGCCTTTTTGCTATGATCAATTTATAAGAATTTCTTATTCTTCTGGAGTATCTTCGACTTCTTCATTTTCTCCAATTTGCTCAGGTATTTCCTCAGATTGTCCTCTAATTATTGACTCAATTTCATTAGCTACCGCAGGATTATCCTTTAAAAAGATCTTTGAGTTTTCTCGTCCTTGGCCAATCTTATTTCCTTTATAAGAAAACCATGCACCTGACTTTTCAATGGTGCCGACTTTTACACCCAAATCAATGAGCTCACCCAATTTTGAGATTCCTTCACCGTACATAATGTCAAACTCCACTACGCGGAACGGCGGAGCAACTTTATTTTTTACAACCTTAACTCTTGTTTGGTTTCCAATAATTTCGTCTTTATCTTTTATTGCTCCTATCCTTCTTATATCTAATCTGCACGATGAGTAAAACTTCAAAGCATTACCACCAGCTGTTGTTTCAGGACTACCAAACATCACACCAATTTTCATTCGAATTTGGTTAATGAATATTACCATACAATTAGATTTAGAAACGGAGCCTGTAAGTTTTCTTAATGCTTGACTCATTAATCTTGCTTGAAGACCCATGTGCGCATCTCCCATTTCACCCTCAATTTCTGCTTTAGGGGTTAATGCTGCAACAGAGTCGACAACTAGAACTGATATTGCCTTCGATCTAACAAGTGAGTCAGTTATTTCAAGAGCTTGCTCACCTGTATCTGGCTGCGAAATGATAAGTTCATCAATGTTTACGCCGAGTTTTTTTGCATAAGCAGGATCCAATGCATGCTCAGCATCAATAAATGCACAATTCTCACCTTTTTTCTGCGCTTCGGCAATGACATGTAATGCAAGAGTTGTTTTTCCCGATGATTCTGGTCCATAAATTTCTACTATTCTACCTTTTGGCAGTCCACCTATGCCTAAAGCTACATCTAAAGATAACGACCCAGTTGAAATAGCCTCAACATCCATAACGGTCCTTTGGCCAAGTTTCATAATTGAGCCTTTTCCGTAAGTTTGCTCAATTTGTGACATTGCTACGTCTAAAGCTTTTGCTTTTTCTGAGTTATCCATCTTTTTATCGTCTACCACTTTTAAATTTGCTTTTGTCATGTGCTTTCTCCAAACTTAGTTTTAATATATGATCCATTTGTACACATTTTGTTCTCATTTTACAATACCCTATAAACTATTGTTAAATAACGATAAAATATAATTTGTTCAATTAATGTTCTTAAATTTTATAGTTTTTATCAACAGGTGATTCTATATCTAATGATATAACTCAATTAGATTAACTTAAATATATATCTAAAATTGGCTGATTTTCGCTGTTAATAACTATTTAATCGTCAGAATGAAGCTTTTCGTCTCTCTCGTGCATTTCTTGAGCTTCAATACTAAGAGTAGTTACTGGCCTAGCGTCTAATCTTTCGATATTTATGGGTTCTCCAGTAACTTCACAATAGCCATAGCTTCCATTTTCTATCCTAGCAAGCGCAGCATCTATCTTTGCGATTAATTTACGTTGCCTATCTCTAGACTTTAACTCAAGGGATTTCTCTGACTCTTGGGTGGCTCTATCAGACATGTCAGCTGGAGCAATTGAGTCTTGTAGATTTTCGACTGTTTCTCTACTTTCTCTGTAAATCTCATCCTTCCAATTTTTAAGCTTGGTTCTAAAATATTCTTTTTGCTTTGCATTCATGAATTTTTCAGATTTTGTTGGCTTGTAGGTTTTTGGAAGTTTGACCATGTTTACTCCTTGAGAATTAAGATTAAAAACAGTTGGGTGCTTTTAGTGGTTTTTATTATTTAAGTCAACGGATCATTACAATTTTTATGATTGATAAATCACTGAAATATAATATGTTTCTCTGAAATTAATCTTAATAATATGAAGTTTGAAGGAACCAGCTCCTATATTGCAACAGAGGATCTTAAAGTAGCAGTAAATGCCGCTATTACTCTTGAAAGACCAATAATAGTTAAAGGTGAGCCAGGCACTGGTAAAACAATGCTAGCTCATGAGGTAGCAAAATCTCTAGATGCTGAAATAATCACTTGGCATATTAAGTCCACAACTAAAGCTCAACAGGGTCTCTACGAATATGATGCTGTTACAAGATTGCGAGATTCGCAGCTTGGAGATGAAAAAGTTAAGGATATCAAAAATTATATTAGCAAAGGTAAGTTATGGAATGCTTTTGAGAGCGATAAAAGGCCAGTCCTACTAATAGATGAAATTGACAAGGCTGATATCGAATTTCCAAACGATCTGCTACTAGAATTAGATAAAATGGAATTTTTTGTTTACGAAACTGGTGAGACAATTAAGGCTCAAAATAGGCCAATAGTAATTATAACATCAAACAATGAAAAAGAATTACCAGACGCATTTCTTAGAAGGTGCTTTTTTCATTATATTAAGTTTCCTGATCCAAATACGATGGAAGAGATCGTTGAAGTACATTATCCAGATATAAAAAAAGATCTAATTCAAGAAGCATTTAAAATATTTTACGATATTAGAGAAGTTCCAGGAATTAAAAAGAAGCCATCTACCTCTGAACTAATTGATTGGCTAAAGTTGCTCATGACGGATGATGTAGATGCTAAAATCCTTAGAGAAAAGGATCCAAAAAAGCTAATACCACCTCTACATGGAGCTTTGCTAAAGAATGAACAAGATGTTCATTTATTTGAGCGTTTAGCTTTCATATCTCGTAGAGAGAATGAGAATGTTGAGTAGAGTAAGAATCTCTATAAAATAATATTATATGTTTATTAATTTCTTTTTTGACCTCAAACAAGCGAGCTTACCCGTATCATTAAAGGAATACTTGATGTTGATGGAAGCGATGAATAAGCGTGTTGTTGACTCATTCAATGTTAACGACTTTTATTATCTAAGCCGCTCGGCATTAGTCAAAGATGAGAGATATTTAGATAAATTTGATCGAGTTTTTGGGCATTCATTTAAGGGGTTAGAGAACCCTGAAGGTGAAACAACAAAAGAAATACCAGAAGAATGGTTAAAACTGATGGGGCAGAAGTATTTAACTGATGAAGAAAAAAAGATGATTGAGTCCTTGGGTGGTTGGGACAAGTTAATGGAAACACTCAAACAGAGGTTGGAAGAGCAAAAAAAGAGGCACCAAGGTGGAAGCAAATGGATTGGAACAGGTGGAACATCTCCATTTGGAGCATACGGCTATAACCCTGAAGGAATAAGAATTGGTCAGAAAGAAGGAAAAAATAAAAAGGCAGTAAAAGTTTGGGATAAAAGAGAATTTAGCAACTTAGACGGTGACGTAGAACTTGGTACTCGAAATATAAAGATTGCTCTTAGAAGGTTGAGAAAGTTTGCGCGCGAAGGAGCTGAAACTGAGTTAGATTTAGATAATACAATTAAGTCTACTGCTCATAAAGGTTACATTGATGTTAAAATGATGCCTGAACGAAGAAATAAAATCAAAGTATTACTTTTTTTTGATGTTGGTGGATCAATGGATGCACATGTTAAAATCTGTGAGGAGCTATTTTCTGCAGCACGAACAGAATTTAAACACATGGAATATTTCTACTACCACAATTGCTTGTATGATGCGGTTTGGAAAGATAATAATCGCAGATACAATGACAATATCAAAACATGGGACGTTCTGCACACATACCCATCTGATTATAAAGTAATATTTGTTGGAGACGCTGAAATGAGTCCGTATGAAATAACCTACCCTGGCGGAAGTGTAGAGTTCTGGAACGAAGAGTCTGGTGAAACTTGGCTAACTAGAATGTTAAACGTATACGAAAATGCGATTTGGCTTAATCCGATACCTGAGCGATATTGGGATAGAATTGCATCAACTTCCATTATAAAGCAGATCTTTTCTGATCGAATGTTTCCTCTCACAATTGAGGGAATTGATCAGGCCATGCGTGAACTAAACAAATAAACCATGCTTAAAGAGCAGAACGTTATTTTGGGCATATCTTTGTTATGCCTTGGATTATTAATAGCTCCTTTGTATGATGCACTTGCTAAGTACTTAAGCGAGGATATTGGTATACTTGAAATAATTTGGGGACGTTTTTTCAGCCATTTTATTTTCTTAGTACCACTTGTTTATTTTTTAAAAGGAAAAAAAGAATTTGTTAATCAATCAACAAAGCATCAATTAATCAGAGGTACCTTTATATTTCTTGCGACGGCATTCTTTTATGCATCAATTTCACAAATCCCTCTTGCTAATGCATTAAGCATAATGCTCATTGCTCCCATCGTGGTGGTATTCATGTCTTCATTTATTTTGGGAGAAAAATTGAATTCACTAAAGATCTTTTGTACATTTTTTGGTTTTTTTGGAACTCTATTAGTAATACAGCCAGGGTTTAGTGAGTTTAATTATTTTTCTTTATTTGCCTTATTTTCAGGATTCTTTTATGCAATGTATCTTGTTTACACGCGCCGCGTAAACTTTACTTCTGATCCATGGGTAAGCCTGTGCTATACCGCAATTCCTGGGGCTCTAATAATGACTATCTTTCTTCCTTTTTATTGGGACAGTGATCCTAATTTTAGTCAGATTATTTTGATGGGCTCAATTGGTTTAGTTGTGATTCTGGTGCATTTTATATTTATAAAAGCTTATCAAAATGCTGAAGCAAGCATTTTAGCTCCATTTCACTATTTTGAAATTGTCAGTAATATGCTAATAAGCGTCTTATTTTTTAGAGATATTCCAAACATAATAGTGTGCTTTGGAATTCTTTGTATTGTAAGTAGCGGAGTACTTATAACTGTTAGGCAAAAACTAAATTATGAATAATTTCAACGTTGATTATCGCTTTTCTGTAGCACCAATGATGGGAGTAACAACTCCAAGCGCAAGGTACATGTACCGTCTTATCTCAAAAGAAGCTGTTTTATTTACTGAAATGATAGCCAGTCAAGCTTTACACAGAGGCGATTACAAAAAACTTCTTAGAAAAGAAAATATCGAAAGACCTGTCATCCTGCAAGTTGGTGGTTCTGATATAGGCTTATTAAAATATTCAACAAGTTTAGCAAATAAGTTTGATTATCAAGGTATCAATTTAAATGTTGGTTGCCCCTCTAAAAAAGTTTCTCAAGGGAAAATGGGGGCGTGTTTGATGAAAGAAGCAGAATTGGTTAGAGATTGCTTAAGTGGAATGAGAGAAGAGACTTCAATGGATGTTTCATTAAAATGTAGAATTGGTGTTGATGAATTTGACTCTTATGATTTTTTTAGAAATTTCATTTCTACAGTTCTTGAGAGTGATGTGAAAGTTATTTTTATTCATGCCCGTAAAGCTTTTCTTAAAGGTCTTGATCCAAAAAAAAATCGTACATTGCCTGAACTTAAATATGAATTTGTTTACAATATCAAAAAAGAATTTCCTGATATTAAATTTGTCATGAATGGAGGTTTGACAAATATTGATGACTGTATTGAACAATTGAAATATTTAGATGGAGTGATGGTAGGTCGAGCAGTACAGGCAAACCCTTTTTTTATTAAAGACGTGGATCATATTTTTTATGGTCAAAGTAATATTCAAGTTAACAAGTCCGATGTCGTGAAAAAGTATTTTGATTATATTAAAATGAATATTGAAAATGTATCTACCTATGAATTGCTCAGTCCATTACTTTCACTTTGTTTTGGAGTTCCAGGATCTAAAAAATTTAAACAAGAAGTGAATGAACTTATAAGAGCAAGAGATATCAATAAGTTAGAAGATACTTATCTAAATTTGATTGCCGCTTAAATTATTTCAGCAATATCAGAAAAGTCATACCTCGGGGCTCTCTCATAAAAACCACCTTCAGCAGCGTATCCCAAATTACATAGAAAATTGCTTTTAATTGTTGTGCCATTAAAAAATTCTTTATCAACCAGATCATTTGAGAAGCCAGACATTGGCCCTACTGATAAACCAAGGGAATTTGCTGCTTTTATAAAGTAACCTCCCTGAATTGATGAGTTTCTAAAAGCTGTAACCTCAGACTTGGTTGTATCATTTTCAAAATATTGCTTAGCATCCTCACGTAAATAGTTTTTGGGAAGATCACGCCAAAATTCTATATCCATTCCAATAATTGTACATACAGGTGCGTTGATAACTTTGCTAATATTATCATCACTCACTAATTTTGACAGCTTTTCCTTTGAGGTACTACTTTTAAGAAACTTTAATCTCATTGGACTAGAGTTAAACGAGGTTGGGCCCCATTTAACAAGATTATAAAGTTCATTCAGTGTATCGTTTGCAACTTCCTTTTCAGTAAATTTATAGCAAGTTTGTGGTTCAACAAAAATTTCTTTTAATCTGTCTGACATCTTAAATAATAGCTTTTATATGCTCTTCAATCTCTTCAGGTTTTTTTTGTGTACCAAAACCTCTAACAAATTCACCTTCTTTATTGATTAAAAACTTTGTAAAATTCCACTGTATCTCTCTGCCTGCTTCTTCAGTAAGCTTAACAAAAAGAGGTGATGCATTTTCTCCATTAACATCAATCTTATCAAACAGGCGAAAGGATACATTATACTTTGTGCCACAAAAATCTTTTATTTCTTCATTCGTCCCTTTTTCTTGGGCGCCAAATTGATTACAGGGAAATGCTAAAATTTCTAACCCTTTGTCTTTATATTTATCATAGAGATTTTGTAAGCCAGTATATTGCGGTGTAAAACCACAAGCACTTGCTACGTTTACAATTAATAGAGTTTTTCCCTTGAATTTTTCCATTTTGATAGAGTTCATATCAATGTCTTTTACTTCAATGTCATAAATACTCATATTTTTCCTTATCTTACAAATGTTCCATTATTATAGTCATTAATCGCTTGAATGATCTCACTTTTGGTATTCATTACAAATGGTCCGCCACGAGCAATGCTTTCACCAATTGGTTCACCTGCGATTAATAAAAACTTAGCATTGGTTTCAGCGAATACTTTCAAATTATTACCATTTGTCAACAATACTAGTTTAGATCCCTCAATATTATCATGAGAAAGGTTACCGATTTTTATTCTGCCATCAACCAAGTAAACAAAACTGTTATGCGATTTGGGTATTGAAAAACTAAACTGCTTATTTTGCTTAAGTTCAACATCAAAGAATATTGGCTCAACATTATGCTTTTTAATCGGCCCTTCAGCGTTCTCAAATTTTCCAGCAATTACTTTAATTTTTTTATCTTCATCGTGATGCATACTCATCTCGTTGGCATCAATATAATGATATTCAGGCTTACTCATTTTTAAGCTAGCAGGCATATTAATCCATAACTGAAAACCGTGAAGCTTGCCCTCCTTCATAGCGGGCATTTCGGAGTGAATAATTCCACTGCCAGTTTTCATCCACTGCACATCACCTGCTGTCATTCTTCCTTCTCCGCCAGTACTATCTTTATGCTCAAATTCTCCAGCCAGCATATAAGTCACTGTCTCTATTCCTCTATGAGGATGTGATGGAAAACCAGCTATATAGTCCTTGCTGTCTTCAGAACCAAATTCGTCCAACATTAAAAAAGGATCAAAATAATTTGGCTCCACACCTATACTTCTTTTTAATTTTACTCCAGCACCGTCTGTTGCGGGAACAGGATTGATAATATTTTTGACCTCAATGTCAGACATATTTTAATTAAAGGTTAAAAGTATTTTGCCTTTTGCGCGACCACTTTTGAGATGATTATAAGCATCAAGATATTGATCAAAAGAAAATATTTTTTCGATGATGGGCTTAATCTTTCCATCTTCAATCCACATTCTAAATAAATCTAAATTTGCAGTTGATGTTCTGCCAGATAATACAACTCTTGATTTTTTTCTTTGAAAAAGTTGTTTTGCCACATCTATATTATTGTAGATATTATTTTTTGTAGTCACATATATTCCGTTAGCCGATAAGATTTTTGATGCCTTAGGAAAAGATAGATTTCCATTTGCGTCAAAAACGATATCATATTTTTTTGATGAAGATAAAATATCTTCTTTTGTATAATCAACTACGTCATCTATATTAAAATCATTTTTAATCCATTCGTAATTTCTATCACTTGTTACCGCAGTTATTTCTGTTTCATATATTTTTGCCATTTGAATTGCAAAAGAACCCACTCCTCCGGATGCACCATTAATTAAGATCTTGTGTCCCTTTCGAATTGAGGCAATATTTCGCAATGCTAGCAACGATGTGTTTGCTACTTGAGGAATGGCACTCGCTTCGTGCAACTTGATATTTTTTGGTACAAGTGAAATTAACTTTTGAGAAATTTTAATTTTTTCTGCGGCACTTCCATTGAATAATATATCTGTCATACCAAATACTTTATCACCAACTTTAAAAGCTCCTACATCTCTTCCAATTTCAGTAATTTCACCACTGAAATCACAGGCAGTGAATATAGGAAATTTATTCAGATTGGTTATGGGCTTAAATCCACCTTGCATTTTTTTGATATCAACTGGATTAAGCGATACGGCCTCGATCTTTACAATTACTTCTGATCTTTTAGGTCTTGGCTCAGCAACCTCTAAAATTTCAAGATTATCAATATCTCCGTATGAGTTGTATCCTATTGCTTTCATTTAAATATCTAATTAATGATTTTTTGATATATAATTAATATAACCACAAATACAACAGATATTCATGATTTATAGTTTACTTAATGACATTAGTTGGGTAGTCAATATTCGAACACCCTATTTAACTCCTATATTTGAATTTTTTACATGGTTGGGATATCGAGATTTTTTATTCATGTTTATCCCGTTTATTTATTGGTGTTATGACCGAAAAGTTTTTGGCAAGCTTCTTGTAATAGTTTTCTTTTCCGCAATTATAAATTCATTTCTGAAAGATATTTTTCAAGATCCAAGGCCAGATTTTGCTCTTAATATTGATCCATGGCTTCAAACTGAAACTTCATTCGGGTTTCCAAGCGGTCACACTCAAATTGCGGTCGTGATTTGGCTTTATATAGCCTTAAATGTGAAAAATGTATTTGTGAAATCACTTTCAATAATTTTTCTCTTTGGAGTGCCTCTAAGCCGAGTTTACTTGGGAGTTCATGACATTGGGGATATTTTAGGAGGCTTGGTTGTTGGATTAGTTACTCTTTATATTGCAGACCTTTTCTACAAAAACATTGAGAGAGGAAATATTACATTTAATACCTTTACAAAATATCTATCATTGGTTGTAATCTTTCTTTTATTTTACCTTACATGGCCGACCGCGCATGGAAATGAAGCGGCAATAGCAATCGGAGGTCTAATGATTGGTTTCTTTATCGGCAAAGATATTGACCACAAACAATTTAATTTTGTTCGTACTTCTAATGCAATTGCTCACTACACATCATGCATTTTGGCATTAGTTTTATTTCTTTTATTTAATGAATATCTAAATTTAGCTTTTGAAAAAGTGAACTTATCTCTAGAGCTTGAAACGGCTTTAAGTTCATTAATATTAGGCTTTTATATTTCTTTTTTGTCTCTTTACTTACTTTCAAAAATTAAACTTCAATTATCTAAGTAAGTTTCTCCATGCTTTAATGTGAAAAATCTATCTTGAGAAATATTGTATTTTGAGACGACATCAATTAATTTTTGAGGCGGCTCTCTTACAGGCTCATCGGTTAAAATAAATGTTCCCCAAGACATACCAATGGCTTTAGAAGCTTCTAAATCTAAGAAAGACATAACTGCCTCTTCAGGATTCATGTGTGAAACTTCCATGATCCATCTTGGCTCGTAAGCACCGATTGGAATAGCAGCTAAATCAACTGACCCCAATCTTTTTCTAATTTCTTTAAAATCATCAGAATAGCCTGTATCACCTAAATGAATAAAGCTGTGATAATAGTTTTTAAAATGCCAAGCTCCCCATAAAGTTTCATTTCTATCAAATAAGCCCCTTGCCGACCAATGTTGCACAGGAGCAAAAGTAATTTCTGTTTCACTTACTTTAATTGAGTCCCACCAATCTAGTTCTCTCACATTTTTTATCCCTTTATTTATGAACCATTCTTCGAGACCCAGTGGAACTAAAAAAAGAACATCTTCGCATTTTTCCGAGATTAATTTCACGCTTCTATAATCAAGGTGGTCATAATGACTATGAGAAATTGTTACGACATCAATGTTTGGTAAATCATCAATTTCCATACCGGGTGGCATATATCTCTTTGGTCCAGCAAAACTTAATGGTGAGGCTCGATCAGTAAAATGTGGATCTGTAAGCACATTTATATCCTTGTTTTGATATAAAAAAGTCTCATGCCCAATCCATGTAGTAACAATGTTATCATTGTTATATATTTCTTTAAAATTTGGTTTCTCCATTTCAAATTTAAATGTCGATAAATCCTTACTTCTTCTCTCCCAACTCCATTGCATTAGTTTTTTAAAACTACTTTCATATGGTACTCCATTAGTGTTTGCATAAGTTCCATCCGATAAATGATGTGCGGGGGTTTGTGACAGGTTTTCAGTACTTGCAGGCGCTGAATAAAATAAAAATAAGAACAATAAAATCAATCTCATAATTATTTATCCCTTAAGCTCCATAATATAGCCAGGCATATACTTTTTGATATCGGAAGCATATAAAGCACAGTCATTATTGTAATTGGTATCCATGTAATTGCTTGCAACCATAACTGAGGTGAATAGTTTTGTTCTATATATAAAACTAAAGGAACAATGATGTGCCCAACAATAATAATTGTAAGCCAAGGACCAAAATCATCCGTTCTATAAATTGAGAGCTTTTCATTACAATTATTACAATTAGGCTTCAGTTTCAAATATTGCTTATAAATTTTTTCTTCTCCGCATTGCGGGCATTTTTTAAAAACTGATCGAGATAAAGCAAGTAATAATGATACTTTCACAATATTTACTTTTCGCTTAAAATAAATTCATTGCTTGAATCCGCTAACCAATCCCATAAATAATCAGCAAAACTCCATCTAACTGATATATCAAAAACTAGGTCATCTGATAATCTGTCAATGAGGACTGTTGCCTTACTTATATATGATTGAGCGCAAGAATTCCCTTTTGTGAGATATTGATCAAAATTAAGAGGGCAAGCTTTTGTTAAGACTTCAATACTTTTTGGGCCACTAAGCCTCATCGTCAAATAATAATCAGATACATCGGTAATTGCGCAAAATAAATCTGAAAGTATTTCTCTTAATCCATTGATAACATTGTCTTTTTTTTCATCTTCACTTAATAACAAATATTCATTTGGTCCTAACCACAAAACTCTAGTCTCATTATTTCCAGTGACTTCACCAGCACTTTTTGGAAGGCTATATGTAAGGTATTTTTCTACTGCATCTCTTGCTTGCACATCATCTTCCTTTAATCTCATATTAATTTTTCCTATAAAATCAATTAGCTCCAATGAAATATTATCCGAAGCGATTTTTTCTTTTTGTGTAAGAGGGGAAAAAATTTGCGGTTGATTACTCATTATTTCTCTTACCTTCTTTGTCGTAGAATATTGTATCTGTCACAGTAGCTTCAATAATCTTGCCATTCATAAGTGGTACAACTACTTGTTCACCCATTTTACTATAGCCATCTTTTAACATCGCTAGAGCGATTGGATAACCTAAAGTAGGACTGTAATAACTAGATGTAACATGTCCTAACATTTTCATCGGTGGCTGTTTTAATGCCTTTTCAACGATATGTGATCCTTCCGGAAGGATCGTTTTTTTGTCGTTAACTAAGAGTCCAACAAATTTTTTTCTATCATGTCTAACGGTATCAGGTCTCGTAAAGGATCTCTTTCCAAGAAAATCTTCTTTCTTTTTTGAAACGATCCAATCCATATTCATATCACTTGGTGTGACACTTCCATCTGTATCTTGTCCAACGATTATAAATCCTTTTTCAGCTCGCAATACATGCATTGTCTCTGTACCATATGGAGTAATATTGTATTTTTTCCCATGTTCCATAAATTTTTCCCAAACATAACGTCCATAACGTGCAGGAACATTTACCTCATAGCTTAACTCTCCAGTAAAGCTAATTCTGAATATTCTTGCTTTAACTCCGCAAACTTCTCCTTCTCTAAATTTCATGAATGGAAAATTTTCTTTTGATAAATCAATATTTGTTAAATCTTTTAAAAATTCTCTTGAATTTGGTCCCGATATAGATAGCACAGCCCACTGTTCAGTAACTGAGGTGCAAAATACTCTCATATCAAGCCATTCTGTTTGTAGAAATTCTTCTAACCAGGACATTACTCTCGCAGCGCCACCAGTTGTCGTTGTCATGTGATAGTGATTTTCTCCCAACCTACTTGTAACCCCATCATCAAATATCATGCCATGCTCATTGCACATTAATCCGTATCTGCATGAGCCGATTTCAAGTTTTGACCAAGCGTTTGTATAAATCATATTGAGGAATTTGGCGGCATCAGGCCCTTGAAGATCAATCTTTCCAAGGGTTGATGCATCTAATATGCCCAAGCTATTTCTTACTGCTAAACATTCTCTTTTGACTGCTTGGTGAATATCCTCTTTGTTTTGAGGAAAATAATATGGTCTTTTCCATTGCCCAACATCCTCAAATACAGCTTTATTTTCAACATGCCATTCATGCATTGATGTTTTTCGTTCAGGGTCAAAAAGCTTGTCAACGCTTCTTCCCGCTATAGCTCCAATCGTCTGAGGGGCATAAGGCGGTCTAAAAGTTGTATGACCTATTTCGTCTACAGGTTTATTATGAATATGAGACATCAAAGCCAATGCATTAACATTGGATGTTTTTCCTTGGTCAGTGCCCATTCCTGTTGTTGTGTACCTTTTTGTATGTTCTACACTGATGTAGCCTTCTCGTTGCGCTAGAAAAATATCTGCAGCAGTTACATCGTTTTGAAAATCAATGAAATGTTTAGATCCTTT
>CACIQL010000014.1:0-29161 GCA_902588785.1 uncultured Pelagibacteraceae bacterium
GCAAAATTCTTACCTCGATTACGCTATGAGCGTAATCGTTAGCAGGGCATTACCCGATGTTAGAGACGGACTAAAACCAGTTCATAGACGGATTTTATATGCAATGCATGAGTCAGGCTATGAGTGGAATAAACAACATAGAAAGAGTGCTCGAGTTGTCGGTGATGTTATTGGTAAATACCATCCGCATGGAGATCAAGCTGTTTATGATGCGTTGGTCAGACTTGCCCAAGACTTCTCAATGAGCGTGCCACTATTAGATGGTCAAGGTAATTTTGGATCAATGGACGGTGATAGGGCTGCTGCAATGAGATATACGGAAGTTAGAATGGCAAAAATTGCTAGTTTCCTTCTTGAAGATATAGAAAAAGAAACGGTCGACTTTAGACCTAATTATGATGAAACTGAAAGTGAGCCATCTGTTCTTCCTGCAAAATATCCAAACCTACTTGTCAACGGTGCAGGTGGTATAGCCGTTGGTATGGCGACTAACATTTTACCTCATAATTTAGGAGAGGTCATTGATGCTAGTATTGCTTACCTTAAAAATACCGATGTAACTTTTGAGGAAATAAATCAAATTATAAAAGGCCCAGACTTTCCTACGGGTGGAACAATTATTGGCATAAAAGGCATAAAAGACTCTCAGTCATCAGGAAGAGGCTCAATCATTGTTCAGGCAAAATCAAACATAGAGGAATTTAAAACAGATCGAGAGGCAATCGTATTTACCGAAGTACCTTACCAAGTTAACAAATCATCTTTGCTTGAGAAAATAGCTGAACTTGTCAGAGATAAAAAAATTGATGGTATAAGTGATTTAAGAGATGAGTCTGACCGCCAAGGAGTAAGGGTTGTTGTTGAATTAAAAAAAGGGGTAATATCACAAGTTGTATTAAATAAATTATATAAATTTACTGCACTACAAAGTTCTTACGGTGTTAATTCATTGGCGTTGGTAAACGGAAAACCAAAATTAATGAATATAAAAGAATTCATTCACCATTTTATAGAATTCAGAAAAGAAATTATCAGAAACAGGACTCGTCATGATCTCGGCAAAGCAAGAGATAGGGCCCATGTATTGATTGGCCTAGCAGTTGCTGTTGCTAATGTTGATCATATAATAGAAATAATTAAAAGCTCCAAAGATCCTAATGAGGCAAGAACCTCGCTTCTTAAAACTAAGTGGCTAAGCAAGGATATTGATGATTTGTTAAAGTTAGTTGATGACCCAAGGCAAATTAAAAATGAAAAAGAAATTTATTTAACAGACGAGCAGGCCAAAGCGATATTAGAGTTAAGGTTGCAACGTTTGACAGCTCTTGGTAAAGATGAGATCAAGTCAGAGTTATCAGATCTTTCCAATCAAATAAACAAATTCCTCTCAATATTAAGGGATACTGAGGTATTGAATGATGTAATAAATGTTGAGCTAAATGAAATTAAAAAGCAATTTGCAATACCAAGAAGAACAGAAATTAATGAAGGCGAGGCTGCAGATATTCATCAAGAAGACCTTGTTCAAAGAAGTGATATGGTCGTAAGTGTAACAAACTCAGGTTATATAAAAAGGGTTCCTTTAAATATGTACAGAGCACAGAAAAGAGGTGGCAAAGGAAGAGCGGGAATGAAAACCAATGAAGAAGATTTTGTAACTCAAGTTTTTACATCAAGTACTCATGACAATATGTTATTTTTCTCGTCTGGAGGAATAGCTTACAAACTTAAGACATGGAAGATTCCTGAGTCATCACCCCAAGCTAAGGGCAAAGCTATAATCAATCTCTTAAATCTTAAAGACACTGAAAGTTTATCAAGTATCCTTGTGTTGCCAGAAAATAAACAATCAAATGGAAATGAGTATTTAATATTTGCTACATCAGACGGCAGCATCAGAAAAAATAGTTTAGAAGATTTCAAAAGGATTCAAGCAAATGGTAAAATTGCAATGAAATTAGATAATAACAATACAATCGTAGGTGTAAAACTTTGTAGTGATGAAGACGATATTTTACTATCAACCAAACATGGAAAGTGTATTCGAACTCCTGTTTCAAAACTGAGAACAACTAAGAGTAGAAGTTCGGTAGGTGTAAGGGGCATTAGGCTAACAAAAGATGATAAGATTATTTCAATTTCTGTCATTTCTCATACTGATGTATCTTCAGCAGAAGCAAAAGCTTACCTAAAAATGATTTCAAAGGAAAAAGGAATGCAAGAAGAAACTGAGAGTGACGATAATGATACTGATAACAGTGTTTCTGACATTGAAATATCTAAGGATCGATATGATGAATTAAAAGCGAGAGAACAATTCATTTTAACCGTTACTGAGAATGGCTTTGGCAAAAGATCTTCTTCTTACCAGTTTAGAGTTTCTAATCGCGGAGGATCGGGCATAATGTGTATTGCGACATCAGATAGAAATGGCGATGTTCTAGCTTCTTTTCCAGTTAATAATGATGATGATATAATGCTGATAACTAAAACAGGTCAATTAATTCGCTGCCCGGTAAAAGATGTTCGCGTAGCTGGTAGAAATACGCAGGGAGTAAGTATATTTAAAACAACAAAAGAAGAAAAAGTTGTTTCTGCAGGCAGAGTTGAGCTAGATAGTTAATAAATTACTAGAGGTCTTTAAATAATCATTATATATTCCAAACATGAGTAGAACTGGCATATATCCTGGAAGCTTCGATCCCATTCATAAAGGGCACATTGATATTATCAATAGGGCTACAAAACTTGTTGATAAATTATATATCGCAGTTGCTGACAGCCCGCATAAATCCCCTTTATTTGATTTAGATGAAAGAAAAGAAATGATAGAAAATGAGTTTTCATCAAATGATAAAATTGAAGTAATTGCATTTGATAATTTATTGATTGATTTAGCTAATTCGCTAGATGCAAAGATACTCATAAGAGGTCTTCGTGTTGTTTCTGATTTTGAATATGAGTTTCAGATGTTGGGTATGAATAGACAATTAGATAATAATATTGAAACAGTATTCTTGATGGCAGACGCGCAACGGCAATCAATTTCCTCTAATTTTGTAAAAGAAATTGCACGTTTGGGAGGAAATATCAGTAATTTTACAAATAAGTTTGTTGAGCAAAAATTAAAAGATAAATTCAAATAAATAAAATGAAATTAATAAGAACTTTAATCTTTGTATTTTCATTTTTTATAGCGTTAATCGCAGAAGGAGTTGTCATGGCAAATGATCCAGAAAATTCAATCCAAATAGAGCTGAAAGATGGTAATGTAATAATAGAATTACTACCTGATATTGCTCCAAACCACGTAAATAGAATTAAAGAACTTGCAAGAGAAGGCTTTTATGATGGAGTACCCTTTCACCGTGTTATAGAGGGCTTTATGGCTCAAACTGGTGATGGCGAAAATAGAAATGGAACAGGCGGATCAACCAAACCTGATTTGAAAAATGAATTTGGTGATACACCTCATCTTCGTGGAACAGTATCAATGGCAAGAACAGCCGACCCGGATTCAGCTAATAGTCAATTTTTTATATGTTTTGCCGAGGCTCCACATCTAGATGGCCAGTATACTGTTTTTGGTCAAGTCGTAGAAGGGATGGAGTTTGTTGACAAGATTAAACGAGGAGAGCCAGGCTCTGGAAGTGTAGATGACCCCGATGAAATGATAACTGTAAGGGTCATTTCAGATCTATAATTTTCATGAAATTAAGTCAATATGACTTTGAACTACCAGATAATCTGATCGCTGAAAGACCATGTGAGCCTCGAGAAGAATCGAGGATGTTGGTTTATAAAAATGAGATATCTGATACGAACTTCGGTAAATTCATTGATTATGTTGGCCATAATGACTTGGTTGTAATTAATAACACAAAAGTTATCCCTATTTTCCTTGAGGGATTTCACTCAAAAAAAAACATTAAGGTTACGCTTCATAAAAAACTATCAAGCAATAAGTGGCTTGCATTTTTGAAACCTGCAAAGAATGTAAGTGAAAACAGTATAATCAGTTTCAATAATGAGATCTCTTGTACAATTAGAAAAAAATTAGATTATGGTGAGGTTGAATTAGAATTTAATTGTAGTGAGGAAGAATTTGATAATTATTTGAACCAATTTGGACTTATGCCGCTGCCACCATATATTCAAAAAAAAAGGAAAAGTGATAAAAAGGATTTTACTGATTATCAAACTGTATATGCAAAAGAAAAAGGTTCTGTAGCAGCTCCTACTGCTGGTTTACATTTCAATGATGAAATAATAAACAAACTGGTTGAGAGTGATCAATTAGTTGAGATTACTTTACATGTTGGGGCCGGTACGTTCTTGCCTATAAGAAACGAGGATGTTGATAATCATGTAATGCATTCTGAGTACGGTATAATTGATGAAAAAACTGCACTGAAAATTAATCAATGTAAGAAAAAAGGTGGAAAAATTATTGCTGTTGGAACAACGACACTAAGACTTTTAGAAAGTGCCGCAAAAAATAATGTAGTAGAGAAATTTAATAGAGAAACTAATATATTTATAAAGCCTGGATACAAGTTTCAAATTGTTGATATGCTATTGACTAACTTTCATTTACCAAAATCTACTTTATTGCTATTAGTCTCCGCATTTGCAGGCACTGAAGAAATATTTAAAATTTATAAACATGCCGTAACAAATAAATACCGTTTCTTTTCATACGGTGATGTTAGTTTACTATTTAAGAAATGAGCGATTTTAAAATACTAAAAACAGATGGAAATGCCAGAAGGGGTAAATTAATAACCTCTCATGGGGAGATAAATACGCCTGCTTTTATGCCAGTTGGTACAGCTGCAACCGTTAAAGGTGTCTTTACAAAGGACCTAATTGAAACAGGCTCGGAAATCCTTTTAGGCAATACTTACCATCTAATGCTCAGACCAGGATCCGAACTAATAAAAGAATTCGGCGGGCTTCACAAGTTTATGAATTGGGACAAACCTATACTCACAGATTCTGGTGGATACCAAGTATTTTCTCTATCAAAACTAAGAAAGATTTGTGAGGAAGGTGTTAAGTTTTCATCACATATAGATGGAAAAGAAGTAATGCTTACTCCTGAAAGTTCAATGGAAATACAAACTAACTTAAACTCAGATATTGTAATGGCGTTTGATGAATGTACAGCTTTTCCTTGTACGCATGATCAAGCAAAAAACTCAATGGAATTATCTATGAGATGGGCAAAAAGATGTAAAGATTATTTCATAGACAGAAATAAAAACAAATTATTTGGCATCGTTCAGGGAAGCGTGTTTGAGGATTTAAGAAAAGAGTCTGTAAAAGCTCTAGAAGCACTAAATTTTGATGGTTATGCAGTAGGGGGTCTTGCAGTAGGTGAAAGCCAAGCTCAAATGTTTGAGGTACTTGAATTTACTTCGCCTCATCTACCTGACGACAAACCACATTATTTAATGGGTGTGGGCAAGCCTGATGATATTCTTGGTAGCGTTGCTAGAGGAATTGATATGTTTGATTGCGTATTGCCAACTAGAAGTGGTAGGAATGGACAAGCCTTTACTCGTCATGGACCAATCAATATTAGAAATGCAAAATACAAAAATTTAGATGATCCAATTGATAAAAACTCAGATAATCCTGTATGTAAAAATTACTCTGCTGGGTATATACATCATTTATTTAATGCAAAGGAGATGCTAGGTGGCATGTTGCTTTCTTTGCACAATATATATTTTTATCAGAGTCTTATGGCAGATATTAGAAAATCTATAGAGGAGGATCGCTTTATGTCTTTTTCAAAAGAATTTCTTGAAAGCTATAAATCTTAGTTACTTACCTTTGAATTCAGCTTTTTTCTTTTGAATGAACGACATTACTCCAATTTTGCTATCCTCAGTTTTGCCAGCAATTGTTTGTGCTGAGCTTTCCGCAGCAAGCTGACCTTCAAAGTTATTCGAAAAACTATCCCAATATAATTGTTTAATTAATTTTAAAGCTACAGTAGGTCCTGAAGCTAATGTTCTTGCTGTACTCATTACTTCTTCCATTAGTTTGTCATCTTCAACAACATGATTTACAAGACCCCATTCAAGAGCTTTATCAGCTAAAACTTTTTCACCAATTAATGAAAATTCCATTGCTCTTGCCATACCTATTTTTCGAGGAATTACGTACGTAGAGCTAGCATCTGGTACAAGTCCTATAAATTTAAACGCTTGATAAAAGTATGCAGATTTAGAAGCATAAACTAAATCTCCAAATACACCCAATGAACAACCTGCTCCAGCAGCCACTCCATTAACAGCCGTAATCAATGGAACATTTAGATTTTTTAAATCTATTAAAAAAGGATGGTAAACTTTTTCTAAGGTTTCTCCCGGATCTATATTATCACCTAAGCTTGCTCCTTCAACAAGGTTTGCGCCCGCACAAAAACCTCTTCCAGCTCCTGTTAGGACGGCACATCGAACTTTTAATTCTCCACTATTTATAGATTTTACTTGCTTATGAAGCTCTGAAATCATGTCCATAGAAAGTGCGTTTAGCCTCTCAGGGTCATTCAGCGTTAAAATAGCTATATCATCAACGATTTCAGTTTTTAAAACATTAGTCATTTATTAAGTATTACATGCATATGAGAAAACAAAAAAGTATATTTTTTTGTTATTTTGGATTAGTTTATAAAACTTGTTTAATATAGGATAAAATATGGGATTAGGAAACGTATCTATAGGGAGCACTTATCCAGAGGTAAGTAGAGACGAAATGCTCTCAAAATTAAATAAATTAAAACAACCATTTTTAAAAAACTTCAACCCAGATTTAAATGTACGTATTGATCGTATAAAAAGAATACAAACCTTAGTTGAGGAAAATATAGATGCTTTTCACGACGCGTTAAGATCTGATTTTGGCACACGACATGAACAGTTAAGCTTAATGGCTGACACAATGCCCGTAATTAATAATGCAAAAGACGCCTTAAAAAATATTAAAAGATGGGTTAAGCCTGATAAGCGAAAACCTAACTTCCCATTAGGATTACTTGGCGCAAAAGCTTATGTTCAATTCCAGCCTTATGGAGTAGTTGGTGTTATTTCTCCTTGGAACTTCCCACTAACGCTAAGTATTGCGCCTTTAATAGAAATATTTGCGGCTGGAAATAATGCAATGATGAAGCTCTCAGAGTTCGTTCCAGCAACCTCTGAATTAACTGAAGAACTTATTAATAAATTTTTTAGTGATGAAGAAGTTGTTATAGTAAATGGAGGTCCTCAAACCTCGCAAGATTTTGCAGGACTACCATTTGATCATCTGCTTTTCACTGGATCCACAAATGTAGCTAAAAAAGTTGCATCTGAGGCAGCATCAAATTTAGTACCGCTTACTCTTGAATTAGGCGGTAAGTCACCAGTAATAGTTGGTCCAAATGCCAAAATGAAAAAAAGTGTTGATAAGATAATGATGGGAAAGCTTTTAAATGGAGGGCAAATTTGCATATCACCTGATTATGTAATGGTTCCTGAGGGGCAAACAGATGAATTTGTTGATCATGCAAAATCCCATGTTAGTGAAAATTATCCAACGATAAAAAATAATCCAGATTATACATCCATAATTCATTTGAATCACTACGAGAGACTTCGTGAATTAGTAAAAGATGCTGAGTCAAAGGGAGCTACTATTGTAGAAATAAACCCTGCAAACGAAGACCTTTCGCAACAAGAGCACCATAAAATATTGCCTACTTTAGTTTTAAATCCAACGGATGATATGAAGATTATGCAAGAAGAAATTTTTGGACCTTTATTGCCAGTAAAAACATACAAAAACTTTAATGAAACAATAGAGTTCATAAATAAGAACCCTAAAGCGCTTGCAATATATTATTTTGGCGATGACAAAAAAGAAATTGATACTGTGTTAAACAATACTTCATCTGGTCAAGCGGTTATAAACGATGTCTTGTTCCAATTTTCTATGCATGATCTACCTTTTGGAGGTGTTGGTCCTAGTGGAATGGGCTCTTATCATGGTTACGATGGTTTTAAGAACTTTAGTCATAAGAGATCAGTTCTTAAGGGTCAAAATATCTTAGATGCGGGTAAGATGATTACAGCTCCATTTACTGAGTCTACGGAAAAAAATATAAAAAGGTTATCTTAGAGAATACTCTCAGCTGCTATTTTTTTTGAGTTTTCGACAATAAACTTAAATCTCAACTCAGGTTTTTTGCCCATTAAAGAATCTACAGATTTATGAGTTTTCTTTTTATCTTTTGACGCAATTTGAACTTTTAATAAGGTTCTATTTTCCTGCGACATAGTTGTCTCTTTCAATTGAGCAGGCATCATCTCACCTAATCCTTTAAATCTATTAATGGTAACGTCTGAATTTTTAAATTCTTTTTTTATTATTTCATCTTTATGTTTATCATTTACAGCGTAATACGTTTTAGCTCCTTTAGATATTTTGTATAAAGGAGGCACGGATAAGTACAGATGCCCTTCATCGATTAGTTTTGGAAATTCTTTATAGAAGAATGCCATCAATAAGGTGGATATATGAGCACCGTCAACATCAGCATCTGTCATAATTATAATTTTTTCGTATCTAATATCTTTGCTATTAAATTTATCTCCTCGCTTACATCCAATAGCTTGCATTAAATCAGTAATTTCTTGGTTTGCATTTATTTTATCTCTTCCAGCACTGATCACATTTAAAATCTTACCTCTTAAAGGTAAAATGGCCTGTGTTTGGCGATCTCTCGCTTGTTTTGCCGATCCACCAGCCGAGTCTCCCTCAACAAGAAAAATTTCAGTTCCTTTATTTCCATCAATAGAACAATCAGCAAGTTTACCTGGTAAGGTTGTTTTTTTTCTTTTTATATTTTTTTCTATGATTTGATTTGACTTTGATTGCAGTCTTAACTGTGATCGATTAAATGCGTATTGAAATAATTCTTCTGCAGACCTAGTTTTTTTTGTAAGCCATTGTTCAAATAGTTGTCGTGCTTTCATTTCAATTTTACGACCAGGCTCTATACTTGATAACTTTTCTTTTGTCTGACCTTGAAACTCAGGGTTTTCTATAAAAGCAGATAAGATTGATCCAGATGAACCAAAGAGATCTTCTTGATTAATTTGAGATGATTTCTTTTCGTATTTAATTTTTGAAAAATCTTTAAATGCCTTATAAATTCCTGACTTGAAACCGCTTTCATGAGTACCGCCCAATGGGGTTTTAATAGTGTTACAATAAGATTCATTTATAGGTTCCATCACATCAAACCAATTTATAATTCCCTCAATTTTACCACTATCAACATCTATCTCGGTGTTGAAATAAAATGGATCTTCAAAAATAGGGTCATTGGGCGTACAAAGATTATTTAAATAATCTTTAATTCCATCGGAGTAATGTAGTTTATCTGATAATGGAATATTTTTTTTGGCGGTTGCCTTACTGCATGACCAATGAATTTCAACATCTGGTATAAGATAGGCTTTAGCTTTAGCCATATTATATATAATTGAAGCATCAAATTCTATTTCTTTGCCAAAAATTTCTGGGTCCGGTGAAAATACTATTTTTGTACCTTTTTTAAGAGGACCTTTTGCAGATGCTTTTAATTTATTTTTAGGAGAACCTTGACTATAAGTTTGTACAAAATATTTTTTATCTCTTGCAATTTCAAGAGTAAGTTTTTTTGATAGCGCGTTTACAACAGAAATTCCAACGCCATGCAAACCGCCAGAAGTTTTGTAATTATTTTTTGAAAACTTGCCCCCAGAATGTAATGTTGTCATAATGACTTCAACTGCAGGTATTTTAAATTTTGGATGCTTATCAACAGGAATACCTCGCCCATTATCAGATATTTCAATTGTGTCCTGTGAAACAAGCTTAATTTCTACCTTATTTGCAAAACCAGCAACAACTTCATCCATTGAATTATCAAGTACCTCGCTTACCAGGTGGTGCATTGCCATTATATCTGTTCCCCCAATGTACATTCCGGGTCGCTTTCTAACCGGCTCTAAACCTTCAAGGACTTCAATATCTTTTGCGGTGTAAGATGCGTTTGAATTTTTTATTGTCTTTTTGGATGAACTCTTCTTTTTAATTGATTTATTTTTCTTTGATTTCTTTCTCATAACAAACAATACAACTAATAATAGATTCTTTACATTGTGTAATATTTATTTACTCTAACAGCATGAATTTATTAGGATTTTAGTATGCCGGTTATTGAATCAAAAATAATGATTAATTCAGAGTCCTTCAAAAAAAATCAGGAGGACCATCAAAAGCTTATTGATGAAATTAGAACTTTAGAACAAAAAATAGCAGATAATTCCGCTAGGTCTAAGGCTAAGTTTGATAAAAGAGGACAATTACTGCCTCGTGAAAGATTAAAAAGACTATTAGATCCAGGTAGTTTTTGGCTTCCATTATCCACCCTTGCTGGTTACAAGATTGGCGATGATGATGGCGATAAAAATATTGGATGGGGAAACTCTATTAGCGGTATTGGTTATGTTGCAGGCGTTCGTTGCATGATTGGTGTTTCAGATGCGGGTATTAAAGGGGGAAGTGCATCTGCGATGGGCACTGAAAAGGCGTTAAGAGGCGCTCAAATAATTTTTGAAAATAAATTACCTTTTATTCAGTTAATAGAGAGTGCTGGTGCAAATCTACTGAGACAGACCGATATGTTTATTAAAGGCGGTAGAAGTTTTGCCAATCTTTCTAAAATGTCAGCAATGGGAATTCCAACAATTGGCGTAGTTCACGGTTCATCAACTGCAGGTGGCGCTTACCAGACAGGCTTATCAGACTATATAATTGTAGTTAAAGAAAGATCAAAAATATTTTTAGCTGGTCCTCCTTTATTAAGAGCTTCGCTTGGCGAGATTGCTACTGACGAAGAAATTGGTGGAGCAGATTTACATTTTGCAGTTTCCGGACTTGCTGAATATATGGCAAACGATGATGCACATGCAATCGAGATTGCAAGAGATGTCATGAAGAATATTGGATGGAATAATGATTTTATTTCTACTCAAAAGTCTGAGTATGATGAGCCCGTTTATTCACCCGATGAGTTAACAGGGGTTGTTCCAGTTGATTATAAAACCCCATATGATTGCCGGGAAGTGATTGCAAGAATTGTTGATGGTTCTGATTTTTTAGAGTTTAAAGAAGGCTGGGGTAAAACTCTCATAACAGGACATGCAACTATTCAAGGTTATAAAGTTGGAATTTTAGGGAACAATGGACCGATATTTTCTGAGAGTGCAAACAAAGCTACTCAATTTATACAAATTTGTTCTCAATCAAATACGCCGCTAATTTTTCTTCAAAATATAACTGGTTTTATGGTGGGAACTAAAGAGGAAGCAAAAGGAATGATAAGACACGGATCAAAGATGATACAGGCGGTTACTAATTGCACCGTTCCTAAAATAACACTTAGGATTGGAGCCTCTTTTGGTGCGGGAGAATATGGAATGGCGGGAAGATCTTATGATCCACGATTTTTGTTCTCATGGCCAAATGCAAAAATGAGTGTAATGGGAGGGGAACAGGCTGCTAGAACAATGGCTCAAGTAGCTCTTGAAGGTGCCGAACGAAAAGGTCAAGACCCTAAAAAAATTTACGGAGAGAACCTTGAAATGCTTGAAGGTATGAAGCAGAAAATAATTGATCAGTACCGTGAGGAAGGTGAGGCAATATTTTGCTCAGCAAGATTATGGGATGATGGAATAATTGATCCAAAAGATACAAGAAAGATTTTAGGTGAATGCTTAAACATCATCAGTGATGGCGATAAAAGAGAATTAAAGCCAAACACTTTCGGCGTTGCAAGAATGTAATTAATTTTTTCCTGGAAGAATGTCGAGATATTTTGAAATAATGCCTAGCATTACTTCATCCGAACCACCGCCAATCGAACCTAAACGTCCATCTCTATATGCTCTTGAAATAGGCGACTCATTCATATAACCCATTCCACCCCAATATTGTAAGCACTCATCATTGACTTTTCTTGAAAGTCGTGTCGCCTTTAGCTTTGACATTGAAGCTAGCTTTGTACAATCACCACCATTTACATGTATCTCAATTCCTTTCCATGTAAGAGCCTTTAGAGCTTCAACTTCTGTCATAAGCTCAGAAAGTTTATAATGAACAATCTGATTATCTAGAATTGGTTTGCCAAATGTTTTTCTTTGTCTTGTATAATTAATAGTTTCATTAATAGCTAATTCACAGCCAGTATAGCCAGCAATAGCTGCATAAAGTCTTTCTTCTTGAAACTGCATCATTTGATAAATAAAGCCTTTACCTTCTTCTCCGACTAGATTTTTTTGTGGCACTCTTACATCATCAAAAAATATTTCAGCAGTATCAGACGAATGCATGCCCATTTTTTTTAATTTACGATTGATCGTGACACCTTTTGCTCTTTTGCCATTTTCCTTTAGAGGTACACATATAAGAGATTTGTTTAAATGTTTATTTTTATGGTCTGTTTCAGTATTAGCAAGCATACACATCCAGTCTGCTTGAGTACCATTTGTAATCCACATTTTTGATCCATTGATTACGTAATCATCGCCATCCTTAACTGCATGAGTCTTAATGGCAGCCACGTCAGAACCAGCACTTGGTTCAGAAACACCAAGGCAAGAAACAAGATCTCCGGTAATAGACGGTTTTAAAAATTCATTACATATCTCTTCACTGCCGAAGCGCGCCAATGCTGGAGTTGACATATCTGTCTGTACACCAATAGCCATTGGAACACCGCCGCACTTAATATGTGCCAATGCCTCATTAAGAACTGCTCCGTATGAATAGTCTAATCCAGACCCACCGTATTTTTCAGGTTTAGTTACTCCAAGAAATCCTTGATCACCTAATTTTTTGAAAAGTTCATGGGCTGGGAAAATTTCATTTTCTTCCCACTCGTCTACATAGGGGTTGATTTCATCTTCAACGAATTTAAGAGCTGATCTCTTTAATTCTTCATGTTCTGTTGTTAATTCCATTTTAATATATATAGCATTTTATTTACAAAGGTCACCCTTTAGAATTCATCTAATTGTCACACACTAAAGTAGTTTTTGTATTCAATAGGGTGAGGAGAGTGTTCTAGATCATATACATCTTCCATTTTCAGGTCTATATATGCATCAATTTGGTCATCAGTAAAAACTCCACCTTCAGTTAAAAAAGCTCTATCTTCGTCAACCGCCTCAAGTGCCTCTCTAAGAGAACCGCAAACAGTTGGCAATTTTTTAACCTCTGCCTCTGGTAATTCATAAAGATCTTCATCGGCTGCATTTCCTGGGTCAATTTTATTTTTTATACCGTCCATCCCTGCCATTAGCATTGCTGAAAATGCCAAATAAGGATTTGCCGAAGGATCAGGAAACCTTACTTCAACTCTTTTTCCTTTCGGATTATCTGAAACAGGTATCCGACAAGAGGCAGATCTGTTTCTTGCTGAGTATACAAGTATTACAGGGGCCTCAAACCCTGGTATCAGTCTCTTATAACTGTTTGTGCTAGCATTCGTAAACGCATTAAGTGCCCTTCCATGTTTTATGATCCCACCAATGTAGTGCAATGCCATTTCGGATAAGCCTGCATATTTATCTCCTGCAAATAGAGGTTCACCATTTTTCCATATGGATTGGTGTGTATGCATTCCAGTTCCATTATCACCTTTAACTGGTTTAGGCATGAATGTAGCAGTTTTACCAAATGCATTAGCGACCATGTGTACACCATACTTATAAAGCTGCATAGCATCGCCCTGTTTAAGTAAAGTATCAAACTTCAGTCCCAATTCATGTTGACTTGGTGCAACTTCATGATGATGTTTTTCCATCTTCAGTCCTAAATTTTTTAATTCTTCAAGAAATTCTGTTCTTATATCTTGTGCGCTATCGACAGGCGGTACAGGAAAATATCCTCCTTTTACACCTGGTCTGTGTGCTAAGTTACCACTTTCATAAGAGCGTCCAGAATTATATGGACCTTCAGAACTATCAATTTCAAACATTGATTTGTTCATATCAACTTGAAATTTTACATCATCAAATATAAAAAACTCTGCTTCTGGACCCATATATATAGTATCGCCAATTCCACTTGCTTTGACATACTCTTCTGCTTTTCTTGCAGTTCCTCTTGGATCTCTCTCATATGGTTCCTTTGACACTGCATCGAGAACATCACAAAATACAATTAATGTTGGTTGGGCTGTAAAAGGATCCATTACCGTTGTGGTTAAGTCCGGTTTGAGAACCATGTCTGACTCATTTATAGCTTTCCAGCCAGATATAGAGGATCCATCAAAGAAGACTCCGCTGTTTAGGAGATCATCGTCTACTGCTGTACCGTCCATCGTTAAATGTTGAAGTTTGCCTTTTGGATCAGTAAATCTCATATCGAGATACTTGACTTCACCATTTTTAAATTTTTTTAGTACTTCGTTTGCAGTACCCATATGATCCCCTAATTATGGAATTTATTTAGTCAAAGTCCCAACTATATGTGATACAATTTTGTATGGATCAGCATTTGATGCTGGCCTTCTATCTTCAAGATACCCATTCCAATTATGTTCAACAGTATAAACTGGAATACGTATACTAGCACCTCTATCACTTACACCATATGAAAATTTGTCGATACTTTGTGTCTCGTGAAGTCCAGTAAGCCTCATATTATTGTCAGATCCATAAGCCGCAATACCTTCTTCATGAACCTTTCCAAGTTTGTCGCACATTGATGTAAATAATTCTTCTGATCCAGAAGATCTCATTTGTTCATTAGAAAAATTAGTGTGCATACCAGAACCGTTCCAATCACCAGTTTTTGGTTTTGGGTGAAAGTTCACTCCAACGCCGTGTTCCTCAGCAGTTTTCATGAGCAAATATCTGCTTACCCATAAATCATCAGCTGCTTTAATGCCTTTCCCGAAGCATTGATATTCCCATTGGCCAAGTGCAACTTCTGCATTAGTTCCAGTAAGCGTAATCCCAAGATCTATACAAGCTTTTAGATGTGCATCTGATATCGCTCTACCAACAACATTGCCCGCTCCAACGCCACAATAAAATTCACCTTGCTCTCTTGGTGTACCGTCTTCCCAGCCAAGTGGTTCACCAGTTTTAGCATCAGTTAAAAAGAATTCTTGTTCAAAACCAAACCACCATTCGTCGGAAACAACTTCCGCTGCCGCAGCTCTAAAGTTTGATGGATGAGTTGTATGGTCTGCAGCCTGTACCTGTGTCATTACTATATCGTGTCCATTTGGATTAGAATAAGTTTGAACAGGAAGAAGAAGACAGTCTGAGCTTCCTCCCTCTGCTTGTTGAGTAGATGAACCATCAAATGACCAGTCCGGCGCTGATTTTTCTTCGGTTGCTTTTACTTTACTTCTCATAAAAGGCTCTGGTGTATAACCATCAAGCCATATGTATTCATAAGTTTTCATATCTGACATTAATTTCTCCCTGAATTAAGTTTATAATGCGTCCGAACCAGTCTCGCCTGTACGAATTCTCATAACTGTTTCAATGTTAGAAACAAATATTTTACCATCACCAATACGATTTGTGTTTGCTGAAGCCCTAATCGCTTCGACGGCCGTATCGACAAGATCATCTTGTAAGATTATTTCTAATCTAATTTTCGGAAGAAAATCACCATATTCAACACCAGTGTTAACTTCAGTAAAACCTCTTTGTCTACCTAAGCCTTTGGCTTCAGATATAGTGATCCCACGCACCCCAACTTTTTCAAGTGCTTCTTTAACATCATCTATCTTAAATGGCTTTATGACAGCTTCAATTTTTTTCATTATGAGTTAACTCTTAAGTTTTATACATTAATTTTCTGAAAGAAGTTAAAATTAATGATAGAATGTATATATAATGTTTTTATGCCAAATTGACATATAGATTTAATTATAAGTAGAGGTAAATTTTACATATCTTTATTTAAAACATGTACTTATAGGCGATTTCTAATAAATGACTCAATACATCCTTAGTAATAAAGAAATGGCAAAGGCCGACCTTTTAACTATTGAATCTGGTATTTCTAGTTTGGATCTGATGTTTAACGCAGGAAAGAAAGTTTTCAACAATCTTCCTGTTCAAAGAGGTAAAAGAGCGCTCTTTATTTGTGGTCCGGGAAATAACGGTGGCGATGGCTATGTTGCAGCTGACCTTATTTTAAAGCAAGGTATGGAAATTGATATTTATTGTCCTATTAGTAAATCTAAGGAAAGTAATGACAATTTACATTATAAACAAAAACTAAATAAATCATTATTTGTTTCCAAAATTAGAAGTTTATCAAATTATTGTTATGTAGTAGACGCTTTGTTTGGTACAGGGTTATCAAGGACAATGTCAGATGATTTAAGTTCTTTGGTTAGTAAAATCAATCAATCTAAATTAGATGTTTTCTCCGTAGATATTCCATCTGGCATTAATGGCGATACATCTGCTGTTCTTGGAGAAGCTTTTAAAGCTTCAAAAACAATTACTTTTTTTAATAAAAAAAAATGTCATTATTTGTACCCTGGAAAAAAATATTGTGGAGAAATAGTAGTTGAGGATATTGGAATTAAAAAAAATGTATTAGATAAAATTATGCCGAATATAAAAAAAAATGATCCATCATTATGGATTAAGAATTTTCCATTTCCAGTTTCAAGTGATCATAAATATTCAAGAGGAATGCTTGTAATTAATACTGGTCCTCAATTTCAAACTGGAGCAGCTCGATTAGCTGGTCGATCAGCTATGCGCGTTGGGGCAGGAGCAGTAACAATGGTCTGCGATGAAGAAACAGCAAAAATATTAGAACCACAAATCTCAGTTGAATTACTATCAGTAATAAAAGAAAAAAACGATTTTCAAAAACTTTTAAAAGACAAAAGAGTTTCAAGTGTACTCATAGGTCCTGGAAATGGAGTAAATGATGAAACAAAAGCAAGAACTTTAATGGCACTGGCTTTTGTGGATCATTGTGTAATTGATGCAGACGCAATTACATGTTTTGAAAATAATCCAGAAGAATTATTTATAGATACTTATCCGCATACAATACTCACACCTCATGAAGGTGAATTTAAAAGATTATTTGGTGAGGATATTGCGTTAATGGAAGATAAAGTACTCAAGTGTGTTGAGGCAGCCAAATTAGCAGGAAGTATAGTTTTACTCAAAGGCGCTGATACAGTTATTGCTGACCCTGAAGGTAATGTTGTAATAAATGCAAGCGAAGCTCCATATCTTGCAACCGCAGGATCAGGCGATGTTCTTGCTGGAATCATCGCTTCACTTGTTGGAGATAATAAGATGAATGCTTTTGATGCGACTTGCGCTGGAGCATATATTCACTCAAAACTTGGAGAAATGATAGGTCCTGGGCTAATTGCAGAGGATCTTATTGACAACATTCCCCTGATGATTAAAAAGCTGCATTCGTATGTTGAAGAAAATTAATAAAATATCATTACTTCTAATTCTTTTTCTTACACTTTGTTTGAATATAAGTTTAGCAGAAGATCAGATTTATAAATTTAAATCCAAAAACACTAACTTTATTGGATCTGTAGCAAAAGAAAAAGATGGTTCAAAAACTATTTCTTTTGTCGGCATTCCCTTTGCAAAGCCTCCAGTTGATGAATTAAGATGGAAAGCTCCCAGAGAATTGGAGCAGCTGCCCGATACATTTGAAGCTAAAACCTTACCTAATCGATGTATGCAAGTTAGTAATTTTTATGACTCAATGGACGGTATTGAGGGAGGTTCAATAATTGGATCTGAGGACTGTCTTTATTTAAATATTTATCTTTCAGAAAAGGCATACAACAGTCAAAAGAAATTACCAGTCATGTTTTGGATACACGGAGGTGGAAATACGTGGGGTTATTCAGCTTCAAACTTGTATACTTCAGGCGATTTCATAATGGATCATGATGTAATTTTAGTCACAACAAACTATAGATTAGGTCCTTTTGGTTGGTTTGCTTATAGCGGTTTAAATGAAGACTCAGATAATGAACTTGATCAAAGTGCAAATTTTGGAACTCTCGATATTATAAAATCACTTGAGTGGGTAAATGAGAATATTTCAGATTTTAATGGCGATCCAAATAATATTACTATTTTCGGTGAGTCTGCTGGAGCTAGAAATGTAATTTCACTTATGACTTCACCTTTAAGTGAAGACTTGTTTCAAAGAGGAATTTCTCAAAGCGGTTACCTTGGCTCAGACTCTTTAGAGTTTGCAGAAAATAATGAAAGAGCGGGATCAAAAAGTTTATTAAGACACTTAATTAAATCAAAGAATACATCAATATCTGATGAGGAAATTTCAAATTTCATGAACAATCAGATGCTTTCTGTTGATCTTTTAAGAACTGCAGATGCAAACGATATTATATCATATTATAGGCCAAGACCTGATGCAGCTGGATTAATTGATGTTCCAAATGTAATACCTGATGGAGTAGTAATCCCAATTAAGGGAATTTATGGAGCTTATAGAGATGGTGATATGTATGACAAACCTATGATATTTGGTTCGACACGAGATGAAGATAAGCTATTTATGTTTATGAACGATGAATATGTAAATAGGCCATTATCCTTTTTAAGTCCAATTTCAGAATATCTTGATTTATATGTAAAACCCAAAGATCCAAAGTATTATGATATTTATGCTAAATACATGGCAGAGTCATGGAAATATGGGGCAGTAGACCTACCTTCAGACTTTACATCAAATTACAAAAAATCAAATGTATATGCTTATCGATTTGATTGGGATGAACAAAATGTCTATTTAGGTGTTGATTTGCCCAATCTACTAGGTGCTGCACATGGAATGGAGTTAGCATTTATTTTTAAATCAGATGGTTTATTAGGCGAGAGCTCAGATGCGATAAATAACATAATGTATAATGAAAATAACAGGTCCACTGATTTAGAGCTCTCTACAAAAATGGGACAATATTGGGTAAATTTTGCTTACGATGGGAATCCAAATAGCGCCCCATACGATATGTCTGCAGAGTGGAAACCATGGAATAAATTAGATAACAGTGAAAGGTTTATCGTATTTGACTCTGTTAACGATAAGGGTATTGCAATGTTTAATAATACTTTATCGGCAAATTCAATTCTTCAAGGAATATCTAGTGAGAGCATAACTGTTGATCAAAAGTGTAATATAATTGATAAAATGTTTAATAGAACAACTCTTGCTGACGAGGAAGTGGATGAAATTTACAGAACCTTTATGAGTGGTAAGTGCACTAGAGCCTAAATTTTATTTAGCTCAACTTTATAGTCATCAACGATAGTTATTTCCTGAATGCCATCAATGTGCATCTTAAATTTCTTATATTCTTCTTTTTCTTTCACTTTTTCTCGAGCTTCTTTTTCATCTTTCGCGCAGACAAAGATATTGGTGTGTCCTTCGTAAAAGCCATCTGAAATATTAGGATCATAAAAACCTGTATGGACTTGAAACAATTTCATATTATTTAATAATTAGATCATGAAAAAAGAAAACTTACCATCTAAAATATGCCCAGTCTGTAATCGCCCTTTCAACTGGAGAAAAAAATGGAAATTGAACTGGGACAGAGTAATATACTGTTCAAAAAAGTGTGCTGGAATAAAAAAGGCTTAAACGATATTTCTTTTTCTGCCTTTATAAAAAGAATTTATATTTTTTATTAATTGATTGATTGCTTCTTGCAAGGTTTCATTTGATGCCCATGCAGTATGGGGTGTCCAAATGAAATTTGCTTCATTTAATATGCTATAATAAGCGTGAGATTTTTTTGGAGGTTCACTAGTTGTGACATCAATTCCAGCTCCTGCAATGATTTTTTGTTTTAATGCTTTTGTCAGATCATTTTCATTAACTATGCCCCCTCTAGCAGTATTAATTAAGATCATATTTTTTTTCATTATTTTTAATTCTTTAATTGTTATCAGGTCTTTTGTTTTCTCATTCAAGGGGCAATGAATAGATAAATAATCAAGAGATGATAAGAATTTTAAAAATTGTGTTTTTTTATAATTTCTAACCGAAAAATAATTAATATTCATTCCAAATGCTTTAGCTATTCTGCCAACTTTCATGCCGATTGAACCTTTTCCAATTATGCCCAATGTTTTGCTATGTAAGTCATTTATTTCTCTGCTAAGTAATGCAAACACTTTTCTTTTTTGCCAAAGTTTCTTGTCTACATCTTTCTCAAGACCTTTAATATTTTTAGAAAGTGTAAGCATGAGAGTTAAAACGTGTTCAGCAACCGATATAGAAGCATAGTCTCTTAGATTGCATATAGAGATATTGTGTTTTCTGCAGTACTCTAAGTCTATTATATTCGTTCCCGTTGCAGTTATCGCAATTAGTTCTAAATTGTTCGCATTAGATAAATTATTTCTATTCAGTTCAATTTTGTTGGTAACAACTATATGCGCTTTCTCAATCCTTTTTTTGACTTCCTTCACCTTTGTAAAACTATGGTTTTTCCACTTGTGATTAAAATCAAGTTTTGGAAATATAATATTAGAAGGAAAAGTGGACCTATCTAAAAATACAATATTTTTTCTCATAATTAACGGTCAAAACTATAGCATCAAATTGTAATATTTTACTGTAAACATCTAAAAAATAGTCTATTTTGCATTTTCTATTAATCGCGGATATGGTGGAATTGGTAGACACGCTGGTTTTAGGTACCAGTGAGGCAACTCATGGGGGTTCGAGTCCCTCTATCCGCACCAATTTGTTAGTAAGAAGATAATATGAGTTATAAAGAAGTATTAAATAAAGGTTTGAAAAGAGCTTATGAGTTCACTATTGCATCTGCAGATTTTAACACAAAGCTAGAGTCAAAAATTGAGGAAGTAAAAAAATCAGTAAAAATTGATGGCTTTAGACCAGGTAAAGTTCCAAAAAATATCATTATGCAAAAACATGGTGATGCGATTAACAATGAAGTTTTGAATGCTGTAATAAATGAAAATGTCTCAAAAATAATACAAGAAGGAAAGCATCGTCCCGTTTCTCAACCGAAGGTTGATTACAAAGATAAAGAACAAGAAAAAAAAGATGTTGATAAAACGTTTAAAATTGAGTTTGAAGTTTTTCCAGAAATAAAATTAGCCGACTTTACTAAAATCGAAATCGAGTCAACTACGGTAAAGCTTGATAAAAAAGAAATTGATAAACGAATAGACTTAATTGCCAAATCTCAAAGAACTTATAAAGAGCAAGGTAGTGATTATAAAGCTAAGAAAGAAGACTCTGTCTTATTAGATTATGAAGGAACCATCGATGGTAAGAATTTTGACGGAGGTAAGGCAGAAAGTCAGACAATTGTAATTGGCTCTGGACGATACATAAAGGACTTAGAAGATGGCCTTGTGGGTCTAAAGAGTGGAGACAACAAAAAGATAAACGTCAAGTTTCCTGAAGATTACTCAGCAAAAGAGTTACAAAATGCTGATGCTGTGTTTGATTGCAATATTAAAAAAATAAGTTCACCCGCTGAGTCAAAAGTAGATGATGCATTGGCAAAATCAATGGGTGCAACTGATTTAAAGGATCTAAAAAGTAAGGTCGAAAATCAAATGCAAAGCGAATATTCAGATCTAACAAAAAATCTTGATAAAAAAGTACTTTTTGAAAAGCTCCAGTCAGCGCACAAATTTGAGTTACCTGAAGATCTTATAAATGTTGAATTTCAGAACTTATCTGCAAATTATTTAAATTCACAAAGTCCATCATCAATTGATCATCAAAAGGAAATCAAAGATAAAAAATTGACTCCTGATAATGAGGCTAAATTTAAAGAAGATGCAAAAAATAGAATTGAACTGGGCCTAATTCTTCAAGAGGTTGGGAAAGTAAATGAAATCTCAGTGACACCAGAGGAGATGAATAAAGCCCTTTTTGAATATGCAAGCAATTTTAAAGGGCAAGAACAAAAAGTGATTGATTATTATAGAAATAATCAGGATGCAGCTATGCAACTTCAAGCTCCTCTATATGAAAATAAAATTGTAGACTTTATACTTTCGAAGGTTAAATTGAAAAAAAAGGATGCTGATGTTGATTCGTTTATCAAAATGTATAATAACGTCAATTCAGTTGAAAAGACTGAAGTGAAGAAAAAAACGGCAAAGAAAAAGACAGTTAAGAAAAAAACTAAGAAATAATAATGATTGATAATAAAATTTTTGATCAATTGGTTCCAATGGTCGTTGAACAGACGGGAAGAGGGGAACGTGCTTTTGATATTTATTCAAGATTATTAAAGGAAAGAATAATATTTTTAGTCGGGCCAGTTAACGATCACATGGCCTCTTTAGTTTCAGCTCAACTTTTGTTTCTTGAATCTGAAAATCCCGAAAAAGAGATTTCATTATATATAAATTCACCTGGAGGAGTTGTAAGTGATGGATTGGCAATTTACGACACAATGCAATTCATACAGTCTCCAGTCTCAACCCTTTGTTTTGGACAGGCTGCTTCAATGGGCTCATTCTTACTTGCAGCAGGTGAAAAAGGAAAAAGATATGCTTTACCTAATAGCCGCATAATGGTGCATCAGCCATCTGCTGGCTTTCAAGGTCAAGCAACTGATATAGAAATTCATGCGAAAGAGGTCTTGGCAATGAAAGCAAATTTAAACAAAATATACGCAAAACATACAGGCCAACCCGTTGAAGCAATCGAAGAGGCGCTTGAAAGAGATAACTTTATGTCACCGGAAGAGGCTCAGAAATTTGGCATAATTGATAGCATTCAGGAAAAAAGAGTTGAACCAAAAACTGAGAAATAGCCTCAAATAGTCAATTTAATCCACTGTTTATAAACACTTTTTTTTAAAATTAATTGTTTTTTTTCTACAGAAATGTTTTTCTTAATAATTATTGATTCGCAGATTGTTAAAAAATTGAATTATGAGTGAAAATAATAACGATAGTAAAAGCAAGAACACGCTCTATTGCTCTTTTTGTGGTAAGAGTCAACATGAAGTAAAGAAGTTGATTGCAGGGCCAACTGTATTCATATGTGATGAGTGCGTTGAGTTATGCAACGATATTATTCAAGAAGAGAATAAGGAGACTAAGTCAAAATCATCAAGTAGAATTCCAACTCCTAGAGAAATCTGTGCAACTTTAGATGACTTCGTAATAGGACAAAAAGATGCTAAGTACAATTTGTCTGTAGCTGTGCATAATCATTATAAAAGAATTGAGCATTCCAGTTTAAAGTCAGATGTAGAGTTATCGAAATCAAACATTCTCTTAATTGGACCTACTGGCTGTGGTAAAACTTTATTGGCTCAAACTCTAGCACGTATCTTAGATGTGCCATTTACAATGGCAGATGCCACAACTCTTACTGAGGCTGGATATGTTGGAGAAGATGTTGAGAATATCATTTTAAAATTATTACAGGCATCTGACTATAATGTTGAAAGGGCACAGAGAGGCATAGTTTATATTGATGAAATCGACAAAGTTAGCAGAAAATCTGAAAACCCATCAATTACAAGAGATGTTTCAGGTGAGGGTGTACAACAAGCATTACTTAAAATAATGGAAGGAACAGTTGCTAGTGTACCACCTCAAGGTGGAAGAAAACATCCACAGCAAGAATTTTTACAAGTAGATACGACAAATATTTTATTTATATGTGGTGGGGCTTTTTCTGGGCTAGATAAAATAATTAACAAAAGATCAAAAGGGTCAGGTATTGGATTTCAAGCGAATGTGAAAAGCTATGAAGAGAAATCTGGAGGCAATAGTTTAAAACATTTGGAACCTGAAGATTTATTGAGTTATGGGTTAATACCAGAATTTGTAGGAAGACTTCCTATTGTCACAACTCTTACAGACTTAGATGAAGAGTCGCTAGTAAAAATTCTTCAGGAACCTAAAAATGCACTGGTGAAACAATATCAAACACTATTTAACATGGAAGATGTGAAGCTAATACTCTCAAATGAAGCTCTCAGCGTTATCGCTAAAAAAGCAATCGAGAGAAAAACAGGCGCAAGAGGACTTAGGTCTATACTAGAGAGTATCTTGCTCGATACTATGTTTGAATTACCATCCCTTGAAGGTGTTGAAGAGGTTGTGATAAATGCTGAAGTCGCAGAAGGCCGTGCTCGTCCGCTCTATACTTATACAGATGGCAAAAAAGCTTCAGAAACAAGCGCTTAGCCTGCAAATCTTTTTATTCCTTGAAAATTAGGAATTTATACACATTTAAAGAGAAGTAAAAAAACAATTAACTTTACTAGTTTTAGTATTGATCATCTTATTGATAAAAGGATTATCGAGTCGAATATGATTGAAAATAACATTCCAGTCTTGCCATTAAGAGACATAGTTGTGTTTCCTCATATGGTGGTTCCATTGTTTGTTGGTAGAGATAAGTCGGTTAAGGCGCTAGAAAAGGTCATGGCTGGTGATAAACGCATAATGCTAATCACCCAAAAAAGTGCTTCAGTGGATGACCCAAAAAAAGATGACCTTTTTGATTTTGGAACAATTGCAAATGTATTACAGTTATTAAAGTTACCTGACGGTACAGTCAAAGTACTTGTTGAGGGACTTCAAAGAGCTTCGATTAACATGTTTACTGATAATGAGGATTATCTAGTTTCTAATATTGATCTTATTGATGAGAACAATGACAGCTCAGATAAAAAGTTAAGAGCATTATCTAAATCAATAACAGATCTTTTTGATAAATATGTAAATTTAAATAAAAAAATTCCTCCTGAAGTACTTGGAACAATAAACGAAATTGATGATTTAGCTAAATTGAGTGACACAATTGCATCACACCTATCAATTAAGTTGTCTGATAAACAAGAAATATTGGAAGCAATCGACCTTACTGAGAGATTTGAAAAGATAATGAATTTTATTCAAGCAGAACTCGATGTTATGCAAGTTGAAAAAAAGATTAGAGGTCGTGTAAAAAATCAAATGGAGAAAACTCAAAGGGAATATTACCTAAATGAGCAAATGAAAGCCATCCAAAAGGAGCTTGGAGAAGGCGATGATGGTAAAGACGATATTCAGGAATATGAGGAGAAAATTGAGAGCACGAAGCTTTCAAAAGAAGCAAAAGAAAAATGCTATTCAGAAATTAAAAAGTTGAAATCAATGAGCCCAATGTCTGCTGAGTCCAGTGTTATAAGAAATTATTTAGATTGGATATTAACAATACCATGGGGTAAAAAGACTAAAGTTAAAAAGGACATCAAATTCGCTGAGAGTGTTCTCAACGAAGATCACTATGGTCTTGAAAAAGTTAAAGAGAGAATACTAGAATATTTGGCAGTTCAGCAAAGAATAAAGAAAATGAAAGGTCCAATTTTATGTTTAGTTGGAGCTCCAGGCGTAGGCAAAACTTCATTGGGTAAATCGATTGCTAGAGCTACGGGAAGAAAATTTGTTAGAATGTCACTCGGAGGAGTTAGAGATGAAGCTGAGATTAGAGGGCACAGAAGAACTTACATAGGATCTCTGCCTGGAAAGGTTCTTCAGATGATGAAGAAAGCAGGATCATCTAATCCATTATTTCTATTAGACGAAATTGATAAGTTAGGAGCTGATTACAGAGGAGATCCTTCATCAGCTTTATTGGAAGTTCTTGATCCAGAGCAAAATAATTCATTTAACGACCACTATCTAGAAGTTGATTATGACTTGTCAGATACAATGTTTATTACAACTGCTAATACATTAAGAATGCCTCCTGCACTTTTAGACAGAATGGAAATTATTAGAATTGCAGGCTACACAGAAGATGAAAAAGTAGAAATTGTAAAACAACATCTAGTACCACAGATGTTAGAGAAGCATGGTTTAAAGAGTGGTGAGCTTATACTGGATGATAGTGCGATAACTGGTTTAATAAGATATTATACTAGGGAAGCGGGTGTAAGGAGTTTAGAAAGAGAACTCGCTAACCTCGCTCGTAAAACAGTTAAAAAAATTGTAGCAGGTGACATCGGGTCGCTAACAATAAACGAAGATAACCTGCATGAGTTTGCAGGTGTTAGAAAATTTAAATTTGGCGAAATTGATAATGATGACCAGGTTGGAATAGTTACAGGGCTTGCTTGGACAGAAGTCGGAGGCGATATATTGCCAATAGAATCAGTAATAATGCCTGGAAAAGGCCGCATGACTATTACTGGAAAATTAGGTGATGTAATGAAAGAGTCTATTCAAGCCGCAAAATCCTATGTTCGCTCAAGGTGTATTGAGTTTGGAATAAAACCAACTATTTTTCCGATACGTGATATTCATATTCATGTACCAGAAGGTGCAATTCCAAAAGATGGTCCATCCGCTGGCCTAGGTATGGTTACTTCCATAGTTTCAGTGTTGACAGGTATACCGGTTAGAAAAGATATTGCTATGACAGGTGAAGTGACACTTCGTGGAAAGGCACTTGGGATTGGTGGTTTAAAAGAAAAACTATTAGCTGCTCTCAGAGCTGGAACAAAAACTGTCATAATTCCAAAGGAAAATGAAAAAGACATGGCTGATATACCAGATAATGTAAAAGATGGACTGGAACTTATATTCGTTGATAATGTTGATGAGGTCTTAAAAATAGCTTTGACAAAGCCACTCCTGCCTATTGAGTGGGACGAAGAGGATTCACCTAAGTCTTCTAGTGATATATCTGAAGATGATGCTGATCAAGATGTGGATAATCCTATAACACACTGATTTAATTGCATTTTCTTAAATAAAGATACCTAAATTTTAATTTTTAGCAGTTTTCTTGGGCTTTTTCTTGACTATATATAGTAGTTCAGGTCTCATAGTTATATTACGAATCAAAAACTCCTAAAAAAAGGGGGGGGTTATGAACAAACAAGACTTAATAGCAAAAGTAGCTGATGTTACAGGTATGCAAAAATCTGACTCAGAAAAGGCAGTAAATGCAGTTTTTGACCAAATTACTGATGTTCTTAAAGCAAGAGGAGAAGTAAGATTGGTGGGCTTTGGCACATTCAAAACATCAATTAGAAAAGCATCTCAAGGGCGAAATCCACGTACCAATGAGGTTATTCAAATCCCTGAGTCAACTAGACCTAAGTTTACTGCAGGTAAAGGTTTGAAAGAAGCTGTTAATAATGCTGGCGGCGGAGGAATGTAGTTCCTTAACTGCTGACTAAATTATTTAAAATCCGATCACTCTTAAACAAAGCGTGGTCGGATTTTTTTTATAAATATCTGTGAATATTCACTAAAATAGATATATAACAGTCTTTCCGGGCGATTAGCTCAGCTGGAAGAGCGTCACGTTTACACCGTGAATGTCGGGAGTTCGAACCTCTCATCGCCCACCATTTCCTCCCACGAGATGGAAAAAATTTAACTGTGGGGGTGTAGCTCAGTCTGGTTAGAGCGCCTGCCTGTCACGCAGGAGGTCGCGGGTTCGAGTCCCGTCACTCCCGCCACATGATTATTCTTAAGAAAATAAGATTTAATTTTTTGCTTTTGCAACAAGTTTTAAAAAAATTTATTGAATACAATAGTTTATAAGCTCATTAAAAATATCAAAATCTACTTATGACGGTTATAGTTGATAAATACGAATGATTTACTGCCGCTACATAAAAAATAATCTATATGCCCTTATGATGTTTGGCATAATTTTGACTGCTGAAGTTCATGCAAGCGAATTTAAAGTTGGCTTTGCTAAGATGCCGATCACCCCTAATCTAATTGATGAATGGGAAGATATAAATAATGATGCTCAATTTGATGCAGATATTGATAAGTGGACTGATATAAATGGCAATGGTCGATTTGATGCAGTGTGGATGGCAGGTTTTCAAAATAAACGAGCTGCCCAAGGTATTAAAGATGATTTGATGTCCGTAGCTGTTGTAATAGATGATGGCCAGACACGAATAGGTATCATAAGTGCTGATACAATAGGGTTAATGCGAAAATTTGTACTTAGTGTCCGTGAGGATGTTCCTGCTGAGTGGGGCCTAGATTACATTATGGTGCATGCAACACATAATCATGAAGGCCCAGATACCCAAGGTCTTTGGGGCCCGAGTTTTTTAAAAAGTGGTGTCAACGATGCCTATATGAAGCGGCTTAAAAAAGATTTTATAAGCACATTAAAAATGGCTATTGATAACTTAGAGGCTGCAGAAATGAGCATGGCTTTAATTCCAACTAATCCACTTACCCCGATTAAAGATAAACGAAAGCCTATCGTTATAGACGATGATATAAGGGCAATTTTATTCAATCGCCCTGATGGCTCAATTATTGGTTCTTTAATCAATTTTGGAATTCATGTCGAGCTCGCATGGGATAAAAATTTAGACATAACCTCTGATGTTGCGGGTTACTTAAGAAGAGGTGTCAGTCATGGAATTTATTATGATGACAAGTTAATTAAACCTGGTCTTGGCGGAACTACGTTATGGCTTACAGGAAATATAGGAGGTTTGATGACATCAGGGCCAACCGATCCAATTTATGATCCTGTATTGGAAAAAATGATTACTAAACCAAGTCATACTAAAGCTCGCGCATATGGTTATAGCCTCGCAAACAGTGTTATAGAGGCATTTCAAGCAGGCGATTTTAAGACTTCTCCTACGCCATCACTAAGCATCCAATCACAAGAAATAGAATTAGGTATAGAAAACTTGATGCTCTCATTTGGTACTTTGCTTGGCATAATTAATGCTGATACTAAATTCAGTCTGATGCCACCATTTATACGTTATCTAAGTGAGGTAGCATTCATACAAATAGGAGATGCTTCTATTACTGGAATTCCTGGAGAACTTTATCCAGAAATTGCTATTGGCGGCATTGAAAACCCTAATGGAGCTGATTATGTTATGTCGCCGCAAGAAGTTCCAAATTTACGAAGTCAATTTCCAGACAAACTGAACTTGATGGTGAATTTAGCAAATGACTCAATCGGTTACATCATCCCAAAAAGTGAGTGGGATGATGAGGCTCCTTGGATCTATGGAGAAAGTGAAGAAACATATGGCGAGGTAGTATCCTTG
>CACIQL010000015.1:0-23273 GCA_902588785.1 uncultured Pelagibacteraceae bacterium
CACGGTCCCTTTTGCACCGACCGCTTTGTCTTTAAACACACTAAATACAGGGTCACTATCTACGTTATCTCTGGTTATCGTGATGGTGATCGTATCTGCATTATTACTATCTTCACTCACAAGTATAGACTTTACAAGAGCTGTTGTCGACTCTACTGGTGGCACGGCAGTATCATCGGTGATTGGCACCTTGTATATTTGTGTGGCACTCGTTGTTGTCAGGTCAACTGCTTTTAATAAAAATGTATCAGCCAAGATAGAAGCTCCTTGCTAATGTTTCGTCTTTTGTTTGTTGTTCGTACGAAAAGTTTAGTTGTGTGATAATCTGATCTAGTTCTCGAATCAGCGTATCAAACTGTGTCCTGTCATACTCTGGTGTTGCGTTTGGTAATCGTCCAATAGTTATCTTTGCCATTATCGTCCTCCGTCTGGTTTAACATCTAGTCTTAGTGTGCCGTATCTCCACTTGTCACCAACCGCTGTGCTGGAGATCACGATGTTTGCTTGTCGTGCTCGACCGCGTGTATCGATCTTAGTGGTTGTTGGTGTCACTGTGGATCTATTTATTCTAACACTTGTATAGTTTGTAACTTTTTTGTTTGATGCGTGTGTGGTTGCAGTGCTGCCACTAGCCGCTCTGCCAATGCCACTCAACACACCCGTTGTTGTGTTGTTTGATGTGTATGTAATAAGTTCTGTGCCAATGAGTATTGTGCCCTCAGATGGAAAGTTTACGGATTTTTTAAGTGTAATGTCACTCGTTGATGATGTGCTTGATATCGCAGTCTTCAAAGAAGTTGTGCTTGTTGTTTGTGAGAAGTCTTTAAAACTTAACAACACTTCTGCGCTGCCCTCTTGATCTTTGAAGTCAGGTATGAAACGAGACACAGATAAAATGTTTTGTCCATCTTCAATGTCAAAGTCACCAGACTGTAAGAAACACTCCATGGCTTGTGTATCATTATCAACACCCTCTTCGTGTTGGTAAATTATACTAGAGCCATCTGTTGCACCTAACACAGTTGGTGTGTCACCAACAACGGTTGGGCTGTATTGTGTTGCATATGGCACTTGATAAACACCGTAGTCTAACCATGTTGTTCTATCCAATGAGTTTGTGTACCATGTGCCCTCAACATAATTGTATGTAACGTTTCTATCTATAAAGTCAGAGTCTGCACTTGCATAAAACCACGTAATCTCGTTAAAGTCAGAATTTAGTCCTGCATAAATTAATGGTTGTTGTGTGATACTAAAATCATCAAACACATAGTCTTGCACAGGACATGGTATTTTTCTAACCGCACCATCAAACATGTAGAAGGATTGTTGACTCATCCAGAATGTCGTGCCGTTCACATCAACAGCAGCGTACGGTGACACCGCTCCACAGTTAGACGCCACTTGCGATAAACCAAATATAAAAGGTGGACCAATAAACTGTAGCGAATGAAGTGATGTGTCTGTCCATATCAATATAGAACCACGAGATCTAAGAGCTGTAATAATTTTAGAACCATCTTGTATTCTAAAAGATCCAGCTGTGTTTGTAGCAGCCGGTGACCATGTTGATGTGTCTTCTTGTGATGAAAAACGTAAGAACAAATCATCTTGTGTGCCTGTTGATCCAATGGTTGTCTCTGTGCCAAGAAGTATGGCGTGTCTGTCTGGTGTTGATAGAATCAAATGTCTTGACGCAGTCGGTGCGTTTGCATGTACGACAACAGCACGTGTGGTCACACCGCTAGATTTATCCCATTTAAATAATTTACCGTTGCTTTGTAATGCTAACAAATCTTCACCAAAGTTTTCAAATACCCAGTATCTAGAATCAAGAACTGTCTCTGATGACGAAGCTGCTTCGTTCCAACTTGTTGCGTTTATACTGGTGTCAGATGCATCGAATATAATTGTAACGGTTGTGTTATCTGCGTGTGTGGTTGCATTGTGGCTACCAGCGGATACTGTTGTTGTGCCCTCGTTGGTTGTTAGATCTCTTGTAACAGTTAGTGTGTTGCTTGATACACCAGTCACTTTCATAATTTCTTGATCAACTAAAATATAATCACCGTTTGCAAACTTACTACCATCGTCAACATCAACACCTGTCTCTGTTGCATCAAGTGCTTCGTTAAGTTGGTCTGTAATTCTACCTGTATCTGCAAGTCCGTTCCATGCATCAATACCCCAACCATAACCATACACGTTTGTTTCTTGACCAACACTTAATTGATACTCTACATCCACGGTGCTCGATCCACCGCCCGTTGCACCTGAGCTCGCGTTGCTTGAGTGTGTGACTTTGTAAACACTAGAGCTTACAATTTCTGTAATCTCAAACTCTGCGTTCATATCTAAGCCACCGACAGCGTCTGCGTTAGAGAATGTTACAAAATCCCCGGCGCTCGCTCCATGACCCGCGTCTGTCACAGTCACAATTGCTGATCCACTGGTCGTGACAAATGGATTTGTAAGATCACTCTCTGTTGCACGAATAGGTGTGATGTCATGCACTGCACCCTCTGTATATAAATATAGTTTTTTATCTGTGCCCAAAGCCAAGAACCTTGTGCCATCAAGAGATGTCCATGCAAACTGTGCACGCACAGAGCCATACAATTTGTTTGAAACTAATTTTACCCAACCACCAATCTTTTCTGGTTGACCATAACGAAAACGAATATTCTCTCCGTCAATCCATTTACCTTCAGCACCGTATGCTGTGCTTTGTTTATCAAACCCTGGTGCAAATTTTACTGTAGCTAATGGCATTATGTAATCCTCACAAATTGATAACTAATTGTACCAGCTCCACCAGACGCACCAGAACCACTACTTGCACCGGAGCCGCCGCCTCCGCCGCCTCCGCCATTACTGCCAGCACTACCATTACCTCGAGCAGCACCACCAGCTCCACCGCCGCTACCAGCTCCACTGTTGCCACCAGCTCCACCAACGACGTTTGCATTATCTCCAGATGAGTTGCCTGGGTTAACTCCAGCAGACCCGTTTGTGTTTGAACCTGAGCTAACACTTGCTCCAGAGGTCGTTGTGCCAGAAGTTACAGCACCCGATGTAGACGCACTTGTCCCACCTGATCCTGCACTTTGTGAACGTAGTGGACCTTGCACACCACCACCAGAAACAGATGCACCTCCACCACCACCAGCAGATAAAATAGTTGTGCCATTTGCACGAACAACTGTGGTCGCTGATCCAGCGCTTGCACTACCACTGTATGTGCCTGTTCCTGCTGCTCCACCACTACCTGTAGATATGGTTAAAGTTTCACCAGCCGTGACAGTAAGATAATGTCCACTCATTAGAACACCACCACCGCCTCCTGGTCCACCGGACTCACCCCCAGCTTTATCGTAGTCTGCACCTCTGTAGCCACCGCCTCCACCACCAATAGCGGTAATGACATAAATAGCGTTAGCACCTGCAGGCACAGTTACTGAACCAGTGGTGGATGATGAACTTGTTGTTGAAAATTTTTCAGTGTCATAAAAATCTGAAAAAGAAATTGTACTGGATGAAGGTATGGTGTTACCGCTACCGTCAGCTGCACCTGAATAAATTATAGATCCTCCAGAATAATATTCTGATAAACTGTGAGGCGTAGAGCCACCCCATTCTGAAACGATTTCTGAAAAAGAAAGTGAGCCGCTAGATTTAATAGTCATTACTTAGACTCCTTTAGCTTCTCTACCTCTGCTTTCAACTCTTTTATGGCCTCTATTAATATGCCTACCATGTTGCCGTATGCAACAGATTTGTATTCGCCGTCTTTTACAACTTCAGGTAGAATGTTTTCAATCTCTTGTGCAATAACCCCGGTCCCCGCTTCACCGTTATTTCTCTTGAAGTATACACCACGCATATCGGATACTTTAGCTAGAGCACCTTCTATTGTTTCAATATCATGTTTGATTCGCATGTCAGAGAACGCTGTGACATCACCACCAGCCGTGACACTAGAATTAAATGTCGCTGCTCCTGCAGCTGACATGTCAAGAGTTAAAGCTGTTATTGTTGAACCACCATCATTACCTTTAAGCAATAAATCTCCATCTGATATTGAAGACGCAATTTGAAAGTTATTACTTCCGGCGTTTGAAATAGAACCAACCTGTGTGCCACCATCTTTAATAAAAATATCACCACCGTCAGCGTCGAGTATGATATCACCTGCAACATCAACTGTTAAATCACCAGACGATAAAGCAATAGTTGTTCCATCAATATTTATGTTGTCAATATCTATACCGTTGTCTGATGTAATCTTACCTGTGAAAGCAGACGTGCCTGACACAGCTAACGTGCCTGTCACCTCACACCCTGCACTCGTAGTTGCAAGCCTAGCTGTGTTGTCGTGGTTCAAAGTTACAGCACCGTCAGATACAAAGCTTGCCATGGTTTCTGAACTTGCTTCGTCCTTTATGTTGACTGTGCCCGCGTTAATATCAAGTGCACCCGTACTGCATGTGATGTCACCCACACTACCAGAGTGTGTGAGTTGTAAATCATCATCAGCTGCAATCTTAATAATTGCGCCATCGTCTAATAAATCTAAGTTGCCATCAACTGTTGGGTTTTTAAATCTGTATGCAAATTGTTCGTATGTAAAAGTTGCCATTAGTGATACTTAAGCCTCCATCCAAAATCTGAATCTTGATAGACAAGTGCAAAACCTGCATTGTTTGTATCAACGACCATTTCGTCCCCTGCAGTTTGTGCCATAATTTTTTCACTGCCTGGTTCTATTGTTAAATTGTTTGTGTCAAATGTGCCCTCTGCATCTATGAAAGATACTGCATCGCCTTGTGATGGCGACGATGGCAATGTAATTGTTATTGCACCAGCACTTGTGTCAACAAAAATATTATCACCTGCAAGAGCTGTGTATGCAGATGTTTTCTCGATATAATCAACAGACCCTGTTTTTAGCTCAAACCAATCTGTGCCGTTTGTTGCAACAAACTTAGTTCTAAGTGGCAGCAATGTGATTGTGTTACCACTCGCGCCTAGTCTGTGTGTAAATGTGCAAGTAGAGCTGGCGTTAATTAGTAGGTATAGTTTTTCAACAGCTGGGTATTGCACCGTGTGTGTTGCTTCAGAACTTGTAAATCTTAGTGCTGCTTGTCGTGCTTGGTTGTCAGCTTGTGCTTGTGGACCATTACCTGTGGTTAGCGTCGTTGTGCCTGTGCCAGATGTAGCAATAGTCAAGACACCAGCGATGGCTTGTTCTATAGACTGGTTAAAGTTATTGTTGGTTGTGGTACCCCAAGAACCTGCCTGTTCACCATCACCAATAAGTTCTATTTTTAATCTCGTTGAAAAGGTCGATGCCATTATACATTACTCCATGATTCTGTTGAGTCCTCTGTCTCAACGTCCGTCCAAGTTTCTGCTGTCACATTATCATCAACATCGACCCATGTAAACAACGAAGGTGTGCCTGTAGATCCTGTGAGCAGGTTGGTTTCAGGTATCTTTATCAGCTTCAAGGTATACTCACTACCCATGGCCTGAACCGTAGATGTCATGCCAAGATTGGCTGATCCGATAGGAATAACGACTCCTGTGGTCACACCGGCAATGCTTGACGTCATCACGTTTGTGCCAGGCAGCGCTATGACTAATCCTGTTGGTGTGCCAACAGATGATGTCATGGAGTTACCACTGACAGTAATAATCGCACCACCGAGTATGGTAGCACCAGCAACTGTGCCTGTTACAACTTGTGTGCCTGCTATAATCCTAGCGTCAGATGTTGTCTGTGCGGAAAACCCTGCGTCAGAAAAAGCGGCGAAACCAAACATGTTTCACCTAACAATGCAACGTGCAAGGAACAGTATAGCTACCATCCTCATACGTCTCTACTTTTATATTTGAATTTACTTTAGCAACTGTCTTGCTTCTTATAATATCGTCATCTTGTTTCTTAGCTGTGCCATCACCATTAGATACTAATAAGTCTCCAGCTTCAACAGTTACGTCTTTGTTTACTCTAATAACAGATGTTCCAACTTGTGCCACTAAAAAATCATTGACATCACCATCAAGACCGTCATCTGCATCGTCCCAATGAGAAAAAATACCATATATTTTTGTGCTATCTGCTGTGTCAGACACTTTAGAATAGACGTGTTTAACATCACCTTCTTTTACTATTTTACCTGTGTACACTGGTTTTGCATCTTTAACATCGCCAACATTTTTTCCATCCATACCTGGTTTTCTGTCACCTATCTTTTTATCTTCTGGTATGGTGTCACCGTCTTCTTCTGTGTAAAAAATATCAATTTGCTCATATTTAGTTTCTTTAAAATGTGGGTCGGCTATATCATAGTCATCACCAACTTTTGCACCATCTGGTAGAACAATGTTTTCATAATGCACTTTATTATTTCTGTTAGTGTATTCTACCTGATACCAGTCCATCATTTTATCAACTGACTCTATAATGGTTCCTCTTAATATAGTTGGTTTAGAATTGTTCTCTAATCTTGACCAGTGAGTTCCTGTAAAACCAGAAAGACTTACTGTGCTTCCAGATACTTCAATAGACCCTTCATCACTTCCTTGTGCTCTAAATCTAATTATAGCACCATCAGTTCCCATTCTATTAAAATATGCAACTGGATTTGAGTTAACTGCAAATGCAGTATAAGATGCAGCAAATATACCTACACCTTCAGAATCTGAACTATTTGCACTAACTGGGTTTTCACCCTCTCCAGCAATCGTTGTTCCAAAATAAAACTCACCATTACCTGAAGGTCTCATTTTTAAATACTCATCAGAAGAACTTGCTCCATCTCTAAAAATAAAATCTAAGTCTGATAGATAGGTGTTGTTCCATCTATTAGCTAATAAACACCTTCCTGCACCTGATGTTCTAGTTTCAAAAGCTAAACCTGCGTATACACCAGAATTATTTTCATTATGAATACCTATTCCAGAGGCTGCACCATTATTAGTTGACCCCATGGCTCCATCTGTTGCAGGACTAGCTGTTTTACTAACAACCACTTCTAGAGCTTGTGTCGGGTCAGTTGTGCCCATTCCAATATCACCATCACTAGCTATTCTCATTCTTTCCTCTAAAGACGCTCCAGTTGCTTCAGTTCTAAATGTTAAAGCTCCAGCATCACTAGCTCCATCTGCAATGCCAAACACGGCAGCAAGTGAACCATCTGTTGCATTACCAAAATGTAATCTTCCTAAATTATCACTTGTGCCGCTTGTATCAGTAGTAAGTCCTAATGTGCCTCCACCGTTACCTGTAACATCTTCTATGGTGACCTGGGAGGGTGAAGAACCAGTTGTGTTAATACCTATTTTATTGTTACCAGCATCAACAAAAAACATATTAGCGTTGTCATCAGATTCTATGCGAAAATCTTTATCTGCTCCAGATTCGTTAAATATAAAAGTGCCACCATCAAGTGATATGTTAGAACTTGTTGTCACCGTTGATGCGAGTTTATCACCAGTAACAGAACCATCAGTCGGTGTCACCGTTCCGCCATTATCTGAACCTAGTAGTATGGCAAAGAAACTTGTGTTTGCAGCAGGTGCTGTTGTAAATGTTAGTGTGCTACCTGATACAGTAAAGTCTGTGCCTGGCTTTTGTATCACACCACCAAGAGATAAAAGTATTTGATTCACATCACCGACACTTACGTTGGTCGAGTTGACCTGCATTGTGTGCGTGGTATCAGAACCGTCGAACCCTGATGAGATGTCATCGAGTTGTCTAAATGCTCCTGTTCGTATGTCTCTTCCTATGTATGCCATTAATCGGCCTCCTCTATTGTGTTACCGTCTGCTACCCATTTAAGAATAGCTTGATAGTGTCTGTTGTCTTCGCTTATTGGCACACTATACTCTTTTCCATCTATAGTGGCTTGCACCACGGCATTTGTGTTACCTGGTGTATTTTTTATATATTTTGCTTTTGTTATATTCATAATTATAGCTCCGCATCAAAACCTAAATAAGCACTGCTATTATATGTTAGCATTTCCCCTGCTTCTCCTGCCACAAGATCATTACTGCAAGTAAAGTATATTCTCATACCATAATTATCTATGGTATTTGAGGCTGGCCCTGAGTCACACGTAAAAGGGCTGTGTCCGCCTGCATAAACACAATAGTCAGCAGATGTTCCTGTGGTTTCAAGCGCTGGGTCTCCTCTCATTTCAACCGGAAAATGAACCATTCCATAACAATTATTAACACCGTTGCAAGAGCCCACCATGAGTGGATCATATTGAGCTCCTGGGCCCATTTGGTAATAATATCTCTGACATCTTCGTAACTGAACATCGTGGGGCAAACGTTCAAAGTCTGATGCGTCATCACCCACCTCCAACTGAACGCCTGTAATATACCACTCATTGTCAGTGCTATCAGCCATGTTGACCTGATTATCTACAAGAACGTTTGCTTGTGCATATGCTGCCCAAGATGTTGCGTGCGTGCCACTTGAAAAGTTACTTCCAGCACCTAACCAGAACCAAAGTTTCAACCCCTCACCATTATCATCATTTATCGTGCCACCTGTGTCGCCTGCAAAAGTTACTATTTTTTTCTCCCAGGTGTCAGCTGAGCTTATTGTGTAAGAACTTTCTATGTGTCTACTTCCATCAGCTGAATACAAACCAACGGTATAAGCTCCAGTCTTGTTTGACCTAACATGAAAAGAAACCGTTAGTTTTTTTGCACTAGATGTGCCGTATTCTAAATGTTGTAAATTTTGTCCTTCCATGCTTTGTTCATATATTAAAAAGTCACTTGCAGCTGGTGAGCCATCAGCAGTCGTGCAATCCCATTTTTGGCTGCTAGCAAAACCCTCTCCAGCTGGCACAGTTGTTGATTGAGATACAGTAAAGACACCTTGGTTATAAACTCTTGTTTCCCATCTATCTATGTTTACATAGTCACTTGTGCTATGTGAGCTCACCGAAGTTGCTCTTTGTGCAATTCCCATATCACCATTAATCATTAAATTTTTAAAATTACTGCCGCCTCCACCTTCTACAAATGGTGCTTCTACTTTTGTCTGGCTCATATTATGCGTCCTCCAATGTGGTTACATCAAAACTATTATCTATAGTATTAGCTGTTGCGGTTGAAGCATCATACTTTTTGTTGAACATGTCATCCCAATGGTCTTTATCCATAAGAGTCAGTAGCTCAGCTTTTGTATACTTATCAGGTGCTTTTGCTGTCACTAAGTCTCCCTTTTCGTCAACAGCTATTTTTTCTCTTTTTTTAAATGTATGAGAAAAAGAATTTTTTTTATATCTGTATCTAACTTCCCACTCTACTACATTACCATCAGAATTTTTAGTTGGTATTGCTGATACCCATGTTTTTGTTGCATCATCTGCGTGTGCCATCTTATGCGTCCTCCAATGCTTTTACTTTTGCTGATAATTCTTGCACAGCTTTTATCAAAGGCATTACAAAAGAACTTTCTGAAATTCTTTGTATACCGTCATCGTCTGTGCTCCAAACTGCATATTTAGAAGCGTCAGCTCCAACCTTATCCAAAGCTGCTTTAACTTCTTGAGCTATTAATCCGTTCATTGTAACGGAAGTATCTTTGCATAATTTATCAAAATTAGTTGTGTCAGCGTCTATGTATCCTGGTAAAGACGTATCAACTTTATCAGATGCTTTCCAGTTATATGTGACAGTTCTTAATTCGTTTATAAAATCTAATCCTAAATTGTCCGTTTGAATATTATCTTTTAATCTTTCATCAGATGAGTGTGCCCAGTTAGCATTGTTTGCATAGTCGTTTTCAATGTAATCAGAACCTGAACCTAATCTTACTTTGTTTTGTCCACCACCTGTTAAATTGTAGCCAATTACAATTTCGTGTCCATCTGTGTTTCCGTTTGTATTAGCGTTACAACCAACTAAAGTTTTATAACTACCACTAACATTTGAACCACCACAAGACTCTCCAATGTAAACGCAATCAACGCCTGTAGTGTGAGCTGTTCCTGCGTGTTGCCCAACGGCCACGTTTTCATCGCCTGAAGTTAAAGCGTCCAAAGCATTTGTTCCCACAGCAGTATTAGCTTCTCCACCAGCCACCGCTGCAGAAAGAGCACTTGAGCCAATTGCTATATTATTACTTTCTGTGTCTGGTTGATATAAAGCGTTGTAACCCATTGCAACATTGTATGTTCCACTTGTGTTGGCTGCACCAGTATTAAAACCTACAAAAGTATTTCCAATATGTGTTGTTGCTCCACCAGCATAATATCCAATAGCGGTCAATCTTGAATCAACCATTGAAGCACCAGCGTTTCTACCCACCACTGTTGAATAAGAGGCTGAGGTCATCGATGAACCAGCATTATAACCTATGGCAACATTATCAACACCAGTGTTAAGAGCACCTAGTGCATGTTCACCCATTGCAGTGTTATTGTCTCCTGTCGTGATTGCATCCATAGCACTTGCCCCATAAGCGGTGTTATTTTCAGCATCGTTGTCTGTTCCTGAAACATCAGCTGTATATATAGAACCAGATTGTCCTTGATAAAAAGTTATGCCCGCTAAACTCAACGCTGTTCCTGAAGCACCAATAGTTGCAACAGCATTACCAGTTAAAGCAGTGCCTGTAACTCTAAGAGCATCCGTGCCACCAATTTTAATATCTATCTGATCATCGGTGTCCGCGCTTATTGTTGTATCGGCATCTGCATCGAGAATGAGTTTGTCTGATGCACCGTTGAGATCTAACTCAGAAGCACCACCAATGGGCAATGGACCGCCCATGTGTATTGCATAGATCACGTCACCTGATGCTACAGCTGTGCCAACGATTGTTAGCGTTGTGCCTGATACAGTGAAGTTGGTTGTGGGTTTTTGTATAACGTTGTTGATGACAACGATTAATGTGTCCTCGGAGAACGGCTCTTTGCTGAGTGTAAAAGTTGTAGCGCTACCGTCGCCAGTAAAACTGTCGGTAGTGAAACCTTGAAAACTATCAGCTGGTAATCCTTGTCCAATGTAACTCATTTAGGGTATTTGTCCTTTACTGCTTTTATTGTTTTGTGCCACTCTCCTGTAGCATCTAGTTTACCTGCTGTCATGTCGTGATATAGTTGATCTAACTGATCTGTAAGAAGTGGATATTCCAATACTCTTTTTCTTTGATAATCTTTGGATGCATAGTCAGCGTCTAATACAGTTTTTTTATCTGAAACCTCTTTCCAAGTATAAACAGGTGTGCTGTGATAAGTGGCTTCCCCATCGGACTCACCACTAATAAACTTAACATTTTTTAAATATTCTTCTTCACTTGCAGGCATGCCGTAAGCAATTATTTGAGTTGGTGTTTCTTTGGTTTTGTCTGTGTCTAGTGACTCTATTATATCTCCCATTGTTATCATTACACAATCTCCGTTAAAGTAAGACTAGATGAGCAATCCCCGGCATCGCTTGCGTAACTATTAATCCTAACATAAGATGCAGATTGTGCTCTCCAAGTTAGTTTATATGTGGTTGCAGAGGTCGTGCTAGGACTGTCTAAAAAAGATAAAGCTGTTCCTGCACCTATCTGACTTCCCGAACGCAACTGCATTTCAAATTCCTCTACTTCGGTGCTGCCTCTAATTATTTTAAAATGAACGGAATTGTCACCATTCGTATCAACTTGTATCATAGCAGTGACTAAAACTTTACTAGAGGTTGTTTGTGGTGTTATGGCTAACGTTAGTCCTGAGTCTGTATAACTGGTGCTATTTGTTTGAGTATACGTGTTATAAATCTGCTGAACGGTCATTCCAGTTTTAAAATTAGTTAAACCATTAAATGGAACTGTAGCTGCCATCTTACGTGATCTCCATTATTGATAACGCAACATCGAGAGATGACGCCGTGTCTGAAGTCACTCGTAATATGTCAGTCGTTTGTAATACTAACTTGCCTCCTCCAAGAGTTTCTAGTGAACCTCCTGCAGGTATTGGTGCATTTGTTACTAGCTCAACGTTGCCGTTTGTTTCTGTATCTGATGTGTCGGATTCTACGTGCACTGTTGCATTTACAGCAGAGCCTGTGACGTTACCGACGATGAGGCCTAGAACAATCGTGGTTGTAGAGCTTGGAACTGTGTATACAGTTGTGATTGATGTTCCAACTCCTGCTTTTGTTTTGACCTTAAATGTATTAGCCATTTATTTCTCCTTATCCTAGTGCGATAGCCAGCGCTGTAGCTCCGGCGTCAGTATACGTGCTTATGTCCGTCATCGCAACTTGTTTCATAGTTCCATTATCGTTAAATACCACTCTGTCAGCATCCACCACAGTAGTGGAGCTAGCTGAAGTACCACCATCCATAATATTAAGCTCTGTGGCCGTGGCTGTGACCCCGTCTAAAATATTAAGCTCTGCGGCTGTTGATGTAACATTTGTGCCGCCTATATCCAGGGTAGTAACAGATATCTCACCGGCAACAGTTGCAATGCCATCAGCCACTGTTATCAAATCAGTGTCATCTGTGTGTCCAATCGTTGTCCCATTTATTATCACATTGTCCACAGTTAGTGTAGTCAATGTGCCAAGAGATGTAACATTTGCTTGAGCTGCAGTTTGTAGTGTGCCAGCTAGTTGTGTCGCTGTCAGTCTGCCTGTGCTTGGGTTGTATGTTAAATCACCATCTGATTCTAATCCTATATTACCACCATCTACATCACCGCCCGATGTAAAAATAATAGCATTATCTTCGTTTGTGCTTTCGTTATCACTAATAGTCACCGTTGTTGCTACTGCTGCTGTAGTTGCATTTGTTACAGTAACACCAGCTATGACTGTGTTTATTGCTGTGCCACCAATCGTGATTGCATCAGCCTCTAGTGTGCCGTCAATATCTGCGTCACCAGATATATCTAGTGTTGCTCCATCTAGTTCACCTGTAACTGTGAAATTTCTAATACCAGTGTAATCTTTGTTAGAATCTAGAATAACTGCCTTAGAAGCAATGGCTGTTCCAACGGCTGTGCTGCCTAAGTCTAATGCGTTAAGTTCTCCTACAACTGCAGTGATACCATCCAAGGTGTTTATTTCAGCAGTTGTTGCTGTAACGCCGTCTAAAATATTTAATTCTGTTGCAGTTGATGTAACTGCCACGTTCTCATTAACTTTCGGTGAAGTTAGTGTTTTGTTTGTTAGTGTTTGTGTTGCAGCGATACCGACTAATGTATCGGTGACTGCAGGCAATGTTAGCGCTGTGTTACCAGAAAAGTCAGAGTGAGCTGGAGCTTTTAGTGCTGCATAGTGTGCGTTTGATGATTCACAATATAATCTAAGCTCTGATTGTGCACCTGTGTTTTTAAGTTCGATGACACCACCTTCAACTGTTAGGTCATCACCAACCGACAGATCAGTAGATACATCAACTTTTGTGCTTGCGTTTAAGTCAATCGTAGCCTCTCCATCGATTCTTAAAACACCATCCGAACTTTGTTGAATAAAGCTAGCTGCATCTCCAAACGTTAGTTTGTTTGTAGAGTTAAGTGTAAGTCCTGTGCCGTCGGTGTGTGTTAACGTAGTATCAGAATCTGCACCAAACTTTAATACTGCAGAGTCAGATCCAAGTGTTAGATCATCTGGTAATGTGACATCGTTGTTATTATCTTCGAATACAGCTTTACTAGCTGGTAGTGTACAGAATACAGTCTTCGTGCCTGCTGAAAAATCAACAGCACTATCACTGTTAGAGCTTTCTAGAATAGTTGTTCTTGATAGCGTGTCCGGCGATGCGTCGGTGACTGTGCCGATACCAATCTCAAACTCTGTGCCGCTGTCATTGACGATAGCATAATAGGTGACGTTACTGTTACCAATGCCTGCAACAAAAGTTTGAAAACCAGATACAGCACCAGCTAAACTTAGTGTTCCCGTGCCGGTGGTTGTTGAGGTTTCTTTTACTCGATCGTTTACTACAAACGCCATTTAACCTCCTACGCTAATCTTAATACCGCTGTACTTGTGCCTGCTGACGGAAATTGTATTGTAAATGTTCCAGATGTTGCTGTGAAGTCACCACCAAAATCCAAAACTAAAACTGAGTTGTTAGTCGGTGCACTACCGTCTGACCTGTATATCTGTGCGAACTTTGCTGTGAATGTAGCATCTGTAAAAGATACATCATCAAAATCAACAAATGCAGTTGATGCACTAGATCCACCAGTAACAGATGGGTTTGCTAAAGTTGCACCACCCGATGTGTAGTTTGTTCCTGAAGCAGAAACTTCGTTAGTTGTATTGAAAGCAGTTGGATCAGAAGCAGACACAGTCTTTGACGATGTGAATAGAGCTAACTTATAAGTAGCACCCCCATCAAAGTCGTGATTGCCTTTGAGCAACTCTTCCTTAAAAACATTTGATATTACGTTTGCCATTTATTTTCTCCTTATGGGTTATTAGAACGAATAGGTATTCTAGGAACACCATCCATATATTCATCTCGTCTTCTGCGCCCCATTTGCTCACCCATAAATGGTGTGAGCGCTTGTTGATAATACGTTTCATACATTTGGAGCATGTTATCCGGGCCTTTTAAAAACTTAAAAGCCTCGACTAAGCAGGCATAAAGCAACAGTTGAGGTGCGTTTGTACTAACCCAAGTCGTCGTGTTGCTTGACGATAAACCTGTTGGTAGCGCGTTATACGCTAGTTCGATAGTATATGCGGCATTCGGCGTTGGAGCAAGAATTATTGTGTCATTGTCCCAGTTTGCATAATACTTCGGAATACCTGTGCTGGATCTATTTGGTGAATATTCACTGATAAAAGAAGTGTCTTTTTTCTCCAAATATCTTCTCTCGTTGTCTGTCAAACCACCGAGAGATCCTGATGGACTGAATATATTAACGGACCTAATAAAGCTAAAACTGCTTGGTGTGGCCCCTGGCATACCTACAAAAGCATCACCTGATGTTAAACTAGCTGTTTGATACTTTCTAAATACATCAAGATCCACATCTCTAAATATTCTAATCTCAGCGTGCTCTATAAAGTCGTTGACAATAACTGTTGTAAAAACATTGCTGTCTGTTTCTGTGTATTCTCTAATCTGTGTTACGAGTTCTGAATATGTCGTCATGCGCTCACCGTTGTAGGCCCAGCGAATGCCTGGCCTCCTCCTCTTAAATTACCACTTGTCGCCGTGTCTGTAGCAACAGTGAATGTATAACTATTATCATCTACTTTAGTGATTGTATACCCAGCAGATCTTGTAAGATTTGTAGCTGTTATGCCATCAAAACTAGAAGCATCATAAAATCTTACAGTGTCTGAACTAGATCTACCATGGTTTGGTTCTGTAACTGTAATTACGCTAGTTCCAGAACTTGCAGTTTTAAATGCGTTAAGTGGTAATAGATTTGGCACAGCGCTTTCTTCTCTGTCTGATCTTGCATTTTGTAATGCTTGTTTGTCAGGTTTGTGAACTTTCATTTCTATCTGTGGGTGTTTTGTTTCAAACTCAGATATGTGCACGAAAGAACCATTCCATTCTTTTAACATTTCATTGTATGGAAAAGCCATACCACTTCTATCTGATATTGCCTTTGCTTTTTTACCTGATGAAAAATTAGACATTTGGATAATACGCCTGTGGTGTTATGTGCGTGCTGGTGGATGATCCATCCTCTGTCAGCGCACGGTTAAATTCATCTTCGTAGTACAACTTCATTTGTTGTGATAACTCTGGTCTATATTTTTGTGCAAGATAAAAACTAAGACCTGATGTCATACAAGGAACAAAACGATATGGGACATCTGATGCGTTTGTAAAATCACCAGCATCTTGTATTCTTTTTACGAAATAAATATGCATGTCAGCAGACGCTGATGTGCTGTCAGGTGTTGGGTAAACAAAAACAGTTACACGATCAATAAGTCTCTGCACATAATATTGTGTTGGTTGTCCCTTTGATAGTTTGTTAGATAAACCAGAATATGTTGATCTGTTGATCTTTGTCATTGCCACATCTTGCTGTGTGGTTTGAGTTCTATTTGTCCTAAAAGTTGATTCTAGAACATCATCAATACCAAAGATCGTTGATGCTACCTGGTTTGTGGTTGCTTGTGCTCTGTTACTATCAGATGTGTCGTCAGCTGCACTTCTGAAAAAATGATACTCAGCTTGACCTTCAATAAGATCAATGTTGGTTTCATCTATTTCCCAGTAGTGTAGTCCTCTGTTACCCCACTCTTGAAACATAATATTAAGAGAGCGCCTTGCAGATTTCATTTGATAACCTGTTATGTTATCAAAACCTATTCTTTGAAACGACTCCTCTATGATGTCATCAATTGCAAAAGTTTTGTCGAACGTTGCTGTTCCTGAAGTAGTATTAGGCATTAGCTACTCCTTAATATATTTTCTTAAATTCTGCTATGCAAGTATATGTATTACCAGAATCAGCTGCTGCTGCCACAACAAAGTTAACATCACTTTCGTTACTGTTAGATGATTTGTCAGCAGGTATACCACCAAACTCTCTGAAGTCCCAGTATCCTGAGTCTATTAAAGTTATAATTGGAATATCACCGTCTGAATCCTCTTCGTCTAAACGTGCAAAAGCATCGCCGCCATCGCCGTTCGCGCATGACCACCATACTCTTTGTAGTGATAAGTGAGCTACAGCGTTACCGTCATCGTCAGCTGTTAGTGATGATACGTCACCAAATACAGTTGTGCCTCCTGTTCCATCAGATTGTACAACTATCTTAATTGTAACTCGTTTGTCGTTTTGTTGTAGGATTGTTGGTCCTGTTACTGTGTCTGCCATGTTCCCTCCTTAATCAAGAACGTGTGGGCCCGAAGGCCCACATTAGTTATTATTGGTCTGCGAATGCAGGTACGTCTGCGCCTTCTGCGTAACCCCAAATGTAGTAATTGGTGCTATCTTTAGCAACAATATTAATCTCAAACAAACCACTGTCTGTAAGAGTTAAGCTAGAGTTAGAGCTTCCGTTAGAGTAAACAGATACGTTATCTGCATTAGAATCTAAGTGTACGATACCACCTAAGAAGAAATTACTATTTCCTGGTGTTACAACAATTAAATTCTCTGTTTCTTCTGCAGCGCCAGCGTAGATGAGCTTATAAGTTTGCCCAGCAACTGGTGCAGGTAGAGTGATAGTTCTATTAGCGCCGATTGCAGGAACCGCAAGAACTCTTCCACTGTGTGTTGCAGCATCAAGAGTTTTGTCTTCATCTCCTAATGCAACAGGTGCATCACCCATTGTAATGATTTCAGTAATCGCTCCAGTAGAGGAGTTTTTACTAACAGTTTTAACTGTGCTTTCGGATCTTACTGGACCCTGAAAAGTTGTATTAGCCATATTGGTCTCCATTCCGTCAACATAGTCTGAGACGTTGTCTACTGCATGAGTCTATGCCGACTATTTAAAAATTATGCAGTGTATTGAATATAAACTTTTAAGGTAGGGTTTGCAAATAAAAAGGGGCGCCGAAGCGCCCCTAAATTATTATGCTCCTGGTGAGCCAAATACTCCACGCCAGTCAGAGAAGCCGAAGCTGTATCTTTCTCTTGCTTTGTATCTTACGTTACCAGTATCAAAATCACCTTCCATTGCAGTCTTGATAGCTGCTCTTTCGAACATTTTAAGACCGTTAGGAACGTCAGTTTTGATGAAGAATGCATCTGTGTCTGTTAGGAAGTTGTTTACCACGTATCCTTGTGGGATCATTCCTTTAGATGCAATTGCATTCAGATCGTTGTCAGCAGTGCCGACTCTTGCTGGTGATTTCATGATTCTTTCAGCTGTAAATTGTAGCTCAGAAGGAATAATCATTTTTACTCCTCTTGCAGCAATTTTTAAGCCTCTTTCATCAGTGAAAGCAGCAATGTCGATCAAAGCTTGCTCGATAGAAGTCTCAGATAAGTCGGCTGAAGTAGTCAACTCATTTTTCTGACTTCCTGCAGATTGTGTAGGGTGGTCTGTTGCAAATAGTTCTTTGCCATCTCCACCTGGGAAGGAGCTATCGAATCCATTGTTTAGGACGTTAGCTGCCTTGATCTGCTTTGTGTTAGCCATAGATCTTGCTAGTGCTTTTGTATAACGAGTTGCAATCGTGTCATATAAATTATCTTCGATTGCTTCTTCAGTTAGTGCGAAAGCAAGAGCAACTGTCTCGTGAGTGTAACGAGAAGTGAAAGCTTCTTGAGCAGTGTCAAAAGTCACTGCAGAGCCTTCAGATTTTACAGCCGCGTTTGCGAAGCCAGATAACATTACTTCTTCTTCAAAAGCTCTGTCACTGTTTTCAACGTCGAAAATCTCTAAGTGTTGATTTTCGTATTGGTTGTACTCAAGTCCAAATAATGCATTTAGACCTGGCTCTAGCTCTTTAGCTAGTTGTTGTCTTGATATAGCCATGATTTAAATCCTCCTGCTATTATTCGTTATGGTTATAAGCATGCTCATTGAAAAACACTACGTAATTCGTATGAGTTGTGCCTAGTTCGTTATTTGATGGATCGCCTGTAAAGCCAGTTACTCTTAACTGTCCGTCAGTTGCTGCTAGGTCAGACACATCCAACTCAATACCAGAAATACCAGTAGTAGTTGAACCTGAATGAGTAGCAACAGTGTCAGCAACTTTACCAACGTCTGTTTGTGCAGAGTTTGTAGCCGAATCACCCTGAATCAAAAATCTTTGATATGGGTTGTCGAATACAAAACCTCTAATTTTTCCCTGCGTAATATTCGTTTGAGAATAAAAGTTAGAGAATTTTGGCTTCCCTGTTGAAGGGTCGCTGTCAATCAAACATCCATTGAAGACACCAATGTTATCTACATTTGTTACTGCTTCTTGAACAGCAATAAATCCAGCATTGTTATCATCGATCTCTACAGGGTCTCCCTGAAAGATTGATGTCGCTTCGTTGTCCGGAATTAGATATTCCGTCATTTGAAAGTCAGAACTACCAACAGTGTTACCAATAGGTCTTAGACCAAAAGGGCTATCTACATTAGCCATAGTGTTATCCTCCTTAAAGGTTTGTTGTTAGCAGTGGGTAGGAATTACTAAATAATTAGTTCTTCTTTGTACCACCAAAAGTTACACGAGTCTGTCGATCTTGATTGATCGGCATACTTGGGTGCTGTTCCTTTAAGACATCGTTTTCTAAAGCTTCATTACGATCGGCAGTTCTTTGATTAAAATATGCCTCACGTTGCTTTGCGAGCTCTTCGGGTATCCTTGCCAGCACAAGGCCACCAACCCCGATCACTCCTGCGTATCGACCTTCGTCCATAGTTGGAAAAGTAGAATCTGGATATTCGTCTGCTCTTACGAGCTCCCATCCAGATCTTATCTTGCCAGACATGTTCTTTGTATCATCAAAGCCCATGCTTTCTGCGCGTATCCATCTATGTCTATAACCGTCTGGCGCAGGCGGTGCATCTAGTGATGATGGAGGAGTCCATACTTTAGGCTTTTCAGTTTTAGCCCGAGTTTGACTCGCGCGAGAAGTTTTTATCTTTTTATCTTGTTCCATATGCTTATCCCTCCTTCGCGGCTAATTGTTTCGCATACTCTTCGAGTGGCACACCTAATCTTTTAGAAATAGCTACCTGTGACGGTGTGAGTTTCACAGTTTTTCTGCGTCCTTTTCCGGCTGGACGTTTAGCACTTGCTACGTTTTGAACAGGTTGTTCTTTAGTAGGTTGCTCCACATTATCAAATTTGTGTGGGAATTCAAGTCTTATTCGTTTATCCACCTCATTATAATATTCCTGAGACTGTGGATCAAAGCCTTCTTCCTCTACAAGCTTCCTGTGGATGTCAAATGCAGTGTAAGTCATTGCATTATCTGTACCAAACCAAGTATTTTTAGTAGCCCACGCTTCGGCTTTTGGATCTAATTGACGACCAGCTTGTGCTATATCGACACTTGTTGGCATTCCTTGCGCTGCTTGCGCAATATTTTCTGTTGGCTGAGGTGTTTTTTTAAGTCTTGCTTCTTGTTCAACCTTAAGTTGATTAAGTCTGGCCTCTTCCATGGCCATTTGAGCAACGGCTTTTTGTGCCTCAACCTGAGCATCAATGTCACCAGCTTCAGCAGCAGCCTTTAATTTAGCTTTAGCCGCTTCAATACCAGTGCTCACTTTTTGCTCTAGTTCTTTTGTGTAGTTGGTGCCCAGTTGATCAAACTGATTTTTTGTTTTCTCAGCCTGCTCTCTCATTTGTTGAGCATACTTTATAGCTTCTTCTTTTTGCCTTTCAGCTTCACGCATCTTGCGTGTAAGTTTAGCTATTCGTTTTTGTACGCCTTCACTATAATCATCTAGTTCTTTTTTCTGTTCGCTAGCCTGAACATCAGACTGCTCATTAGATTCCTGAGATGCGTTAGCGGGCTGACTATTGTCTTCAGCGACTTGTTCAACATGGATCTCCTCCTCTTGTGATTTTTCTTGTGCAGGTGCTTCAAGATCAATCTCTGTTTCTTGTTCGTCGGTATCGCCGACGTCGATTTTTAGACTTTCATCTGGCATAGATTTTCCTCCTCTATGTTACATTGCGTGAAGAATGTCCTCGGGATTACCTATTGTCCCAAGAACTTCATCATCGTTTAACATTCTTATCTCACCACCATCAATCTCCATTCGTGACCCTGCATACCTTGCAAAGATCACCCAATCTTTTTCCTTGCACCACGGACCTGTTGGAAATTTATCTTCGTCTTTGTAACAAAGATCTCCCATCTTCAATACGTATCCAACTTGCGTTGCGACACGTGCGCGGTCTAATGTTTCCTGTGCAATAATTATTCCACCTTTTGTTTCTTCTTTAACTTTAAAAGGCATAACCAACAAACGCCAGCCTGTGGGGTTTGGTAGTTTTTCTAAACTTGTTTTTGATGCTTCTTTTTCTTGTGCGTGTTTTGAAATTTTTTTAGCGTCGTCTTCTGCGTTATATTTATCTTCTAATGCGTGTGATGTTGTCATCGTCGTTATCCGGCTCCTTTGGTTCTAGCAGGTTAGAGAGTTCCTGATTCATTAAATCGATCGCATGGATCTTACCTATTATATATTTATATTCGCTCATATTGTCAATCCCGCCGTTTGCGAGGGTTTGCACGAGAGCGTCCAGTTGCTCCTGCATCGTCCTTTTGAACTTGTATATTACGTTTACTGGATCTGTGGCTCCTGACATTTAGTTTCTCCTTGTCTCCTAATTGTGCCCAGAACTCGTCAAGCGGGTTCTTGGGTTTGTTATCCCCCATTTTTCCCCCGATGTATGATTAAGTCAAATTACTTTTTCTTAAAAATATCTGCGCCCTTGAGTCCGTATATCGAGGCGACCACGCCGATAAATAGACTCTGGTACCAGAAAGGCATATTGCTGAACTTATCAAAGAATATATCTAGCTTCTGCTGTATGTTTGGATCATCACTAAACACGCTCCATATTAATAATAACACGGGCGCACTCACAAGAATAAGGACGAATTCGTCCTTCCATCCTTTGTCGTTTGACTGTCTTACGGCTGCTTGATACTCGATTTCACCACTTGCCATTTTCTGTGCATGCAACATAGCTGCATCTGACTCGAGCATTTTGCGCTGCTGTCTATTTTTCATTATGTGTGTGCCAGCGCCGATTGCTAGTTTGACTACGTCAAGTATCATGTGATTATAGAGTTATTCCTAAGATGATAATTACGATGATTACTGCACCGATAATTTTGGTTTTCTTGGATGTGTCGTCCCACTTTTCCATTAACCATTCTTTTGCTGATTGGATCATTTGCGTCTCCTCTTCTGTTTTATGCCAGCTTCGTTAAGCGCGATAGCGATGGCTTGCTTTCTATTCTTAACCTTTTTCTTAGATTTTCCAATATTTAATTTACCTTTTTTAAATTCACGCATTACCTTACTGACTTTCTTTTGTTTTTTGTCAGTTGTTTTACTAAGTTGTTGTCTTGAGATAGGCATTATCTGAGAGGACCCTCTTTACCTGGTGGTCCACTTGTTGTTCCACCAGGCCCCGTTGGACCGTTTGCAGGGCCATCACCATTTTGTGTCGAAAATTGATTAGCTGCATATTGTTCTTTTACATCCATTGCAGGATCAGGAGTAGTTTCAGGTTTGCCGTCAGGGTCTTTATCTTTTGTGGTAAAAGCGTCAACCAAATTACTAACAATTTCAGGAACAGCTTGCGTAAGAAATCTAAAGGTTGGACTGATAGAAAGCAAATTAGCTAGTCCAAATACATCCTCATCATCATCTTGCTGGCCAATGGTGTCCAATCCTGTGTACGCCGTAGAAAAGGGGTCTTTTAAATCTGGAGTGAGTTGTGAGGGCACAGCCGGAAAGTTGGGGTTAAAATAACCAACATATTGACCTAGCAAATTAGGATTAAATGTGCCTGGATCAGGCTGATCAAATTCACCAGCACCCTTTTCTTTTATTACAGGTGTTTGTGGCACTTCAGGAATCACAGGTATTTGTGGTAACATAAAACCAAAATTAGATGCAAACTGTTGCGGGTCGTATAAACGCATTATGTTTGGATCCATAATGCCTGTATTCATTTTTGAAAAAGTTCCGTTCGCCATTATTGCTCCTCTCCAACAATCGCTTGCATTTTTTGAATACCACTTTTAGCTAGTGATACGCTGGCACGAAGTTTTTGGTGCTTGTCATTCTCAGAAATTTTCTTCTCTGCTATGTCTCTGTTGCTTAATACCTTAAACATTTCAAGATTGGAGTCTTTTTCAAACTCTTCTTCTCTTCTTTGCTCTTCTCTTGCTTTCAAATCAAGCTCTCTGTCTTTTAGTTTCAACACTGGGTCATTTTCTATCTGACTGAGCACCTCTTTTTCTGCTTTTGTGTAGTCATCAGTGAATTGTGCAATCAAAATAGCCTTTCTTGATTCAATTATGACCTTTAATTGCTCGCCTTCACGCTGCATTTGCACAAATTGTGGGTTTTGTTGCGCCATTGGGCCCATTTGTTGCATCAGAGCCTGCATTTGTTGCCCTAATTGTTGCATTTTTTGTATTTCTTCGACAAATTCAAGCTCTATTTGCTCTCCAGCCATTAAATTTATGTGTTCCATGCAGTTTTGTTGCAACATTGCAAGCGCTTTTGGGTTATTTCTCACCATCATGGTGCCCATAAACTTAATATGCGCGTCCATGTGTGCTTGGTGGTTCTGTTTTGGGAAAGCTTGAAACTTTTTACCGTTTAAGGCCATG
>CACIQL010000016.1:0-20839 GCA_902588785.1 uncultured Pelagibacteraceae bacterium
CTATTTCTGTAAATCCCGACGTAATACTAATGGATGAGCCATGCTCAGCACTTGACCCAATTGCTACCGCAAAAATTGAAGCTTTAATGGAAGAATTAAAAAAAGAATACACTATTATTATCGTTACTCATTCAATGCAACAGGCAGCGAGAGTTTCGTCGAAAACAGGTTTCTTTCATTTAGGAAATCTAATAGAGGTAAATGACACTGAGACAATATTTTCAACTCCAGCAAATGAAAAAACTTTAGACTATGTAACAGGAAGGTTTGGATAATGAGTGACCATTTAGTTGAGTCATATGACAAACAATTAGAACTCATAAATTCTAATTTAGTAAAAATGGGAGGTCTTGTTGAACAACAAGTAAAGGACTCTCTTAAAGCTCTAGATGAAAAAGATACTGAGTTTGCAGAAGAGATATTAAAGAAAGACGATAAAATAGATAATCTTGAAAAAGATATTTATGCGCTTGCTTATAAAATAATTGCGATGCGTCAACCGATGGCAAATGATTTACGAACAGTTGTATCAGCCCTAAGTATCGCAAATGATCTGGAAAGAATGGGTGATCATGCAACGAATGTTGCGAAACGTGTTGCTAATGTAAAGGTATCTATGCCTAGTCAGTCTATATCAAAGATAGTTCAAATGGGCGATGATGTTCAAAAAATGATAAAAAATGTTTTAGATGCATTTATAAAAATGTCTGAAAAAAAAGCACTTAATGTATGGGACTCTGACATTGATATAGATGAAACTTACCTAGAAATTTATAGAGAACTTCTTCAAACTATGGCAGATAACCCTGACACAATTAATGGATGCGCACATCTACTAACTATAGCTAAAAATATTGAAAGAATCGGTGATTATGCACAAAATATTGCTGAAGATATTCATTTCATTGTTACAGGTGAAACATTAGAAAGAAAATCCGACAACGCAGGCCAGTGGGAGGATGTAGATATAAAAACTTAATATGAAAGCGAAAATACTTGTAGTTGAAGATGAGTTATCAATAGTTGAATTATTAAAGTATAATCTCTCTAAAGCAGGTTATGATGTTGATTATTGTTTAAATGGTGAGTCTGCATTAGATAAAATTTTCTCCACCACAAAGTATGATTTAATTTTGATTGATTGGATGCTTCCTGAGCTATCAGGTATTGAGATTAGTAGAAGAATTAGAAAAAATAAATCAACTAAGAATATTCCATTAATTATGTTAACTGCTCGCGGAGAGGAGGAGGATAAGTTAAGGGGCTTTGAAAGCGAAGTTGATGATTACATAACTAAACCATTTTCAATCAATGAGTTATTAGCTAGAGTTAAAGCAGTACTTAAAAGAATGAGGCCAATTTTCTACAATGAAATTCTTACTTACAAAGGGATTCAATTGGATTCTTCAACTCATAAGGTGTCGAGAAATCATTTAGAAATTAACTTAGGCCCAACTGAATTTAATTTATTAAGATTTTTAATGGAAAATCAGGGAAAAGTTTTCTCAAGACAACAATTATTAGATTATGTTTGGACTACAAGCCCATATGTTGAGCCAAGAACTGTAGATGTACATATAAGGAGATTAAGAAAAGCTTTAAATGAAGGTTTTGATTTTGATCCTATTAGAACAGTAAGGTCTGCAGGTTATTCACTTGGTCTTTAATTGTGAAAAATGTACTTTATTTATGTACACAAAATTCAGCTAGAAGCATTATAGCTGAAGCAATTACCAATTATAAATATAGCGAGAGTCTGAAAGGTTTTAGTGCTGGAAGCGCACCATCAGGAATAATAAATCCTAAAACTCTCGATTTATTGAATGAAATGAAAATACCAACAGAGAAACTTCATAGTAAAAGCTGGGACGTATTTGGTGAATCCAACTCTCCCTCTATGGATTATGTCGTTACTGTCTGTGGGAATGCCGCTAAAGAAACATGTCCGATCTGGCCGGGTGCTCCAAAAACATTTCATTTCAATATTGAAGATCCTGTAAAACAGAATTTAAATGAAGAAGATCACAAAAAGTTTTTTAGATCTACATTTGATTATATTGATCAATTAATAAAAGAAAACTTGCTGAAATAAGATGCTTCAAAAACTACTTTCTGAATATCTGGGCACACTTTTACTTGTTTTCTCGGTAGTCGGATCAGGGATAATGGCTGAAAACCTATCGCCAACAAATGAAGGCGTTGTATTGCTAGCTAATGCAATAGCAACAGGAGCAATGCTTTACGTGATAATATCAATATTCAGCCCCATATCTGGAGCTCATTTTAACCCGATTGTAAGTTTATATTTTAGATTAAAATCCAAAATTACTTCGATTGAGATGTCATTATTTATTATTTTACAAATCATTGGTGGTATATCAGGAGTTATTATCGCTAATTATATTTTTAATGATTTATTTATTGAATTTTCTGATAAACAAAGGACTGGTTTAAATATTCATATTTCAGAAATTATAGCCTCGGTAGGACTTCTTTTGACAATTGTATTATCACTTAGAGCAAAACGAGATCCAGCAATTGCAGTTGCACTATATATTACAGGTGCTTATTGGTTTACGTCCTCTACATCGTTTGCAAATCCAGCAGTGACCATCAGCAGATCACTTACAAATACATTTACTGGCATTGATCCTGCTCATATATTAGGATTTATTGTATCTCAGATTATTGGCTTAATTATTGCTTTTTTAATATTGCGTTTATTTAACGAGTAAAAAAACTGAATTATGATACGTATTCCAATAAGAAAACTCCTATAAACAAAATAACAGCCGCAGCAAGCCTTCTCTTTAACCCTTGTTCTTTAAAAAATAATAATCCGATTAGTGAGGCAAATATTATACTGCTCTCTCTTATTGAAGCGACATAGTGAATTGGTGCTTGTGTATATGCCCAAAGAACAAGTGAGTACGAAGTTACAGAGCCAATTGCAGCAATAACCAGTGGAAATTTGTTTTCTGTGAATGTTGTTATCAGTAAATTACGTTGATTGCTTATAGAATAAAGCAGAATAGGAATAGGCATCAAAAAAAATAGCCATACAATATACTGCATTGAACTTTCGACTGTTTTGACTGCGTATGAGTCAACTAAAGTATAAAACGTTATAGATACTGGAAAATATAATAAGGCCAATACGTTTTTATAATCTAAGCTGAAACTTTTACCGATAAAAAGGACAAAAATACCTGATATGATTATTCCAATTGCTATGATTTCATTTAATGAAATTGTCTTGTTTAAGATAAATATTAAAATCAAAATTGTTAGTAAGGGTGCAAGACCCCTTGCAAATGGATAAGCGACCGAAAAATCCTCTATAGCATATGCTCTTGTTAATGAGTGCATGTACATTGTATGGGCAATGACTCCAAAAAATAAATATATTGCTGCAGTAGAAGAGGGCAGGCCAACGTAAAATAATAAAGGCACCATAAACACAGCAATAATCGTTGCTAAGATAACCATCTTCGCAAATCCATTACCTTTATTTTTTATGAAAGCATTCCAAGACGCATGTAATATTGCTGAAAATAATATGACGCTTAAAATTGACATTTTACGGAGTAAGCCATTCCTTGTTTAAACTGCCATTTGTGGATGTAAACAATGCTCGGCGATGACCTTGACGATGCAAATAAAGCCACTCAATCGAGTGAATTTGAATTTCCACTAAAGTAAAGTTGTTATAACCGTTTTGTAAAAGATCATCGTCCGGTAGTTCGTTTTCATGCTCTGGTAAGTACCCTGAAGTTGGTTCATCCGATGGAGTTCCAGGTGCCTTTTCAACAACATAACATTTCTTGCTAAATGACCTTGAGTTATCCCAGGCCATTTTTGCTTTATCGTTTTTATGATTGATTTCAGCTTTTCCTGAAACTTTGATTTGTATCTTTTTGCCATGATCGTAAAACAGCATGGTTACTGCATTATTTTTTTTGATTTCATCAATTTTACTGGATCGGATATCCGTATGAAAACTTATGGTATTATTTTTCTTATCAACATGCCTTAAGACAACTGTTCTAACTGATGGAAATGAGTCATTGAATGTTGAAATATACCCTTGATGTAATTCAGATTTGGATTTTGATTTACCAATTATGAGTTGATCCCAAATATTTTCATAAGTCTTATCAAGATCATTATAGAAATCAGGTTTATCGTGTGTATGATTCTTTACCATTCAAGCTTTTTTCCTTCATAATTTAAAAATGAGCCAGAGCTATCAAGATTTAGTTCATTTATAACATTGATCATCTGAGTAATGCTCTCAGGTATCTCTAATTTCGCACTTGTGCCACCCATATCGGTTTTTACCCATCCTGGGTGCAAAATAAGGACAGATATACCATCTTCTTTCCAATCTATTGATAAGCTTCTTGCTGCAGAATTAAGAGCTGATTTTGACGAGCGATAAAAATAAAATCTACCAGAGTAATTGTCGTCAATGCTTCCCATTTGACTGGATATAAAAACAACTTTCTTATCGGATCCCATTTTTAAGTTATTCTTTAATTTTCGTGCGAGAATTATGGGTATCACAGCATTAATTCTCATCTCATTCATCCAGGCATCTGTATCAAGATCTTCTTTTAATTGCTCATCACTAAAAATACCTGCGTTATGAATGAGTATATCAATTTTTTGAGATCCGATACTTGTTACAAAATTATTCAGGCTTGCATCAGAAGTTAAGTCAAGTTCAGCGATATCGATATTGTTAATTTCATTCAATTCTTTTGAGCTGTCTTTATTTCGAGTGGTTGCAATGATGTTATGGTTTGTATTACTGTATTGTCTTACAAATTCAAGCCCAAGACCTCGATTAGCTCCTATGATTAATATATTGCTCATTTTATATATAAACTTATAGTACTTTCATGAGTGTTTTATCAAATCCTTTTAGAGTAATCTTCTTTATTTATTTAATTTACCTTTACTATTCATACGTACAACCTGTTTCAGACGATTCTACTGTTCGTGAGGTCGCCAAATTTATTACAGAATATGGAATACATTTTTTAGCGTTTTTGTTTCTTGGTATTATAGCTCAATTAGCTAATAACAAATCCAACGAGTTTATCTTTGGGGTAAGCTTAGCATTAATTACGAGTATATTTATTGAATTTATACACTTCTTTCTTCCATACAGAGATTTTTTAGTAATTGAGGGATTTATAAATATAGTTGGTTGTCTATCTGGAATTTATCTAATAAATTATTTTAGAAAAATAAATGGATAAGTTGCTAATAAGAAATATATGTCAACCACCAGATAGCAATCCTTACGGCACGGCTCATGGAGCTTGGATAGTAAAACAAATGGCTCACGGAGGCATTTATATGACGCAACTTGTTTCAAAAGGAAATGCCGTATTAGTGGAGTCTAAAGTTAAGTATAAAAATCCAATGCATGTTGGTAAATTCATCAATGTTTACGGATCGATTGTATCTGTAAAGCAGTCCAAAATGATATTCAAAATTACTGCGATGCGCTCTGAAATGAACCAAAAGGAAGTTGAAGTGGCGGTAGGAGAGTTTTCCTACGTCGCAATCAATGACAAAAATAAAACAAGAAAATTTAAACCAAATTTGAAGATTTAAAAAAAAGCCCCCAAATTAATGGGGGCTTAATGTAGTTAAAACGGAGCTCCACTCAAAAAGTGGAGGTTTCCACATCTACAATCACATGGAATTTCACTACTCGAGCAAAGCTCCTCTATACTACCTATAGACATAGACCACCTCCTTTCATTAAATATGGTTAAAACTGTATTAGTATATATAATTTACTGGATTCTTATTTCAATCAAGGAGTTTATTATGCAACCCGAATTAATTTTTGAGCCAGTCATCAATATGTTATGGCTTTCTTTGGCAGTTTTTGCCTTTGGGACAGTCCTCAGACTTAAGGCTATTGTCATCGATAAGAAGAATACAGAAGATGATTTTAAAATACCCACATTTGAAAACGGCAGTGAATTAATTCAAAATAGTCAGAGAAATTTGACAAATTTATTCGAATTTCCAATCTTCTTTTACGCGGTTTGCATTATGATTTATGTAACGGGAACAGTTGATGAGTATTTTATGTTGTTAGCAACATGGTTCTTTTGGTTAAGAGTTCTACACTCACTCGTTCACATATTTTATAATAAAATCATACCTGGTGTTGCCTTGCCAGTTAGAACGTTATTTTGGTTACCGTCTACGATTATCCTGGCGTGGATGGCTTATCGAGCTTGCTCTTTAATGATCTGATGTTAACTAATATTTTAGTTCCAGCACTTGGGCTTATTTTATTAACTTTTGTTATTGGATTAATTCATACAATCGCATCAGTTAATTTAATGGGTAAAGGCAAGGACTGGGAGGAAAGTGGAATTCCTGTCGAGCCTTATAAAGATGCTCCTCTACATTTGAAAATTATAAAAAATAATATTTCAAATATATTTGAGTTTTCAGTTATCTTTTATTTTCTAATAGGGATCATCGTTTTTATTGAAATTGAAAGTAATTTTTTGCTAATTTGCGCATGGTTATATTTATTATTTAGAGTGATCCATTCCATTGTACATATCTGTTTCAATAACACTTCAGCAAGAGGTGCCATCTGGATTTTTTCTCAAACTGCTTTGTTGTTATTGTTTCTTGGAACTGCGTATTATGTTTTAAGTAGCTGATACCCCGGCATCAGATAATCTTTTCTTCAGTTTGCCTGTGAGCATTAAATAAGCCATATGATGATCACCAATGAGAGACCATAAAGGATATTTAAACGTAGCGGGTTTATTTTTTTCTATAAAGAAATGTCCAATCCATGCAGGACCATAACCTGCAAGTAAGATTAAAGGCAGGAATAAGTAATTTTGAGTTAGCAGCAGGGACCAGAATAGTACTTGGTAACCAATCGTTCCAAAATAATGCAGCATCCTTGTGCTTTTTTTGCTGTGTTCCCTTAAATAGAAAGGAAAAAAATCTTTGTAATTTGTATATCTAGCTGGATTTTCCATAGAATAAACATTATATTTCGATCATGAATCTAGACAACAAAATAATGTACATAATGGTTGCTGCTTTTGTGGTCTTTATACTGATATCCAGCTTCAGCGCATAATTTCATGACAAATTTTGGCTATATTCCTGTATATGCGCTTAGATTCATGATTGCATATTTTATTGTAACGAATGCTGCGGCAATGATTTTATTTCCTGGAGGAACTTTATTTAATCCAGATTTAAATTCTTACTCTTTTAGTGGAAATTTTTTTAGTGACTTGGGAATCACATTTACTCGCGATGGCACTCAGAACTTTCTCTCAAGTTTTTTATTTAACAGCTCTTTGTTGATAATGGGATTATGCGCTGTCTCTCACGTATTTGTACCAAATTTATTTAGAGAGAATAAGAAAACTTATGTGATTTCAGTCATTGCATCAATTTTATTAGTTATTTCTGGAATATCTTTCATTGGCGTTGGTTTAACACCAGCTGATATTTATTTTGAAGAGCATGTTTGGTTTGTTATTTTAGCTTTTAACGCTCAAACTGTTGGTATTTTTTTTATGACAATCGCATTTTTAATGAGCAAAATAAGTAATAGATATACTATTGTTGCTTTTATCTATTTTATAAATGTTGCTTTTTATACAATCTTTGAAACAAGTGAGCCTCCACCTGACTTCAATCCATTTGAATTGGAAAATGTTGAAGAGTTCATAGATTACAACCGATTCACGATATCAGTTATTTGGCAAAAAATAATTACAGTTATTTCTATGATCAGTATTCTGATCTTTACATTTGGTTACAAGAAACTTTTAAATGACTAGATTCTGGTGTGTGCATATCCCAAGAATTGCATCTGCTTATTATATTTTTGCGGTAATCATTGCTATGCTTCTATACCCTGGCGGTAATCATATAGAACTAGATCAAGTAGGTTATTCATTTCATAAAAATTTTCTTAGTGAGCTTGGTTTTCATAAAACAATGTCTGGAGATTTAAATTTTTTTTCATCGTTTTTTTGGAATACTGCAATGTACATGCTCTTATTACAAGGAATAGCTTTTTTGTTTATTCCGAGTTTATTTAGGGTAAATCGTTACTCGTTTATATTTGCTTGTTTAGGAACATTATTTATGTTTCCAGCTTGTATTTTTTTTGTAGGAGTTGCCTTAACACCAGGTGATATTTACTTTGATGCGCATTTATTTACTACAACTATGGCATTTAATTTATACTCTGTAGCAATTCTCTTTTATGTTCTTGCTTTTTTATTTAGTCCTTTATCAAACTATTATGCGTCAGGAGGTATACTACTTTTTATTGCAGTAGGAGTTTATGCCTATTATCTTGGTGACTTTCAACCGATTGATGCAATAAATGACCGTGTTCGTTTTCTAGAAACGTACACAATGGATTTCTTGATATTTAATGTAGTGTTACAGAAGGTGATGATTATTCTAATGATTACAACGATTATCATGTTTACGTTTGGCCTCGATAAGTTAATAGGAAAAAAAAATGCAAATGACTAAATTTTGGACAGTCTATATCATTCGATTTGTATCAATTTTTTTTGTTGTCTCAGTAATTATTGCTTCATATTTTTTTCCAGGAGGAAACATACATGATCCTGATCAAATTGGTTATTCATTTAGTCATAATTTTTTAAGTGAACTGGGTGGGTACATTACATTTGCAGGAGATATTAACAGCATTTCATCATTTTTTTTTAACTCCGCGCTTTTTTGTTTTTTATTGGTTGGAATATCAAGTTTTTTCATTCCATCATTATTTACAGAAAATAAAGTTTCTTATTTTTGTGCATGTACAGCAGCAGTACTTTTTTTCATTGGAATGTTATTTTTTGCTGGAGTAGCCCTAACGCCGCACGATTTATATAGAGATGCACATGTATTTTTTGCAATAAATGCATTTCGTTGGTTAGTACCAGCATCATTATTCTTTGTAATAGCTTTTTTTCTAAGTAATGCAGACAATAAGTATACTGTTGTGAATATTATTTTTCTTATATCAACCGTTATCTATGTAATTTATCAAATATACTCTGGTGATCCAAGATTGAATGAAGAACTATTAGTGCAAAATGTATTAATGCAAAAATCTATAGCAATAATCCATATTATCAGTATTTTTTCTCTTACCTTTTGTTTCAACAGTCAAATAAAAAATAAAAATTTATAAATTTGGAGTTTTGTTAATCCAAGGAGATATTTCCTCTAATTGAGCAGCCAGAGAAATTAATGTTTCTTCTTCTGCATATCTAGATGCAAATTGTACGCCTAAAGGTAGATTGTCACTAGTCCAATAAGTCGGTAATGAAATTGATGGTTGCCCGGTGATGTTTTGAAGCATTGCATCAGGTGCGTACCATAAACTCTCAGGTGCTAAGTTATTAAGAATTGAGTCTCTTATTGATTGAATACGAAATACCCAACCCAATTTTAAAGTCATGATAATTTCACTTAAAATACTTGCTTGTTTGTTTGGTCTAATTTCGCCAATGAGAGGAGGTTTCTGAGATATGATAGGAGTCAGGACTACATCGTACTTATCAGTTTCTTCCATTACCGATCGAGCAATCTTTTGCATAGTATATCGTGCCCAAGTGTAGTCACTCGCTCTGAAACTTTTACCCAAATAATTAAATAGTCTTGTTGCAGTTTCAACTTCGTTTTTCTTAAATCCTCTACCAACAACATCTTTTAATTCATTAAACATCTGGGTTACATGAGACGATATAGTTATTGTAAATGCTCTTGCAGCAAGAAGTCCGTCATAACTGAAATTCATTTCTTCAACATCGTGACCTAAGTCTTCACATAATTTGGCGTTGAATTTAATTGCTTCAATTGCATCAGAGGAAGGTTCAATTCCAACAGGACTTTTAAGATTAAATCCAATCTTAAGTTTATTTTTTTTACTCAGAGCTTCAACAAGAGAACCTTTTTTGTATGGAATGCCATAAGGATCACCCACAACATTTCCAAACAAACAATCATACATATGAGCCGTATCTCTGACTGTTCGAGAAACAATACCGGAGTGGGTAAGACCTCCCCATTTATCACCGTGAGAAGGCGCGAATGATGTTCTTGCTCTATTAGGCTTTAATCCAACTAGACCGCATGATGCTGCAGGAATTCGAATCGATCCGCCACCATCACTTGCATGTGCAATAGGAACTATGCGACTTGAAACAGCTGAAGCCGCACCACCACTTGAACCACCTGTCGTTCTATTGGTATCCCAAGGATTTCTTGTTGGGCCAAATTCAGTTGGCTCAGTTGTAACCATGAGACCGTATTCAGGTGTTGCAGATTTTCCACATATAACAGCACCAGTTTCTCTAAATTGTCTTGTGAGGTGATTGTCGTAAGGCATTTTAGTGTTTTTTAAATACTTACTGCCTTGCATCATGTGATAGTTAGCTAAAGAACTATCCATATCTTTCATAAGAAAAGGAACTCCAATAAAAGTTCCATTTAATTCTTTGTTTCTATTTATTGACTCGAATGCATAGTGATACATTGTACGATGCACTGCATTTAATTTAGGGTTCAGTTTTTCAATTAGATCAATGGCACTATCAAGAGGATCAATAGGGGATATTTCTTTATTTCTAATTAATTCGGCTATGCCCAAACCATCATAATTTATATATTCTTTGAAAATAGCCATTATTGATTATATTAACCCCAAAAATATGGTAATCTCTTTAAAATTTTTTTAATGATTCAGTCTATTTAAAACCTATGGCAGATGCAAATAAGAAAAAAGGAAACCCAGTCATTAATTTTATTAAAAGGTACTTTTTTACAGGTCTTTTAATATCGGCGCCAATTGGAGCGACGATTTACATTACAATATTTATTGTCGAATTTATTGCTGGTCTGGTTCCAGACAGATTTAACCCAAATGGGCTGCTACCTGAGATCATTGGCTATAAAATTCCAGGCCTTGAATTAATTATAGCATTCCTATCTTTTATCTTAATTGGTCTAATATTTTCAACCTTATTTGGGAAAGCCATTCTTGGTTATTTTGACAATCTTATCACACGTATTCCATTAGCTGGTAATGTCTATAAAGCTATCAAACAGATCACTGAGACATTCTCAAATACTGATTCAGCATATCAAAAAGTTGTTCTCATCGAGTATCCAAGAAAAGATATATATGCAATTGGCTTTATGACAGGTGAGACAAAAGGTGAGATTAAGGAAAGACAGAAAATAGAAATGGTCAATGTATTTGTTCCAACCACACCAAATCCTACCTCAGGGTTTTTACTCTTCATACCTAAAGATGATATCGTTGAGCTCGATATGTCTGTTGAAGATGCGATTAAATTAGTAGTATCAGCCGGCATGGTGGTTCCACCAAGGAAATAATTAGCCAGTTTTTAAATAATCGATTGCAACTTGATTTCTAAATAGATGCAAAAGTGTCCTTTGTGCTTTGCCCGCAGATTTTTTCAAATCCGGATCTTCTTTAACGATATCCATGGCAACGCCTCTCGCTTCCTCGAGTATATGCTTATGCTTGTCTAGATTTGATAGTCTAAAATTTGGAATACCACTTTGTTTTGAGCCTAATATTTCCCCAGCACCACGAATATCAAGGTCTTCTTCGGCGATCAAGAAACCATCGTTTGTTTCCTTCATCACTTTTAATCTTCGTTTAGCATTTTCGGTGAGTGGCCCCTCAAAAAGTAATATGCACGTTGACTGTACATTTCCTCTACCAACTCTTCCTCGAAGTTGATGAAGTTGTGAAAGGCCATACCTCTCAGAATTCTCAATAATCATCACAGTTGCATCAGGGTCGTCTATTCCTACTTCTATTACTGATGTTGCGACTAAAATATCTATTTTATTATCTTTAAACTTTGACATGACATCGTTTTTTTCTTCTTGTGACATTTGACCGTGAACTAAACCAACATTGTTTGATGAGTAATATTTTTTTAAGTCATTCACTCTTGAGTTGACTGATTGCAATTGAAGTTTTTCGGATTCATCAATTAAAGGGCACACCCAATAAATCTTTTGTTTCTTATTTAATATTTTTGTAAGGCTTTCTTTTAGTTGGTCAATTTTACTGATATTGATTGATTTGGTGATTATTTCCTTTCTGTTTTTAGGTTTTTCAGAAATTTTGGATATATCCATATCCCCATACGCTGCCAATTCCATCGTTCGAGGTATAGGAGTAGCCGTCATCAATAAGATGTCACAATTATTTCCTGCTTTTTCATTTAATAAAATCCTTTGGTGTACTCCAAACTTATGCTGCTCATCAATGACAACCAAGCCAATGTTTTCAAAGGTTACTTTTTGCTGAAATAATGCATGTGTTCCGATAATAATGTCAGCTTCAAAATTATGATTATTTTTATTTGAGGATGTAATTAGTGAACATGTTAGGTTTAAATCACTGATAAATTCTTTGATTGTATTAAAATGCTGCTCAGCAAGAATTTCTGTTGGTGCCATTAAAACTGATCTTTTATTATTTTCAATGCATTGCATCATTGCAAATAATGCAACAATGGTTTTCCCGCTACCTACATCTCCTTGCAGAAGTCTTAACATCTTACTTGAACCTTCTTGATCGTTTGAAATTTCTTCAATAGTTGTTTCTTGATCACCAGTGAGTTGAAATCTTAATTGATCTCTTAATTGTTTTGATAATTTATTTTTTTTAGGAAGTGAAATTCCATTTTTATGACTAATTTTGTTTTTAATTAATCTAATTGTTAACTGTTGAGAGAACAGCTCATCAAAAACAAGCCGTTCTATATATTTATTATCATCATTTTCCTTCACATCTTTAGGATTATGCATTTGATAAATAGAGTCTTTCCATGATGGCCATTTGTTTCTTTCTAAAACCTTCTCAGGTATCCATTCAGGCAATTCATCAACCATACTTAATGCAGAATTAATTGATTTTTGTATAATTTTAGATGTCATTCCTGCTGTTAAAGGGTAAACACACTCAATCTTTTTAACAGAATCTAAGTTTTTAATATCAACTACATGATGAGGATGTGTAATTTGATACAAATCGTTAAATTTTTCAATTTTACCACTTATAACCCTAGTGCTACCGATCGGTAAGATTTTTTTTATGTATGGACCTCTTAGATTAAAATATACAATTGACATTTGTCCACTGTCATCAGAGACATTAACTCGATATGGCATTCTTCTATTGAAAGCAGGAGTGTGACTATCAATTTTAACAACGACAGTTGCAATGCTTCCTTCTTCCAAATCAATAATTTTAGGACTATTTCTTCTGTCTATGTATGCGGCTGGTTTATGAAATAATAAATCAATAATATATTTACCGCATAATCTCTCGATTATTTTAGCGTTCTTTGGTCCAATCCCTTTTATCGTCATTATATTTGAAAAAAGCTTGTATAAGATCTTTGGCCTCATATATGTATTGTATCAAAGATCGATAAAAAAAATATGAACGATTTACATACACTTCAAAAAAAGCTTCAGTTCAAATCCTCCCATCGGGGGTCAAAGGAAATGGATATTCTCTTGGGATCTTTTGTTGAGAAATACATCAAACTATTTAATGAAGGTGAGCTTCAAATGTTAGAGGCTATATTAGAACTTGATGATAATGACATATATCGATATGCGCTAGATAAGGGGACAATTCCAAAAGAAATTGACAATCGCGTCATGCAATTACTCAAAGATTTTACTATGCTTAAAAAATGACGAAACCACGCTTAAAGACTCAAATTAATGAGAATTTAAATATCAACATTGAAGAAAAATTTGATTATGAAAGAACAATTAATTATTTATCTGCCAATGGTTATGCACGCGTAAGTTCAATTCGTGAAAATGGTGAATTCTCTGTTAAAGGAGATGTTATTGATATTTTTCCAACAGACTTCAAGAATCCAGTTCGTATTAACATATTTGGTGATGAGATCGAAAAATTTGAAGAATTTAATCCTAAAAATCAAAAATCGATACAAAGTCTGTTCAGACTCATTATTAAACCTTTTAATGAGTTCTCTTTCAATCAAAGCAAACGAACAATTAAAGCAGATACTTTTTTAACTGATCTCAGTACTTTTGAACAAGATGATCTAATTGTTCATGTTGATCATGGAATAGGAAAATTTAATGGATTAAAAAATGTTACTGTCCTAGAAAACGATCATGATTGCATTGAAATAACATATTTCAATAATGATAAACTTTATGTGCCTGTTGAGAATATTGAACTTTTGTCAAAGTACGGTGGGAATAGCGAATTCGCACAAATTGATAAACTGGGAAGTTCAAATTGGCAATTTAGAAAAGCCAGCGCAAAAAATAAAATAAATGAAATTGCTGAAGATTTAATAAAAGTTGCGGCAGAAAGATCTCTAAAAGAAGCGACAAAATATACCGTTCAAGAACCTTATTATTCAAATTTTATAAATGAATTTGAATTTCAGGATACTGAAGATCAAGCAAATGTGACGTCAGAATTACTGTTTGATTTGAACAGCGGGCTTCCAATGGACCGTTTGATATGCGGTGATGTTGGCTTTGGTAAGACAGAAGTTGCATTAAGAGGAGCGTTCAATGTAGCTATGAGCGGTGCTCAAGTGGCATTTATTGTTCCAACAACACTACTATGCAGTCAACATTATGAAAATTTTACAAAAAGATTCAAAAACTTTCCATTGAAAGTAGATCAAATCTCAAGATTAAACTCAACTTCTGAAAACAATAAAATTATTAAAAGAATTAATAGTGGAGAAAGTGATGTAGTTGTTGGGACACATGCACTTCTTAACAGTAAAATTAAATTTAAAAAATTAGGTATGCTGATTATTGATGAAGAGCAGCACTTTGGAGTTTCTCAAAAAGAAAAAATTAAGTCATTGCGCTCAAATGTACATGTGCTTGCTTTAACAGCTACGCCAATACCACGCACGTTACAAATGTCACTTGTAGGTCTTAGGGATTTGTCAATTATTTCTACAGCACCATTAAATAGGCAAAATATAAATACTGAAGTTATTGATTTTAATGATGAAAAAATAATCTCTGCAATTGAATATGAATTAAGCCGCAATGGCCAGGTGTATTATGTCTGCCCAAGAATTAACGAATTAAAAGAAGTTGAGGATTTTTTAAAAAGTAAACTTCCAAATGTAAAGTATCAAATTGCCCACGGTCAAATGCCGTCCAAAAACCTTAAAAATACGATGATTGATTTTTACAATAATGAATTTCAATTATTACTGTGTACCACAATTGTCGAGTCGGGTCTGGATTTGCAGAAAACCAACACAATGATTATTCATAATTCTGATAAATTTGGATTATCTCAACTTTATCAGTTAAGAGGACGAATTGGCAGATCTAATATTGAAGCATTTTGTTTTTATACAGTTAAAGACATCAATGGAATAACTGAAAATGCCTATAAAAGACTTATGCTTCTTAAAAAATTTAATTCTAGAGGCTCAAGTTTTAATCTTTCGAGTCATGATTTAGATATGAGAGGATCAGGAAATATTATAGGCGATGCTCAATCTGGACATATTAGAGAAGTTGGTCTCGAACTTTATCATAAATTGCTAAAAGATAAGATATTGGAATTAAAATCAGATACATCGACAGTAGATAATGAGTGGTCTCCACAAATAAATCTTGGTTTAAGCGTCTTAATACCTGAAAAATATATGCCAAATTTAAACACTAGACTGTTTTATTACCGGCAGCTTGCTTACTTAAGTTCTAGTGAGGAATTAAGTAAAATTAAGGAAGAAATGAGTGAGCGATTTGGCGAAGTGCCTAAAGAGGTTGAACACTTGTATAACATCACTGAGCTTAGAATTATATGTAAACAGTTGAAAATAGAAAAATTTGATATTGGAAATAAAGGTTTAACTATAAAATTTAAAAATAATCATTTCGAAAAAACAGACCAACTGGTTAAATTTATGTCTCAATATAAATATGACTTAAAGTTAAGATCAGACCAAACATTGGTGTATAATTACCAAAAAACATCAAATAAAGATCGAATATATAAAGCTTTTTCTTTTGCAAAGGAATTGCAGGCATTATAGTAGAAACATGGGTGTTTTATCTGGATATAAGATAATCGAATTGTCAGGGATTGGGCCAGGGCCATTGTGTGGAATGTTGTTTGCCGATCTTGGCGCTGAAGTTATTCGTGTTGATAGAAAAAATACCGTTATGCCTAATCAACAATCAAAATTTGATATTACAGGAAGAAGTAAGAAATCTATTTGTTTAAATTTAAAGGATCCCGAGTCTAAAGAGGTTTTATTTAAATTAATTAAAAATGCGGACGCGCTAATAGAAGGTTATCGACCAGGGGTAACTGAAAAACTAGGGATTGGACCTGAAGAATGTTTAAAACAAAATGAAAAGTTAGTTTATGGAAGAATTACTGGTTGGGGTCAAAATGGTCCACTAGCACAGGCAGCTGGCCATGATATTAATTATATCGCACTAGCAGGCGCTCTATATTCAATTTGGGGCGAAAATAAACCATCAATACCCCTTAATTTAATTGGTGATTATGGTGGAGGTACAATGTTTCTTGCATTTGGTGTGTGTGCAGCTTTACTGTCAGCAAATAGAACGGGTAAAGGGCAAGTAGTAGATGCCGCTATGATTGATGGAGTATCAGTACTTACATCAATATTTCATAGTTTATCTCAGTCAGGAGTATGGAATGTAAATAATAGAGGCAATAATTTATTTGATGGAGGTGCGCCTTTTTATCAAGTTTATGAGACAAAAGATAACATGCACGTCTCAATAGGTTCTTTAGAGCCTCAATTTTACCAACTCTTAATTGAGAAATTAAAGCTCGGTGATGAATTTAAAAATCAAATGCAATTAGATCAGTGGGATAATATGAAAAGTAAATTAGCTGAAATATTTAAAACCAAAACAAGGGATGAATGGGATGAAATCTTTGAAGGGTCTGATGTTTGCTATTCACCAGTTCTCTCTATCGAAGAGGCAGCTAATCATAAACACATGAAGGCGCGTGATAATTTTGTAAATATTAATGATGTACGCCAACCATCACCAGCACCACGTTTTAGTGTTACACCGTCTGAGAAACCATCTCCCGCACCTGAAATTGGTCAAGATAACAAAAGCATAATGCTTGATCTTGGTTTTTCTGAGGAACAAATCAAAGAATTAGAAAATAAAGGAGTTCTATTATAGTGCCTAGTTTCGATGTTGTTAGCAGAGTTGAAATTCAGGAGGTTGATAATGCCTTATCAAATTCAATGAAGGAAATTGGACAGAGATATGACTTTAAAGGTTCTGTCTCAAAGTTAGAGAGAACTGAGGGAGGGATTATTTTGCTTTCTGAAGACGAAATGAAGGCTAAACAGGTATTGGATATTTTAATTTCAAATTTAATTAAACGTAACGTTGATCCTAAAGTGATAAAGTTAAAATCATCTGAAAGTGCATCTGGCAACACAATCAGACAAAATTACGATCTATTGGAAGGTATTGATCAAGAAGTGGGTAAAAAAATTACAAAATTAATCAAAGAGTCAAAATTGAAAGTTCAAGCAAAAATTCAAGGAAATGAGCTGAGAATAAGTGGTGCAAAAAAGGACAATTTACAAGAAGCCATATCTAAAATTAAAGAGTTAAAATTAGAATTACCTCTTCAATATATCAATTTTAGAGACTGAGTTATCTTAATGGTTGGTCTGTTGTTATTTCTTGTTCTTTAATTTTCTCTCTATACAAAATAAATATCCCCGCTGAAACAATAATTAATATCCCAATTATTGTTCTCAATGAAACGGTTTCGCTCCAAATAAACCATCCCAAAAGTACAGCCCAAATTAAAAATACATATTCAAACGGAGCAACAATATAAGGTTTACCGTATCGATATGCGTTGAAAATAAACACAAAACCAAAAATCACACAAACTCCAACTAAAAATAACATCAAGAGAGTTGTTGTGTCATTGAAGGACCAGTATCTAAATAAAAATTCCAAAATTTCATTTCCAGAATTATCCATATCTAAATAAAATCCGGAATAGGTAATTATGGGACATAAAATTATAGTAGCGATGTATACATGAAGTGTTTGCGTGTAAACATTATCTTCATTTGATGTATATTTTATTATAATCATACTGCCAGAATACCCTGCAGCACATAGTATTGGAAATATCATGAATATATTAATGGTTTCAAAATCTGGTGAAACTATGAGCATTACACCTGCGAAACCATAAATAATTGTTAGCCATCTAATGATGCCAACTTTTTCTTTCAGAAAAATAGATGAAAATATAGTAATAAAGAATGGTGCTGTAAAAAAAAGAGCCGTTGTAACTGCAAAAGACAAGTACGCAAGACCAATATAATAAAATACGAACGCAAAAATAAACATTATTGTTCTAAAGATTGTTAATTTTGGGTAATGAGTTGTCCAAATAAGTTTTTGGCCTGTAAAATAAAAAAATAGCACAAGAAGAACAATAGCAATGACACTTCTTGCAAACATGACCTGAAGTATTGATATATCAACAGCTAATAATCTTACTGCAGTATCTTGAAACGCAAATGCAGTCATACCCATTAAAATATAAGCTATTGCTAAAAAATTATTTTCTTTTGCCATCAATAAAATATTAGTACATAAGTTTTAGTAATAAAATATATTAATTGTTCTATAAGATTTGATATTAAATAATCTGCTAGTCAAAAAATACTGAGCAGTATAAAAAAAAGTAATTTATTATGGTAAAAATCGATACCGAATATGACTATATCATTGTTGGTGCTGGATCTGCTGGCTGTGTATTAGCAAATAGATTGACCTCAAATTCAAAGAATACTGTCCTTCTTCTTGAAGCGGGTGGGGAAGACAAATCCTTAACCTTAAAGATGCCTGCTGCTGTTTTATCGAATCTTAAAAGCACTAAACACAATTGGGCATTTAAAGGTGAGCCAGAACCCGAACTAAATGGTCGTCAACTTCAACATGACCGAGGTAAAACTCTTGGTGGCTCATCATCAATAAATGGAATGGTCTATATAAGAGGAAACACACTTGATTATGAGGGTTGGAGACAAATGGGATGTGATGGATGGGGGTACGCAGATGTCTTGCCATATTTTAAGAAAATGGAGTGCTATAGTGGAGGAGGGGATGATTTTCGAGGCGAGTCAGGTCCATTAAAGGTACATAGAAGCATTCCCAAAGACCCACTCTCACTGGCTTTTATTAATGCAGGAAAAGAAGCAGGATATAAAGAAACAGATGATATAAGTGGATTTTGCCAAGAAGGTTTTGGTATATTTGATCGAACAGTATTCAACGGTGAACGATGGAGCGCATCAAAGGGTTACCTTGATCCGATACGTAATAGAAAAAATTTAACAATTTTAACAAATGCACTTGTTTGCAATTTAAATTTTAAAGATAACACAGCAGAAGGCATATGTTTTAAAAATAAAAATAATGAAATTATAAATGTAAAGGCAAAAAAAGAAGTAATTCTGAGTGCTGGTGCAATTGGATCACCACACATACTTATGCTCTCAGGAATTGGACCAAAAGAGCATTTAGATTCAATAGGAGTTAATACATTAGCTGATTTACAGGGTGTTGGACAAAATCTTCAAGATCATCCTGATTTTATTATGAAATATAAATGCTTAAAACCTGTTTCACTTTGGCCAAAAACAAAGAGATTAAGTAGTATAGGATCTGGCATCCAATGGCTATTAACTAAAGAGGGTATGTGTGCATCTAATCATTTCGATACTGTTGCATGTGTAAGATCAGCACCTGGTGTTGAGTACCCTGACTTACAATTATGTATTTCACCAATTGCCATGAAAGACAATAGTTGGGAACTGCTTCAAGAACATGCATTTCAAGTTCACGTCGGTTTGATGCGAACTCACAGTCGTGGTAAGATCGAATTACGATCGAAAAATCCTGCTGATCCGCCTCGCATTATTGTTAATTATCTCAAAGACAAACGTGATAGAGAATTGTTACGAAAGGGCATTCATTTGGCGCGCGAACTACTTAATCAACCTGCTTTTTCAAACATAAAGGGTGATGAAATCTTTCCTGGTGAAAACTTCAAATCAGATGACGAACTTGATGCAAAATTAAATTCCAACATTACGAGTCAATGGCACTTGTGCTGCACAGCACGCATGGGGCTAAAAACAGATAAACATGCAGTTGTTGATAATCAAGGCAGAGTTCATGGTTTCAATAACTTACGGGTCGTTGATGCTTCGATTATGCCTTTTTCGACAAATGGAAATACAAATGCTCCTACAATCATGATTGCTGAAAAAATAAGTGACAATATATTAGGTGATAAACCTTTGCCTAGAATAGATTTAAAAACCTGGCAAAACCCAAACTATCAGATGTATCAAAGGTAAGCATTTAAATCGTAAAAGATTAATACATAAGTATTAGTGTTAAAATATATTAATTACTCACTCAAATTTCATATTTAACATAAAGTATATCAATAATTTTTTACAAAGGAGATTTTATGTTGCACATAAGCAAATGGGAAAGACAAGAAAATGCAAGCAGAGATAAACTGGGAACAGCTGCATTGAATTTGTGTAAGGTTGCAAAAAGTACTGATGGAGTTCATTCGGCAAAGTTCTATTGGCCAAATCCAAATATGGTTGCATTTGTAGTTGAAGCTGAAACAGGTTCATGGGGAATTGGGGCTGAGCCT
>CACIQL010000017.1:0-20582 GCA_902588785.1 uncultured Pelagibacteraceae bacterium
GGTAGATTCAATCTTTTGAAATGGGATAGACAAGAAAAAAGATACTATCCACTTACTTTTAACCTCTATGAGAAAGAAGAATAAAATGGAAATAAACGACATTGATTTTGAAGAAGATCAACAACAACTAATAGAAAAAACAGACATACAAACACTGGCCTCGTATTGTCAAGAACTACAACAAAAAGAAGATGAGATATCTACACTAGAAGATTTGTTGAAGAAAAAGAAACAAGAGGCGGACAAGATTGGATCAGAGATAATACCAAACCTACTAGCAGAGCAAGGTTTGTCATCTCTGAAATTAGCTGATGGCAGTTCGGTAGATGTAAAAAAATCATACAACTGCACCATTAAAAAAGATGAAATGGAATCAGCTTACAACTGGCTTCGAGAAAACGGACTGGGCGACATCATTAAAAACGAAGTCGCCGTACAGTTTGGTAAAGGCGAAGATAACAAGGCAGAACAATTGTTAGGCCTTGCTGTGCAAGAAGGTTATGAGCCTACTCAAAAACAAAAAGTAGAACCCATGACTTTGAAAGCACTCTATAGAGAGCGTGTCGAGGCCGGCCTCGACATGCCCTCACAATTCTTTAATGTTTTTATTAAAGATCAAACAAAAATAGGCCGGAAGTAAAGGAAACAAGAAAAATGAATCAAGTAGCGAAAAAACAAAATTCAAATGTTGCTCTAACAGGCATGTTTGAAGAAGATGCTAACACGAGTTTTAGCAACATGGGGTCGGAAGACTTTGCGTTGCCATTTCTTAGAGTGTTAGGTCAACTGTCTCCCGAAACTAACAAACGGGATGCAAAGTATGTGGAAGGTGCGGAACCAGGTATGATATTTAATACCGTGACGAAGCAACTCTACGACGGTGAAGAAGGCGTCAACGTAATACCATGTTACTACAAACGTGAATACGTTGAATGGTCTGATCGTGGCGAGGGCACTTCTGCTCCAATAGCTATTCACTCCGTGGATAGTGGCATAATTAAAGAGGCAACTCGAGATGCAAGTTACAAAGACAGATTACCAAACGGTAACTATCTTGAGAACACGGCATCGTATTTTGTGCTGTTGGAGTCAGGTGAGGCTGCTTTGATTTCCATGAAATCGACACAATTAAAAATAAGTCGATCTTGGAACTCAATGATGAACAGTATCAAATTGAAAGGTAAAAACGGTATGTTCACTCCAGCTATGCACAGTCATGTGTATAACCTTAAAACAGTGCAACAATCAAATGACAAAGGAACGTGGTTTGGTTGGAGTGTTGAAAAGGTTGGTCCTGTTCAAGACAAAGGTTTGTACGAGCAGGCAAAAAGTTTTGCTGTAAGCGCTAATAAGGGTGACGTTACTGCAAAACATGGTGAAGAAGATACTAAGTCAAAACAAGACTCAGTACCATTTTAATCATGGTAGACCCGCAGTTAGACTCCCCCGTTGCTGCGGGTCTACAAACAGAAAGGATGAAATTAAATGTACTACAAAACCCCAAAAAGATGGCATAGAGTGCATGAACAAGGGCTAACGCAAGATGATGTTAGAACGTGCCTCACATGTCAAAAAGAATTTACAATAACAAAGTGGCAGAAAAGTAAAGTTTATTGTCAAGACTTATGTAAACCAGGTTTCAAACCTAATAAAGGCAAACCAAAAACTGGGAGGCCTAAGCGTGAAATTTAAAGAAATATTTGAAGGCAACAACAGTGCGTATGGTCAACTGATATTATCAGGAGCGACAAACGACAAAGGCAAAGCAGACGGTAAAGCTTTTATAAAAAGACAACCAGTGACTGACAATCTTTGGGAAGATCATTTAGCCGGTAAAGATCCAGCACTTGGTGTGATACCCATAAACGAAGACAACATGTGTAAGTGGGGATGTATTGATGTGGACGTTTACAATGTTGATCACCTAGTTTTGATGAGAAACATAAAAGGTTTTAGTTTTCCATTAGTCACATTTAGATCTAAGTCCGGTGGCGCACATCTATTTTTATTTGCTAAAGAGTTTATTCCTGCATCACTGATGCAGTCAAAACTCAAAGCAATGGCAGATGCTTTGGGTTATGCAGGTAGTGAAATATTTCCAAAACAAACTGAAATACTAGTCGAGCGTGGTGATACAGGTAATTTTTTAAACTTACCTTATCACGGCGGTACACGTGGTTTAAGATATGCGATCAAAGCTGGTGGTGAAGCTGCTAGTTTAGAATCATTCTATTCTATATATGACGAGTGGTCACAGACAAAAGAAGAAATAGAAGAGATAACTGTAAAAGAAACAAAAGTGGAGGAGGCGTTTGAACAAGGCCCTCCGTGTTTGAACAAATTAGCAACAGAAGGGTTTGGTGAAGGCTCAAGAAATAATTCACTGTTTAACATAGCTGTGTATTGCAAGAAAGCTTTTGAAGATTGGGAGAACAAGGTAGGTCAATACAATCAAACATATATGGACCCACCACTAAGTTATCAAGAGGTGCAGTTGGTAATTAAGTCTGTGACTAAGAAAGGTTACGATAAATACAGGTGTAAAGAACAGCCAATATGTGGTGTGTGTAACGCCGCAAAATGTAGAACAAAAAAGTTTGGTGTTGGTTTTGAAGAAGAGCAGATGCCAGAGCTAGATACATTAACAAAGATAACATCTAATCCACCACAGTGGTTTTTAAATGTGGGAGGTAAACGTGTGGAGTTAAAAACAGAACAACTACACAACCCTAATCTATTTGCGATAGCAGTCCTGGACCAAGCAAACGTAGTATCACCAATACCCAAAGCGCAAGACTGGAGAGAAGTTTATCTAAAAACTTTAATGAATAATTTACAAGAAATAGAACCTCTTGAATCACTAGATCCGATTAACCAACTGGTGAATCTGTTGTATGACTTCACAGTCAACAGACCAGCAGCAAGAACAAAAGAAGATATGTTAAACAAAATGTCCTGGACTGATGATGGCTATACATATTTTAGAATGGATGACTTTTATTCTTTTTGTAAACGCAACAACTGGGAGATGGATAAAATTAAGACAGGTAACCTGATAAAGACACTCAAAGATACTTTTGAAGATGAAATTAGAATGACTCTAAAGAATCAGACACCAAGGGTCATAAAAATAAAAGCCATGAAAAAAACAAAACCAGAGATAAGCCAGGAGAAATATCAGGAAACGCCATTCTAATGAAAACGATAATACTAGGTCCACCAGGCACAGGCAAGACAACGACATTACTAGATTTAGTGGATGACTTTTTACGTGCAGGCACAGATATAAAAAAGATAGGATATTTTTCTTTTACAAAAAAAGCAGCACAGGAGGCCGTTAGCAGAGCAGAGAAAAAGTTTAAGATAGATAGTGATCAGATTCCACATTTTAGAACACTACATTCTTTAGCATTTAGAATGTTGGGTGCTAAAAAAGAGCAGGTGATGGACGTGGCAGACTATCGTGACTTTGGTTTAAAATGTGGCATACCTATCAAAACAGCCTGGTATCAAGAAGGAGACGGTGTATTCAATTCAGATAACGAATACTTACGTTTAATGAACAAAGCACGAGTTTTAGAGATACCTATCTTAGATTTGTACGACAGAAACGAACACAGTATGGACATCGAGCGAGATCTATTATATCTTTTAGATCAAGAACTTAAACGATACAAACAAGAGAAGGGTTTAATAGACTACAATGACATGGTTGAAAAATTTATTCGACAAGATATTTCACCAACTCTTGACGTATTATTTATTGACGAGGCACAGGACCTCTCACCTTTGCAATGGCGAATGGTCCGGACTCTTTGGAAGAAAGCAAACAAGACCTACATTGCAGGGGACGATGATCAAGCTATATTTAGATGGGCTGGCGCTGACGTTGATACTTTTATCGCTCTTAAAGAAGAAGTAGATCACATAGATACACTGAGTCAATCTTATCGGATACCTGGTGGACCAATACACGAGTTGTCACAAAACATAATTAATAAAGTTAGCACTAGATACGACAAACACTATTTACCAAGACAAGAAAAGGGTGATCTTACAAGATACTCTGATGTGGCACAAGTTGACATGTCACAAGGCGAGTGGTTGGTATTGTCATCAGCGAATCATTTTTTAGATGATATAAAAGATCTGTGTCAATTACAGGGTTGGTATTATTCACACAAGGGTAAAAATTCTGTTAAATTAGATCTAATCATCGCCATACAAACCTGGCAAAAATGGCGAGCGTCGAATCAAACATTACCAGTGGCATCCATAAAAAATATTTATTCGTACCTGGGTGACAATGTAACAAAAGGTTATAGAACATGTAAAACGATGAAGGGTGAAGAAACGTATAGTATTGAAGACTGCACCGCGGAACACGGATTACAAACCACAGACGTTTGGTACAAAGCTTTTGCAGGGTTAGATGCAAACACAGAAAACTACATACGAAACATGTTGTCGAAAGAAGAAAAAATTACACAAACACCACGCATAATATTATCAACAATACATGGAGCCAAAGGAGGTGAAGCCGATAATGTATTACTTTTACCTGATATTAGTAAGTCTGCTGCTGACCACAATGATATCAATCCAGACGAACTACACCGTCTATTCTATGTCGCTGTGACACGAGCAAAAAAATCTTTACACATATTAGAGCCAAAAAATTATGACAGGGCGTACACGCTATGAGATTTAGTGAACACATAAAAGGTGACAAAGCAGAATACATCGCTGCAATGTGGCTGTGGGATCAAGGATATTTAGTTTGTAAAAATATGTCACAACAAGGACCGGTGGATCTGGTTGCTATCAGAGAAACTGAAGTAGTGTTAATAGATGTAAAATCAGAATGCAGAAGAAAACGTGATGGCTATAAAATTAATAGATCACTAACACCGATACAAAAAGAACTTGGTGTTAATATTTTAAATGTCAATGTAGAAACAGGAGAGTGCGCATATGTCTAGTCCATACGACAACCAGGTCGGCGGCGACCATTATAAAAAGTATAAGATACAACCTAGTGAATTCATCAACAAAAACAAGTTGTTATTTGCTGAAGGATCAGCTATAAAATATATTGTAAGACATCAAGATAAAGGAGGCAAAGAGAGCCTCGAGAAAGCGAAACATTTTATCGATATGATAATCGAAAGGGACTATAGTTGAGAACACTACAACAACCACTATTCACACCCGAAACAGAATGGGTGCCACCAGACAGATTACCAGATTTATCTAGTCATTCTGAAATAGCAATTGACTTAGAAACACGAGATCCAAACCTGTTAACTTTAGGCTCAGGTTCGGTAAGAAGGGACGGGGAAGTAGTCGGCATTGCCGTTGCTGTTGAGGGCTGGTCCGGCTACTTTCCAATAGCGCACGAAGGTGGGGGGAACATGGACCGCGCATTGGTCTTGGATTGGTTCGAAGAAGTTTTACACACAACCTCTACAAAAATATTTCACAACGCCATGTATGATGTGTCTTGGATCAGGTCACTTGGCTTTCACATAAATGGTGGAATCATCGACACGATGATTGCTGCAAGTTTGATTGATGAAAACAGATTTAGTTACACACTGGATTCTGTTGGTAAAGATTATATTGGCATGCGTAAGAATGAAAAACTTTTACAGGACGCTGCAAAAGATTTTGGTGTCAATCCAAAAGCAGAGATGTGGAGACTGCCTGCACCGTTTGTTGGTGAGTATGCAGAAAAAGATGCAGAGATTACATTGAAGTTGTGGCATGCGTTGCAACACGAAATATCAAAACAAGATCTGTGGGACGTGTTTAATTTAGAAACGAATTTGTTTCCATGTCTGGTTGATATGAAATTTAAAGGTGTGCGCGTTGACATTGCAAAAGCACAAGCTGTTAAACAACAGCTAATAGAAACAGAAAAAGGATTATTACAAGACATAAATAAAATAGCAGGGTTTGATGTAGAAATCTGGGCTGCTGCATCGATTGCAAAAGCATTTGACACAAAAAAGATTCCATACGATAGAACAGAGAAAGGCGCACCAAGTTTTACGAAAAACTTTTTAGCAACACACCCGGCAGAACTTCCAAAATTAATTAATGAAGCGAGAGAAATAAACAAAGCAAACACAACATTCATCGACACAATACTCAAGCACGAACACAAGGGCAGGATACACGCTGAGATAAACCAGATACGATCTGATCAAGGTGGCACGGTAACTGGACGATTCAGTTACAATAATCCAAACCTCCAGCAGATACCAGCACGACACAAGGAACTCGGACCGTTGATTCGATCACTCTTCATACCTGAAGAAAAACATACCTGGTGTTGCTTTGACTACAGTCAACAAGAACCAAGAATACTGGTGCACTTCGCATCACTCATGAAGTTAGAAGGCACAGGCGCGATTGTTGATGCATACAAAAAAGGTAGTGCAGACTTTCACCAGATGATTGCCGACATGGCCGGCATAGATCGTAAACAAGCAAAGACAATTAATTTAGGTATTATGTATGGCATGGGTAAAAACAAACTCATGGCAGAACTAGGACTTATGAAAGATGCAGCTGAAAAACTATTAAAGACATATCATCAGCGAGCGCCTTTTGTAAAAATGTTATCGGAAGCTGTGGCGCGTCGCGCCGATGATTCCGGTAAGATTAGAACGATCGGGGGTAGACTCTGTCATTTTGATCTTTGGGAGCCACATGGTTTTGGTATCAAGAAACCACTAAAACACGCTGATGCACTCAGGGAGCATGGACCGGGGATTAAACGTGCTTTTACATACAAAGCACTGAACAAACTAATACAAGGATCAGCTGCTGACATGACAAAGCAATCTATGTTAGCGTTGTACCAGGAAGGAGTAATACCACATGTACAAATTCATGATGAACTTGATATCTCAGTGGCAAGCTTACAGGAGTCAGAAAAAATTATTGATATTATGGAGCAAGCGGTTGAGTTACAGGTCCCGAACAAAGTAGACTTTGAAAAAGGAGCAAATTGGGGAGACATAAAATGAGAGACGCTTACAATGCAATAATGAACATAAAAACTAATGCACTAAAACATTTACCTTTTCAGGTTAAGTTCATGTCCATGCAAGTTCTTGCGTGGATGTGGTCTGCTGTGTTTGGAATATATATTGTAGAAAGTATCTATGCTTTTGGCATATCTGCTTTTGCTCACGCAGGTGTTATCACGATGACTGTATTGACGGCGATATATTTCAAACAGGTGCAAAAGAAACCTGACGGCATTCTTACTAGAGGTAAGGGTGGTGAACACGAGTGACATCAAATAAGGATAATTTAGCTGAAATCACACTAGGGGTGTGTGATGGTTGTGATAATTATGTGCCTTTTATTAGACTTTCTGACAAGAAAGAAGCTAGGGTTTTCAAGTGTTTATCCTGTGGACACCAATACAGGCAATTAGTCAACGGCAAGGTCCAGTTTGTGCACCTCGACGAGATATATAAATTGGCTAAATAACTGCCCGCTCCAGGAATGGGAGCGAGCAGGCATTGAAAGGTGTGAAGATTTTTTTACAATAAATTAAAATAAACTATTGTCAAACCTAAATTTACCTGATACTTTCCCATAAGATCAATTATGATCGAATAAACTAACACATTATCGAAAGGATAATTAATATGTCGAAAACAAATGGTGTTATGCATACAATACTGGGTAAAGACTTAAGTAAATCAGTAGTAAAGGTGCACTATGAAAGTAATCATAGTAAATTTACATTGTTGGATAACAATAGAGACATTGACCAACAACACGTTGATAAGTTGGTGTCTTCAATAAAGAAAAAAGGGCAATTGATGCCCATTATCGTTAACGAAAAACTAGAAGTGCACGAAGGCCAACACAGGTTGAAAGCATGTGAAGAACTGGGTGTTCCCGTTGGTTATGTTATTAATGTAAAGGCTACAAGTAAAGATATAGCCATCATGAATAACACACAAATGGGTTGGAAGAACAGAGATTATTTAAAACATTATAGTCACAGATCACACAACAATTCTGCTGAATATAATAAAATAAAAAAATTTGATGAAGACTACCCTTTACCTTTTCACACAAAGATAATGCTTTTAAGTGGCATGTGCTATCAAGGCACAGCCAGAAGCGGAAACAGAGGCCCGATGCCTTTGTTTAGGTCTGGAGACTTTAAAGTTATTGATTTACCGAAAGCTAAAGAAGTTGCAGAGCAATTAGTTGAACTAAAAGGTATAGTTCCTCAACTTGTTAGTATTAACAGGTTTTGTATATCTTTTATTAGGATATCTACTTTAGAGCACTTTAAATTTGAACTTGCTTTAAAACAAATGGAAAAGAACCATGATCAATTTAATCATTGTAAGAATCAAGAATCTTGGGACTTTGCTTTTGTTGAAGCTTACAACTATAAATTAAGACGAGTTCAGGGCAAAAGAATTTCTATTAAAAAAGAAGGCTTTGAATGAAAACACGGGCCTACCTGGCCCGTGTAAATATTTAAGAAGGAGAAAAACATGGAACAAGACGCAACACTAGATAGAAAGACTGTAGATAAATTAAAAAAATCTATAAAAAACCAAGGACTGATGAAACCTATAATGGTTAATCAAAAGTTGGAAATCATCGATGGACGACACAGACTCAAAGCGTGTGAAGAATTAGGCGTAGCCGTAAAGTATACCTTTTTATAAAAATTAAAATGGATGCTAGTATGCCGTTATTATTACCAATGATATATGAAAGAGAGGGCGAAATGCCAGATATAAGTAAATTTAAATCAGTGTCTGTATCAAAAGACACACACGAAAAACTTTTGAGTTTAGCACAAAACAAGTTTGAAGTGCCAGTAAGTGTTCAAAAAATTATAGAATATATGTTAAAGAAAGAATTAAGGAGAAAAAATGGTAGATCTAACGGGGGATCATAAGGTCAAAGCTATTTGCCCTCGTTGTAAGGGCAATGGCTATATTATGGTAAAAGGGGAGCCATACGACTGTAGTCAATGTGATAATCAGATGTTTGTATGGTTGCCAGCGAATCAGTGCAGAGTCAACGTCGAAGGCGGGATAGAGCCGCGTTGGATGAAGACAGGCGAAACCATATAGTGCAAACAAATAGAATATTGGGAGCACTACTAGGCTTTGATGTGATAGAGAATCACGACACGATAAATAAAAAAATTTTACCTGTTATAAAAGATAAGATAGTTGCAACTAATATACAGACACAAACAAAATATTCTTTTACATCTGACAAGACAGACATATCAGAGATAAACGACAATCTGCATACACACGATGAGTTTAGTGATTTGTTTTTTGAAATAGAAAAATCATTAAATATATTTTTTGGTAAGCTCAAACATATAAATACAAACTATTTTATTACAAAGTCGTGGGCCACATACACGGAAAAGGATAAATTTATAGCCACACACGAGCACGTAGCCAGCCATTTTAGCTTCGTATATTACGTGCAAATAAACGAGGATCACTCACCTTTGACGTTTTATGAATCAAAAACTAGGTTTTTTATGCCAGATTCTAGTGAATGGAATGATGACAACTTTCAAAGTATGTCGTATGTTTGTACACCAGGTATGTTGATTATGTTTCCAAGTCATTTGTTTCATGGAACACAAAAGGTCAACATGACTGATGTGCCTAGAGTATCAATAAGTGGTGATATTATGATCACTGCTAAACCAGGTGCGGTTACAGAACAATTGGTGCCACACCCATCAACATGGAGGGCGATATGAGCAAGATAAATAAAAACTGGGGGGACCATATGAGTCTTATGGAGAAGCGCATCGAAAATTTAATAAAGGTCATAAAAGATGCCAAAGACTATGACATGAAGGTCATATGGAATAATAAATTACAACAGCTTTTTGATAGAAGAAAGGCCAAAGCACATGAAAGACTTGAAGATCAAGCTAGAATGGTACACTAGCAATCTGCTGGTGTGGATAATTTTAGCAATAAGTTTAGGATTAATGGTTGTAAACGTCGTGACAATGGCTAATATGTATAGTGTTATTGAAACGATGTGGTTGGAGATACAGCAGGTCAAAGAAACAAACGTTAGTCTTTACCAATTTATCGAGGAGCATCGAAATGACTTTGATTAAGGAAAATAAAGGTGTGAGAAAAAAGATTCCAGACAGGATGATGAGTGCAACTTTCACTCTACCAATTGATGAGCGTAATGTGACTGGCATTTTAGATTATGTTGCAAGCGACACAGGGCTTACACCCATGGCGTTTTGGATCAAGCTCAAGCCAACTGATTCATATTTAGACAGAGAACTTAGAGCATCAGGCAAGCTGATATCTAGATGTTTGCAGCACGGTGAGCCCTTGAAAGAATTGGTTGACACACTATCTCAAGATAATGTGGTGGGTCAAATGGCAAACTATCTACACAAGAACATGGAAGAGATAATACTTGGCAAACAGCCAGACAAGAAACAACGTATGCTATCGACAGATCCGTATGCGATGAAAGAATAATGGAAGAGTTTGAAATAGATTGGATACCAGAGGACACGGGCGCGCCGTACGAGGTTGATGATTGTTTTTTAGACGTACCAGCACACACAATAGATAAAATTTGTAAAGCTAAGTTTGGACATACTAACTGGGCACGAATGGCGCAAATGTCACCAGAAGACTTGATTGGTAATCCACACGAATTTGATTATGAAAACGGGGTAATTTTTTTTAAGAATGCCCACATGGTATGACACAAGCCAAAGATTTACTCAGTCCTTTCAACCCATACATGGAGAGATTACTAGATGAATACAAATATCCAAAAACAACACGAGCAGCTATTGCAGGGCTTAGGCATTACACAGTCGACGGCGAAGAGCAACCACTGCCATCAGTCACAACAGTTCTTGGCAGAACAAAACCTAAACGGGATCAAGAAAGCATCGAACGATGGAAAGCAAAGGTCGGCGAAAAAGAAGCTGAAAGAATAAAAAACGAAGCGTCCGCACGTGGCACGGTCATGCACGGACTAATAGAAGATTGGCTACATTCTAAGTGGCACCTGGACATGACAGACATGGGCCAAGAAGCGCATCGCATGGCTAATGTTATTATTAGACAAGGACTCAACGGTGAACGCCACGGTATACAGAAGATCTACGGTATCGAAGCCGTGGTGCACTATCCGGGATTGTACGCTGGCAGCGCCGATCTTATCGCGACATGGGGCACAGGCACGGTCAAAGAATCGTTACACAAGTTGTCAATAATAGATTTCAAACAAACGAATAAACCGAAGCAAAGAGCGTGGATCGGGGATTACTTCTTACAATCTGCAGCATATGCGATGGCGCACGATGCGGTATATGGTACCAATATCGAACAAGGTGTCATTTTGATGTGTAGTAGAGATGGCTTTTTTCAACACTTTGTGATAGAAGGAGAAGAGTTTAGACAAGCTAAATATGATTTTTTGGGGAGATTAAGTGAATTCTACAGTAGTATGGATAATAACAGCGATGCTTTGGTACGAGGGGACAGGTGAGTTTGGACACACTGACTACGAGGCTAAACAATTTAAGGGACGTGGTGAGTGCCTGGACTATATTTGGGATAACAAAGCAGACCTGGTTGAAGAGTTGTTCAGAATACATGGCATCCATGAAGACGGACACCGGCTCAAGACCTGGGGCTTCTACTGCGAGGCAAAGAAAATTAACATCGACGAGGTGTAATGATTGACTTTTCAGGTCTTGGTGTTTTTTTCTTCTATGCTGCCGTATTAGTGTTAGTTTATAAAGTGTGGTATTAATGCAACACCCTCTACCTATAAGTGGAGATTTGACCCCCCAAGTAAAAAATTTTTTTCTTTCTGGAAAAAGAGGCGGTAACGGTAAATTTTGGACTAAGTGTATGAATTTATTACACAATCACTCTACCGCGACGATTTTTTACGCGGTAGATGGCGGTAGAGTAGGTCAATTTTTGGCAGTTTTTCAATACTTGTCGTGCGAGAGCTTTTTCGTAAAATATTTTTTACGCGGTAGACCCAAATCCCCACTAATAGTATAAATAGTTATGCGGAAGAAAGACAAAAAGAAAATAACTGATTCAATGGTGGTTCCGGCAGATGGCAGACCAGAGGAAGTTAAGGTAGGGTATAGAACTATTAAGATAAAATACGTTCGCCCTGATTTTATTATGGATGATATGATGGAGAGTTATGGTGAGTACAGAGCCAGAGAGGGTGTGATTTATATTCAGGATGCGTTGGTGCCACAAGAAAGATGCAACACTACTTGGCACGAGATACTGCACGCAGTGGTCTATATCTTTAGTCTCAACCAAGCAAATGGCCCACTTAAAGAAGATGATGCAGAAGAATTGGTAGTAAATACAATATCTAATGCAATGATGGGGGTATATAGAGACAACCCATGGTTGTTAGATATGCTTAAAAAACATTTAAATGACATCGATAACTGACGATATTTTAACCTGGTCTGAAAAATATCTAGAACCAAAGAATCAATATTTGGGTGATGTTCCGGTTTGTCCATACGCTCGCATGGCTAGGATGAAAAAAACATACAGGGTTTTGGAGTGTCACGACCATGATAAGTTTCTCGACACAATACTAGAGGGGGTAGAATTAGCAAAAGATCCAGAGATACAAATAGTTATAGTTGGGTGTGACGACATACAATATGAAGTTGAAGAACTTAGTGCGATAATACATGCATACAATCTGGTTTTTGTCCCACAGGATATATATTTAATGGGATCACACCCATACGATGAAGAGGATGAGGAGCCAATAGAGTTTTTGGAAACAGGTGATTGGGAATCAGCCAACACCTTTATGATGATATTGATACAAAAATTTGACGAATTAGAAAAAGCTAGTGACAATCTTCGTAAGACTGGCTATTATGACAAGTGGCCTTCAGATTATTATGAGGGCACCGTTTTAAAACGACAATCTTATAGGAGATATAGAAATGGGAAAATTTCCTGATCTATCTGGTGATGGCAAAGTTACTCAAAAAGATATTTTAATGGGTAGAGGTGTCATTCCTAAAAAGAAAAAGAAAAAGAAGGAGAAAACTATGCCGGCACATAAAGATAAAACCATGATGAAACGTGGTGGAATGGCTAAAAAGAAAGCCATGAAAAAGAAAAAGAAACGCGTTATGAAAAGAGGCGGTGGCATGATGAAACCTAAAATGATGGGTGGAGGCATGGCCAAGAAAAAAATGATGAAGCGTGGAGGACGCGCTAAGTAATGACTAAACTTTGTCCCAGAGGAAAAGCAGCAGCTAAAAGAAAATTTAAAGTTTACCCAAGTGCATATGCAAATGCGTACGCTTCTAAAATATGTGCAGGTAAAATTAAAGATCCCTCTGGGGTGAAGAGAAAAGACTTTCGTGGTAAGAAAGCAAAAGGTGGTTTGATAGAAGCTACAAAAAGATTAAAAGCACAAGGTTTAAAAAATGGTGGACGTGTGGCAAGAGGGTGTGGTGCTATTATGGCTAACCGAAAAAAAGTAACAAAGTTCGCGTAACATGTCTGGTCACAAGGGACTCGATAAGTGGTTCAAACAAGATTGGGTTGATATTGGCTCCAAGAAAAAAGGTGGAGGCTTTGCAAAATGTGGTCGATCAAAACAAAAGAAAGACGCTAAAAGAAAATACCCCAAATGTGTGCCAAGAGCGAAAGCAAACAGAATGACAAAGAGTCAGATAAAATCTGCTGTGTCTCGTAAAAGATCAAAAGCACAAGGAGTTGGTGGTAAACCAACTAATGTAAAAACATTTGCAGGTAGAAAAAAAGCAGCTAACGGAGGCTACATTGGTTCTTTTATAGAATTAAATGTTGATGGTCAAAAGGTTGGTAATCCAAGTCTTAAAAAATACTACGAAGGTATGATTTAATGTTGAAGAAAAAAAATAAAGTTAAGAAGGTGATTAAAGCTTTGTCTAAGGCGTCAAAGACACATGCAGCTCAAGCTAAAACTTTAAAAAGTGTATTAAAAAATGGCAAAAGATCCAAAAGTAGGAACAGGTAAAAAACCAAAAGGCTCAGGGAGGAGACTATACACAGATGAAAATCCAAAGGACACTGTACGTATTGCGTTCGCGACTCCGCAAGATGCCAGGAAGACTGTGGCGAAGGTCAAAAAGGTATCTAAGCCGTTTGCGCGCAAAATACAAATCTTAACGGTTGGTGAGCAACGTGCTAAAGTCATGGGCAAAAACCAAGTAGTTAATATATTTAAACGAGGTAAGGATGCCATCCGCAAAGCACATAATCGTAAAAGGAAAAAAGTATAAAAAGTCACCACTAAAAGAATCACCTTACAAGCGTAAATTAGTAAAAGGGTTGATGAAAGCCCGTAGAGATGTTAAAACTGCATTAGACAAAAAGAACGCTAAGTCTGAGCGCAATGCACGTAATCGAGTGCAAAAATACAAAGTATTATTAGGAGAACGCAGTGGCAAGAAAAAGAAGTAAAATGCCGCCTAGAACAAAAAAGTTTTTTAGGCCTACCAAAGCCGGTGCAGGTATGACTAAAGCGGGCGTTGCAAAGTATAGACGAGACAACCCAGGGTCTAAATTAAAAACAGCAGTGACAGGTAAAGTTAAACCTGGTAGTAAAGCTGCAAAGAGACGTAAATCATTCTGTGCTCGTAGTGCAGGACAAATGAAAAAGTTTCCAAAAGCTGCAAAAGATCCTAATTCAAGATTAAGACAAGCTCGTAAGCGTTGGAAGTGTTAATAAAAAGCGGGGGAACCATGAAAAACAATATAGCTCTAGCTCTAGCAATATCTATTTTTATATTTGCGTTTGCAATAAACTTTGCATTTGCTGACGTTACAGGCGCAGGAGCCACAACTAATACACAGTCTACGACAGGATCATCAGCTACAAACACTGCGATCACTGGTGGCTACCACAGTGAGGCAACGACAAACTATCAATCAGGTTCATCGTCATCTACAACTACGAACAATTCCACGACAAACAATAACAACAGCTACACAGGCGACACCAGGACCGTGCCATCAGCATCAGCTCCAGGTATATCTGCAATGTCACAAGATCTTTGTACTGTAGGTGTTGGACTTGGTATACAAAAGCCATTGATAGGTGGCAGCATTGGAATCACAAAGCGTGATATGAATTGTGAAAGAATGAAACTATCTAAATTATTATTTGATTTTAACATGAAAGTTGCAGCTGTATCTATACTCTGTCAAGACAGCAGAGTTTTCTCAGCCATGGCCCATGCTGGTACACCATGCCCATTCAATGGCAAGATTGGTGACGAGGCATTAGACGAATGGAATAAATATGATCAACAACGACCAGACTACGAAGAGTATACAAAGACACTGCGATACATGGAAAAAGTTGATGCACAAATCCTGGAGGGACTAGATGAGAAAGAAGCTTATATCTCTGACGGCAGCGGCAATCCTGTCAAGCTCGGCAGCAACTAGCACAGAAGTAATATTAGAAGACACACCCAACGTTGGAGATACAACGACTATCACAACTGTTACATCTGGTAATCCAGCAAGCACAGGCAACTTAGTTTCACAAGACTTCGATGATGGCAGCTGGGTGGGCACAATGTTTCCTGACAGCTCTGACATCAATGAATCAACCTGGTTGACTGGCAAGGATGGTAAATATGCAGAAACATCGATAGACTCTGACGATCACTTATCATTAGAAGAATTACAGCTTGGTTTTACATCTACCTTTGGTGCACAAATACGATGGTGGAACCCTGTTGAATCAACGGTCACGCTCACACAAACTGCAACCAACGGCGTTGATACGACGACACAAAGCACAACCTTTCATGATACAACAAATCACAACTATCAAACCAATCCATATTCTAATCAACTTACACTTGCACCAGATCCACAAAACCAACATGGCACACTCACTGTAAGATTTAGTTTTGATATACAAGGCAACAAAAACTACAACGGAGGCCACGCTGGTGTTGATGTGCGCGATCCCGTGGTCACTGTTGATTACAACACACTGTCAAGCACAACGTCCACAAGTGTAGTTTATTGTTGGCAAAAGAACCCACCGACATGTCCTGGTCAAGACGAGATAGAAGATGTGCAAGAACAACTAGAACAGTTTGAGTTGATGGAGTTTACAATACCAGAAGATATATTTCTTGCACCACCACCAGAAATTGAATATTCATTCAATCCTGTCTTTGAAGAAGAGATAGAAATCATAGAAGAGTTTGACATATTGCCGATGGATGAATTTTTTTTTGAACCTGACTATTACGAAGAAGTTGTCATGGAAGAATTTATTCCAGTCGATACTGTGTTTGTAGAGGAGCTAGATTGGAATGATTCTAATGTAGAATTCTTTGATGAACTACCACCACTAGAAATGTTTGAAGAGCTGCCTCCGATGGAGGAGGTATACATGGAAGAAATAGTTATGGAGGAAATGTTTGTAGAAGAATTTACAGAAGAGATGCAAGAGGACTTTATCGAAGAAGTCTTTGAAGTCTACGAAGAAGTTGTTATGGAAACAGAACCTGAGCCAGCACCAGAACCCATCGAAGAGGTGGCTATGGTCGAAGAAAAACCAGCGATGGAAGAAGTAAAAGAAGAACCAATCGAAGAGGAGATTGTAGATGAAGAAATTGCAGAGCAACCCAGCAGCGAAGAAGTTGTTGCAGACGAACCAGCACCGACAGCAGAGATTGCCAAACAAGAAGAGGCAATCCAGGAGCCAGCTCAAGAACAACCTAGCTCAGATGTGGAAGTTGATTTAGATATAAAAGTTGCAGCTATAGAGAAGGCAATACAAAGCAAAATAAAGAACGAAATGCAAAGAGTCAGTGTGACACTAGATGTAATTAACGAAATAGTATCTCGTGAAATGACATCCACTCAAGCTGACATCTCTAGCTATTTCAACACAAACACTGCTTTGTTTGATTCTCGAGAACTGCCTAGTGGAGACCCAGCGTTCTTCCTACAGGCCAGTCTTGCAAGCTACGATAAAACCATATATGCTACACAGGCAAGCATTGCAGGCACAGATCCTGTAGTACAGCATCAGATTAAGATGCGAGAACACAAGAAGAAAACCAGCGATGCATACAGAAATCTTATGGAGTTATTAAATGCAAGAAATGTTCAGTAAACTATCATCATATGCTGCACTACTTGGTGTCATTGGCGCCATTGGTGGTGGCTTCATGGCGTGGGGTGAGTTCAATAATCGTATCGCACAGCTAGAAGACAAAGAGTTTGTAGTCAATGAGACTGTAGATCTATCAGGTATCATCAAAGAATTAGAGGCAATCAAAGGTGATGTTAAAATAAATGATGCAGCTATAAAATTTATTGATGCAAAGATAGAAGAATTAAAAGCCGAGTTTGATAATCCGCTATTGTAATGAAAAGGTTAGATATCGATGATAACACCGCCGTCTCGATGCCGGTACGTAACTTACTCACTATTATTGGTGCTTGTCTTGTGGGTGCTTGGTTCGGCTTTGGAGTTTTGGAGCGCCTTAATAGTATAGAGTCAGATCTAAGACTGATGCACAAAGATTTAGAAGCTGCTAATACTTTTATTGATTCCGTGCCCAAAGGCGGCATGGTCAGTCCTCAAGTCCAAGAGCTCTACATGCTCGTCGAATATCTTGGTGAGAACGTAGATAAGTTAAAAGAACAGATGGAAGCAGAGATACCGATGATACTAAAGAATGATATGGTAATACAGTTTCACGAGGAAAGATTAATAGATTTGGAGTCAAAACAAAATGGAGTCCATTAAAGTTGTATTTGCAATACTCATGATACAGAACGGTTCGACAATTGAGATGGTGCCAACTGATGGCCTTAGCGACTGTCTTAAACAGAAACGTATCATCGCTCGAAATATCGGAGAGGAACAGCAGGGAATGTACATGAACTGTCGCGAGGTTGAGGCTGTCGTATACGAAGACATGGGCCGACTTAAAATTAAAAAAATTATAGAATAAACACTCTTGTAATCAAAAGTAAATTAACTTATCTTTACGCCATGGGTTTACCCAAACAATTATCAGAACAACAAAAGAAATTTGCGGAGCTATTGGTCTACAATGAAGGACGTAAGACACCAACTGAATGCGCTTTGGAAGCAGGCTATGCTGAAGGGTCAGCACATGTACGGGCGTCTGAACTCCGCAATGCAAACAAATACCCACTCGTCGTCAAATACATTGGTGAACTCAGAGAAGAAATACAAAAGAAATACGAGATCACTTTTGAGAAACACATCACGGAACTCGGTCGTATACGCCAAGAAGCTTTGGCAAAAGGAGCTTTCTCAGCAGCTACAAATGCGGAAGTTGCGAGAGGCAAAGCGGCAGGACTCTATATCGAACAGAAAATAATTAGAACAGGCAAGCTCGAGGACATGTCGATAGAAGAACTTGAGGCAAAAATGAAGCGTATTTACGACGAAAATAAGACGCTGATAGAAGGAGAATATACACTTGGCAAAGAAGAGTAAGTTATACAGCGAACACATACCTGGCCCAAAGAAGAGAACATCTATTGGACAGAGCATAAGATCCAGACCCAAGAACAAACACAAGCGTAGAAGTTTTAAAAAATATAGAGGACAAGGAAAGAGACGATGAAGAAAATAAATCTAGCTAGCCCAACAGAGAAGCAATTAAAAACAGGCTATCTCAATTACAATACAAGAATGGTTGTGCAGATACTACAGAACTTCTGTAAGAGCCCAGAGGGTGCAGATGCAGGAGTCATGCTGGTGCTGCCAGATGGTAGAAATCCTATGCAGAAAGAATTTAACATAAGAGAAATAAAGCTCGTTGAGAACAAATTGATTAATGCAGCTGAGAAATATAGGTGCGTTATTCTTGTTGAATAATTACTGTGAAAGCAGAATCAAAACTTTGGAAAAAAGTTAAAAAAAATACACCTAATATTACATGGACACGCGTTGAATCTTGGGCATCTTTTGGCTTTCCTGATTTAGTTGGATACACTGAAAAACAAGGATTCTTCACAGTCGAGTTGAAAGTAACAAAAAGTAAAAAAGTGTTGTTCTCACCGCACCAGATTGCGTTCCACGTGAAACATCCTACCAAGACCTGGATCCTAGCCGCGACCCTCGATCCCCGGAACGAGAAACTTTGTGAATACTTTCTCGTTCCAGGGTCCGAGGTCCGCGAGCTTGTAGCCTGCGGCCTTGCGAACCGTGTGCCTGTGGCTTGTGATTCGCTTGAGCGCCTGCTCCTTGAGTCCCGCGCCGGGAAACAGAAAGGAACCCCAGCGCGATCCAGGCTACCCCGAACGAGTTCAAATCCTTTGAACGGGTAGCCTGAAACTGTTTAAGCGGCTTCTTCTCTTTCATTAATTAAATGATGACAAGTTTCTTCAACAGACCACCAAGTAAGTAAATTTTTAAACTGTTCTAAGTCACCAACATTCTTAGCACCATTAAAGCCGCCAATAAATTGAAGAACATTGTCACAACCATGATTCTGTGAATGATCTTCCAATAGCTCCCATATCTCTTCTTCGTGCTTATCGTAAAATTTAACAGTATCAGAGTAATATATTAATGCACTCACGATACCACTAACGCAGCCATGCTCCACAACTTCGTCTATATTTAATCCGTCTTGCTCTTCAGCTAGTACAAAGTCTCTTATTGTTTCTTTCTTATCCATTTTATTTTTTCCTTTCTGTTATGAATCAAGTTCCGGCGTTTCAACGGTTAGCTTGTAACCCATATTTTTTATTTCATCGGTCGCCCACTTTGGAAGCGTTTTGCAGCCTACTAAATAAGCAAAGCTTTTTGACATTTCACAAACTGGGTACACGAGCCGTTGGCCGTATACATCTTTTACCTTTACTTTTAATTCCATTTTATTTTTTCCTTTCTATTATTTATCTTAATATCCCATATCCGTGGCCCGCTGTCAAATATTTTTTTCATATTTTTTTATTTTTTTTTCTTGACAGAATCCTTGTGACCTATAGGGCCCACCCTCCCCACGCCTGCGAGCTTGTAACCTTGCTCGCCTACGCTCTATCCAGTATTCGTGGACCACGCCCCGTACTTTATGTTCCTTTTGATAAGTCATTAAGTGTCCGCTCTTCACGCCACCGGTTGCATGCACCGCGGCACTAATAACGGACGCTTAATAACTTATGCAAGTTATTAAGTGTGTTCTGGCAACCACCACCCGTTTTTTTAAGAGGTCTGCCCTCTACAGGTCGCACTTAGGTCAGAACACACATCAAAGCAGGCTCATTAGAGATTTGGCGTACGCTACCTGCTTCGAATATCTATAACAATAGCCCGCCTGTTAATGCGTCTACTGTAAATACTATAACGGCCATGGTCATGGCCCATACATATAAAATAGCCATGTTCATAAGTTAATCCACACCACGCCATCTACATACTCTGGGTCGTTATCATCTATCCATTGTTTTGCTTCTTTCATGGTCTCAAACTCCTCCGCTATGACT
>CACIQL010000018.1:0-20541 GCA_902588785.1 uncultured Pelagibacteraceae bacterium
GTTTGGCTATTGTAGCTTTGGCGATCATATTTGACAGGGTTTCTCAGTCATTCGGCAAAAGAATGCAGCAATATAGGGCTGGCGCAAATGAGTGAGATAAAGATTAAGATAGAAAATTTGTATAAAATTTTTGGATCAAGACCAAGAGAGTACACAGACATAGTTAGAGATGGTGTTGATAAAGACGAGTTATTATCAAAATATAATCATGTTCTTGGGTTGGATAATATTTCTCTAGATATCAAGGAGCATTCAATACAAGTTGTAATGGGATTATCAGGGTCAGGAAAATCTACTTTGATAAGACACATTAATAGATTGATTGAACCAACCGAGGGAACGGTCACAGTTGATGGAGAGGATATTACTAAACTTAATAAAATGGATCTTCTAGAGTTTAGAAGAAATAAAACAGGGATGGTTTTTCAACGCTTTGCACTATTTCCTCATCAAAATATATTAGACAATGTCCAGTTTGGATTGAGCATAAAAAATCTAGATAAGTCAGACTCTATAGAAAGAGCAATGTATTGGATCGAAAAAGTTGGCTTAACTGGTTTTGAAAATAAATTCCCAAATCAACTGTCAGGAGGAATGCAGCAAAGAGTAGGTTTAGCTAGGGCGTTAGCGACTGATCCAGATATATTGCTAATGGACGAAGCCTTTAGTGCGCTTGATCCATTAATAAGAACTGATATGCAGGACCAATTACTGGACTTACAAAAGAATTTAAATAAAACAATTATGTTTATAACTCATGACCTCGATGAGGCACTCAAATTAGGTGACCGAATAGCTATACTCAATGGCGGAAAACTTGTTCAAGATGGAAATGCAGAGGAAATTCTTTTAAAACCTGCTGATCAATATGTGGCCAATTTTGTTAAGGATGTTAATCGTATAAAGGTTTTAAAAATCAAGACAATTCTTGACCAAGGAGGTGAACGAACAAATTCTAATCCAACTGTAAACGTAAATGATAGTATTGAAAATTGCTTGCCGGCGATACTTGAAAGTCAATCGGGTCTTAACGTAATTGATGAGAAAAACAACTTTGTTGGCTCAGTATCAAAAAACAAAATTATAGATATTTTGCAGAAATCTAAGGATTAATTCTACTAAATTTTTTTATTGCCTTAAATTTTTACCGGTTTGGTCATAACAAGCATCATCAACAATTGAGGCATTATAAAATGCTCCATTTATTTCAACTTGCAAAACTTCTTTGGATTTTAATAAATCATTGTTCAAGTATGCAAAAGCAATACTTTTTTGCACATAGTGGCCGAAGCCTCCAGATGTTACATATCCGATACATACTTCATTCTGCATAACAGCTTCATTGCTAGTCACATCTATGTTGTCAGTTTCAATTACCAAGGAAAATAATCTATGATTGCTATCATCTTTGATCGCAGCGTCTTTACCAATAAAATCTTTATCCCAATTTATAAATGCAGAAAGGCCAGTTTCTTTTGGAGTATAGTCAGGTCTAAAATCTAGTGTCCATGCGCCCCAATTTTTTTCTAGTCTCATAGACATCAAAGCTCTTCCGCCAAAAGGTTTAATGTTGAATTCTTCTCCTGCATCCTCAATAGCCTCATACAGCTTGATTTGATAGTGTGGAGCTACATATATTTCATATCCCAATTCTCCAGTAAATGACAACCGGTTGACTAATGCAGGAACACCAGCAACAAACATTTGTCTAGAGTCTCTAAATTTAAATGACTCATTAGAAACATCTTCTCTTACCAATAATTGCATTAAATTTCTAGACTTTGGGCCAGAAATAGCAAGGCCGTGATAATCATCAGATCTGTTTTTATAAATGACCTCATATTGATCTAGGTGTTGTTCAAACCATCTTCGATGCATTTCCTGAGCGGCACCAGATCCATAAACCATAAAATGATTTTCACTAATACACGAAACTGTAAGGTCCCCATATAATTTACCTTTTTTAGATAGCATTGGACTTAGTGCTATGCGTCCAACTTTAGGTATTCTACCTGCCAAAATATAATCCAAAAATTTTCTTGAGTCTTTGCCCTTAAATTCATGTTTAGAAAAATTAGCAATCTCTGTTACTCCAACGTTTTCTCTTACATTTTTTACTTCATTTGAAACATAGTTATGGGATCGAGAGCGCTTGATAGTTGGTTCTTCGTAAGCATCATCAGGATTATCAGCAAACCATAGAACATTTTCGAGTCCAAAGCTGTCACCCATAACTGCTCCCATGTTAACGAAGCGATCATATAAAGCTGTAGTTTTTTGTTTCCTTCCTTTTGGCAACGTCTCATTTGGAAATGTCATAATAAATCTTCGTTCATAATTTTCAGATGATTTAATTGTTCCATAATGTGGAGATGCATAATCACCAAACCGTGCGACATCCATCGCCCAAACATCTATAGAAGGTTCACCGTCAATAATCCATTCTGCAATACATTTGCCAACACCTCCTCCTTGACAGAACCCGGCCATAACACCGACTGCTACCCAATAATTTCTCTTACCTGGAACTGGTCCAATGAGAGGATTTCCATCAGGACCAAATGTAAAAGGGCCGTTAACAATATTTTTAATTCCTGCTTTTTCCAAAGCTGGCATTCTCTCAAAACCAATGACTAATCGATCTTGAATATTTTCTAATTTTGGTTCCAACAGTTCATGTCCAAAATCTAATGGGGTTCCCTGAACTTTCCAAGGAGTAGACTTATGTTCATATGTGCCAAGCAACATGCCTTGTCCTTCTTGTCTAAAATAGATATTACCATCAAAATCAGTTCCAACTGGTAGCCTTGTTCCCTTAGGCATCGCTGCTATTTCTGGAATTGTATCAGTGATTAAATAATGATGCTCCATTGGCTGTACAGGCAAATTTAATCCAGCAAGTTTACCGACCTCTCTCGCCCAAAGTCCTGCAGCATTAATTACAATTTCTGTATGAATATTGCCCTTATCAGTAAACACATCCCAGGTTCCATCTTCTCTTTGCTTAGTATCTTTAACCTCAGTATTTGTGTAATAGTTAGCGCCATGAACTTTTGCAGATTTTGCAAATGCATATGTGACACCTGATGGATCTACTTCTCCATCGATCGGATCCCACAAAGCTGAAATATATTTATTGGGATCGATAAGAGGATTTTTTTTTGCAACCTCTTCTAATGAGATAAACTCTTGATCAAGACCCATATATCTGGCTTTTGTTCTTTCTCTTTTAAGATAATCAGACCAAACTTCATTAGAGGCTAAATAAAACCCTCCACTTGGTTTAAAGCCAACTGAATGACCTGAAGTCTCTTCTATTTCCTTATACAAGTTTATTGTATATGCCATCAGTCTGGATATGTTTGGATCTGAAGAAATGACATGAACGTTTCCTGCGGCATGCCATGAGGATCCTGCTGTTAATTCTTTTCGCTCAAGAAGAACGCAGTCCTTCACCCCAAACTTTGCTAAATGGAAAAGAATAGAGCAACCTACAACTCCCCCGCCAATAACAACAACTTTAGCATGAGTTTGCATTCTTAAGGTGTGAATTCTTTATTTACCTGCTTAAGAGTTTCGTCTGTTCCATGGTGAAAATGTTTTCTCATGTCCGGCATATATTTCATCGAAATTGGTTTTTTACCAACTGCAACTGACATTTCTCTCACGTGATGTGCTTCGGCGCCACAACAAATTCCAATAAAGTTGATATTTTTTTCCATACAGTCTGCAGCAAATTTAGCCATTTCAAAACGATTACAAAAAAGATTATCCAAGGCTACAGGAAATGCATTATTTCCAGGAATACAATCACATCCATCATCTGAAATATTTAAAAAACCAGGTTCCTTTTCTGTTGTTCGATAAGGCACTGGCAATCCAGCAACATGGCAAGATACTTTATCTCTTACTTTTTCTAGAAGTTTCATAGTCATATCTGGCCCTCTATAACAGTTTAAACCAACGACATTTGCACCCAAGTCTTCCATCATTTTACATGCATCTTCAGGTGTATGTCCTTCTCTCGTCTTATCTCCCCTGGGTATCGCAAAATTTGTAACTGCAATCATGCCTTCATCTTTGATTGCTTTTAGAGCAATTTTCATTTCCTCAGTCCAATTAATTGTCTCAGCGACAATAAAATCAACTCCCGCTTCCTTTGCCCACGCCACTTGCTCCTCATACATTTTCTGACATTGAATAAGAGATTGTTTATCATTTGGATCATAAATATTTGTATTTGCAACATCTCCACAAACCATAAGATCTAAATCTTTATATTCATTAGCTGCATCTTTTGCAATTTGAAGAGCATTTTTCTGTAAAGACTCTAATAAATGTTCTTTTCCAATTATTCTTAATTTTTCTCTATGGCCATAATAAGTGAAAGCTTGTACAACATCAGATCCTGCTCTTATAAATTCTCTATGTAATTGAGTAACAACTTCTGGGTGCTCTAAAACAACTTCAGGAACAAATCCTCCTGCGGATAAGTAACCTCTTCGTTCCATGGCGAATAAATAACCTTCAGCACAAATGATTGGTCCCTCATTTAATCTCGTTATCAGATCTTTTTTCATGAATGCACTCCTAATTTATTCAAACAATAAATAAAAAATTATACCTAATTTAATATTCTGTCGAATTAAAAAAATGACAAGGCTATTCTTTTTTGGAATGAATAAGCATTTCTAATTTGAAAACAAACGCTCATCGAGCGGATAAGTAGAAATCGTTTCGTAACCATTATTTGTTACGACACCCTGGTCCTCAAGCTTGACCATGTGGTCCCCATTAACTTCACCCACCAAAGCCTCGACACAAAGAGTCAGTCCTGGTTCCAGAACAGCGTCAAAGGCATTTTTGACCAAACGGTCTGGGTAGGCAATCAATGGCCATTCGTCACACATCCCGACACCATGCATAGGCGATGAATACTTGAGCGCCTGATACTTGTCCTGCAACACGTGCAAAGAACGAGTTAAGTCTTCCATGTGGAGGCCGGGCTTGAGAAGCTTTGTGTTATAGCGAATGTGTTCTACTGCCTCTGCATAACTCTCGCGCATGTTAGCTGGCGCTAAACTATCTCCAATCCACCAGGTACGACTAAGATCTGCACAAATCCCATAGGGGCCGATCAAATCAGTATCAAAAGCAAGAATTTCGTTCTCAGATATGATCCTTGGCCCACATTCTTGAAACCATGGGTTGGTGCGTGGCCCTGAAGTAAGCAGTCTTGTCTCAATCCACTCGCCACCTCTTTTAATATTTTCTGCATGGAGTACCGCCCAAACATCATCCTCTGTCACACCACCTTTTGGAATTTCTGCGCGTGCAAACTCCTCCATAACTGCCATCGAGCGTTCACAAGAATAAATAGAACAGCGCATTGCTCGTAATTCGTGCTCGGTTTTGATAGCTCGTGCACGTTCTGTCACTTCCTCACCGTCACAGTACTCAAGCCCCGCTCGACGGACCGCATCTAAACCTGCAGGCTGAATTTTGTCTATACCGACTTGTGTACAACCTGGAGCGTGAGTGGCAATTAAGTCTAGTACCTCAGCTGCGAAAGCGTCAGCTGCTGGCCCAATCCGGTCACCACGGGCGAAGTAAAACATGTCCGCACCTGAGCGGCTCTCCCGAACAAGTGGATTGTATTGGGCAAGGAATGGTGCGTTTTTATAATCCCAGAGTACCATATACCCATCAGCACAAAGTAAGCACGCCCGGAACGGATTGTGGGTGTTCCACAACTGCATATTTGTAGTGTCAGTTGCATAACGAATATTAAGGGGATCAAACATCAATAAGCCCCCATAACCCCTGGCTACAATTGCATCAGTCAAGCGTTTGTGTCTGGCTTTGCGCATCTCAGTCAGATCTGGTAATATAAGCCCTGCATCTTGCCATTCAGCATAGGCTAATGCGGTTGGGCCAATTTCGACACGATCGCCATCATTGATTGTTCCATCGCCCAGATGCATCCCCTGGCTTGGGTCTATCTTATGATTATCGCTGTAGTAATTATTTATATTTGGTAATATTTTACGATTTATCTTCATTTTATTAATTAAGGATTAACTCTATTCAAATAATTTAATCTACCCACGATCTCATCCCTATCAATATAATATCCTTGGAGGTGTCTATTACCTGAATTGGCATCATATTCTTTCCTGCCATGCAAGACTCTTCTGTTATTAAAGCTAAAAATGTCTCCAGCTTCTAATCTGAAATTGATTTCAAACATAGGGTCATGTAGCAATGAAAGAAGTTTACGATATGCTTCATAGAAGCTATCCATAACTTCAGGACTGCAATCCATTATTCCCATATAAGCAACGCTAAACCGTATATCATTAAAATCATTGTTGTGATCTAGAGTAAATATGGGTTTATGCATTACTCTAATTGTGTTTGCGGTGTAATCTCTATTTACAAATTTTACAGGTGTATCAAGAAGAATCTTGAAATATTCAGTAAAATTTTCTTTCATATAGCTTGCAACTTTAAATCCATCTAACGCAACTGATTCACCACCGGTTGCATCGTTTATTAAACAATGAAGGAACTGGTAGCCAGGAGCAATTTCATAATACGGTAAGTCGATGTGATTTCTTAGAGCTGCAGCTGTATATGCTGAATTATTTGGATTTGGAATATCGATTACTTCAAATGGTGTTTTAAAAAAAGTTTCTCTATGATGACTTATATTAGATAGAACATCAAAACCTGACTCTTTTTCAGTAGGTGCATTCTTAACGATTGAAATCCCTTTATAATGAAGTTGTTCAAGCCATTTTTTAATTCCATTATCTCCACTAATTATTTCTTGATAATCTATTTGAATATCTTCAAAATTTGATTGCATGTTATTATCCCACAAAAAATAAGGTGAACTGTATTTTTTCTTACTTTTCATCGTGTAGCAGTTATGTCGAAGCCATTCGACGTCATAGTAACTTATATGGCTTCCTTCACTCCACTCAATCTCCAACTGCCCTTTATCATTTATTGTAAACGCTTTTGGGTGAATATTTTCTGAAACATTTAGCAAGTTAAAGGTTCTCTCCCTTGCAGTAGGGTGAACTTCTGAAGGACAATTATCCCTTAACCATAAAAAATTAAATTTACTCTGCTCACCATCACTCCAATCAATTAGAATCGATTTACCATTCTTTTTTAATGATGATATTGACGGATTCTCATTCATATCTTATTTAAATGTATTATATTTTCTGTCCCAATTCGGAAACTTACCTTTTTGATTCTTATTTAAAGTTTTCATAATTTCAATCAAAAACAAATCTCTTTGTTTTTCTAGTTCTTTAATATTGAATTTTCCTGCTTGTTTTTTTGTTCCTGAAACCATTGCTTTTTTAAGTTTGTTGGTTAATTCAGGCGCTTTCAATTTTGTCCAAGGGAGTTTCAGTGCAGGACCAAATTGTTCCAGCATGTGTTTCATGCCAGTTTCTCCGCCAGCTAAATGGAACGTTAGACAAACCCCCATAAAAGCCCATCTCAATCCAGGACCATAAACAATAGCATCATCAACTTCATCCGTTGATGCTACTCCGTCATTTATAATATGCAAGGCTTCACGCCATAACGCTTCTTGTAGTCTGTCTGAAATATATCCTTCTATTTCTTTTTGAACAATAAGTGGTCGCATTCCAATATGTTTATATAATTTTTTTAATTTTCTAACGCTTGTATGACTAGTTTTCTTGCCAGCTACAATTTCTACCAACGGTAATAAGTATACAGGATTGAATGGATGTCCTATTAAAACTCTCTCAGGAAACTTACAAGCCGATTGAATTTTCGATGGCAATAAGCCTGACGAACTAGATGCGATTAAAACTCTCTTATCAACTAAATTATCAATTTGTTTGAGTATATTTTTTTTAATCTTTTCGTTTTCTGGTGCATTTTCTTGAACAAAAGTTGTATCCTTCAATGCACCGGGTAATTTTGAATAGACCTTAAGATTTCTTAATGAGGCATTTCTATTCAAACCAATTTTCTTTAAGCTTTTAAAAGCAGTTCGAACATTTATTTTTAGTTGCTCACGTGAAACACTATTTGGGTCATATGCTTTTACAGTATAACCTTTAGCTAGAAATCTTGCAGCCCAGCCTGCACCAATTACTCCAGTACCTACAATAGTGATGACTTTATTTTGTTTCAAACTTTAAGCCCAAGTTTTTTTCTGGCTTCATCTGGCCCCATCACATTAGCACCAAGATTATTAATTATTGTCGTCGCTTTTTCAACAAGTTGACCGTTTGAGGCGTATACACCTTTTTCAAGATATAAGTTGTCTTCAAGACCAACTCTAACATTGCCGCCCAAGAGAACCGCTTGAGCAACCATCGGCATTTGATGAACCCCAATTCCAAAAGCTGCCCAGTTACTACCCGATGGTAGCATGTCTACCATGTTTTTCATTGAACCGGTATTAGCTGGTGCCCCATAGGGAATACCAAGACAAATTTGAAATAGAGGAGGGCTGTCAAGCAACCCCTCATCGTACATTTGATTTGCAAACCACATATGCCCTGTATCAAAAACTTCTAATTCAGGTTTTACGCCTAATTCTTGTATTCTTTTTGCACCAATTCTTAATTGTTCAGGTGTACTAACATAAATCATGTTGCCATCACCAAAATTAAGAGTTCCACAATCAAGGGAACATATATCTGGTAATATTTCTTCAACGTGACTTAGTCTTTCAATTGCATTAACAAAATCAGTATTAGGTCCGAACTTTAACAGATCATCCTCAGGTCCAATTTCTATATCACCGCCCATACCACTGGTAAGATTTATTATGACATTTGTGCCGCTATCTTTTATGCGGCTCACAACCTCTTTATAAAGCTCATCGTCTCTTGATCCCTTTCCTGTATTTAAATCTCTGACATGGATATGCGCTATGGCAGCTCCAGCTGACGCTGCTTCAATTGCAGCAGTAGCAATTTGCTCTGGTGTTACCGGTATGTTTGGATGTTTGTTGACAGTATCTCCTGATCCAGTAACTGCACATGAAATAATGACGTCTCTGTTCATATTTCCTTTACTAGTGAAAAAAAATTAATTTACAATTACCATACTATAGTATGTAATCATCATCTGAAATGCAAAATCTACAAAAATTTTATATTGATGGTCAATGGGTAGCGCCACAATCTAGTAAAAAAATGCCTGTCGTAAATCCAGCCACAGAGGAAGTTATCGGTGAAGTCATATTAGGTAATGAAGAAGATGTAAATATCGCAGTAAAAGCCGCTAAAAATGCATTTATGAGTTTTTCAAAAACTTCTAAAGAAGAGAGAATGAATATTTTGAAAAATATACGAAAAATTTCAGAAGAAAGATTTGATGACTTAGCTGATGCTATGACAATGGAGATGGGTGCACCAAGAAAAATGTCACGTGAAGCCCAAGCTGATGCAGCTATAGGTCATTTGGATGGTTTTATTAGTGCATTAGAAAAACATGAAGAAAAAATTGAGTTATCTAATACAGATATTTTATTAAAAGAACCAATTGGAGTATGTGGTCTAATCACTCCATGGAATTGGCCAATAAATCAAATCACATTAAAAGTTTTGCCAGTCATTGCAACTGGCTGTACTTGTATTTTAAAACCATCAGAACATACGCCATTATCAGCAATGGTTTATGCCGAAATACTAGATAAAGCTGGTGTCCCTGCAGGTGTTTTCAATTTAGTTCATGGTGATGGCGAGGGTGTGGGCATAGCAATGTCAAGACATCCAGATATTGAGATGATGTCGTTTACCGGCTCTAAAAGAGGAGGTAAGTCAGTTACAATAGAGTCTGCTGAAACTGTCAAAAAAGTTACACTTGAGCTTGGAGGCAAGTCACCAAATTTAGTTTTTGCTGATTGTGATCTTGAGGAAAAAGTAACCGCATCCGTAAATGAATGTATGTTTAACACTGGCCAATCATGTGACGCGCCTACCAGATTACTAGTTGAAAAAAAATGCTACGATGAAGTCGTTACAATTGCAAAAAAGGCAGCTGAAGAAATAAAAGTTGGAGACCCACAAGAGGATGGAGATCATCTAGGACCTTTATTTGATAAAATCCAATTTGATAGAGTTCAAAACATGATTCAGGTTGGAATAGATGAAGGTGCCGAACTGCTTGTTGGTGGACTGGGTAAACCTGAGGGGTTAGAAAAAGGCTGGTTTACTAAACCAACTATATTCATAAATGTTAATAACAGCATGCGAGTAGCTCAAGAAGAGATTTTTGGCCCCGTACTCGTAATAATTCCATTTGAAGATGAAAAAGAAGCTGTTGAAATAGCTAATGACACACCTTACGGACTTGCCGCATATTTACAAACAGGCGACACTGAAAGGGCAGAAAGAGTTTCAAGACAACTTAGAGCTGGCGGTGTACATGTAAACGGAGGCGGTTATAACTACGGCTCTCCTTTTGGCGGTTATAAAGAGTCTGGAAACGGCCGCGAAGGTGGTGATATGGGGCTTGAAGATTATCTTGAAACAAAAGCATTACATATTGCTTAAAATTTAATTCAAAGCAGTAAAATTTATGGAAAAATTACTGTGGCAAGCCTCCGAAAAAAGACGAAAACAATCGAACTTAATTAAATACCATCGTTATCTCAAAAAAAGTTACTCAATAAATTTTGACTATGAATATGACTCCTTATTTAACTGGAGTATAGCAAAGCCTAATTTATTTTGGACGAGTCTTTTGAGTTATTTAGATATAAACTATAGCGGCAATGAAAACCCTGCTATTAGTGAAAGTGAAAATATTTATGACAAGAAATTTTTTCCAAATTTAAATCTTAGCTATAGTGAAAATATCATTAATAATTTAAATTCTATTCCTATACTCTATGTAAATGAAATTGGATTTAAAAAATATTACAGCAAAGAAGAAGTTATTCATAAAGTAAATTTAGTTGCTAAATATTTGAGATCTATTGGTGTTAAAAAGGGCGATAGAGTTGTAGGCATTGTAACTAATAATGCGGAAACATTGATTTCATTTCTTGCAGTAAATTCAATTGGTGCGGTATGGTCTTCTTGTTCACCAGATTTTGGTGAACAGGCTATATTAGATAGGTTTAGTCAAATAGAGCCCAAAATTTTATTTTATTCCAGTAGCTATATGTATGGAGGAAAGAAATTTGAAATTTTAGAAAAAATAAAAAATGTTGAGAGTAAGCTTAATACATTGGAAGTATCCATATGCATTGATTATTCTCAAAAAGATAAAAGTTTTATCGATGAAAAATTAAATTTTTTTGAAGAAAACAATAGAAAATTGAGCGAGCTCTCTTTTGAAAGATGTCAGTTTAATGACCCAATGTATATATTGTATTCCAGCGGTACAACTGGAAAACCAAAATGTATTGTACATAATACCGGAGGTCCATTAATCCAACATTTGAAAGAACAGCAACTTCACTGTGAAATTTGTGAAAACGATAAGCTTTTCTATTTTACTACTTGTGGATGGATGATGTGGAATTGGCTTATTTCTGGTCTTGCTTCTAAGGCAACAGTTGTTCTTTATGAGGGGTCTCCTTTTTTCCCACATCAGGACTCACTTTTTAAAATGGCGGAAGAAGAGGAAATTACTTGCTTTGGCACAAGCGCAAAGTTTATTGATGCGCTAAGAAATAGCCAAATTCATATTTCAAATAAATATAAACTATCAAAATTAAAAACAATTTTAAGTACTGGATCACCACTAGTTAGTGAGAGTTTTAATTATGTTTATAGCAATATTAAGCAAGACGTACATTTAGCCTCTATTAGTGGCGGTACTGATATTGTCTCATGTTTTGTTGGAGGAGATCCAACTGGTGCAGTAGTTTCAGGAGAAATTCAATGTGAATGTTTAGGAGTTGATGTAGATATATTTAATGAAAATGGGATTAGTACTCATCAAAAAGGAGAACTAGTCTGCAAATCAGCAATCCCTTCAATGCCAATTGGGTTCTGGGATGATGTTAATAAAGAAAAATATATAAAATCATATTTTTCAAAGTACCCCAATATTTGGACACAAGGTGACTATGCAATCAAAACAGCAAATAAGGGTTTCATAATCTTTGGGCGCTCTGACTCAACTCTCAATCCTGGAGGTATTAGAATTGGGACCGCAGAAATATACAGGTCTGTTGAAAAACTAGAAGATATTAATGAATCTATTGTGGTTGGGCAAGAATGGAATGATGATGTCAGAATTATTTTATTTATAACCCTTAAAGCCAAAAGTCATCTAAATGATAAATTAGTTGCCGATATCAAGGAAAATATTAAGAATTCAACCTCCATCAGACATGTGCCTGCGAAGATTATTCAAGTTACTGATATTCCAAGAACTCGGAGCGGTAAGATAGCTGAATTGACTGTAAGAGATATTATAAATGGTAAAAAAGTTAAAAATATGGAGGCTCTTGCAAATCCAGAATGTCTTGCAGAATATGAAAATATTGAAGAATTAGACTATTAATCATATATTTTCAAATATGAAGCTAGATTTTGATTCAAAAGAATTAAGAGTATTTGATAAAGAGGAAATTTTTAAAATACATCCCTTATGGATACGGGAACGATCAATTGAAAAAGGGGAAGTTGATCAAAATTCTTTCCAAAGATTATATGATCCTGAAAAGATTAAACCTAATTTGCAAATAAAGAATGCTCAGCTGCTAGCAGACAACAAAATGCTTGTAGAATTTTCTGATAACCATAGTGCAACTTATTGTTTAGATAAGTTAATAACAGAAATTACAAGATCAAATGTCCTACCGCCAAAGATTTATTGGAATAAAAATAATGCTGAGTTAAAAAAATTTAGTTTTACCTATGGAGTAAACGAAAGTCAGCAATTGTTTGAAATTTTAAAGTTTTATCATCAGTATGGCTACGTTGTAGTCGAAGATTTGCCAGCTAAGGATGGAGAAGTTATAAAATTTGCTGAAAAAATTGGGTTTATTCGAGAAACTAATTTTGGAAAGCTATTTAATGTGAGGTCACAAAAACAACCTAATGACTTGGCTTATACATCCATCGAATTAGAGTCGCATACTGATAATCCCTACAGAAAACCAGTACCATCAATTCAATTTTTATTTTGTATTGAAAACAGTTGCAAAGGTGGTGATTCCACAGTTGTAGATGGTTTCAAAGTTGCAGAGGATCTAAAAAAAGAAAATCCACAAGCTTTTAATATCCTAGTAAATACTCTAATAAATTATAAATTTGAAGATAATGATGCTATTTTAGAAAAAACTGGAAAAATTATAAAATTAAGTGCTAGAGGAGAACTCAAACAAATAAAATATAGTAATAGATTAGACTTTGTATTTTACGATGAGCCAAAGGTTTTAGAAGAATTTTATGCCGCTAAAAGAGTTATGCATCAAATGATCAATTCAGATAAATATATATTACAATTTCATTTAGAGCCTGGTAACTTATTAATTATGAATAATTACAGAACTTTACATGGAAGACGAAGCTACAATACATCTGAAGGAAGTCGGTGGCTTCAAGGACTGTATATTGACCATGACTCTGCCGAAAGTAAATATAAACTACTTTCCAAGGAAGTAGAATGAAGACAGTCAAGTTTACCGAAATGAAAAAAGGATCAAAAGAAGATTATGAACTTTTGGCTGAATATGAAAAAAACTACGTAAATGAACTTCCTGATCGAATTTTAGAATCATTAAAAAACTTAGATAATTCAGTGGACGGGTACCAAGTAACAAGACTTGAGCATTCTTTGCAATCAGCAACCAGAGCTGAAAAAGATGGGGCAGATGAAGAAATGATTGTTGCTACATTGTTGCATGATATAGGAGACAGTCTTGCTCCATACAATCACAGTCAACTCATAGCTGCTGTTTTAAGACCGTATGTTTCTGAAAAGGTTCATTGGATTATGTTGCATCATGGGCTTTTTCAAGAATATTATTATGCTCATCATTTAGGTAAAGATAGAAATTCACGAGATAAATTTAAAGATCACCCATACTATCAAGATGCGGTCGACTTTTGTGAAAAGTGGGATCAAAAATCTTTTGATCCTAATTATGAATCCTTCCCGTTAGATCATTTTGAACCAATGGTGAGAAGATTATTTTCTAAAGAGCCAAATTTTTAAGCTATCTTTTTTACAATTACATTTCCAACTGAATAACCAGCTCCAAATGAACATATAATTGCTAAATCATTTTTATTTAATGATTTATTGTATTTATGAAAAGCAATAATTGAACCAGCTGAACTTGTATTTGCATATTCATCCAAAACTACAGGTGCTAACTCTTTTGGGGCATCTTTTCCCAATACATACTTTGAAATTAAAACGTTCATATTCTCGTTGGCTTGATGAAGATACATGCCTTTGAGATCATTGGCCGATAAGTTATTTTCTTCTAAATGTGATTTAATTAAGTTAGAAACTTCTGGAACAACTTCCTTAAATACTTTTCGTCCATTTTGATGAAATAATTTGTCTGACTGACCAACGCCATCAGGCGATGAATTATTTAAAAAGCCATAATTATTTCTTATATTGTTTGAAAACTTAGTTAATAATCTCGTACTAATTATTTCATAGGAGTTTTCCTTAATATTTTCTTCATTAAGACGTTCTAAAATAACTGCAGTCGCAACATCTCCAAAAATAAAATGACAGTCTCGATCTCTGAAATTCAAATGTCCAGTACAAATTTCAGGATTAATCATGATAGCAGACTTTATACTTCCAGACTTTACCATGTCGAAGATAGTTTGAATTCCAAAAGTTGCTGATGAACATGCAACATTCATATCAAAAGCAAAACCTTTGATACCCAAAGCATTTTGTATTTCAATTGCAATTGCTGGATAAGCACGTTCAAGATTTGAACAAGCTACAATTACTGCATCAATATCATCTACATCTATATTTGAGTTTTTAATCGCATCTTTAGCAGCAATGACCCCCATTTCGGCTAAATTAGATAATTCTTCTTCTGACCTTTCTCTCAATTTAGGTCTCATAAAAGAAGTATCTAGAATTCCTGTTTTATTTTGCACATATCTTGATTTAACACCTGATGCTTTTTCAATGAATTCAGCACTAGATTTTTCCAAAGGTTGGGTTTTTCCATTTTTAATATCTTCTGAATTTGTTTCATTAAATTCATCAACATACTTATTAAATGATTGTACCAATTCCTCATTAGAAATTTTTTCCTTAGGAGTGTATAGGCCGGTCCCAGAAATTTGAACTTTATACATATTGGAAACTATAAAATTTAAGTAGGCGCTTTAACTAATTAACTTTTTTTTCTAATTATTACAAAAAAAGAAAACTGACCCTAAAAAAAGGGCCAGCTTCTAATATTTATATTCCTGGAATATAAGGAACGCCATCACCTTTAATGGTTTCATTTATGCTTTGTAATGTAGTACAAGCTGAAATCATAAAACTGAAAGCTAAAACTGTAAGAGTAGTACGCATGCTTTTTCTCCTATTTATTTAAAGATACTATATTTAATTAAGTACTAATTACAATTATTATGTTTAGAATCATGAAATTCTATGTGTATATCATTGGCACAACTAATCCTAAGCCTAGAACATATGTTGGTTGGAGCAATAATATTGATAAAAGAATAAGGGCTCATAACGCCTCAAAAGGTGCAAAATACACTAGAGGTAGCAAATGGAAACTTTTGTATAAAGAGATTTTTGAGTCTAAATCCGACGCAATGAAAAGGGAAATTGTTTTAAAAAAAGATCGTAAACTCAGAACACAACTTAGAAAAAAATTAGTTTAAAGTTCCGTATTCACTTCTTCCTTTTTTTCTTAGTCCGTAAGGACCAGCAATATAAATTGTAATTGGCTTTATGCCTGGCTCTAAGTCAACCCGGTGTAAATTATCAGCACTTCTAAAGCCTATATAAAATTTTCCACGCCATTTTCTCTCTTCTTTGATGTTTGTCTCCCAGTAACCACCACTTAAAATAATTGTAATATATGGAAAGGGATGATTGTGCAGCCCAATTCCATGATCATTATCTAAAATATGATGAATAAGTATATTGAAAGGAAACCATTTCGGTCTTTTTCTGAACAGCAAATAATACCTAGCTGTCCATGGTTTTGCTAAATGATATTCTGGGTGTGAAGGGCCTCTGTCCATCACAACTTTTTTTCGTCCTAATTTCTCTAGTATCTTAAGAAAAAGCATGGTACGTGAAATATAATATAGATGCGTCCGTAGCTCAACTGGATAGAGCATCAGACTTCGGATCTGAGGGTTGAGGGTTCGAATCCTTCCGGGCGCACCAGAAAAAAATTATGAAGATATATAAACCATTTGGGCCAACAATAGGCAAAACAAAGCTCTCATCGAGAACAGTTACGAACTTAAACAAGTTTTCAGATCAAGTGTCAAAAAATAAATCCTTATCTAAAAAGTATGATTATGATCATAGGCTTATAGGAAGTATGAAACAGCAGTTTAAAATACCAAATAAAATTCTAAAAGCTGGAATTGAAAAACAGATAATTAATTCAATAAAAGATTATTATAAGCAAACATTAAATATAAAAGTTAAGAAAATTAAAATTGAAAGAGCTTGGATAGTAAGTCAGTATGCTGGAGATTTTAATCCACCCCATTTACACAGAGGCAACATCAGCGGTGTGGGTTATTTAAAAATTCCCTCGTCTATAAGATTAAATAAAGAAAAAGATTTAGCAGGTTTAATATCATTTTTTGATGGGCGTGTTTCGATGCCCAGGAATAGCCCTCCGCTTGTTAAGCACCGTGAAACATTTAAGCCTAAGGTAGGAGATTTGTATATTTTCCCTTCTTTTTTAATGCATGACGTCCACCCTTTTAGAGGAGATGGTGAGAGACGGTGTTTTTCTTTTAATGCATTCGTAGACGCTTAATAATGTTTCTTGTTAAAATTTTTTAATTCTTCATTAATTAATTTTTTAGATAAAGATCCTTCGCGTATAATATTTATTTGATTATTTTTAGTTTCAACTAAAGTTGACTCTTTAAAGCTCATTTTACCTTTTTTTTCGATTGCATAAGCGACATCTTTTGATTTTATTATTCCTAATTGATTTAAAGATTTTATATTCATTTCTCCATGAATATTAGCGCTTGTAGTTGCAAGTGGCTTTTGCATGTATTCGAGAATTTTTAAAACGTCTTTATTTTTTGGAATGCGTATACCTACTTTAGACAATCTTTTATCCCCATTGTAAAACTTTTTTTCTTTCTTTTTTAATATCAAAGTAAGTGGTCCAGGCCAGTATTTTGATGCCAAATATTCTTCAAAAGGTGAAAATATTGCAAGCTTTTTAGCTTCAGCTATTGAATGAGTAAACAAAATAAGAGGAAATCTTTTAGGTCTTTTTTTAATCCTAAATATATTTTCAACGCCTCGAAAACTCTTTGCATCGGCTGCAATACCATAAATGGTATCTGTTGGGATTACTATAGTTTTTCCTATGAGTAGACTTCTAGTTATAATTTTAATATTATTTGAATTTAGATTTATTATTTTAGATTTCATTAAATGACTCAAACACAAATATATTTCGATGATAGTTTTAAAGATCATGTATCTTCTCTTGATTATCCAGAGAGAACTGATCGGGTAAAAAATATCATCGATTTAATAAATAATGAAGAATTTAAAAATATATCAATAATTAAACCGAATAAGGTAGATTACTCTCATATTTATGAAGCACATGATAAAAGTTTTGTAGATGAAACTCTTGATCGTTTTCCAAAAGATGAACAGATAGTTTTTCTGGATCAAGAAACACCTGTATCTAGTGGTTCTTTTGAGGCAACATTAAAAGCTGCAGGCGCTGGCATAGACGCAGCAGATAACGTTATAAATAAAAAATGTATGAATGCGTTCTGTATTGTAAGGCCGCCAGGCCATCATGCATGTTATGACCGTTCAATGGGTTTTTGTGTATTTAATAATGTAGCTATATCTGCAAAGTACTTGATTAATAGGTATGGTTTAGAAAATATTGCCATTATCGACTTTGATGTTCATCATGGAAACGGAACGCAAGATATATTCTATGAAAATTCTAAGGTACATTACTATTCAACTCATCAGTTTCCATTGTATCCTGGAACAGGCGATACAAATGAAAAGGGAGTAGGCAATATTGTTAATGTACCTCTTCAAGCGGGAACAAATTCATCTCAATATCAATCGGCATTTGATGAAATGATTATAAAAAAATTACATGATCAAAAACCAGATTTTTTAATTTTATCAGCGGGTTTTGATGCTCACGAAAAAGACCCATTGGCATCGTTAAAACTATTAGAAAATGATTTTAAATTGATTACACAAAAGTTGATGAGTATTGCAGATAAATATTGTGATAACCGAATTATTTCTATGCTTGAAGGTGGATATGATATACAAGCTTTAGAAAATTCAATGATTACCCATATAAGAGAGTTACAAAATAATGACTAAAATACCTGATGACATAAAAAAACTTTCTTTTGAAAAAGCTATGGAAGAACTATCTGAGATTGTAGAAAATTTAGAGAGTGGAAACATTGATCTTGAAAAGTCTATTGAGTATTATACGCGTGGATCGCAATTAAGAGCCCATTGCCAACAAAAATTAGACGATGCAGTTTTAAAACTTGAGGAAATCAAAGTGCTGCCAGATGGTAAAATATCTAAAAAAAAGTAAATGAAACATCAAATCATAAATAACGATTTGAAAAAATTTACAATTAATTTCAATAAATTTTTAAAAAAAAAACTTAGTAAAGATAAAAATCTATTAAATCAAGCTATCCTATATTCAATTAATACAGGAGGTAAAAGATTTAGACCATATCTAGTATATATTTTTGGTAAAGAATTGAATTTATCAAACAGTGTTATTTTTAATTTAGCTTCAGCAATTGAGATGTTACATAATTATTCTCTTGTGCATGATGATTTACCTTCTATGGACAACGATCAATTTAGAAGAGGAAAAAAAACAACACACTATAAATTCAATGAATATACTGCAATTCTCGCGGGATGTGCTTTATTGACTAAAGCATATCAAATTTTATCTAGTAGTTCTTTTAAAATGTCAGATAAGAAAAAAACAAAGCTGATTGAAGTAATGAGCAAAGTTTCAGGTGAAAAAGGACTTCTTTTAGGGCAATACTATGATTTGAGTTTAAAATCACCTACTGTAAGTGGGAGATTAGAATTAAACAAATTAAAAACTGCAAGATTAATGTCTTATTGCTGTCAAGCAGTTGCAATTTGTGCAAATAAAAATAAGAGTGTCGAATTTAGTATGAAAAAAATTGGAGAGTACATCGGAGAAATTTTTCAAATCAATGATGACTTCGCAGATTTTCCAAGAATGTCAAAGGTAAATACTGAGATTTTACTAAATTACAAAAAAAAACTAGCTGAAAAGACGTTAAAGAATTTGAAGAAAATTAAATTAAAGAAAAAAAAGACTTTGCTGCTTATTGATTTTTTAGTTGATCTAAAAGTTTAGCCACATTGCGCTCTATTGCGCAATATATGATCTGCTAAAACACATGCCATCATAGCCTCAGCTATTGGGACAGCTCTCAAGCCTACACATGGATCATGACGGCCTTTTGTTGAAATCGATGTATTTTGAAATTTATTATTAATTGTTTTTTTTGCCTTTAAAATCGATGACGTTGGTTTAATCGTTATTGATAAATTTAAATCTTGGCCACTTGATATACCACCTAAGATTCCGCCAGAATTATTAGAAGAAAAGATAATTTTTTTATTTTTATTAGCTCTTATTTCATCGGAGTTCTCATCTCCTGATAATTCAACAGCCTCATTACCAGCTCCTATTTCAACTCCTTTAACAGCGTTAATGCTCATCATTGCACCTGCAAGGTCAGCATCTAATTTACCATACACAGGTTCTCCAAGACCGGCAGGAACATTTCTTGCATTTATTAATAACTTTGCACCCAATGATGACCCTTTTTTTCTAGTTTCATCTAGGTAATCTTCCCAAACTTTAACTATTTTTTTATCAGGACAGAAAAATGAATTTTTCTTTACATCATTCCAACTAAAATTTCTTTGATTGATGGCAAGCTTACCAACTTGAGTAACTGCACCTTGAATTAAAATATCTTTTTTTAAAATATGGCCAATTACCTTTCTTGCAACAGCGCCAGCAGCTACTCTACTAGCAGTTTCTCTTGCGGAAGAACGACCTCCACCTCTATAATCTCTTATTCCATATTTCAAAAAATATGTTAGGTCAGCATGTCCAGGTCTAAATTTATTTTTTATATCGCTGTAGTCTTTTGATTTCTGATCTTTGTTCCGAATTAAAAGCATTATCGGAGTTCCAGTTGTTTTTCCCTCAAAGATACCAGATAAAATTGAAACTTTATCATCTTCTCTTCTTTGTGTAACAAATCGATTTTTTCCTGGTTTTCT
>CACIQL010000019.1:0-13093 GCA_902588785.1 uncultured Pelagibacteraceae bacterium
GTAAGAGATTTCAAAATATCAACGAGGTAATATTAGATGCAATGCAAACATTGCCATATTTTTGTTACCTTGTTCCAGTTTTAATGTTTTTTGGTGGTGGCGCATTTTCTGCATTACTTGCAACAATTATATACTCCATACCTCCAATAATACGTTTAACTGTATTGGGCCTGTCTCAAGTTTCTTCCACATATTCAGAAGTATCAAAGTCATTTGGAGGCACTACAATTCAGACTCTCAATAAGATAAAATTTCCTCTAGCAGTTCCTAGTTTGGTTATGGGTTTCAATCAAACAGTCATGATGGCTTTTGCGATGCAGATTGTCACACCTCTCATTGGTGGTAAAGGGCTAGGTCTTGAGGTATTTAATGGCTTAGCTCGATCAGATACTGGTAGAGCTCTTGCTGCTGGCATAGGAATTTGTTTATTAGCCATGATAATTGACCGTATCAGTCTTGCATGGACAAAAAAGCAAAGAGATGCCCTAGGTTTATAGATCTAATTTATATACATATTTCCTGATACTTTTCTTCAAAAAATGTTGATAAAGCGGTTTACTTATTCATCTTTTTTGGTCTAAAATTATTTATTAATTAATTAATAAAAAGGGGAAATTAATGAAAAATTCATTATTTGCAAAAACTTTTGCTGCCCTGATTTTGTCTTCTTTTTTAGTTCTTTCGGCAGGTACTGCCAACGCTAAGCGTTTAACAGCTGCTGTTGCTGACTGGACTGGTGGAGAATTAACATGTCAGGTTGCAGTTGCTATCCTTGAAGAAGAGCTAGGCTACAGAGTTGATAGAATAGAATTCGCTTCAGGAACAGGTCTATGGGAAGCTATTGCCGCTGGCGATATTGACTTCGCATGTGAAAGTTGGCCAAGTTATGCTGAGGCTGACGATGTAATGATCAACATGAATCTTGTTTATGACGGAGAAGTTGTAAAAGAGTATTCTGGTGATGGATCTGTTGATGCGTACACAAGTGGTATCATTGGAATGTCAGATTACTATGTTCCAAAATACTTTGTTGACGCTAACCCAGATTTTAAAGACTGGTCAGATTTAAATAAATACAAAGATCAATTTGCGACACCTGAAACAGGTTCAAAAGGTAGATTGATTGGATGTCCAGTTGCTGGTTGGAACTGTCATGACCAAAAAAGATTAGATCTTTTAGGAATTGATTTTGAAGCATCAGAACTAGGTACTGAGGTTGCAGCTCTAGCGGAAGCTCAAGGAGCTTATGATAGAGGTGAAGCATTCCTTCTGTATCTTTGGGAACCACACTTTTTCTTCGGTAAGAATGAAATGGTTGGTGTAAAACTACCAGCATACAAATACTGTGATAGTTTTACTGAAGCTAATAACTGGCAAGATTGTGGAACTGCAGCATGGCCTGCTACAGGTTGGGATAAAGACTACACGATGAATTATATGAATCCTGAAGTTATGTCTAAACCTGAGAACGCTGAAGCAGTTGCATTCTTCAAAAAAATGGCTTTCTCTAACACGGATCAAGCAAAAATGCTTGTAAGAGTTGGTGACGACGGATTATCTGTCGAAGAAGCTGTTGCTGAATGGAAAAACAGTACAGACGAATGGAAAGCTTGGCTTCCGTAAGTCTAAATAGCTAAATCAGAAAATTAAGGCCTTGTTACTTTTGTGCAAGGCCTTTTTTTTAGTTAACTTTTATGATCACCTCATCAAGACATCCTTACTATTATACAATTAGCTTTGCATTATTAATCGCTGCGGGTATGTGGGGTTTATTCTGGATCCCTCAAAGAGCGTTAGAGGCTGGTGGTTTAACGGGCGGATGGGCAACGATTTCTCAAATGGTTATACCTTTTGCAATGCTGCTTCCAATATCACTATGGAGGCTCTATAAAGGTCAGTCTTTTGGCCTAGAGTATCCTCTAATTGGACTTTTGTTTGGAGGAGGTATTGCTTGCTACGCTAATAGTTTTTTACTGACAGATGTAGTTAGAGCTTTAATACTCTTTTATATAACCCCAGTTTGGACAACTATTTTTGAAATAGTATTTCTTAGACAAATTCCACGTTTTTATAGATACATAACATTAGCTCTTGCACTATCTGGTGTTTGGATAGTTTTTGGTCAAGAAGGCGTGATACCCTTACCACAAAATTCTGGTGATTGGATTGCTTTATTAGGCGGAATTCTTATTGCCGCATCAGCAGTTAGAATGGAGATAAAAAAGCCAGAGGGAATATATCCTATATTATTTTCATTCTTTTTTTATGGAGGCTTATTTACATTAATACAATCATATTTCTTGAGCGACTACCTAGGTGATGCTCCATCAATAGAGTCATGGGTTGCAATGATGCCGTGGCTAATTTTAATTGCAATTTTATTTCATATACCGACAAATATAGTGATCTTAGGTGCACCAAGTAGAATTGGTGCAGGCATATTTTCTATAATTATACTTTTTGAAATAGTTGTAGGAACTTTCAGTGCCGCGGTATTAACAGATGAGCTTATTGGATGGCGAGAAATATTGGGCAGCTCTTTCATTATATTTGCTGGATTAACAGAAATACTATTTGCATCAAAGACTGAAGAAGATACGGGCTAACTATAATTGATTGAGTACTTTAATGTGTTCAACTGTAGTGCCGCAACATCCACCTATAATTTGCGCTCCAGCATCCTTCCACTTTTTTGCTTCAATTAAATAATCATCAGGAGAAATTACATTGCTCATGTCGTAGTGTGGAAAATTAAATACCGCTAATTCTGGATACGCCATAACAGGAAGGTCATATACTTCTTTAAGTTCTTTAATACTTTGTTCTATTACATTAATTTCACAATGCATTATTCCTACAGCATCCAATTTATGATGTTTGACATTACTAATCATTTTTTTAAAACTATAGTCATAGTCTGTAGTAAGGGCTATTAACCCGTCTTTATTTCTAGATGAGAATCCAGCCCACACAGGCAATCCAGCCTTACTTGCTGAGTCAAAAATTATTTCAATTCGATCTGGTCGATACATTAACTCTAGTAGAATAAAATCACACCCATTATCGGCTAGAAAAAAAGCGAGCTCATCAAAAGACTTTTGAAAATATTCGGGTGTGAGTTTTTTTTTAAATTTCTCTCTTTCCTCTTGTGTTTCAAAAGCATCCTCATACGGTATTTGATGAGACAAGGACCCAGCTATAAGTACATCATCTCTACCACATTCTTCCCTTGCTTCCAGAGCTGCATTTATTGCACTTAGATTTATTTCTTTGAATTGATTATCTACCCCCGCGGTTTCTAAGATCATTCGATTTGTTGCATAAGTATTTGTAGTTATAATACTTGAGCCAGCCTCAATATAATCTTTATGTATTTGCTTTAATGTATCGCTCTCTAAGGAAGCTGTGCCACACCAAGAATTATCCATTTTAATACCACGGTTTTCAAGCTCCGAACCAGTGGCCCCATCAAGAAGAATATTTTCTCCGGCATGAATACGTTTCATTAAATTTTCATATCTTTTGCTCATCATTATTTTTTAGCATTTATAGTTTTAATTAGTAAGTAGAAACTTAGGAAAAGGATTTACTTTTTATGACTTTATGGTCTATAAGGTCTGATCATTAAGGAGAACAGAATGTCAAAAGGTATTATATACACCCCAAGGATTAGAAAATCACCTTTCTTTGAAGAGACACTAAAATACGGCGCTACCAATTTTACAACTTATAACCGTATGACGATGCCTGTTGGCTATACGACTCCTGAGGAGGAATACCAATCATTAATAAACGATGTAACATTATGGGATGTGGCAGCAGAGAGACAAATTGAAATTATTGGAGAAGACGCCGCTAAATTTGTTCAGTATATGACGCCAAGAAATCTATCAACTTTTAAAGATGGGTTTTGTCGTTACGCATTTATGACAGATGAAAATGGTGGAATCATAAATGATCCATTAATTTTAAAGTTTAATGAAAATAAGTATTGGCTGAGTATTGCAGATTCTGATGCGATACTATGGTGTAAAGGCGTTGCTTTATCTGGTAAGTTTAATGTTAAAATTTCGGAGCCTGAAGCTTGTCCGCTTTCATTGCAAGGCCCGCGCGCAAAAGAACTCATGAGAAAAGCTACAAATGATGATCCAGTTATTATGGGATTAAAATATTATCAATTTATCGAAACTAACTTATTTGGATTAGATATCATCATTGCACGCAGCGGTTGGAGTAATCAGTTTGGATACGAAATTTATATAACAAGAGAAGTAGATGGTCCGGCATTATGGAATGCATTAATGGAAGCAGGAAAAGAGTTTAAAATTGTACCAAGTTGTCCTAATCAAATAGATAGAATTGAAGCCGGTATGATTTCCCACCAAGGAGATACCTCATTAGCTGAGAACCCTTTAGAACTAAACTTACCAAAATTTTATGATCTTGATCAAGAAGCGGACTTTGTAGGAAAAGATGCTCTCTTAAAAATAAGAGAAGAGGGCATTAAAAAACAATTCACTGGTTTTAAAATTTCAGGAAAGAAAATTGGTTATAATATGGCAAGAATACCATTGTTTGACAATAACTCTGAAAAAAAAGGATTTGTAACCAGCTGTATTTATAGCCCAAACTTTGGATGCAATATTGCCTTAGGGTTCATTGATATTAATTTAATTAATTCAGAAGAAGTTTATCAGATTGATCATGATGGAGAAAAACGAGAAGTTGAAGTTGTCCCTTTACCATTTAGTTCTAGACTCGAAAAAATGGAATAATGATTTCAAGAAGTAGAGTTAATCAACTTTTATTCCTCTCAATAATTATATTAGCAGTCGTCGCTGGTTGGGCAGTTTCTGAATTATTTAGAGACAATACTTCAGAAGTATCAAATGATATTGATTTAAAATTTACAGCAGTTGACCATTTTGGAGTTGATGTAAGTGAAAGAACTTACAGCGGATATAGTAAAGTATTCTTTTTTGGCTTTACTCATTGCCCAGATATTTGTCCAATTAGTGCAAATCTTATGAGTAATGCCATTGATCAATTAAATAGAGAAAACCATTCAATAGAAAATATAAAATTTTTCTTTGTAACAGTTGATCCTGCTAGGGATAACCCTGACCGATTAAAAGAATTTCTTAGCAACTTTAGCAATAATTTAATTGGTTTAACGGGGACACATGAAAATCTTATGCCAATATGGAAAGATTTTTTTGTACATGTAGAGCCGGCAACAAATTCAGAACATCAAAATTATTTAGGTACATCTGAACAATCTGATGAAATAAGTAATAAAGAAAAAAACTACATGGTTCAACATACTGCTTTCTATTATATTTTTGATGATAATGATGTATTAAGAAGCATACTTCCCTTTGGTTCTAGTATTGAACAAATGGTTGAAGATTTAAAAAATCTATAAAAATGTATAAAATATCAATATTTATTTTTTTTGTTTTATTGTCTTGTTCCGAAATAATAGAAACAAATAAATATAGAGAATTGGCATCTGAACAAGCATCAAAAAAAAATTGTGATGCTAATGTTGAGCTTCTTTTAAAACATGAAAAGACTGAATTATGGGCATCTTATCATAACAAAGATAAAAACTTATTATGCGTTTTAACTTGTGTTAACGATGTCTGTATGTTTTCGACAGAGAGAGATTAAGGGTTGTATAAAGCACTAATAATAGTTTTGTTTTTAGTTTCTACAAAAATTGGAGTTGCTCACCAATTTCAAAAAGATCATATTAATATAAATCACCCACACATTAAATTTGTAATTTCATCAGGCCCTGCAGCTGGATATATGAAAATAGTAAACATGGGTTTCGAGACAGATCGTTTAATTAAAGTTGTTACTGACTTTGCAGATACTGAGTTACATTATTCAAGTGTAGAGAATGGAATAGTTACAATGAGTAAAGTTGATTTTATTGAAATCCCTCCACAAAAAGCTAAATCGCTCAAACCCGGCACGCACCATATAATGTTTTCAAATTTTAGTATTGAATTAACTCATGGAATAAGTTTAGAAGGGTCTTTAATATTTGAAAATGCAGGCGAGATCAAAGTGCTTTTTGAGGTTGAAACTCAAAAAAGTTTAGAAGATCATACAGAACATTAATGAAAACATTTAAAATTGAATATATCACCACACTTTTTTTTCTCACCTTGCTAATTGCTTTAGCTTGGTACTATTTATTCCTCATGGCATCTAATCCAATGGACTCAATGATGCAAAATAAAAATCCAATGACAATGTCAATGGAAACCGTGTCAGAAAATGAAATGTCAATGAACTCGATGTCTGATACAGAAATGACTATGGACTCAATGAATATGAATGAAAAAAACTCATCAATCAATTTTCTTATGATGCCTATGACAGGAAAGTGGACAATAAACGATTTTATCGTGATGTTCGTAATGTGGACTGTCATGATGTTTGCGATGATGCTTCCATCTACATTTATCTTTTTAAATATTTTTAGAATGATGAGATCGAATATGCAAATATCGTCGAATATTATTATTGAGATGATAGTGATTTCATTCACTTATATTTTAATTTGGACAATTTTTTCACTTATTGCATGTACTCTTCAATATATTTTTCACAATAACGGAGTAGTCGATATGATGGGAACATTACAAAATAATATTCTTGCAGGATTATTTCTTGTTGGAGCAGGTGCATTTCAATTTACAAGTTTGAAAGATACATGTCTTGAGAAATGCAGAAACCCCTTATCGTTTCTAATGGCTGGTCCTATTAAAGGATACGGAAATGTTGCCTATGTGGGTCTAAAGCATGGTTTATTTTGCTTAGGGTGTTGCTGGGTTCTTATGCTTCTGCTTTTTGTAAATGGAGTTATGAATTTACTTTGGGTTGTCGCAATAACAATAATTGTATTGGCTGAAAAAATGCTGCCTTACGAGAAACTTAGCTCTAGATTTCTGGGCATTCTTCTTGTAGGTTGGGGGGCGTATTTAATACTTATTTAACTATATGACTGTAAATCCACTAAACTTACATTGGGAAATAAAAGGAAATTTTTTGCTGAATTGTAACTGCGATGTATTTTGCAATTGTCCGATGTCCCTGGGGAGAGCGGTTCCAAATTCACCAAATGGTAAATGCTTTTCATGGTGGGGAATTAATATCGAAGAAGGATACGCAGAAGAAAAGTGGTCTGGATTTAACCCTATCAAAAGAGAGTCTAAAGGAATTATGGATTTAAGTGGTTTAAATGTTGCTATTCTTTTAGAAGTTCCTGGCCCTTTAGGTTCAGGCGGTTGGACAGCAGGATTATATATTGACGAAAAAGCATCTGATGATGCAGCTGATGCGCTCGCAGTTATTTTCTCAGGTCAAGCAGGTGGACAAACAGGTTGGTTTAGACATATGATTTCAAACTTCCTTGGCGTAAAAAGATGTTCTATATCATATAAAGAAACCGACGATGGATGGTCGTTTACAATTCCAGAAATCTTAGATGGTCGAATTGAACATGAGCCAGGAAAAGAGAGAGGCGAAGTAGTAAAAGTATCAAACTTAAAATATTGGGTTGCGCCAGAAATAATTGTTTGCAAAGGATCAAAAAGAAGTAGGATTAGAGATCACGGCCGTAATTGGGATTTCACAGGTGGAAGTGCCGAATATTGTGCTGTTGATTGGGCCGGACCATAATTCATATGAAAAACAAAGCTAAAGTTGTCGTCATTGGTGGCGGTGTAGTTGGAGTTAGTACGCTTTACCACCTTGCAAAAAAAGGATGGTCTGATGTAGTTTTGTGCGAACGCAAAGAACTTACATCAGGTTCGACGTGGCACGCTGCGGGTTTGATGCCTTTATTCAACATGAGTTACTCTGTTGGTCAAATCCATAAATACTCAGTTAAATTTTATCAAGAACTCGAAAAAGAAACTGGTCAAGATGTTGGCTTTAGGCAAGTAAGTAATATTCGACTTGCTGAAAATCAGGATAGAATGGATGAGTATCGTCAATATGCAGGTGTTGCGGAAACAATAGGTGTTAAAGTCAATTTTTTAACTCCCGAAGAAGTTCAAAAAGTTTGGCCGCTTTGTTCAACTGAGGGCTTAGTGGGTGCTATACAGCACCCTGAGGATGGATACATACAACCCAATGATCTTACGCAAGCTCTAGCAAAAGGAGCAAGAGCGCTTGGAGCTGAAATTTACAGACAAACTGCAGTCATAGGACTTGAACAGTTACCAGATGATAGTTGGATTGTTACAACCGATAAAGGTGAAATCAAATGTGATATTGTTGTTTCATGCTCGGGAAATTTTGTCAGGCAAACCGGAGAAATGGTTGGATTAGATATCCCTGTGATACCTGTTGAGCATCAATATATCGTTACAGAAGCTCATCCTAAAATTCTAGAAAGACAAAAAGAAGGCCTTCCTGAAATGGGTGTACTTAGAGGATCTGACGGCGCATGGTATATGCGTGAGGAAGCTGGTGGATTAATTCTTGGACCATATGAAAATGGTGCACCATGTTGCTATGTCAACGGACCTAGCAAAGACTGTGAGTATGAATTATTCCAAGAAGACTTAGACAGACTTGGCCCTCATATAGAGCATGCAATTCACAGAGTTCCTATTTTTGGAGAAGCAGGAATTAAGAAAGTTTATAATGGTGCTATTTGTTATACTCCAGATGGAAGCCCAATTATCGGTCCAGCATGGGATAGAAAAAATTTATATTTAAATGACGGTCATTCGTTTGGCGTTACAGCTGCTGGTGGTGCAGGCTGGCAGATCGCAGAATGGATTGTTGATGGCGAACCGACCATTGATATGCTCGGGGTTGAACCCAGAAGGTTTGGCGATTACGCATCAAAATCATATTTAATCAAAAAAAATGAAGAGGCTTATGCTAACGTTTTCACAATCCATTATCCTGATGAAGAAAGGCCCGCAGGCCGGCCATTAAGACAAGCTCCTTGTTATGATAGGCTGAAAAATTTAGGTGCAGTGTTTGGTCAAAAGTTTGGTTGGGAGCGCGCAAACTGGTTTGCTCCTGAAGGAGTTCCACAAGAAGACGATTGGTCATTCAGGCGATCAGCTTGGTTTGAGCACATTGGAAATGAATGTAAAAATGTAACAGAAAATGTAGGTCTTTTAGATATGACCGCATTTGCAAAATGCAGAATAAGCGGACCAGGAGCAGAAGAATTCCTAGATAATTTAGTTGCTAATAAATTACCAAAAAAGATAGGAAGGACAAATCTCTGTCATGCTTTGAATTCTAAAGGAGGAGTACACTCAGAATTTACAATAATGAGAGAGTCTCATGACAGTTTTTATTGTGTTTCTGCTGGAGCTTGGCAGCGGCTGGACCATGATTGGGTAAAAAAACATATGCCCGATGACAGAAGTGTAAAATTTGAAAATATTACAAATCAAATTGGAGTATTAGTTGTCGCTGGTCCGAAGTCGAGAGAACTTCTTCAAAGAGTATCTGAGGATGATTTCACAAATGAGGGTTTCCCATGGCTATCTGGTAAAAAAGTAAAAATTGGTGCTGCAGAAACACTTGCAATAAGAGTAAATTTCGTTGGCGAATTAGGATGGGAAATCCACTCACCAATTGAAGTACAAAATCATATATTCGATACATTAATGGATGCAGGAAAAGATCTGGGTTTAAAGCCTTTTGGCATAAGAGCAATGGACTCTTTGAGAATTGAGAAATCCTACAAACTAATTGGTACAGAATTATCAATTGAATACGCAGGATATGAGTCAGGAATAGACAGGTTCATTCACCCAAACAAAGGTCAATTCATAGGCAGAGATGCATTAGTTCAGTGGAGAGAAAAAGGTTTTGAAAATTCCTTCGTAACTCTTGAAGTTCATGGTGTCAAAGATGCTGATGTGCTTGGCAATAATCCAATATATGCTGATGGCAAAGTTATTGGTCGCGCTACAGGTGGAAATTTTGGTTTTCGAGTTAATAAGTCTCTCGCTTTAGCTATGGTCAATCCAGCTCATTCAGAAGTAGGCACAAAGTTAAAGATCGATATTTTGGGAGATATGTTTGATGTAACGGTAATACCCGAAAGTCCATACGATCCTGATAATCAGAAACTTAGATCTTAGCTACTTGAAAAAGTGTCAGAAGCTTTAAAAGTTTACGAACAGCTCTGTAAAGATAAGCATATTGAACATAATATTAAGCAAAAAGATTTAGTTATTGAATTAGATAAATTTTTGTTAGGTTCGAGCAGAAATTTTATAAAAAAACTATTTCGATACAATTTAAATCAAAAGAAATGCTTTTATTTATACGGGGGAGTGGGCATTGGAAAAACACTCATTATGGATTTATTCTATGATGACGTAAATTTAAAAGAAAAACAAAGAGTCCATTTTCATGAGTTTATGATTAATATACATGATCAATTACACCAACTCAGAAATGAAAAAAATTCAAGAGATTTTATAATTTCAAAACTTGTAAAAGGCATTAAATCGAAATCAAGTCTCATATTTTTTGATGAATTCCAGGTCACAAATATAGCTGACGCAATGATTCTCGGGCATTTATTTGAGGAATTCTTTAAAAATAATATTTTAATTGTATTAACTTCTAATTCCAGCCCAGAAGACTTATACAAAGAAGGGCTGCAAAGAGAACTTTTTATTCCATTTATTAATTTAATTAAAAATAACTCTCTAATTCATCATCTATCAATAGACATTGACTATAGAACAAGATCATTAAAAGAAGAAAAGAACTTTTTTTTATCAAATTCACCGGTTAGCAAGCTTAAAATAAATGATATTTTTTCTATCCATTCAAATAAAACTTCAGTCGAGGATAAAGTAATAAGTGTGAAGAAGAGAAATTTTGTGGTTAAGAATTTGTCTAATAGAATAGCTCGTTTTCAATTCAATGAAATTTGTGGCGATAACAGAGGCACTGAAGACTACCTCGAGTTAATTAAATTAATTGATAGATTAATCGTTGAAAATGTTCCAAATTTTGGAAATACAAATTCTAATCTTCAAGAAAGATTTATTAATTTAATTGATGTTCTCTATGATAATAAAATTAAATTATATTTAAGCACAGAAAAAGAAATAAGCGATCTTGGCAGTGCATATCATTTGAAAGATAAATTTAACAGAACCATAAGCAGACTTCTAGAAATGAAATCACAATAGTTACAAATGAAAATAGCAGTAATAGGAGCGGGAATTGTTGGCATTTCTTCAGCCAATTGGCTTAAGAAGTACGGTCAAGATGTGACCTTGTATGACATGAATGATCCTGGATCACAAGCAAGTTACGGCAATGCTGGAACTTATGCAAAATATGCAAATATACCAACTAATTCATCATCCTATTTTTATTTATTTCCATATTTATTGCTAAACAAAAACAGCCCCTTATTCATTAGTCTAAAACGATTAAGCGAGACATTTCCATGGATTATTAAATACTTGAGCAATTGCAGAAATGAAAAAGTTAACCACACCGTTCAACATTTAACAACTTTACTGTCACATATGGATGATGGTTATGAAGATCTATTCAACGAAGCAAATGCAGAAGATTATATATCAAGAGAGTCTATCATGTATGGATGGTCTACAAAATTATTTTTTAATGCTGCAAAACAAGATTTTCCTAAAAGAGAAGAAACAGGTGTTAAAATAACAACTCTAAGTCGAGATGATATTTCTGATCTTGAACCTAATATTAATAATATCTTTTACAAAGGGGCCTTATTTGAAGGTAGTTATTTTGCAAAAAGTCCGATCAAGGTTAGCGAAGCATTAATGAAACTGTTTATTAGAAAAGGAGGAAAATTCAAAAAAGAGAAAGTTATATCCATCAAAAAAACTGAAACTAATCAAATAAATATTAAAACAAACTCAGGAGAGACCCTGCACGATAGAGTCGTGATTACATCTGGAGTATGGTCTAATGATTTGCTTAAACATATAGGCGACAAAGTGCCACTGGAAGCTGAAAGGGGTTACCATTTAGTCAATCCAGAATTGAAGAATATTGTAAAAAGACCAATATCTTGGCAAGAACGAGGAACATATTTTACACCTATGTCTGACGGCCTAAGAACGGGTGGAATTGTTGAATTTGGAGCGTTAAATGAAACAAAAAATGAAAGAGTCCTTAGCTTTTTAAACCGGGCATTAAAGGAAGTTTTTCCCTCAGCAGACCTTCCTCTAAAAACATGGGTAGGGTTCAGGCCGTCGGTGCCTGACTCTCTTCCAGTGATTGGACAATCTCCAAAAAACCCTTATATTTATTATAATTTTGGCCATCAACATATTGGGTGGTCATTAGGTGGCATATCAGGAAAACTGGTTGCACAACAAATTTGCGCAAACAATACAGATTTAGATTTGTCACCGTATTCTGTAAAGAGGTTTAAGTTATGAAATACTCACTATACAATTTAGTTAAGAATTCATTTTCTTATCATGAGAATTGGGAAAAAGCATGGAGCAGTCCTGATCTTAAACCTGAATATGATGTAGTAATCGTTGGAGGTGGCGGTCATGGATTAGGAACTGCCTATTACCTAGCAAAAGAATTTGGTGTTAAAAATATTGCTGTTCTTGAGAAGGGATGGATTGGTGGGGGTAATACTGGACGTAACACAACCATAATAAGATCAAATTACTTATGGGATGAAAGTGCAGCTCTTTATAATCATGCTGTTAATTTATGGGAAGGCCTTTCTAGTGAGCTTAATTTTAATGTAATGTTTTCACAAAGAGGTTTATTTCACTTAGCGCACTCGGTTCATGACATGCAAGAAATCACAAGGAGAGGTTACTCTAATTATTTAAATGGTATTGACGCTGAAATTCTAAATCAGGATCAAGTTGCAAAAAAAATACCTCATATTAATGTTAATGGCAGGTATCCTGTTTTAGGGGCCTTACTTCAGAGGCGAGCAGGAACAGCGCGTCATGATGCTGTAGCATGGGGGTATGCACGAGCGGCAGAAAATCTTGGTGTCGATATAATTCAAAACTGTGAGGTTAAAGGCATAGATATATCAAATGGCAAGGTTGTT
>CACIQL010000020.1:0-10033 GCA_902588785.1 uncultured Pelagibacteraceae bacterium
CAGGTGGTGGTCTTGGAAGATGTCACGCATTAGAATTTGCAAAAAGAGGAGCTAAAGTTGTCGTAAATGACTTAGGTGGTTCTGTTGATGGTACTGGTGGATCAAGTGAAGCTGCTGATAAAGTAGTTGATGAAATAAAAGCCATGGGTGGTGAGGCAATTTCTAACGGATCAAGTGTTACTGACAAAGCAGGCGTGAAAAAACTAGTTGATGATACAATGGCTGCCTTTGGTCGTGTTGATATTTTAGTAAATAATGCAGGTGTTCTGAGAGACAAATCTTTTGCAAAAGTAACACTTGATGATTTCGAATTTGTAGTAAACGTTCATATGATGGGTTCTGTTTATTGTACAAAAGCGGTTTGGCCAATTATGACAGAACAAAATTATGGAAGAATAATTATGACATCTTCATCTTCTGGCGTATTTGGAAATTTTGGACAATCGAATTACGGTGCAGCTAAAATGGGAGTTGTTGGACTCATGAATACTCTTAAAATTGAAGGTATGAAATATAATATTAAAGTAAATTCTCTAATTCCTGTTGCAGCAACACGAATGACAGAAAATTTAGGAATGCCTGATGCAGTTTTCGATAGTTTAAAACCGGAAACTGTTTCACCTGCAGTCATGTTTATGGCATCAGAAGATGCCCCGAATGGTGCAATGATTTCAGCCGGTGCTGGTGTATTTGCTTCTGCAGAGATAGTTCATTCACAAGGGGTTGCTCTAAAAGGCGATGAACTTAATGCGGATATGTTAGCTGAAAAGTGGGCTGAAGCATCGAATATGGATGGCGGTAAGGCTCTCAAAACAGGTGCAGAGCATACAGCTCACATATTTAAAAAACTGGCTGAATAAATTTATTTAGGTAACACTGACTGAAATTGCTTCGTCAGAAGATGTAATACCTGATTGGGTAAGAGTCATATATCTTTTCATATGATAATCAGTATTGCCAAACAATACTCCAATCATTGTTGCCCTTTTAAAATAGTGACTTACCATATATTCATCAACAACACCCATTCCGCCATGCAACTGAATAGCACTTTCGCCTACAAATTTTATTGCTTTACCTATACGTGCTTTAGCAGCTGAAACTGCTCTTCTTCTTTCATCTGAATCACTCAAATCCGCTGTCACTGCCATGTAAAGAATTGACTTAGCCTGTTCATACTCAATCATCATATCCACTAAACGGTGCTGTATAACCTGATTTTTAGCAATCGATTGTCCGAATTGTTTTCGGTTTTTGCAGTATTCAGTTGTAGAGTCTTTTAAAACTTGCAGTATACCAACTGCTTCAGAGCATGCAGCAATAGTGCTTATATCTACAATTTCCTCAATGGCATCGTAAGCCATATTAACTTTTCCTAAAACATTATCTTTTGAAACTTTTAGATTCTCAATGATAACTTCAGAGGCTCTGTATTCATCAATTGTTGGATAATTTTGCAGTGTAAGCCCCTCGGACTTTGTATCAACAATAAATAATGTAATTCCAGAATCAGATCTTTGCTCTCCTTCAGTTCTTGCAGAAATAATAAGGTGTGAAGCCATACCTGCTCCAAATACCACCGACTTAAAACCATTTAATACATAGTCATCTCCATTAAGTACAGCTGACGTTTTTACATCATTTAAATCAAATCTACTTTGTGGCTCAGCATATGCAAACGCACATCTAATATTTCCTGAGATTATTTCTGGTATAATCGTATTCTTTTGCTCCTCAGATCCAAGTTTTGATATCAATCCACCAGCTAATATTACAGTTGGTAAATATGGTTCAACAACGAGACCTTTTCCAAACTGTTCCATCACAATCATTAAATCAGCAGATTTTCCACCAAGCCCTCCGTAAGCTTCATCAAATGGAACTCCTAGAAGACCAAGTTCAGCAAATTGTTTCCAATTTTCTTCTTTCCATCCCTCTTCTGATTTGACTATATCGCAACGAGTGTCCCAATCATAATTATCTCTTACAAAAGAAGTAACCATATTGTCCAACAAGGTCTGTTCCTCGGTGTAATCAAAATTCATAAAAAAGCGTTATAAGTTATGACAGTAAATATGTCAAAAGGTACTAAAGTCCTAAGACCATTTTAGCTATGATATTTCTTTGAATTTCGTTAGATCCTCCATAAATGGATGCCTTACGAAAGTTAAAATACGTTCCTGACAGATTAGTAGCATAGTCTGGACCGACATATTCATTACTTAAAGTCGTGCCAAGGTGAGGATTTGCATAATATCCGACAGCTTCCATAGCCAACTCAGTAACAGCTTGCTGAATGTCTGTTCCCTTAATCTTCAAAAGAGAAGACTCTGGTCCAGGACCTTTACCTGCAGAGTCCTTTGCAAGCGTTCTTAATTCAGTGTATTCAAGTGCTGATAACTCTAATTCTGCAGCTGCTATTTTTGCTTTAAATGCTGGATCTTGAATTAAAGGTTCGCCATATGACATTTCAGAACTAGCAATCTGTTTTATTCTTTCTATTGCTTTCTTTGATCTCGCAACACCGGCAATACCTGATCTTTCATGAGCTAGTAAAAATTTTGCATACGTCCAACCCATATTTTCTTGGCCAATTAAATTTTCTACTGGAACCTTAACATTATCAAACCAAGTTTCATTCACCTCATGAGATCCATCCATAAGCTTGATGGGTCTAACTGTTACACCAGGAGTTTTCATATCAATCAAAAGAAATGAAATGCCTTGTTGAGGTTTCTCAGCGTCTGGATTGGTTCTTACTAAACAAAAAATCCAATCTGCATACTGTGCCATCGTAGTCCAAGTTTTTTGTCCATTAACGATATAATGGTCACCTTCTTTTACGGCACTTGTTTTTAATGAAGCAAGGTCTGAACCTGAGCCAGGCTCGGAGTAACCCTGACACCAAAAAACTTCACCACTCAAAATTCCAGGTAAGTGTTGCGCTTTTTGCTCCTCATTTCCAAAAGTATAAATTACTGGACCAACCATATTTATTCCAAATGGCATAATATATTGACACTCAGCTTTTGCACATTCTTGCTCGAAAATATATTTTTGTGTAGGAGTAAATTCTGCACCACCATACTGTTTAGGCCAACTTGGTGCTGACCAACCATTGTGCTTTCCTAAAATTTTATGCCAAGCTGTAAGATCTTCTCTAGAGAGTTCTTTACCTAGTTTTCTCTTAGAATTGATTGAGTCTCTAAGCTCTTGTGGGTAATTTGTTTTAATAAAATCCCTTATTTCACTTTGAAACTTTAAATCTTCATTTGAAAACGCGGTGTCCATAGAATCTCCTAAAATTGTATTTATAGTTATATAATGTTAAAAAAAAAGCTTTTCAATATTCTTTTAAGCCTGTTTTGCGCTAAATTTTAGATGTTTATCAGCCATTAAATATAATGCACAAGCGGCCATACCATAGAAAATGCTTGATAAAAATGTATTTTGCAAAAATGGTAGAGCCATTATGTAGCAAGTGATTAGTCCATTCAAATCAGAAGCATACATTCCTGATCCATACCAAACAGCAAAATTTGATATTAAATAAAAAGATATTACACCTGCACTAATTCCTAAAAATGAAGTAGTTAGATTCAACTTTGAGTGAAAAAAAGTACCAATCAATATACACACACAAAGAGCAAAATAAATTATTGGCATACCAGCGTGAAAACCTAAATATAAATCACTGATCAACATAGCTAAGATTGGAATACAATATGAATAAATTTTTTTATCAAACACAGCTCCTGCAAAAAAAGCCATTCCTAATATTGGTGTGAAATTCGGCGGGTGAGGTAATACTCTGCTTAATGCTAGTACAAATACTATTGTAATACCAAAAATAATCTTTTTATTTATCTGCATTAGCTAATATATAACTCCTCTGCTTCAAAAAGTATATCCAAAATTAAAGAATACATTTCTATCAGGTAATGGATATACATTAGATAACCCATAGTGAGCATCATCATGAAAAGTGCTTGAAACTGCAAAATCAAAGACTTGCTCATCAAAGACATTATTTATCCCAAATGATAAATTATAAGGTCCGTTTTTCGAACTTATTGAAGTATTGACAATATAATAATCAGGAATTTGAGGTTCAATATTTTCCTGATCATTAGAAACATATTTTTTATCTGTGTAATTAATTCCTAAGTTTAAATTAGTATTATTATCTATTTGTCGGATATAATTTAAATTATAAGTCAATGGAGAAACTAGAGGCACTCTTCGACCTGCTAAGTCGATTGATTGATTTGCAGTTCCATCTGATCCTAAAAAATTAATTGCAGTATTTGTTAAATATCCATACGTTTCATTATTGTTGTAATATCTTGTTCCAAGAAATTCGTAGGAACCTGTGCCCATAGATAAAGATCCTCCAGTAAATTCAGCATTTACATATCCTATCGAACCCATAAATTTATTTTTATTATCTGGACTAAACTCAAAATCTAAATTTATCCCTTCTCGTTTAATTGGATCAAGATTTGTATTTACAGATTGATTGAATTGAATTTCATTTAAAGTATCAATGTTAAAGTAATTTATATTTAAATTTGCGACATCATTTGAGTAAATAACCCCTATCTCTATTCCATCTGACTCCTGATCTTTTAGCTCAAATGAACCACTTGTAGTTGACAAAATTCTTTCATCAATATTAGGAATTCTAAAGGACTCAGAGTAATTACCGTAAATTGAAAAATTCTTATCTATTTTTTTCTCTAGACCAATGTTTAAAGCTTGATTTGTACTTGAGCTATCATACGTTTCATGGTCAGTTGCATCCCAGGAATTAACAAAGCCTGATACTGTCCTGTCGACCTCATCTCGTGCACCAAATTGAGACTCTTCAGATCTAAATCCAAATGACAAGGAAGTATCTGTTTCATAAAAATATACCGTATTCTGAAAGTATACAGACTGAACTTTAAGATCAGCATCATAATTTTGACCTACCTGTTCATCTTCTTTTCTATGTCGTTTTGAATCGTAAAAACTATGCGAATGGTCAAGGCCAATATTCAAAATATTTGTAAACTTTTCATCTACATTCCTAACTTCGTATCTACCATTATAAATGTTCCCATCTATTGTAGTATTTAAGTACCTATCGCCATCATTTGGAGTTTCTTTAGTATTACCATTTGCAGCAAGAAAGGCTTTATCATTTTTTTTCTTATATCCTATATTCAGGAAGATTTTATTTAAGCTATCGATTTCGTGAACAAGACCTAAATTTACTCTCTCATTTTCTAAGTTTGAATAATCATCTCTTTGATCTGAATTGCATGTATCTCCATTTGCTGCAAATGAACCACCAATATGTTTTGCAGTCTTACTATCTTCATAACGATTGCAAAAATGATAATTATACACGGCCCCTCCCTTTACTCGAGGACCTGGTAAATCTTGTTCTCTATACGAGGAAAAAAGGTCTAGATTAAATTTTGTTTGATCAATAGTGTTTTTTATATTTAAAACAAAATTCTCGTCTGAATAATCCCCTGCGTCACGAAAGGTATCACTTGTGAAGCCTTTTCCTGATAGAGAAATAACCCCTTTTTCACCAAATGAATTACTTAAGGAAAAATCCGCTCCTAATCTGCTATATGAACCAAAAGAGAGTTCACCACGATTTTGTAAATTATCATTTTTAGTAACAATATTGACTGCACCTCCAATAACGCCAGAGCCGTATAACGTTCCTGCAGATCCACCTCTAATAATTTCAATCCTTTCAATTGAGTCAATGGGTATGTAGGATAAATTCACATTAGACATATCAATGTCATTTAAACGAATGCCATTAACTAGAATTAAAGAATTAGATTTAGAGGCTTCACCAAATCCTCTAACGTCCAATGAAGAGTTGGTCCCACCAACGCCATCATAAAGACGACGCACATCAATTCCAGAATATGTTTCTAAAATCTGAGGTAAATTTTTGCCATGCTGTGACGCTAAATCTTCCTTACTAATAATTGTTATATTTGATCCAGATAAACCGGACGAAAGCCGAGTATATTCTTCATTTTTTGGGTTAATTAAAATTTCAGGAACATCAGCGGAGATTTTGAAAGAAAGTGTTAGTAAGAATGTTAAAATTAAAAATAATCTTTTAGTCATAATTTGCCTCCAGTTTGAAGTCACCGCAAACAAATTGTCCAAATGATTATCCCGATCACCTGTGGATGACTATGTTTTGTTGGTAGGTCTCCTGACTTCTCCATCACTACTTAAGTACACCTTCCCGATTGATCAGTGGTATCAGTACTTAAATTCCAGAGTTACAGTTGCGGGTACAGTTAAGGCCTTAAACCTTATTCCCTGTTATTCACTTTACGTGAACCAACATTAAAACTATTGTATATTCGAAATTACAAAGCAAGAAAAAAATGAAAATTTTTGAAAATCAAAAACCTCTTTCTTTTGATTTTAACGAAAGTTTAGACAAGGCTCAAATATCTCCAAACGGGTTTAGAGAGTATGATGCACGTTGGCTTTATCCAGAGGAAATAAACAAAAAAGGATTAGAAATATTTGGTTACAGCCTTGGAAAATATATAAGCAATTCTGAAGGTCAAGGCTCATCTATCGTTATTGGTCAAGATTATAGATCATACAGTGCTGAAGTAAAATACCATTTAACAAAAGGATTATTGACAAGTGGTCTCAAAGTAATCGATGTTGGTTTAGCTTTATCGCCAATGGTATACTTTGCCCAACATCACTTAGATACCGATAGTCTTGCTATGGTAACCGCAAGTCATAATGAAAATGGTTGGACAGGAATAAAGTGTGGAATAGAAAAATCACTTACATTTGGTCCTGATGATATAAAAAAAATAAAAACTATTACTAAAGATAGTCATGATTACATTCCATCAAATAACGGCAGTTATGAGTTTAAAAAAGGTATTCGTGATGCTTATCTAAAATATCTAAAGGGCACACAATCAGTAAAAAGAAATTTAAAAATTGTTTTAGCTTGTGGTAACGGAACTGCAGGTGCATTTGCCCCTGATTTGTTAAGAAGCCTTGGATGTGAAGTAATTGAATTGCATTGCAATTTAGATTTTAAATTTCCTAATTATAATCCTAATCCGGAAGATCTGACAATGCTTAATGATCTTGCAAAAAGTGTAAAAGATCATAATGCAGATGTAGGATTTGCTTTTGATGGTGATGGCGATCGTCTTGGGGTTGTGGATAATGAAGGTAATGAAATATTTTCTGACAAAATAGGATTAATGCTTGCAGAGTATTTATCTGAGAAATATTCAAGTTCAAAATTTGTTATCGATGTAAAGTCGACTGGTTTATTTTTTAATAATGAGATTTTGAAAAAAAATAATTGCACTGTTGATATGTGGAAGACTGGTCACTCACATATGAAAAGGCGGGTTAATGAAATAAATGCCTTATGTGGTTTTGAAAAAAGCGGTCATTTTTTCATTGGTAAGCCCTTAGGACTGGGCTTTGACGATGGTTTGAGATCAGCTTCTATGATGATCGAATATTTGGATCACCATAAAAATAAGAGTATGTATGAATTATATTCAAATTTGAAAACTTCTTATCAATCACCAACAATGGCCCCTTTCTGCAAGGATGAGGAAAAATATAGCGTCGTAGATGAAATAACAAATAAAATAATTCAAGATAAAAAAAATAAAATTAATGTGGCTGATTGTGAAATTGTTGAAACAAATACAGTTAATGGAATTAGATTTAGCTTATCCAATGGCTCATGGGGGTTAATTAGAGCATCATCAAATAAACCATCTTTAGTTATAGTTATTGAAAGCCTTATTTCAAATGAAGAAGTTGAAATAATTTTTGAATACATAAACACACTTTTAAATGAAACTGGTAAAGTTGGAGAATACGATCAAAAACTATGATGTCAATGATGCCCATTCAATAAAGAAGCGAATAGACATAAATAGAATAAATAAACCAAAAATAAAACTTAATTTACCTTTGGAGAGGTAATGGGCAAATCTTACTCCTAAAGGGGCGCCTATAATTGTCATGGGCGTTATTAAAATTAAACCTACTAAACTTACGTATCCATAAGTAAGAGGTAGAGATACATTATTTTGAATTCCCGCCATAATGAAACCAATTGTACCAGGAACAGAAATTATTGTTCCAATACCAGCAGCGGTTCCAATGGCACGGCGTATATCGAAGTTATAAAGTTTCAAGATTGGGATGCTTATAGATCCACCACCAACACCAATTATTACCGATAAAAAACCAATTGCTGATCCATAGCCATGACCTTTTAAATTGTTTGGAAATTTATCTGCAAATCTCCATTCATCTTTCCAAAAGAAAAATTGCAGAGCAACAAAAAATAAAATTATAGAATAAATTAGTATTAGACTGCTACCTTCAAGAAATGATACTGCTATCGAACCAAAAATCACTCCGATCAATAATGATAAAAAAATAAATTTTAAAAAATCTAAATTGACTGAACCTCTTCTGTGATGATTTATGGCTGATATAATTGAAATTGGAACAATATTTGCAAGGGAAGTTCCAACAGCTAAATGCATTCTTATACTCTCATCTACTTCTGCCAGTGTGTAGATATAGTATAGAGCAGGCACAACAACTACACCTCCACCAATTCCAAAAAGTCCTGCAATAAATCCAGCAAAAATACCAGTACTAACCAACAACACTATAGAGAACAGCAAGTCGCCAGAGGCAACATTGCTGAATATTGTTGTAAACACTTAAAGCTTAGTTTTTGCCAGAAGGAAGTTCGTTAAATGGAACTTTTTTATCCGCTCTTTCATCCTGGGGCAACCCAAGAACTCGCTCTGCTATGATATTCCGAAGAACTTCATCTGTACCACCAGCAATTCTCATTGCCGCAGAGAAAAAATATCCATTTTGAAATAAGTTCTTTAATACCGGGTTTTGGTCATGATGTACCATGCCTGAAGAGTCCATTAATTCTAGCGCGTAAGCTGAAACATCTTGCATTTTTGATGCTGTAACAAGTTTGCTTATTGATAGCTCGGGGCCAGGAGTTTGGCCTTTAGACAATGCAGTGATGCTTCTAAATTTTGTGTACTGCAAACCACGAGACTGAACATACCAGTCAGCCATTTTCTGTCTAACTTCACTATTTTTGATGGCAAGACCGTCTTCAACTTCTAATTCTTTAGTCGCTTCAAATATTTGATCAAAATCAAGTCCTGGAGGATCGCCTACTGCAAGTCTTTCATTCATTAGTGTAGTAAGCGCAACTTTCCAGCCTTCACCTTCTCCACCTAATCTTTGACTATCAGGAATTCTTACATCATTAAAAAAGACTTCGTTAAAATTTGAAGTACCTGATATTTGCTTGATTGGTCTTACTTCTATTCCAGGTGTTTTCATATCTAAATAAAAATAAGTAAGGCCTTTATGCTTTAACGCAGATGGATCAGATCTTGCAACTATCATTCCATAATCAGCAAAATGCGCCCCAGATGTCCAAACCTTTTGCCCATTTAAAACCCACTCATCGCCATCCTTTTCAGCTTTCATTTTTATTCCAGCTAAATCCGATCCGGCTGATGGTTCTGAAAATAGTTGGCACCATATTTCTTCACCTGTAATCATTTTAGGTAAATATCTTTTTTTATCTTCATCTTTACCCCACACCATCATTGTCGGACCAAGCATACCAATTCCAATTTCAAAATAACCAGAAGGAACTAAATAATCATGTTCCTCTTGAGAATAGATAACTTGCTGTATAGGCGATCCGCCATATCCACCAAACTCTTTTGGCCATAAAATAGCAGCAAACCCTGCTTCAGCTTTTTTCTTTTGCCATACTTTAGCTCGCTCTAAAGCCTCCTGAGCTGCTTCTTTACCTCCCTTTACTGTTTCAGGAGCTCCTGCAACAGCAATTTGGGGGCTTTTATCATTAGGCTTATCAGAAATTATTGATCTTTTTTCTGCATTTGCCTCAAGAAAGTCCCTCGCTTCTTTTCTAAATGCAGCT
>CACIQL010000021.1:0-8355 GCA_902588785.1 uncultured Pelagibacteraceae bacterium
TTAAATCCTATTAATTGAATTATTTATTACTTTCTTTAATAGTACCGATACTCTGTGTATCTTAGTTGAGGAAGAAAGTAAATCGTTTCTGACCTCAATTAGAGTATGATGTAAATTATTTTTAAGACCATGTTTATACATCGTATCACCAATTAAATTTCCCTCATACGGCTCATTGTCACCGACTTTTAATTTTCTTCTTTTCATTTCTGTAATTATACAATCACTAAGTCTTCTATCTTGATTTGATAGAATGCCAAAATGAATATTTCGTTTTCGCTTTTTGAATATTGGATTAAATGAATGAAGAGATATTAATGTCATTATATTATAATGTTTTATAGCTGTTTTAATTTTGTAATGGTATTTATTGTAGATCTCTGAAATTCTTTTTTTCTTATCATAATTAGTTAGATTCAAATTTTTCGTTATTATTTTTCTATCAACAATTTCTGGAATTAATGTTGGATCTGAAATATCTCTATTTAAATCAATAATGAGTCTTGAGTATTCACCTATAATATAATTAGAGCTAAGAAGACTAGACAAATTAATGCATAATTCCTTTACACCTATATCATACGCGATATGTGAATTTATTTGATTTTTTTTAAGGCCTAAATTTTTTAATGAACTAGGTATGTAATTTGATGCATGATCTGCAACAAAAAGAATTCTTTTATTTTTTTCGGATGACAAATATTATTAGCCTTGACGAGCTTTCATTCGTGGATTTCTTTTATTAATAACGTATAGGCGACCTTTTCTTTTTATAAGCTTATTATTACGGTCTCTTGTCTTAAGATTTTTTAGTGAGCTTCTTACTTTCATTGTTGAGGCTCCGGTTGTGGTGCGTTTGCTTCTTCAATTTTTTTAAGTCTAACTTTTTCTTTACGAATATTATTTTTTCTAGATCTCATTTTATTGAGTCTTGCTTCTCTGATTTTATTTATCTTTTTCATAATATTGCGATCTTTTATCTAATTAAGTAATAAAAAACAACATATAATTGATATTTATGGTGGGCACGGTTGGGATCGAACCAACAACCCCCACGATGTCAACGTGATGCTCTACCACTGAGCTACGTGCCCTAAAATCGTGTTATATATCAAGGATATATAATTTTTTAATTGCTATCTGGCAAATCTTTTTAATCCTTCAGGCGTAAACATTTTTTCATCATGAGGCTCACTAAGCCTCCATTGAATTTTGGGTATATCCTTTGATCTAACATTAGTTAATTGATAACGTCTTGTTGCAAAGTCATACGTGGCACTATGAATTGATAAACACATGGGTTGATCATAAAAATTTATTATTGGAAACTCTCTATACGTCATTATTTGATTTTCATCATCATAAGTTTCTTCTACAAGCATATTATGGCTATCTAAATCAAAATACATAGTTCTATGAGGAATAATGTGTCTCTTATCTGATTTGAGATTTGCTTGAACAATATTAACATTAACTAACTCATATCGTAAATAATCTTGATTTACGTGATATGGATTTAAAGTTTCTTCTATATTTGTTTCGTGAAATTCATATGCATTGTACGGCATCAATTTTTTTGTCGCCCCTACAAACGACCAATTGTATCTATCTTTTGCGCCATTAAAGCCATCGAACTGGTCTGTGGTTGTTAAACCCTGATTTGCTGACGGCTTATAATCATAGGCTATATCAGGCGCTCTTCTTACTCTCCTCGTTCCAGGATTATATACCCAAGCCCGACGAGGAGTTTTAAAAGCATTTAAAGACTCAATAACAAGTAAAGAAGCATCTGCTAGTCTTGGCGGATGAGTTACTTTTGACATTAACATACCTTGCAAGCCTTTATCGTTTTCAATAAAAGGATTCCAATAGTTGATTGCAATGGCTTCGCCAGCACCATATGTTCTAGAACTATCTGGGTTGACTATATAAAAAGGAGAAGCGCCATATATGTTTACTCCTCTATATCTTAAAATATGATTCCATACATGATGAAGCGCTTCACTTGGGTTTGGAAAAGGAATGCTTCCTACAACACCCTCTAATCCCTCACCTTCATCTGTAAGCTTTGCATTTTCTTTTGTTAATTTCGAAACCTCGGGAGGTACTGCACAACTCCTTCTTGAGGGATACACGTGCATCTTAAAAGTTTCGGGATATGTCTCGAACATTTCAATTTGACCTGGCGTGAGGATGTTTTCAACGAAATTTATATAATTATTTTTATCTATAGTTAAGATTATCTGGTCATCATTGAATGGGTTTGGATAAGAGTTTGACTCAGGATCATATTGAGGAATTGGACTGATGATTGGCTCTCTGTCACCAATATAAATGTCATTAATTTCACTATTTGCTAATAAAAATGATGGTATAAGAAGAAAAATAAATAAAAGGATATTTTTTTTAGTCATATTTCTATGTTACAAAAGGATAATTAACCATTCAACACTTAATATTTATATATATATGATTAGAGATATAAAAAAAATTTTAAATTTCTCAAATATCTTGGCCGATGAGGCTCGTCTTATTTCCCTTAAATATTTTAAAAAAAAAATAAATATTAAAAATAAAAAGAAAGATGGTTTTGATCCAGTAACTGTAGCAGACATCGAAATTCAGAAAAAATTAAATCATTTAATACTAAAACATTTTCCAGATCATTCGATTATTGGAGAGGAAGAAACTCATTATAAAAATAGTGCTTATGAATGGTGTATTGATCCAATTGATGGAACTAAGTCGTTTATACAAGGTATGCCGCTTTGGGGTACATTAATTTCGCTATCAGAAAATGGCAATATTATTTTGGGTCTTGCAGATATTCCCGCCTTAAATGAGAGATATATCGGGTATGAAAAAAAATCATATAAGGTTATTAATGGTAAAAAAACCAATTTGAAAGTAAGTAACAATAAAGAAATATCTGAGTTAATATTAAATACAACTTCACCATATTTATTCGCAAATAAAAGTGATCAATCATCATTTGAAAGACTAAGTGAAAGAGTTAAATTAACCAGACTTGGAGGAGATTGCTACAGTTATTGTTTGCTGGCAGATGGGCATGTGGATATAGTAGTGGAAAGTGGACTAAATCCCTGGGATATAAGAGCTTTAGAACCAATAATCGTTAACGCAGGTGGAATATTAAAAACCTGGGATGATGAAGATATATTAAATGGTGGAAAAATAATTGCTTGCTCAAACAAAAAGATTTTCAATAAATGCAGGACAATTTTGAATAAAAAAAACCCATCTAAGAATGTGTCAAAGATGGGTTAATTTTAATAATTTAAGATTTAAGCAAGTGCGTCCATTACTGATTGTAACTTCATTGCAATTGACATATCGCCAGATACTTTCAATTTACCTTGCATAAAAGCTGAGGTTCCATCAACCTCACCTGATCTCATTTGTTCAAATGTTTCAAGAGACATAGATAATGTGCAATCAGCATCCTTATCCTCGTCAGAAACAGTATTAGGGTTAGATTTGCCATCGAGAAAAATGCAACCAGCCCCCTCAAAGTCAAATTTAACTGTTGCCCCAAGACCAGTGTCTTTTCCTTCGATACCTTTTTGAAACTCAGCCAATAAACTAGCAACGTCAGCCATAATTTTATCTCCATTTATTATTTAGAATGGCAAATAAAACAATTTACATTATATATGTCAATATTAAATTCATTGCATAAATATGAAAAAACCAATTTTTTGGGAAAAAGCAAAAAAAGTTCTAAAAAGTAAAGATAAGAAGTTAGGTAAAATTATAAGTAATTATCCTAAAGATTTTCTTTTTTCTAAATCTGATCCTTTTTATACTTTAGCTAGATCTATTGTTGGGCAGCAAATTTCCGTCAAAGCTGCTCAAGCTGTATGGGACAAACTTGAGAATAAGGTAAAGAGAATTGAACCCAAATACATTTTAAATATGCATTTTATGAGTCTTAAATCATGTGGGCTTTCTAGGCAAAAAATAAAATATCTAAAATCTCTATCTTCAGCATTCATACAAAATAAAATAAATCCGAATAAATGGAAAAAATATAATGATGAAGATATAATCAACGAACTAGTTTTAATAAAAGGAATTGGTAGATGGACAGCAGAAATGTATTTAATTTTTAATCTTTGTAGACCAGATATATTCCCAGTTGATGATATTGGTTTACTGAGAGGTATATGTAAATGTTATAATTTAAATTATCCAATAAAGAAAGAAGCTGCTTTAGAGATGTCTGAAAATTGGAAACCATATAGATCAGTTGCCACATGGTATTTTTGGAGAAGCTTAGACCCAATTCCAGTAGAGTATTAACCGTGAATAAAATTGATATATCGTACGCTTCTAAATCTGAGCATAATTTCGCTCAAAGACTTCTTATTAAAACTATAGAGCAACTAACTGGCAAAAGAAAACTACAAAAAATATATAGAGAATTTTCAAAAGAAAAAATAGAGCCACGTTTTTTTTGGACTGGAATTTTAAAATCAATGAAAATTGACGTGATTAACAGATCTAAGGTGAATACAACTATTCCAAAAAAAGGAAAACTAATAATGATTGCAAACCACCCATTCGGTATTATTGATGGAATAATAATGTGTTCGTTAGCCTCAAAAATAAGATCAGATTTTAAAATTTTGACACATGAAACTCTAGGGTTCGCACCAGAATTAAATAAATATATTTTACCAATCGACTTTAAAGAAAATTCAAAAAAAACTGTCAAAAATAATATTGAAACCTCAAAAAATGCAAAAAAACATTTATTAAACGGTGGACTGTTGATTATTTTTCCATCAGGTAGTGTATCCGTAGCAAAAAATATAAGGTCTCAAGCTGAAGATGATGAATGGAAACAGTTCACTGCAAAAATTATTAAACAAACAAAAGCTGATGTTTTGCCAGTTTACTTTGATGGTAAGAATGGGCTTCTATATCACTTATTTGCGTCTAAATTAAAAAATCAAACATTAAAATACTCATCATATATTCACGAAACAAAAAAAATGATAGGTAAAGAAGTATATATAAATATTGGAAAAGTCATAAAATATAGTGAGTTAGAAAATATAAATGACAGAGCTCAAATGACTGAATACCTAAAATTTAAAACTTACAATTTAAGTAATGAAAAATGAGCGATTTTTATGTTTATAGCTTTTACCGTTTTAAAAATATAAAAAATAAAAAAACTATAAAGTTAAAACTGGAAAAATTTATTTCTAATAAAGTTGTTAGAGGAACAATTTTAATTGCTAATGAGGGAGTAAATGGTTCTATATCTGGAAGTAAAGATGATTTATTGAATATAATTAGATTTATCAAAAAATTGCTACATATAAAAAAAATAGAGTTAAAAATCAATTTAGTTGACTTTTTACCATTCAATAGAATGAAGATTAGATTAAAGAGAGAAATTGTATCTTTGGGAAAAGGATTAATTGATGTCTCACAAAAGACAAATAAATTAATTGACCCCAATAAATGGGATAGTTTTATCAAACAAAAAAAAATTAAATTAATAGACCTAAGAAACACCTATGAAATAGATATTGGTAATTTTAGAAATGCGATTAATCCAAACACAGAGAATTTCAGGGAATTCCCAAATAAGTTTGAAAAAATGAACATTGGAAAAAATGATATGATAGCTATGTACTGCACGGGAGGGATAAGATGCGAAAAAGCTGCAGGCTATTTAAATCATAAAGGATATAAAAATGTATACCAATTAAAAGGGGGAATATTAAATTATTTTAAGCATGTAGAAAATTCTGAAAAATGGGTTGGTGAGTGTTTCGTATTTGACGATAGAGTAAGCATAAAACAAAATCTTTCAAAAGGAAAATATAGTCAATGCTTTGGTTGTAGAAGACCAATAACAAACAAAGACATTAAATCCAAGTATTTTATCAAAGGCGTATGTTGTCCTTATTGCTACAGCGAAAGGTCAAATGAGCAAAAGAGACGGTCATATCAAAGGCAAAAACAAATAAATATATTAAATAGTAAGAAAATATCACATAATTTTAAAAATCTTAAATTATCTGATCTCGATAAAATTTAATTCTAGCTTAACTAAAGATTTGATTTTCAATAATTTCGCAAATTATTTGTCCTACTGCAATATGCATTTCTTGAATTCTATCTGGCCTACTTGCTGGCACTTTAATTAAGATATCGCATATGCCTTCCATATCATTTCCTTCACTTCCTGTAATTCCAATAACTTTTATATTTTTTTTCTTAGAGGAAATGATTGCATTAATTACATTTTTACTTTTACCACTTGTAGAAATTGCATATAAAACATCTTTACTTGTTCCAATTCCCTCTATTTGTCTTGAAAATATTTCATCAAAAGAAAAGTCATTGCCCACAGCAGTTATTATAGATGTATCGGTTGATAAAGAAATAGCAGCGAGAGCATCCCTATTCTTTCTATATCTACCAACTAACTCAGCCGCAAGATGCTGTGCGTCAGAAGCTGAGCCGCCATTACCACAAAACATTATCTTTCCTTCACTATTTAGTACGTCAAGTATCATTAATGAAGCTTTTTTAATTTCTTCTTCTTGACTAACAAGTTTTTTAAAATTTTCAGAAATTTCAATTAATGTAGATTTAATCATTTTTTTTGTTTTAAATATTTCTTATATTTAGACCAATCATCTGATGAAATAATATAACCTATACAGTTTTTTGATCTGCATTTACAAATATGATCTTTATAATCATCTTTATCAAATTCATAGCCATAGTCATACGTTAATTCATCTCCTTTTTGAATCTGCTTAATAGATGAGATCCAAATTTGTCCTTTAATTATATCTACCTCACAATTAGGATTACAGCTATGATTTATAAATCTTGCTTTATTATAGCTTTTTGCACCATCTATATCGTACCTTTTGTTTAATTCAAAAATATATACTGAACCAGTTGATTTAGAATGAAGATATTTCTTTAATCTTTTTTCAGAACGTCTATCTCCTTCAGCTTTAGAGATTTTATCTCCAATATATTGAATTATTTTTGTATTCTTTTGTATTTTTTCAGTTGCAAAAACACCAGAGGCATGGATCTTTGATTTCTTAACTTTCCAAATGCTCATAAAATTTCTTATTAATTACTAAAAAAATAGTTTAGAGTTTTTATTCATAAAAACTGATATTTTTAAAATAAGATAATCATATATTAATGACTCATGTCAACAGTTCAGAATAAAATTTTCGTAATAAGTTTTTTATTATTGCCAATAATATTTTCGATCTCAAATTCACTTGCTGATATTATTATTTCAATAATTGCAATTTATGGTGTTTATAAGTTTTTCACTGAAAAAAAAGAGTATAGAGAATTGTTTTTTTTAATATTTTTAACAATTTTATACTTATCGGTAATCGCTTTATTTTCTGAAAATAAATTTAATTCATTTCATTCATCATTGTTACTTGTTCGGTTTCCTTTTTTTCTTTTTGGAATACTAGTGCTAAATCAGATACAAAATTTACAAACAAAAACAATATCATTGTACCTGTATGTTACAATTATGATAATTTCAATTGTTATAATAATCGAGTGGTTATTTATTGATAGCTATAGACCTGCTGGTCCATTTAATTGGTCTCTTAAAGGAAACTTATCTGAACATAAAGAATTTATAGCTGGTAACTTTATTTCTAAATTTATGCTTATCGCCTTGTCTGCTACATGGTCAATAAAGTTTTTTAAGAACGTAAACATTGTCAAATTTATAGCAAATCTAAGTTTATTAATAATAATGCTCTCAATATTTTTAACACAAGAACGAACAGCTTTCATATTTGCTTGTATTTTAATTTTTATAGCTGCATTTTTTAAATTTAATAAATTTATAAACTACAAATTTTTATTTTCTTCAATAATAATTCTAATATTGGCTACTGTCTTATTTTCATCGGGATATATTAAAGATAGGATGATAAATAATTTCTTTGATCAAGTTAAAATAGAAAATGGCGAATTTAATTACTTTAGTACTGCAAGAGGAAAAAACCATATGTATGGAATTGATGTTTGGAAATCAAGTCCATTACTCGGAGTCGGAGTAGAAAACTTTTATTCAAAGTGTAAAGAATTAAACCTAGATATTAATGATGTTAATTGCTCCAATTATACTTTTAACATCTATACCGATTTACTAGCAGAAACTGGTTTAATTGGTTTGATTTTATTTATAATGTTTTTTTATTCGATTATTAAAATAAATATATCCTATATGAAGTTAAAAACGGATAATTATCTACAAATTTCTTCGTTTTTGACGTACTTATTAATAATATTTCCTATATTACCTTCTTA
>CACIQL010000022.1:0-7742 GCA_902588785.1 uncultured Pelagibacteraceae bacterium
TTAATTAATGAATTCATCGTCCTTTTTATTTTTGAAAAAAACTGGTCCAAAAGGAACCAGCTGCTGCACTTCAAGCACCCCTTCTCTTACAAGTTCCATTGCTGCAGCCAGGGTTCCTGCAACACCTGATCTAGCGCTTTTACCATTTGAAAATTCATGTGGTAAAAATTTCTCAAGCCGAGTCCATTCTGGTACATCACCTATCATTCTTTGAAGTCTAACAAGCGCATCTTCCATTGCAAAAACAGGTGGTCTTTCAATAGTCATCGATGAGTAGGCAGTTCTGTACCTTTGATCTGCATATGATTTTAAAAGATCGTATAAATCCAGATAATATTCAGGCGTTCGTATCAACCTTATGCCTTCAGGCATCCCTCTATTAAAAAAATCAGTACCAAGTTTTGGTAAATTCATTAATTTTTGAGAAACTTGTCGGATCGCTTCAAGTTTCTTGAGTTGAAATTTCAATCTTTCTGCCATTTCTTCAGCACTCAATTCTTCACCTGACTCTTCTCTTGGTATTAACAAATTGGATTTTAAGTAAGCCAACCAAGCTGCCATAACAAGATAGTCAGCCGCCAACTCTAAATTGCGATTACGAACTTTTTCTATAAACTCCAAGTATTGCTCTGTGAGCTGGAGAATTGAAATTTTCATTAAATCTACTTTTTGAGATTTAGCTAATGTTAATAGCAGATCTAGGGGACCTTCAAATTCTCCCAAGTTTACAATCAAATCGTCTGGGCTTGTTTGATTAGATGCTTCCTGTTCAGTATAAGTACTTGAAATATCTTCCATTTTTCAATTTTTTGATTCTTTTATTATATAACAGATGATGTTTATATACGATAAAATACATCAAAGCTGCTTTGTTAGATATTCGTAGGCTTTTAAGTTTTCTTCATGTGGGAAATCAGATTTTGTCTGATAGATATTGATAAGATCGTCAGGTATTAAAATAGGCTCAGCTTCATTCTTAATTCTTTCAGCTATCTTATTAATTTCATTGATGTTTCCATTACAATGAAGAACGAGGTCACAGCCGGCATTAAGTGATTTTAAAGCAGCAATATCAACATCATCTGAAATAGCTTTCATTGAAATATCATCAGTCATCAGTAGCCCTCTAAAGCCAATTTTATTTCTTATTATTTTTTCAATAATTTTTTTTGAAAAAGTAACAATATTTTGATCGTCTAAAGACTTAAATAAAATATGTGCCGTCATACCTAATAATGCGTCGGAGTTGTTCTGAAAAGGCTTAAAATCAGTACTCAAAAGTTCATCTTCAATTTCATCTACTTCAGGCATTTCAAAATGACTGTCAACTCTTGCTCGTCCGTGCCCAGGTAAATGTTTAATCACAGAAGCTATGCCGCATTTATTAATTGTTTCAATTACTATCTTGCCTGCTTTAGAGACAGTCCTTTCATTTATCGAAAAAGCTCGATCTCCAATTACACCACTTTCATTTGCTGCTGGTAAATCTAAAACTGGCACTGTGTTTGTGTTAATGCCCAATTCTTTTAAAGTATGAGCTAAAATTTCAGTATTAAGTCTTAATAATTCAAACCCTAAGTCTGCATCCTTCTCAATAATTTGTCCAAAAAAAAGATTTGATTTAAATTTATTAACGCCCTTAAAATTTAGTCTTGAAACTCTTCCACCTTCCTGGTCTATCAATATTGGAATATTTTGATGATTAATTTCTTTGAGTTCTTTAATTAAATTTTTTAAATTGTCTTTATTAATACAGTTTCTTTCAAATAAAATTATTCCCCAAGGTTTATAATCTCTAAAAAATTTTATTTCTTCTGTTGTTAATTTTTCGCCAGAAATACCACAAATTAAAGGTAGGTATTTTTTCATTTTATTAAATTAATCTCCAAGATCGTATATATTTAAGTCAGGAGTATCAACGCCTCCCTTGTCTTTTGGTATAATTCTATAATCATTTAAATTGGTTTTTATTTCGATAATCTCTTCTTCTTCTTTTTTAGTGTAAAAATAAATGGCAGTAATAAAAATTGCTAAAATTAAAGAAAAAATTATGAACCTCATTTTTTATTTCATTTCATCTGGCGAGGAAACTCCAAGAATATCAAGTCCAGATTTTATTGTTCTCTGAGTAGCAATCAGTAGTGCCATTCGAGCATAAGTCCTTGGTATATTATCTGCATCTATAAATTTCTTACTGTTATCTACTTTTCCCTGACTCCATAAGGAGTGAAATTCTGATGCTAATTCATACAGGTAATATGCAATTCGATGTGGCTCAAATAGAGAAACTGACGTATTAATGATATTGCTATAATCCAGGATTTTTTTTAAAAGAGATATTTCAGAAAGATCATTAAGTTCAGAAAAATTGCATTCACTAAAATTCTCTAAATTTAATTTAATATTTTGAGAATGAAGATTGTTTAATACGGAAGAAATTCTTGCATGAGCATACTGTACATAAAAAACTGGATTTTCTTTAGACTGTTCAGTTACTTTTTTAAAATCAAACTCTAAGGGTGCTTCATTTTTTCTGTACATCATCATAAATCTTATACTATCACTACCAACTTCTTTCACTAAATCACTTAAGGTAATGAAGTCACCAGATCTTTTTGACATTTTTAATTCCTTGCCATCACTGATAAGTTTTACCATTTGACATAACTTTGCTGTAAATCTTGCTTTGTTATTAGTTAGGGCCTGTATCGAAGCGCTCATTCTCTTAATATATCCGCCATGATCAGCGCCTAATATGTCGATTAAATGTGTCGATCCTCTTAAGTATTTATCATAATGATAGGCAATATCGTTTGCAAAGTAAGTCCACTCACCATCTGATTTTTGTAATGGTCTATCGATTTCATCTCCATATTCAGATGATTTAAATAATAATTGCTTTCTTGGTTCCCAATCTTCAATTTGTTTACCTTTGGGCTTATCTAAAATGCCCTCATAGATTAAATTCATATTTTTGAGTTCATCTATGGTTTTGTCGATTTTACCTTGGGTTATTAATTCTTTTTCTGAAACAAAAATATCCTGATTAATAGATAGTTTACTTAAGTCTTCTTTTATGTTTTCTAATAGTAAATTTACACACTCACCTTTTATTGTTGAAAAGTGATTGTCGTTTTCAAGAATAGATGTACCGTGTTTATCTATTATTTTTTTAGCAACATCGATTAGATATTCACCAGGATAAAATTCATCTGGATAATTTTCTTCGCTTTTGCTATTGATGATTTCTTTTATTCTAATAATTGTAGAGTTTGCAAGGGTATCAATTTGAGTACCTGCATCATTAATGTAATATTCTTTTGTTACATTATGACCGGTGAATTTAAGTAGATTTGATAGTACGTCACCAAAAACCGCACCTCTACAATGACCGATATGTAAGGGGCCTGTAGGATTCGCAGAAACATATTCGACATTAATATTTTTATTTAAACCAATTTCCTCATTAAAGAGCAAGTTCGTTTCCAGCAACTGACTTAAAAATTTAAACCAAGTATCTTTAGAAATATTAAAATTTAAAAAGCCTGGACCTGCAACTTCCAACATCTCAAAGTCCTCAATTTTCTCTAATGATTTAATGAGAGTTTTAGCTACCTCTACTGGATTTGCTGATATCTCTTTTGCAAGAACCATACAAATATTTGTACTTAGCTCACCATCAGATTTGTTTTTTGGGTATTCAACTACGAATGAGCTCTTCTCTACAGTTTCATTCGAAACATTGAATATTTTTGAAAATTCTTCTCCGATTATATTCTTTAAATAACCATTTATGTTTCTCATAAGCTAATTAAATTTATTATAAAAATTCTGAGCATAGTTATCAGTCATTCCAGCTATGAAGTCGCATACTGCTCTTGGTTTATCCTCATCAGAAATAATTTTTTTCATATGTTCTTTTACGAATTTTTCATCTTGTTCAATAAATAGTTTGAATAGTGATGATATAATTTGATGGGCGTTACTGGTCATTGCTTTTACTTTATCATGATTATACATTTTCATTGATAGGAAAGATCTAATATACTTTACTTCTTCTTTTGTTTTATCTGAAAAGTCAGCAATTTTTTCATTATTAAGCCTGACATCTTCATTGCATCTTACCTTTGATTTTTTAACTTTCTCACTGATTGTATTAATTACATCAGTAATCATAATTGAGGTTGATTTTCTTGTTATTTCATTATTTATACGCTGCATATCGTAAGAGTTATAATTTTTCGGAAAATTTTTAATAATTTCACCAATCATTGGCAATTCAACTAGATCATCATATGAAAAAAAACCTGCTCTAAGTCCGTCATCTAAATCATGATTATTGTATGCAATGTCATCCGCTATTGAAGCTATCTGCGCTTCAATTGATGAAAACTCATTCAACTTTAAGTCAAACTCTTTATCGAGGGCTTCTATGGTTTTTGGAACATCTTTTGTCATCGGCCCATTATGTTTTACGAGTCCTTCAAGTGTTTCCCACGTTAAGTTTAAGCCTTCAAAATCAAAATACTTTTTTTCTAGCAAATGTACAATTCTAATTGCCTGATCATTATGGTCAAAACCCTCATGAGAAACCATGCATTCCGAAAGAGCATCTTCTCCAGCATGTCCAAATGGCGGATGACCAATATCATGACTTAAGGATAATGTTTCAGTTAGATCTTCATTGAGATTGAATATTTTACTTATTGACCTAGCAATTTGTGACACTTCTAGCGAATGTGTTAATCTTGTCCTGTAATGATCTCCTTCATTTGAAACAAATACCTGTGTCTTGTGTTTAAGCCGTCTGAAGGCAGCAGAATGAAGAATTCGATCACGATCCCGTTGGAACTCTGATCTAGTTTGACTGTAATTCTCTTTATACAGCCTACCTTTCGAAGTTTCTTGATTGGTTGAAATAAAAGATAAATCTTCAGAAATCATCACTAAATAGAATTGGTAACATAAATTTTTATTGTACAATAAACTCATTACTTTAAGAATCTTAAAATAACAATAAAAGAATACGGATGGTAAAAATAGTAAGTTGGAATGTAAATTCAATAAGGGTTCGTTTACCTCATTTAATTGAATTAGATAGATCAGTTAAACCAGATATAGTCATGCTTCAGGAAACTAAATCAACTGATGAAAACTTTCCAGAAGAAGAAATTTCTTCACTTGGGTACCAAATAATTAAAAAAGGTCAAAAATCATATAATGGAGTGGCGATTTTATCAAAAGCCCCAATAAAAAAAATTACAGATACTTTGCCAGGAAACAAAGAAGATGTTCAAGCAAGATTTATTGATGCACAGGTACAAGTCGAAAATCCTTTTAATATTGTCTCTTTGTATCTCCCTAATGGCAATCCTATTGATACTGACAAATTTCCTTACAAATTAGATTGGATGAGGAGATTTAAAAAGTATGCTCAAAATAAAATTAAAAACCATGAAACAGTTATATTTGGAGGGGATTACAATATTATACCAGGTTCTGATGACGCGGTTGATATTAATAAGTGGAAAAATGACGCTTTGCATCATCCAGACTCTATAAAAATTTACAGAGAAATCATAAATTTAGGTCTGTCTGATGTGCTTAGAATTTATAATTCTAAACCCTATGAGTTCACATACTGGGACTATTCAAGGGGGTCATGGGAAAAAGACAACGGTCTTCGAATTGATCATTTTCTTGCAACACCAAGTGCTGTTGATCGAATAACTGATTGTCAAATAGAAAAACAATTTAGAGGTCTTGAAAGACCTTCTGATCATGTTCCAATCTGGTTTGAAATTAAATAGATTACTTTGGGTTTCTTGCAATAATATTTATTAGCTCATAAACAATTGTTGCTGCAGCGGTTGACGTAAGTTCTGCATGATCATAGGCTGGAGCGACTTCGACAACGTCTGCTGAAACAAGCTGCGAACCTGCCAATCCTCTTAATACATTTAAAATTTCTCTTGTGGTCATTCCCGCAACTTCTGGAGTTCCAGTTCCAGGAGCATGAGCTGGATCTAAAACATCAATATCTATGGATATATATAATGGATTATTGCCAATTCTATCTTTTATTCTTTTAACAATTTGATCAATTGTGTTTGTTTGGAATTCATCGCAGTGAATTGTTTTAAAACCTAATTCACGATCATTTTTTAAATCATTTGTACTGTAAAGAGGACCACGAATTCCAATATGCATTGATGCATCATCCAAAAATAACTTTTCTTCTCTTGCTCTTCTAAATGGTGTACCGTGCGTATAAGGAGCTCCGAAGTACGTGTCCCAAGTATCCAAGTGAGCGTCAAAGTGGACTAAGGCAACCGGACCACCAACCTTTTTATTAATTGATCTGAGTAATGGCAATGCAATTGTGTGGTCACCGCCAATAGTTACAATACTTCCAACTTTTTGGAGCAGCTCAGTAGATCCTATTTCAATTTGCTTAATTGCTTCGTCAATATCAAAGGGATTACAGGCTATGTCCCCAGCATCAGCTACCTGTTGAACTTTGAAAGGTTCAACATCATAATTTGGATGATAATTCGTTCTTAGTTGTCGAGAGGCTTGTCTTACACTTTGAGGACCAAATCTAGCCCCAGGACGATAACTAGTACCCGCATCAAATGGTACGCCTATAATTGCTACATCACAATCTTCAACATCTCTCAGCTCGGGAAGACGTGCAAATGTAGATGGGCCAGCATACCTAGGAACAACTGTTCCGCTTACTGGTTGAATTGGTTCTTTTTTATCGCTCATAATCTATTAATCAAATCCTCCAAAATCTTGGAATAATGATGGGTCTCCAAATATATCTCCGTAATCCTGATTGCCACCTAAGGACCCTCCAGAAAGCTCTTCATCAGTAAGTTCATTAGACTCTAAAGTTTGCAATTGTTCAAGAAATTTGGATTTTTTCTCCTTATCAGCAGCATCAATACATGATTGTCCGTATAGATCATTTTTCACTATTTGGGTAGCTCCATAGGTAGCAAAGACCACTATTAACAAAATAGCGGTAATTCCCTTTGGAATTTTAAAACCAGCTTTATATTTTTTATTAATTCTATTGTCTGCTGCTTTTTCTTTTACAAACTTTTCCTGTGATTCTGTATATCGTTTTTCTGCTCTTCTTCGTAAAACCTCATAGGTAACTGCAGCTATAATAGTTAACGCTATTATTGTTAAAGCTAATGCGCTCAATGCAGGACTTATTCCCAGCCTTACTTTTGATGCAATTACAGTTGTTAATGTTTGATCCGATAAAATGCTAAATACAGTCGTGTTATAATTTTCAAATGAAAATAAAAAAGCAATTACTGCAGCCGATGCTATTGCGGGGCTTAAGTAAGGAACTAAAATTTTAAAAAAAACTTGAGTTTGCGACGCTCCAAGGTCTAAAGCTGCCTCTTCTTGAGTCTGATCAAATCTTTGAAGTCTTGCAACAAATATTAAAAAACAATAAGTAGATATAAAACAGGTTTGAGCCAAAATTGTTAGAAATATTCCGTTTCTTCCAATATCTGCAATGAACCCCTCTCCTCCTAAGCCTGCTATTCGGTCCCATAAAACGACTGTTGAAATACCAATTATCACACCAGGAAATAAAACGGGCATAATCGAAATTGAGTAATAAATATCCCTCAATTGCGAACGCACTTGAGTTAATACTATTGCTGCGGCCATTCCAATTGGTACGGAGAGAGTTACAACTCCTGCTCCTATAATCA
>CACIQL010000023.1:0-7482 GCA_902588785.1 uncultured Pelagibacteraceae bacterium
TATGGTAAATATGTGAGATAAAAATCAAATGGTCTTAGAAGGTAAATAACAACAGTTGATCTGATTGTTTTGGTTATTGAAATAAATGTATCATTTACAACCAATGACTTTACACCAGCAGAAATTTCTTCTCTTATTGACAGATTCCATGCTTCAGGAAATGTTCCTATTGCAGCAACGTTTGCATCATAATAAACGATGCCAATCAATATTAATAATCCAGAGAAAAAGAAATAATGAGCATTTATAAATTGTGCAATCGCTGAGCCGTAATCCTTATTAAATAAAGAAATTACTGAATTTAAAATGAAAGAAAATATTCGAATAACGCTTGAGAATACAAATGCAAATGCAAAATGAATTAATTGTAGAGGTTTTTCAACCTGTCTAGCAATGGGATAAATATCCCATGTTTGCGGTAAAAGATAAAATTTTTGACTATCGGATGGTAAAGTAACTGTCTCCCGACTAGCGGCTTTACCAAATCTATCGAACATGATTGCCATTAAAAGAACGCAAATACCTCCTTCCAAAGCAGCTCCAACTTCTAGTTTTTTTATCGATACCCAAATATCTGAACCTAGACCTTGAGCCCCAATAAACGTTGCTAAAACAACCAAGGCCAATGCCATCATTATTGTTTGGTTAACGCCCATCATGATGCTTGGGAGAGCTAATGGAATTTGCACTTTAAATAAAATTTGGCTCTTACTAGAACCAAAAGCTGTTGCTGTTTCTACTGTTTCATTGGGGACCTGACGTATACCTAAGTTTGTCAGACGAATAATAGGAGGCATTGAATAAATCATTGTTGCAAGAATTGCAGGCGCGCCTCCGATTCCAAAGAAAAACATTGCAGGGATAAGATAAACAAATGCAGGCATCACTTGCATTATATCGAGAGCTGGTTTCATATTTCTCTCAAAACGATCACTTAATGCACAGAAAATACCAAGTATTACTCCAACAGCTACAGATAAGAATACTGATAGACCCATAAGAGCAAGAGTTTCCATAGCAGAGTCCCAAAGCCCAACCATTCCCCAATACATGGTGCCAAAAAGAACCAGAAAACCTAATTTAATTCCACCGAATGCAAGTGATGGAATAAGCAATAGCGCCGCTATAAATACCCAAGATGAGTCCAGTAAAAAATCCTCGAGCATCCAATAAAGGTCTTTTACATAACCAGCAACCATCCTTGTATAAACTTTAATATTATCTTTTAAAAAATCTTCACCAGCATTGACCCAAGCTGTAAAAGTAAAAGCGTCAGTTATAAAGACAGGAAATTCAGAAACATCTTCTCCTTGAAATGCAAGCCAGATTGAAGCTAGAATTACAGCAAAAATTAGCCCAGGAATGATAAGACTCTGAGTACTACTTTTAGAAGATAAAAGAGATGTATCTTGGGTTAATGCCATATAAAATAGTATTCCCTAAGGTTAAATAAATTATTCAAAAATCCTCAACATAGTATAACATTCAGCAGATAAAGCACTCAAAAATAATGGAAAAAAATGACAAAATAGTATGCACAAATATATGGAAAGTATTTGGGCCAAATGAAAAAAATGTTCTTACAAATTTAGACAAAAATCTTTCAAGAAGTGAAGTGCAAGAAAAAACTGGTCATGTGGTTGCAGTTAAAGATGTAAGTTTCTCAGTTCAAAAAGGTGAAACGTTTGTTGTAATGGGTTTATCAGGTAGTGGTAAATCTACATTAGTAAGATGTTTATCAAGACTGATTGAGCCAACAGCAGGTGAGGTAAAAATTGACAATCAAGATGTAACACAGATGAGTAATAAAGATTTAACAGATCTGAGGCGTAATAGAATGAGTATGGTATTTCAGCACTTTGGTCTTTTCCCTCATCGAAGAGTGATAGAAAATATTGGCTATGGACTTGAAATAAGGGGAGTAAAGAAAAAAGATCGATTAGATAAGTCAATGGAAACACTTAAACTTGTAGGACTAGAAGGTTGGGATCAACATTACCCTCGCGAATTGTCAGGTGGAATGCAACAAAGAGTTGGACTAGCTAGAGCTCTAGCAGTTGATCCAGAGATTCTAATTTTTGACGAACCTTTCTCAGCACTGGATCCATTGATAAGAAGGGAAATGCAAGACGAGTTAATTAGCATTCAAAAAATGGTTCAAAAAACAATGGTATTTATTACGCATGATTTTTCTGAAGCTATTAAAATGGGTGATCATATTGCGATAATGAAAGATGGAGAAATATCACAAGTTGGTACACCAGAGGAAATTGTTGCAAATCCTGTGGATCAATATGTAAAAGACTTCACTGAAGATGTTCCCAAATACAAAGTATTAAGTGCGGGTAAATGCGCAAGAAAAGAATGCTGCGAAGATACAAAAACCCTGTTCGCCCAGGGCAATGAGTGTATTAAAAGTGACGTTAAAATCGATACTTTAATTAATCAGATAGCTGACACTGACAAAAAATATCCTGTAATCGATGCGGTTTCAGGAGAACTAATTGGTGAAATTGATCGGTCAATAGTCTTAAAATCAATGACATCTTAATTAATTTGAATAAATAAACCATGACGCTTTTCAATTTGAATAAAGAAGAAATTCTTGCCCCTCAAGATTGGGGTTTCCCTGTACCGATAGCATATGGTCCAGGTAGATTTTCCGAAATTGGAAATTATTGTTCTGAGAATGAGATAACCAATCCACTTATTGTCACTGATAGTGGCAGTGTTGATCTTCCCTTCATTGATAACTTGGTCGAAATTTTAAAAAAATCGAAAATTAATTCAGGTATTTACTCAAAAATTTCACCCAACCCAAGAGATGATGAAATTGCGTCAGGAAAAAAACTTTTCAATGATAACAATCACGATGCAATAATTGCTATTGGTGGCGGAAGTGCCATGGATGGTGGCAAGTCAATTTGTCTAACCGCTAATAATGAAATTGAGTTATTTGACTTTGAGTGGGAAAAGACACCTCAAGTCATTGGACCAGATAATAAATTTCCTAAACTTATTACAATTCCTACAACAGCTGGAACAGGCGCTGAAACAGAAAGTACAGCAATGGTAACAGATACCAAACAAGGAATTAAACTTTGTATAATGCATCCTGAATTGAAGCCTTCATTGGCATTGCTCGATCCTGAACTAACATTGGGATTACCCTCAAATCTTACAGCATGGACAGGTGCAGATGCAATGATCCACTCAATTGAGGGTTATTGTGTTCCAGGTTTTCACCCCTTATGTGACGGTGCCGCACTCGAAAGTCTAAACTTAATTTCTAAATCACTCATTACAGCTGTAGAAGAACCAAATAATCTTGAAGCAAGAGGGGCTATGCTTGTTGCTTCGTGTTTGGGGGGAGTTTCTTTTATAAAAGGGCTGGGTCTTGTTCACGCTATTGCGCATATGGTTGGGGCAGAATTTAATACGCATCACGGACTAACTAATGCTATTATTTTGCCAGCAGTTCTAAGATACAACCTACCAGATATGGAAGAGAAAGTGATGAGAATGGCTCAGGCAATGCAATATAAAGATCATACTGCAAATCATTTCATCGAAAGCATGGAAAAAATACTAGATCGAATTAAGATACCCAAGGGTTTAAATGAAATTGGTGTTCCAGAAGATTGTATTGAGAGAATATCTGAAAAGTCAATGATTGATACAGCCTTTGGCACTAACCCTCGTTCAGCCACATTGGATGATGTTAGAGAGCTCGTCAAGGTCAGTATTTTTGGAGCTCGATAAAAAACCTCGTAGATGATTACTCATTTATCTGTTCGGGATCAAATTGATTTAATTTCTAAAAAAGAAATAAAAGTTGAAGAACTTTTTCAAGAATACTTATCCAATATTGAAAAGCTTAATCCTAAGCTTAACGCCATTGTGTCACTTAGAGACAAAGATTGGATTATTGATAAAGCAAAGGCACAGGATGAACAAAAAGTTGATGTTACAAGAAAACAAATTTTATTTGGACTTCCATTTGTTTCAAAAGAATTATTCGACGTAACTGGACTGCCAACTACTTATGGAATACTTGAATATCGAAATAATTTTCCACAAAATGACTCGTTAATTGTAAAAAAAATAAAGCATCAAGGAGCCACAATTATTGGAAAATCAAATATGGCAGAACTAGCAATTGGATCTCATACAAAGAATAAATTATTTGATCCAGTTTCAAATCCTTATAACTATAATCTATCACCTGGCGGCTCAAGTGGAGGAGCGTCAGCAGCTGTAGCCAGCTGCCTCATACCATTTTCTGATGGTACGGACATGATGGGCTCTTGCAGAAACCCTGCTGCTTTCACAAATCTATATGGTTTTAGACCATCTCCTGGACTGATATCTGATAAAAGAGAAACCAGTAAATTTCCTGTATTGACGACTCCAGGTGGAATTGCCAGAACACCTGATGACTTAAGTATTTTTTTAGATGCCGTCGTTGGAAAAGATATAGAAGATCCCTACTCGTTTAACTTTGAGGGTTCATTTCAGTCAATAACTAAAAATTTATCTAGTGAAATAAAGATTGGTTGGATTAGTAACTTTGTTGACCACTATTCTTTTGAAGAAGGAATTATAGAATTATGCGAAGCTTCTTTAAACAAACTCGTGAAAACAGACAAAAAGATATTTGTAGAACAATGCAAAGTTAATATTGATCCAGATAAACTATGGGATACATGGTGCACTCTCAGGTCAAAAATCACATTTAATGATCTTTCTGCAATGCAAATTAAGGATTTTAATGAACTAAGCTTTCCAGCTAAATGGGAATACGAAGAAGGAAGTAAAGTTTCAGACGATCAAGTTTCTAATTCCATTGATTGGTATAATAATTATAAAAAGTATGTCGATAGTATATTTGAAAAATATGATTTTATTACTTTACCATCAGCACAATTGTTTCCATTTAACAAAGAAATAGATTTTCCAAAAAGTATTTCAAAAACCCAGATGGACACATACCATCGCTGGATGGAAGTTACGGTATTTGCAAGCATGTTTCAATTGCCTACCATCTCATTACCAGTTGGCTTTAATGCTGAGGGACTGCCAATGGGTATGCAATTAATTGGAAAAAATAAATCAGATGAAAAAGTGATACAAATTGGAAAATATTATGAAGAAATCTTTAATCATTCAAAAATAAAACCTAATATAATTAATGGTTAATAAGTTAGTCGATACCCCAAACCCAACTCTTGTAACATTACGCGACAATAAAGCTAAATGGAACCTTCCTGAATATAGAAGAACTGGCTATAGGAATCTTCATAAAATAAACAGATATGGTCTTTTGTTAAGATCAGATTACGTTCTTTTGCTAAATGAGAACAGTAAAGATGAAATAGATAAAATAAACTCAGTAAGGGAAATGACGAGCCATAAATCTTTTTGTTCTTTAATAGTTGGAAGAGGGCAAGAAATATTTTTTGAGAAATATGCAAAAGATTTCTCTTCTGAAACACCGCATACAATAATGTCAATTTCAAAGATGTTTTTAAATCTATTTGTCGGTGAATTAGTTGAGAAAGGTGAATTGCAATTGGAAAAACCTATTGGCTATTATTTGCCCAATATTGGAGAAGGATATTCAAAAGCGACGGTTCAAAACGTATTAAATATGAACATTATTAATGCTTTTACCGAAGATTATACTGATCCGTATTCAACATCATTTATGCATGAAACTGTTGGTGGCTGGCGAATACCAGATAAAGATAAAGATGAAAAGTTTCAAGAAGATTTCTTGAACAGTATTCAAACAGATGGAACTAATTCTGTAATAAACAATTCTGATAAAGCATTTTATAAGTCAGCAAACAGCGATGTGATTGCTCTACTAATTGAAAAATTAAGTGGAAGAGAGCTGCGAGAGTGGCTTCTCTCGTCAGTAGAAGCAATGGGTCTTGAAGATGGTTTGTATATGGCAACAGATAGAGGTGGGATGCCATGGCTGTCCGGTGGTGGTTGTCTTGTTGCAAGAGATTTGCTACGCATGGGACTGCATTTCTCAAGAAAAGGTCTTGGGATCAGAAATAGATTAGCTGGCTCTCGTAAATTTATTGATGATACAGTTTCTGAAAAAGGTCCAAAATATATGCACTTAAAAGATGAAAAATATGTTTATTATGCAAATCAAACTATGAAATCTAATAATTGGATTGGGCATTCTGGATACGGTGGGCAATTTTTAATGATTAACTTAGAAACAAATGTTGTTGCAAGTTTTTTTTCTGTTTTAGAAACCGACTCAGCAACTGATGAAGACTATAAAGCCAAAATGATTCTGATGCTTGAGGAAGTAACATCAAAGCAATATTCATAGAAAGGATAGATAATGAGAGGATACGTAATGGTTGGATCAAGTAATTTAAAAGAATCTAAAGCATTCTACGATGTTGTCCTCGCAGTAATGGGAATAGTTTCAATTTATGAGGATGAGGTGTGTGTAGGTTATGCTCGAGAGGGGAAACAAGATGTTGAGTTCTATATAACCAAACCGGCAAATGGAAAGCCTGTTACATTTGGAAATGGTACACAGATATCCTTTTTGACCGAGTCAAAAGAACAAGTTGATAAGTTTCACAAAACTGCTTTAGGACTTGGAGCACAAAATGAAGGTGATCCAGGTTTTAGACCAAGCGACAGTAATGTTTATTATGCATACATCAGAGACCCAGATGGTAACAAAATTTGCTCATATACAAGTGTAAATGTCTAGGGCTACCAGGTTTAAATTATATCGAGCATTGCTTATAGTTGCTATTGTTTTAATAGTACCTGTCGTCTTTGTTGTAGGAATTACTCTGCCCTATTTATTTAATACAATAAAAATAACTTTTCCTGATATTGTCATTGATAAAGATGTTGAAAGCTATATTGCTGAAAAAGAATTGCTTTTTGAGAATACTGATCCCCGAGCAAAGAAAAAAATCATATGGCATGATGATGCGAAAATTAAAACTGAATATTCAATTGTTTATCTTCATGGAAGTTTTGCGACGGGGCGTCAACAAGAAGAAGTTTTGGTAAAGATTGCCAAAAAATTAAAGGCTAATTTATTTATATCAAGACTAGCTGGCCATGGCTCTGGTTTTGAATCTACAAAATTTCTGGAGGCCAAAAATTTTCTCGAAGATGCAGCCGAAGCCGTTGCAGTAGGCAATAAAATCGGAAACAAAGTTATATTAATGGGTTTTTCAGCTGGAGGTTCATTTGCATTAATGGCTGCAAAAGATCAGAATTTAAGTGAAAAAATTGATCATTTGGTACTTGTGGCGCCATGGACTCCCAAGCTATCTCCTCCTTATTTCTTAGCGGCGACTGGGTTATTTTTTAAAAGCCAATACAAGTTTAATTTTCCTAGAATGTTTGACTTGCCAAATGAAGAATGGGATCCTTTTTGGGTCAATGAATTTCACAGGGAACTTCCAAGACAGCTTTGGGTGGCGG
>CACIQL010000024.1:0-6745 GCA_902588785.1 uncultured Pelagibacteraceae bacterium
GAAATATCAGAATTAAACGAAACGATAAAAGCATTGAAAGATAATTTAGACAGAACAGTAATTACAGCTCCAGTTGATGGCGTAGTAAAAAACTTATTTTTTGTGACAATTGGGGGAGTAATTCGACCAGGAGAGCCAATACTTGATATAGTCCCGACAAAAGATAATTTAATTGTTGAGGCCCGATTACAAGAGAGTGACATAGGGTTTGTTAAGCCAGGTCAAAGCGCTATCGTAAAGCTTTCATCTTCAGATGCAGTGAACTTTGGTCAAATTAACGGTGTAGTAGATAGGATAAGCCCAGATACTGAGCAAGATGAAAATGACAACAGAATAGTATTTTATAATATCTTCGTTGAACTCGATCAAAACTACTTTGAAAGCAAGGAAAAAATATATTACTTGGTACCAGGCGTTAAAGTTACCGCCAGTATTCAAATTGGAGAGCGAACACTAGCAAATTACTTATTATCTCCATTTATTGGTTCACTTGGACAATCCTTTCAAGAAAGATAGCAAAATTAAGACTTATTATAGACATATAATTATTGTATTATTGAGGATGAAATTTTTTTCATCTTTACTTGTGTTAATATTTGTTATTGCAGCATCAACTATTACGATTGCGAATGATACGTTAGAACGAATTATTGAAAATAAAGTTTCAACAGGGTTAACAAACATAGGCAATAAAATAGCTGAAATTATTCCAGGAGAAGGTGATACAGAAGTTTCTATTTCAGAACAAGATAACTACGATATTAAATTTTCAATTCTAGCAGTACGTCCAATAGCTAAGAATCCTTATCAGGGATTAAATAGTGAACATTTATATTTTACCCAATTGCGATTAGGGAATCATGAGCCGTTTGCAAATGGAGATGAAAGAACAATACTGAACGCAGGTATTGGCTTTAGAACTCTAGTAAATAATAACAATGCTATATTAGGCGCAAACTTATTCCATGACTATGAATTTGATGAAGGGCATCAGAGAGGAAGCTTAGGAATTGAATATCTTGCCAATAATTTTCAACTCTATGCAAATATATATGATCGACTGTCAGAGCAAGTCAACTACACGTCAGGATCAACTACAATAATTGAGGAGGTTGTTAATGGATATGATTATTCTATAGTAGGCGCATTACCCTATCTTCCTTGGGTGAAGTTGATTTATAATGGTTATAGTTGGGATAGAACTGGAGCAGACCTGGAAGGCAATAGAATGTCTTTGGAAGCAACTATAATTAGTGGCTTACAATTTGAGTATGGTAAAAATGATATTGACAATAGCTCAGATGATGAGGATTTTTATAAATTAACATTCAAATGGCCTCAAAGTCATTTAGAGCCCACCATGGTTACTCACGGAATAACAAGCTATGCTTTTCCTAAATATAATATGAAAGAAGAAATGCTTCACAAAGTTAGGCGAACAGACAATATGATTACAGAACAGTCAGGTGGCGGCTTTTTTGTAGTCAGGGGAACTTAAAATAATAATGAGAAAATTTATCCAAGTCTGCCTATCGGTAATTTTAATTTTTTTTTCAATATCGTTCTATTTATACGCTAACAATAATGTAAGTGGAAATTGGACAGTAGGAGTCTATGCAACACCTACAGTTTTTAAAGTAAAGCCATTGTCAATGACACTATGTGAAAGTTTTGATGTAACAACCGGTGCATGTAATGGCTCCAATGATATTACATTCACACCTGCTGTCACTTCGGATAATGGTAGATGTGATATAGCTGGAGTTTCTCCAGGCTCCGTAGCGTGCATTGCTAATGGCGCAGCAAGTATTCCAAAAAATGTCACATTTAATTATATGAGAGTGGTTATTTCCAGAATATTGTGGTTGACAGGCACCGTAACACCAGAAGACACAAACGGAAATACTGTTGCCTGGAACAGTGGAGGAAACCCCACTTATAATGGAAATCTATCTGCATGTGTAACAAGCAGTTCACTAGCAAACACAAATGGAAACTCAGCTTCTGTAGGTGTGGCTGTCTCAAGTGGAACCCAAACTGCAACTGAGCAAGCGATTTATTTTTTGAACGGACCTGGCAATGATACATTTCAAGGAAATGCCAGTGCAGACACATGGGCTACATCAAGAGGCAATAGTCTAGAGGATCCTGCGGCTACACCTGATTGGAACGCTGCATGTGGATCAAATGATTTCAGTTCACTTCAAAATTTATCTTTTGCAAGTGTTACTCCATTAGATAATGCTGGATACACTCAAGGAACTAAGAGTTCTTGTGGAAATTATGCTTATGAAACTGACTATTCTTCAACATGGTTGTCATTGGATGGTACTGAGGAGGTGACAAGGCAGCAAATCTGGCAAAGTGGGCTGGAGGCATCGGATGAAGGACTTGTAATGATATATAAGCTTACTGAGCCTTTTACAAGAACCTTAGACAGAGTTCCAACACTAAAGATGGCCTTTGATGTAACAAATGCTTTAAGGGCACAATTTAGTCAATATACAGCTGATGAGGACCCTGCTCCTGGTACTGAATTTTGCACCTTAGATGTTGGGCGACCAGGTGTATCAATATCTATATTTGATTAAAAATTTATTATTATTCAATTGTCAGTTAAAGGTTTATAACTAACTACTATGAAAATTCTTATTTGCGGCCTCCCAGGTTCAGGCAAAACTTGGCTGGCAGAGAGGCTTGTTCAAAATATTAGTAATTGCGCCTGGTATAATGCGGATGTCGTAAGAGGTGCGTCGAATGATTGGGATTTCTCTAAAGAAGGAAGATCTAGGCAGGCAATGCGAATGAAAACTTTTGCTGACTTTGAAAAAAATAATGGAAGATGTGTGATATGTGATTTTGTGGCTCCAACAGAAGCCGCAAGAGAGTCTTTTGGTGCAGATTATTTAATTTGGCTTAATACAATTAAGGAAGGAAGAGTTGTAGACAATAAAAAAAATGAATTAAAGAACTCGAAGGACCTTCCATTTGAAGTTGAGACGCTTGAGAGTTCTCAAGCGTTTAAAGATACAACCAATATGTTCGAAGCACCTAATAATGCAAATAAAATTATTACAAGTTTCATGGATGATCTGGAAATAGCTGCTTTGGCTGATGAGATAACTAATGTTTGATTGGAAAAAGCCAACTTCTCAAATGCTTGGTCGTTGGCAACCGTGGCATAAAGGGCATACTGAATTATTTAAAAAAGCATTAAAGTTATCGGGTCAAGTTTGCATCATGTTTAGAGACGTTTCAGGAGTTGATGCTGGAGTTAATGGCCAGTCAGATAATCCATTTGAGTTTGAAGATGTAAAACAACGTATCATAAATAGTCTTGAGTTAGAGGGCTTTAAAAATGAACGAGAGTATATTGTAATTAAGGTACCAAATATAACTGATATTTCATATGGTAGAGGAGTAGGTTATACATTTACAGAGCACGACCTGGGCGAAGAAATCCATAAAATTTCAGCTACCAAAATTCGAAAAGAGATGAGAGATAAGGACGAATTAGTCTAAAATATCGTCGCTCCAAATATTTTTATTTCTCCGTCTTCTGCCCCTAAGACTAATCTTCCAAGATAGTCGCCATCTGAAATAGTACTTTTTTGTTTGAATAGTACTGTAACATGTTCGTCTCTTCTAATGCATCCAAGAAATTCATTTTCTTGCTTCAAATTTGTTATAACCTCATTGTTTGCCCATTGTTTTGCGAGTTCAATTTCATTTGCACCAAAAAGCATTCTTGCTGAAAAATCTTTTGTAAACCCAAAGTAGTCTTGTTTATTTGAGCAAGTAATTAAATTATCCCAAAAGGGGGAAGCAATTTCTAAAATTTCTTCATCAGATTTCTCTAAAAGATCCATTTAGTCGACAAGATTATGCATTGGAGCCTTATTCATACTGAATTCACCTGTTTCCCTGTCTCTTTGTGAAACCGTCAAACAGTGCCAATTAGCATCATCAATTTTCATGTGATCACCACGATAATAATAGCCAGGCCACCGTGTTTCTTCCCTAAATAATGTATGACTCGTTACACACTGAGAAGTGGTAACTCTATGCTTTAATTCCCAAGCTCTCATTAGTTGATGATAATCTTCTGCAGCTACATGCTCTAAATCTTCTTCAAGCATCTTAAGGAGGTTAGTCCCAATTTTTAATAAATTATCATTTGTCATATATGAAACCCCAACACCGCCTACGTATTCATCCATGATTTTTTGTAAACGTTGAAGCCCTTGAATTGGAAGAATATAGCTTGGCGATACTGTACCGGCAGTTATTTCGTTTCTTCCTACTTTATAATTTTCAAGAGGTTTGTAGATTACTTCTTTTAAATCTTCGTATTGTTTATCAGTAACTTTAATTTCTTCATTTCGCATATCATTTACGTATTTTACAGCAGCTTTTGCTGCAAGACGTCCCTCAGTAAATGATCCTGAGGAAAACTTATGCGCACTTCCACCAACAGTATCTCCTGCTCCAAACAAACCATTGACACTTGTCATCCTGTTGTATCCCCAGAAATAATCACTTGGTGAAATATCCTCTGGACCACTCACCCAGGCTCCTGAACAAGTAGCGTGTGAGCCCATTACATACGGTTCGGATGTTGTAAGTTCAGGATTAGTATATTTTGGGTCAATGTTCTGAGATGCCCATACGACTGCTTGACCAACAGTCATACCAAGAAAGTTCTCCCAGCCAACTGTTTCCATGTGAGGATCTTGAAATGCCTCTTTGGTAACCATGTGAATAGGGCCACGTCCAGCTTTTACCTCTTCAATAAATGCATGGTTTCTGAGACATGTTGGAACAGGCACGTGATCAATATATTCACCTACAAGTTTTTTAGTTTCTTCGTACCATTTTTTTTCGTAATTCTCACCATTACCATTTTCTGTGTAAGTTTTGAGATGTAAAAAATAAGCACCCACCGGTCCATAGCCATCTTTAAATCTTGTCAGAACTATTCTATTTTCCATTTGCGTCATTTTGGCTCCAGCCATAATAGGAAGAGCGTAAGCTGAGCCATTGCTCCATGGCGCATACCAAGTCCTCCCCATGCCTTCACCCACTGCTCTTGGCTTAAAAATATGAGATGCTCCTCCCGCAGCCACAATAACTGCTTTAGCTTTAAAAACATGGAAATTCCCTGTTCGCATATTGAAACCTACAGCTCCACCCACTCGCTCAGATTTACCCTCATCCATCAGTAGATGAGTAATCATTATTCTATTGTAAATTTTGTCAGCTGAATTTTTTGCAGCCTCAGCTACAATAGGTTTATAACTTTCACCGTGGATCATTATTTGCCATTTACCCTCTCTTTGGTAACGACCAGTTTCTTTATCACGCATTATTGGTAATCCCCATTCATCGAACATGTGAACAGTGGAGTCAACGTGTCTTGCGATGTCGTATGTGAGATCCTCTCTAACTAAACCCATTAGGTCATTTCTTGCATATCGGACATGATCTTCTGGTTGATTTTCATCCCATTGCATTCCCATGTAGCAGTTTATCGCATATAGTCCTTGAGCTACTGCTCCACTTCGATCAATATTTGCTTTTTCAACACAAACTATTTTTAAATCTCGACCCCAGTGTCTAGCTTCAAAGGTAGCGCCAGTTCCAGCCATTCCACCACCGACGATGAGAATGTCACAATCCTCATGAATTGTTTTAATTGAAGCCATTTATTTAGTTTGTTCCTTTTTGGCTGTCTTTCTTTAGACTTGGAAGCCCTGTATCAATATTAAGTCCATTTGGTTCTGAGTAAAGTAACTGTGAATTTATTTCTTCATTTGTTGGAGGGGTTTCATCAGCAAGTTTTGGAATGTGCTTACCCCAAGGTTTAGTAGTTATAGGCGAAACAAAATTTTTCTCGTGACCGTTTCGAAATTTAATTCTCCAAGATATGGTTCCTTTTTCTTCTTCACGTAGAACTCTTACCTTATGATGCATTGGCGCAAAATCAGCATATCCTCTTGCATCTATAGCATTTTGAGGACAGGCTTTCACACATGAATAGCATTCCCAGCACATGTTAGGCTCTATATTCACTGCACGTCTTGTTTCTTTATCAATATGCATAATGTCCGATGGACATATATCTACGCAATGACCACAACCATCGCATCTTGTCATGTATACAAATGTTGACATATATTTTCCTCTTCTCGTGACCTAGTAAATCAGTTTTTATTAATAATGCCTAGGCGATTCTCGTTTAATTCCAAGTCCAAATTGCTTTGGTGCATCAGCTGGGGCAGGCAAGTCATCTCTATGTCCGTCTGCCTCAGATAAATTCTTTTGAATAGCCGCACCTGGTTTGTAAAACATGTGAGCAAATTTTGACCAATAAACACCACCAAACAATACAATATTAGATAAGCCAAAGAGCACTAAAAACAAGGTATCTAGTATTGGGACACCCGACGACTGAGTAAATGACCAAGCTAGCCCAAATGTTGCTGCAGCTAAAAGCGATAATACAAAAAGATCTGCTCTTATAATTCTATTCCACGGATTTGCCTCAGCTGAGACATCGACCCTTAAGAAAAACCAAAACCAATAACCTCCTAGACATGTCATTATAGCGCCAACATGCCATAACAATGATATTTGATGGGGAGCGGCTGTATTAGCATATCCAAATATTAAGATAACAGAAGCAATCCAAAATAATATCGAACCGTACATGCCTAAAAGATGAGCAGCTCTTCTTTGCCCTCTA
>CACIQL010000025.1:0-6269 GCA_902588785.1 uncultured Pelagibacteraceae bacterium
AAGTTCCTGCCGATGGATTAAAATTTATTTTTAAAGAAATTATTTTACCCGACGGCTCTGACAAAACAGTTTTCCTAATTGCTCCCATTATTACTCTTGCTCTATCAATTGCAGCCTGGGCAGTTGTACCAGTTCAGGCGGGTGTAGTATTGGCTAATATAAATGTTGGAATCTTATACATATTTGCAATTAGCTCTCTTGGAGTCTATGGAATTCTGATGGCAGGATGGTCTTCAAACAGTAAGTATCCTTTTTTTGGCGCACTTAGATCAGCAGCTCAAATGGTTTCTTACGAAGTTTCCATAGGTTTTGTAATAATAACTGTTTTGTTATGTGTAGGCTCACTCAACTTGACTGAAATAGTAATGGCTCAAAAGACAATGTGGTTTTTCATACCTTTATTTCCAATGTTTATTGTTTTTTTTATATCCGCACTAGCAGAAACGAACAGACCTCCATTTGATCTTCCTGAAGCAGAGTCTGAGTTAGTAGCTGGATATCAAACAGAGTATTCAGGAATGCCATTCGTTTTGTTTATGTTTGGAGAATACATAAATATTTTATTAATGTGCGCAATGACTACTATCCTATTTCTTGGGGGTTGGTTGCCACCAATTGATATTTATCCATTAAATGCTGTTCCTGGATTTGTTTGGTTTTTATTGAAAGTAACTTTCGTTTTTTACTTATTTGCAATGGTTAAAGCATTTGTTCCAAGGTATCGATATGACCAACTAATGCGACTTGGCTGGAAAGTTTTCTTGCCCTTATCACTGTTTGCAGTTGTAGCAACATCTTCGATATTGTTCTTTTTTAATCTAGCTCCAGGAATGTAATGAAAATAATTAATTTTTTTAAATCGTTCCTTCTTCTAGATTTTTTAAAAGCTTTCTATTTAGCTCAAAAATATTTTTTTAGGAAAAAAGCAACAATCAATTATCCTTTTGAAAAAGGCAAATTAAGTCCTCGATTTAGAGGTGAGCATGCTTTGAGAAGATATCCGAGTGGTGAGGAAAGGTGTATAGGATGTAAATTGTGTGAGGCTGTATGTCCAGCTCAAGCGATAACAATTGAAACTCAACCTCGTGATGATGGAACAAGAAGAACGCTTAGGTATGATATTGACATGGTTAAATGTATCTACTGCGGTTTATGTGAGGAGTCGTGTCCAGTTGATGCAATTGTACAGGGTCCAAATTTTGAATTTACAACTGAAACGAGAAAAGAACTTTATTATACGAAAGAAAAATTGCTTGAAAACGGTGATAGGTGGGAAACAGTTATCGCTGAGAACTTAGAAGCCGATGCAAAATATAGATAAATGACAGCTCAATTATTAACATTCTATTTATTTTCAGGGGTTATTTTAATTTCTTCATTGATGGTTATTTCAACTAAAAACCCAGTTCATTCAGTATTGTTCCTAATTCTTTCATTTTTGAATGCCGCCGGCTTATTCGTTATTCTTCACGCCGAATTTTTGGCAATGATACTCATAATTGTTTATGTTGGTGCTGTTGCAGTACTTTTTTTATTTGTTGTAATGATGTTAGATTTTAAAACATCAATCAATAAGGATAATATTTTACAATATATTCCGATAGGAATTTTGATCGGTGTAGTTTTTATTGCAGAGTTAATAATTGTATTAATAAATACAAAGTTTGACTTGTCTAATATTCAAGTGTTACCAAATCCTCTTTCAGATTTTACTGGCAAGTCTAATACAGAAGCAATTGGCTCAGTTTTGTACACAGACTACATTCTATATTTCCAACTTTCAGGTGTAATTCTGTTAGTTGCAATGATTGGTTCTATTGTATTAACTCTCCGCGAAAGAGAAGGCGTAAAGAGGCAAGTTGTTTCAGAGCAACTACAACGACAGGGCAAAATTGATTTAGTAGATGTAAAATCAGGAAAAGGTGTTGATGTTTAATGATTGAATTAAATCAATTTTTAATTTTATCTGCTTTATTGTTTGCAATTGGCGTTATTGGTATTTTTTTAAACCGAAAAAATGTGATTATCATTTTAATGTCAATTGAAATCATTTTGCTCTCTGTAAATTTAAATCTTATTGCTTTTTCGTATTTTTTAAATGATCTAACTGGACAAATATTCTCTCTTTTTGTACTTACTGTTGCTGCCGCTGAAGCTGCAATCGGACTTGCTATACTTGTAATTTATAATAGAAACGCTGGCAGTATAGAGATTGAGAAAATTAACGCCTTAAAGGGGTAATGTTGAATGGCGCATAGTATAATTTTATTACCCTTGATCGGGTTCTTGATTTCTTGTTCGTTATCATTTTTTAAATCTAATAAATTTATTGACCGAGCAGCAGAGATTATCACTTCATTATTTATTACTATTACAGCAATATTTTCGTTTTATATTTTTATTGATAATATTGGGGACCCATCTGTAGTATCAATCAAACTATTTAACTGGATATCCTCTGGTTCATTCAATGCCGATTGGTCAATTTATCTAGATACAGCTACAAGAGTAATGCTTGTAGTAATTACAAGCGTATCTGCGTTAGTTCATATTTATTCAATTGGTTATATGTCTCATGATGATAGTAAACCTCGTTTTATGGGATACTTATCATTATTCACATTTGCTATGTTGATGCTTGTTACAGCAGATAATTTTTTGCAACTTTTCTTTGGCTGGGAGGGTGTTGGACTTGCATCTTATTTATTAATTGGGTTTTGGTATAAAAAACCAACTGCAAATGCCGCTGCAATTAAAGCATTTATAGTAAATCGCATAGGTGATTTTGGATTAGCTTTAGGCATTTTTACAATATTTATTGTTTTTGGCAGCATCGAATACCAGACAGTATTTAGTAATGTCTCATCTTTTAAGAACGTAAATTTTAATTTTTTAGGTATTGAACTACATGCTTTGACTTTAATTTGTATTTTCTTATTTATTGGCGCTATGGGCAAGTCAGCTCAATTATTTCTTCATACATGGCTTCCAGATGCAATGGAAGGCCCAACACCAGTATCTGCATTAATACATGCGGCAACAATGGTTACAGCTGGAGTATTTCTTGTTGTACGATGTTCACCTTTATTTGATTTGGCTCCTGTTGCTCTGGACTTTGTAGTTTTGATTGGTGCAAGTACTGCATTCTTTGCAGCTACCGTTGGGCTGGTTCAAAATGATATTAAGCGTGTTATTGCATATTCAACTTGCAGCCAATTAGGCTACATGTTTGTTGCAGCTGGACTTGGAGCTTACGGTGCAGCTATGTTCCATTTATTTACACATGCATTTTTTAAAGCACTTCTATTTTTAGGAGCTGGATCAGTTATCCATGCCGTTCATGAAGAACAGGATATAAGGAAAATGGGAGGTATAAGTAATTTTGTTCCAATAACTCAATTAATGATGATAATTGGAACAATTTCACTTATGGGTTTTCCATTCACATCTGGCTATTACTCAAAAGATGCAATCATAGAAACAGCTTATTTATCTAATTCCAATTTCGCAGACTATGCGTATATCTTACTTACTGTTGGTGTTGTGATGACATCTTTCTATTCATGGAGGCTTATGTTTCTTGTTTTCAATGGAAAAACAAGAATGGCTGAAGAAGACCTTAGCAAAGTTCATGAGTCTTCCTCAGTAATGTTAATTCCTCTAATAATTTTAGCAATTGGAGCTTTGTTTTTTGGATTTTTATTCAAAAGCTATTTTATCGGTTATTACAGTGATGTATTTTGGAATGGCTCAATTGTCGTCCACCATGAAGATCACCATTCAATTCCTTTGTTAATATATTATTTGCCTGCAATTTTAGGCATAGTTGGATTTATTATCGCTTGGTTCATGTATATTCGAAAATTAGATATGGCTAAGAATATAGCCGAGTTAAATAAGCCGCTTTACAATTTTCTATTAAATAAATGGTATTTCGACGAGTTGTATAATTCAATTTTTGTAAAACCAGCTATGGCAATTGGCCAGATTTTTTGGAAGTTTATTGATGGTTTAATTATTGATGGTTACGGACCTAACGGAATAGCTGCTTTAGTGAGCAGAATATCAATAAAAGCAAAGCAAGTTCAATCTGGATTTATTTATCATTATGCTTTTGCCATTTTAATTGGTCTTTCATTCATTATTACTTTCATAATTTTTAGGTTTTAAAAAATGAGTGAAATTCCAATCTTAAGTATTTTAATCTTTATGCCAGTAGTTGGTATATTTTTTATGTTATTGATAAGAAATAATGATGACCAAAGCTCACAAAATTTAAAACACACCGCCTTATGGATCGCATTTTTAAATTTTATTATATCATTATCTTTACTATTTTCATTTGACTTAAATAACCCAGATTTTCAATTTGTAGAAAAATACGCATGGATAGAAAGTGGTATCAGTTATCATTTAGGTATAGATGGTGTTTCAATTTTATTTGTAATACTGACAACAATGCTTGTACCTATTTGCATACTTGCAAGCTATGAAAGCATTAAATTTTCTGTAAAAGAATATTTAATTTCATTTTTAGCTTTAGAAACTTTTATGATTGGCGTTTTCTGCTCTCTTGATCTTGTCTTATTTTATTTATTTTTTGAAGGAGGTTTAATTCCAATGTTCTTAATCATTGGGATATGGGGTGGAGAAAGAAGGGTTTATTCAACTTTCAAATTTTTCCTTTATACACTTGCTGGCTCAGTGTTTATGCTACTTGCAATAATTTATATTTTCATTTCTACAGGCACAACTGATGTTGAAACACTCTTGATGTATAATTTTACTACGAACGAACAATTAATATTGTGGATCGCATTTTTTACTTCATTCATGGTCAAGATACCTATGTGGCCTTTTCACACTTGGCTACCAGATGCCCACGTAGAAGCGCCAACAGCTGGATCAGTTATACTTGCGGGTGTTCTATTAAAAATGGCTGGGTATGGCTTTATAAGATTTTCTATTGGTTTTTTTCCGGATGCATCAGAATTTTTCGCGCCATTTATATTTTCTCTTAGTGTCATAGCAATAATAGTGACTTCTCTAATTGCATTAGTGCAAGAAGATATGAAGAAACTAATTGCTTATTCATCAGTTGCTCATATGGGTTTTGTAACATTGGGAATATTTACATTTACCGTACAAGGAATAGAAGGTGGCATCATTCAAATGATAAGTCATGGCATTGTTTCTGCTGCATTATTTTTATGTGTTGGCGTGGTATATGATCGTCTTCATACAAGAGAAATCGCAAGATATGGAGGCTTAGTTAGTAAAATGCCTTTTTATTCATTTTCATTTATGATTTTTATATTAGCCAGCCTTGGCTTGCCTGGAACAAGTGGTTTTGTTGGCGAGTTTTTAGTACTTCTTTCTATATTTACGGTAAATACATATTTTGCGATATTTGCGACTACAGGTGTTGTATTGGCAGCCACATATTCATTATGGCTTTATAGAAGAATAATATTTGGTGCTTTAATTAAAGATGATCTATCTGAAATGTTTGACTTAACAAGAAGAGAGATAATTATTTTTCTTCCCTTAATTATCCTAACAATATTCATTGGCTTATATCCGAAACCAATCATAAATATTATTGAACCTTCAACGGAAAAAATTGTAAACCAAATTAAAATGAAATTAGATTAAAATGCAAAGTTTAGTACATATATTACCCGAAATATTTTTATTTATAGTTGCAACAGTTTTGTTAGTGACTGGCTTGTTTTTGAAAAATATAAAGCTTATTAACTTACTCGCTATATTTTCACTTTTAGTCACAGTTATCTTAATTTTAAATCAACCCTTTCAATCGGCCTTTCTAAATAGTTTTGTCGTAGATGAATTTTCAATAGTACTAAAAGTAATGATACTAATCGGCTCCATCGCTTCATTGATTATGTTTGTATCAAGTAAAGATGACCTAAATATAAATATTTATGAATTTCCAATTTTAATAATTTTCTCAACTATAGGCATGATGGTGATGGTTTCAGCAAATGATTTGCTTGCAATGTTTATAGGATTAGAGCTTCAATCATTAAGCCTTTATGTTCTTGCGGCATTGAACAGAAACAGTTTACTGTCATCAGAAGCAGGAATTAAATATTTTATCCTCGGAGCTCTTTCCTCAGGCTTATTACTCTTTGGAATCTCATATATTTATGGATTTTCAGGAAATACAAACTTTAATCTAATCGCTGTAAATATTAACCCCGAAAGTCTGGGTTTAATTATTGGTATAGTTTTTGTATTGGCAGGAC
>CACIQL010000026.1:0-6014 GCA_902588785.1 uncultured Pelagibacteraceae bacterium
GAGTAAATCTAGTCAAAACTGGCAATAAATGGAGCTTTAAAACTGCCACCGATCTTGCACCAATGATGAAAAAAGAAAAAATAGTTCAAAGAAAACTATCAAAGGCTGCTACTGAAACTTTGGCAATAATCGCCTATCATCAACCTGTTACAAGAGCTGAAGTTGAAGACATAAGAGGAGTTCATTTTAGTCCTGGAACTCTTGATGTTCTTATGGAGTTAAACTGGGTGAGGCCAATCGGTAGAAAAAAGGTACCAGGAAGGCCCATTATTTATGGTACAACTGAGAGGTTTTTAGAGTACTTCCAGCTAGAACAAGTCACAGATTTACCTGGACTTGAAGAATTAAAAGCAGCTGGACTTTTAGAAAGCCGCCTGCCTCCAAATTTAGACATTAGAGAGCCAAAAGAAATTGATCACAGCCAGATAGAACCATTCGGAGAAGATGAAAATATAGATGATCTGATTCAAAGTGGACATGAGGCAGAATAGAAATTAGCCTTAAATTGTGAAACGTCTATTTAAAGCAATCCTGTTTGCAAACATTTTTTTTTATATTTGCACTTCAATATCTTCAGACCCGTTGCTGCCAGGTGGCAAAACCTCGAATGAGGTTGAAAATAAAAATAGTTTTTCACTGGTTGCAAGAAATTTAGGAGATAATTTAAAAATCAATTTTCTTGTAGGAAATGCTTTATTTGAGAGAATTTGGGAAGATGCAAAATTCTCAGAAAATATTGCAAGAGATGGTTTAGGGCCTTTTTTCAGTGCTCGTTCGTGCGAAGCATGTCATATTTCTGATGGACGAGGACATTTGCCTATAGATGAATCTGATGACGCTGTATCTGTTGTTATTCAAATTTCAAAAAATCAGGACTCAATTTCAAATGGTATTAAAAATCTACCAGATCCCATTTACGGAAATCAAATTAGTGAATTCTCAGTTGAAAGTATTCCAAGAGAAGCGGACATTGTTATTAATTATGAATATGTTCCAATATCTTACAATGATGGCCGTATAGTCGAATTAAGAAAGCCAGTAATTAAAATTAGAAATTTTTATTACGGAGATATCAATCAAGATACAAACTTTTCAGCAAGAATCGCACAACCAATGATTGGTCTAGGTTTAATTGAAAACATCAGTGAAACAGATATTTTAATAAATGCAGATGTGAATGACATAAACGGTGATGGAATATCTGGAAAAGCAAATATTGTTTGGCATAATGAAAAAAATGATTATTCCCTTGGTCGGTTTGGCTGGAAAGCATCACAACCTACGGTTTACCAACAAACTGCTGATGCCTTTTTTCATGACATGGGTTTATCAAATAAACTTTTTGAAAAACCATTTAACTGTACTGATGTGCAATTGAGCTGTCAAAATGCAGTCAGTGGAAATAGCGAAAGCTATGATGGCTATGAAGTTTCTAATGATCAATTGGATCTAGTAGTTTTTTATTCATCGCAACTTGGTGTGCCAGTAAGAAGAAACGTGAAAGATATTAACGTGGTTAAAGGTAAAGAAATATTTTTTAAAATTGGTTGCAATTCTTGTCATACTGAGAGATTTGTTACAAAAAATGAAAGTACGCATCAAAACTTAGCCAATCAAATCATATTCCCTTATTCAGATTTTTTGTTGCATGATATGGGTGAACAGTTGTCTGATGGTGTTTATGAATTCAATGCCAGTGGCTCTGAGTGGAGAACGCCGCCTTTGTGGGGAATAGGGTTGACATCAGTGGTATCTGCAGAATATGGATTTTTACATGATGGAAGAGCTCGAACAATTGAGGAGGCTATATTATGGCACGGCGGGGAAGCCTCTAGAGTGTTAGAAGAGTTCAAATCTTTAGATAAAAATCAAGTAAATCAATTAATTAGCTTTGTAAATTCTTTATAAACTCAAATCAGTAAAGTGCGTCATATTTGCTATTGATAATCATTCTCAATGAGATATATAGAATGAAACTTAGTATCATTCTAAAGAAGGGAAAAATTTATGAATTCAGTATTAAGATTCTTAGCAATAGCTGTAATTAGTTTTGTAACAGTCGGCAGTTCATTCGCTAAAGAAGTCAATTTGTATACGTCAAGGCATTATGATTCAGACGATGCATTATATCAAAAGTTTACGGATGCTACTGGCATCAAAGTAAACGTTATTTCAGGTAAAGGAAAAGCATTAATGGAAAGACTTGCTTCAGAAGGAGCAAATTCTCCTGCTGATGTGTTTATTACTGTTGATGCTGGTAATCTATGGAAAGTTCAAAAAGATGGAATGTTCCAAAGTATTAACTCAAGTACTATCGATTCAATTGTACCTGAAAATTTAAGAGGCCCAAACAATGAGTGGGTGGGAATAGCTAAACGCTCTCGAGTGATTTATTATAATCCAGTAAATGTTTCTGCAGAGGATATGGAAGGGCTTACGTATGAAGATCTTTCAGATCCAAAATGGAAAGGCAGAGTTGCAATAAGAAGTTCTGGTAATATGTACAATCAGTCTTTAGTTGCCTCATTGATTGCTAATAATGGTGTCGATGCTACTGAAAAGTGGGCACACAGATTTGTAGGCAATTTTGCAAGAAAACCTGAAGGTAATGACAGAGCACAAATTATGGCAGTTGCAAATGGTGAAGCAGATGTTGCTGTAGCAAATAGTTATTACATTGGTTTGATGTTATCTGGCAAAAAAGGCGAAGAACAGCAAGCTGCTGCCAGAAAAGTTGAACTTCATTTCCCAGGCCAAGATGGACGAGGAGCTCATATTAATGTAAGTGGAGCTGGTCTTATGAAAAATGCTCCAAATGCAGGTAATGCTGTTAAGTTCATAGAGTTCTTGCTTAGTGAAGAAGCTCAAAGTCACATAGTTAATAACACTTACGAGTTTCCTATGCTTGAAGGTGTTGCGCCAAGTGATTTAATAGCTCAATTTGGTTCTGGTTTTAAAGAAGATCAGACTTCAGTTGCAAGCTATGGTGAATTCAATCCTGATGCTGTTAAGTTGATGGATAGAGTTGGTTGGCAATAATTTATCGCTAACCAGTTTGAGGTAATTTGGCCACCGTCTCTTCTTCTCATTAGTATCCAAGGTCAAATTACCTCAACTAAATTGAGGTTATATTTATGAATAGATTACCAAATGTAACATTTAAGATTAGGTCTCAAAATGAATTTGAGACTGGGGAAATGTGTTATCTTGAAGGAGACAAGGCATGGATGTCAATTTCCTCTAACGATTTATTTTCAGAAAAAAGAGTTTTAATATTTTCATTACCGGGTGCCTTTACTCCAACTTGTTCATCACAGCAATTGCCTGCATTTGATGAGAAATTTGAAGCTTTTAATAACTTAGGAATTGATGAAGTATTCTGTATCTCCGTTAATGATTCATATGTCATGAACGCTTGGAGTAACTATATGGGCGTTAAAAATGTACAAATGATTCCAGATGGAACGGGTCAATTTACAAGGATGATGGGCATGCTTATTAATAAAGATCATAATGGATTTGGCATGAGGTCTTGGAGATATGCAGTTGTTGCAAATAATATGGAAATTGAACAGATGTTTATCGAGCCAGGTCTTAATGATACAGGAAATGATGATGATCCTTATATTGAAACAAATCCTGATAATATATTAGAGTTTCTTAAATAAATAGTATAGTTAACAACAACTATTTATGAAGTTAGATTTTTGGCAAATAACACCAGTTGCAACATTTGCAATTTTTATTGCTCCAGTATTTATTGTGTTATTCAGTCTTGCTGGTGATTACTCTGACAACTGGATACATTTGTATAACCATGTACTTTTTGGTTATATAGAAAATTCTATTTATTTAGTTCTTGGGGTCTCAATTATGGTAACCATAATTGGTGTCGGCACTGCCTGGCTGGTAACCAACTATAATTTTACAGGAAAAAATATTTTTGAATGGGCGTTAATTTTACCGCTTGCTGTACCTCCATATATACTTGCTTACACTTTCACTGGTTTATTCGATACCTTTGGTACTGCGAATAATTTAATAAGAGATCTTTTTGGGCTCGGTGCAGATTTTATTTTTTTTCCTAAAGTAAGAAATGTTCCTGGAGCGATTGTAGTATTTTCCTTCACTCTATATCCATATGTATATCTTGTGAGCAGAATGGCCTTTATAAATCAATCTAGATCAATTCTTGAAGCGGGTAGAACTCTGGGACTTGGTAAACTAGAAGTATTCTATAAATTAGCTGTTCCAATGATTAGACCAGCAATTATTGGAGGCCTCATGCTCGTAATTATGGAAACTTTATCTGATTTCGGAGCAGTTGATCACTTTGCCATTTCAACATTTACAACTGGAATATTTAGAACATGGTACGGCATGTATGATATTGAAACCGCAAAGCAGTTAGCTTCATTGTTACTCATATTTGCAATTCTATTAATTATATCTGAACGTTACTCCCGAAAAAATGCTAGATATTCAAATGCCAGCTCAGTCTTTAAGCCGCTTTATTTAACTAGGCTGAAAGGTAGTTCAAATATTTTAGCAATATTAATTTGTTTCGTTCCAATCTTTGTTGGTTTTTTATTGCCTGTGATGGAACTTGGGTACTGGGCATTTAATTACAAGTTAGATTTTTTTAATGATAAGTTTCTTACGACTGCATGGAATACATTTTATTTAGGAATAATAGCAGCCTTCTTATGCAGTGTATTAGCAGTTCTTATAAATTTCTCAATTAGATATAAAAAAAATAATTATCTGAAGTTTATGAGTTCCTTTTTGACTGTTGGTTATGCGGTGCCAGGTTTGATACTTGCAATTGGCGTTATGCAGCTACTTACATTTTTAGACAGAAACATGGGAGATTACTATTTTGATTTTGTGCTTACAGGTAGTCTAGTTGGATTAGTTTTAGCTTATATAATAAAATCCTATGCGCTCTCAAGTTCTACGATTGAAGCTGGGTATCAGCGTATAAATATGAGAATTGATGATGTAGCAAAAACACTTAAAACATCAGGCTGGTCTCTTTTATCATCAGTTCATTTGCCATTATTAAAAACTAGTTTTCTAACAAGCATGTTATTGGTAGTTTCAGAAGTCATAAAAGAACTTCCCGCAACGCTTATTTTGAGACCATTTAATTTTGATACATTAGCTGTATATACTTATATATATGCAGCAGAAGAAAGAATGTACGATGCCGCTGCACCTTCTATTGCAATAGTTATGGTAGGGCTTATTCCAATAATAATATTGACTAGAATGATCAGAAGTTCTAGACCTGCATCAAGAGATTAATAATGGATACAATTCTTGAACTAAAAAATATAAAACACAGCTTCACAAGAGATAATGAAGTTTTAAAAGATATTTCTCTACAAGTAAATCGAGGCGAGATAATTACAATCTTAGGGCCATCTGGATGCGGCAAAACTACATTGCTAAGAATCATTGCAGGTCTAGAAGAACAATCAGCAGGAACAGTATCGATTGATAATGAACTTGTTTCAGGGCATTTAAATCATGTAAATACTGAGGAACGAAATATTGGATTGGTTGTTCAGGAAAGAGCATTGTTTCCACACCTCTCGATTGTGAATAATGTAAAGTTTGGAATAAAAGGTACGAATAAAAATAATACCGAGAGAGCTATGAGTTTATTAAAGTTATTTAGTGTTGAGAGATATGCAAAAAACTATCCCCATGAAATATCAAGCGGTGAACAACAAAGGGTTGCATTGGCAAGAGCTATGGCACCAAATCCAAAAATTTTGTTAATGGATGAACCTTTTGGAGCATTGGATAAGGAATTAAAAGTAAGATTGAGATCTGAAACAAATAAAATTCTTCGTGATAACCTCACTACAACTATCATTGTTTCTCACGATACTGAAGACGCGCTAGCAATGTCTGATAGAGTTTTAATCATGAAAGATGGTAATTTTATTCAAAACGGCAAACCTGAAGATGTCATCTCTATAAGTTCAACCGCATCTCAAAAAAAC
>CACIQL010000027.1:0-5645 GCA_902588785.1 uncultured Pelagibacteraceae bacterium
TGGTGAGATTTATATTGACTGGCAACAAATTATTTTTTTCATATCAATCGCATCGATGATGCTCGCTGCCTTTGCCGCCATTGCTCAAACTAATTTAAAAAGACTAATGGCGTATAGCTCAATAGGTCATATTGGATATGCTTTAATAGGTGTGGCCTGTTTCACTGATGAGGGGTTAAGGTCATTGTTAATATATTTAATGATTTATTTAGTTATGAATATTGCTGTTTTTGCTTTTTTACTGTCTTTAAAAAGAAACGATGGATATTTTGAAAATATTTCAGACTTATCTGGAATGCATAAAAATCATCCTTTAAGGACTATGCTAATTGCCTTGATTATGTTTTCTTTAGCTGGTATCCCTCCTTTAGCTGGCTTTTTTGGTAAATTTTATATTTTCGTTGCAGCCATTGAGTCTGAAATGTTGTTTCTCGCAATCATTGGTGTCATAACAAGTGTTATCAGTGCATTTTATTATTTAAGGATTGTTAAGATAATGTATTTTGATGAACCTAAAGAAGAATTTGATGGATCAAGTATCAAATCACTTAATCTGCTTTATTATCCTTCATCAATACTAATTATTATTTTCTTTATTTACCCATCGCCAGTAATAAATATTTCTGAATATGCTATTCAATCAATTATTTAATGTTAGATCAAATTCAATCAGAAGTTATTTTTCATGAAGTAATCGATAGCACGAATATAGAAGCTAAAAGATTAATTGAAAATAAGAAAATAAATAAAGCAACTTGGATTATAGCTAATAGACAAACTTCAGGCAAAGGCAGAAATAATAATAAATGGGTTTCAGAGGTAGGTAATTTTTACGGCTCATATGTCTTGCCGATTAATTTGGATCACAGAAAGATACCATTTATCTCATGTATAACTTCTTTGTCGGTATATGATGCAATTAAAAATCTTTTACCCAATAATGCCCTTTTAAAAATTAAATGGCCAAACGACATACTATATAATGATGCAAAATTAGCTGGAATATTAATAGAAAATTTACTAGGTGAAAGTGCAAGTTTTTCAATAATTGGAATTGGTATTAATTTAAAAAATTCACCTAATATTAATAATCATAAAACTATCTCTATAAAATCTATAATTGAAAATGCAGTTATGCCAAAAGATATACTTGGAACGTTAGACTCCAATATCAATAATTACTTAAACATTCTCTATAGTGATGATATTTCAGAATTAATTGAGTTATATAAAAATAATTGCTGGAAAATGCGAGATCGGGTTCGTTTTTTACAAAATAATATTGAATTTGAAGGTATATTAGATGATATAACTGATACATTTGAGATTCTAATTAAAGTGAATGGAGAGCTTAAGAAATTCAATTCAGGAGAACTGTCATTTAGTTATTAATCATGAAGGTTTTAGTTGATATAGGAAATACAAATGTATTAATGGGTAAATATGACAATTCGAGATTAATTGACCAAGTACGGTTTGAAACTAACACAGTTATAAGTTCACCAGATGATATATTGAAATCGCTAACTATTTTTTTAGCTAATGTAGAATATGTTTTAATTTCGGGTGTCGTACCACAAGCGCAAAAAAATTTACGAATTTTGATCTCAAAAAATTTTGAAAATCTATCAATTAGAGAATTAAATACTTCTGACTTAGAGGCATTTATAAAATTCAATGTTATCAACCCAGCTATAGTTGGAGATGACAGGATCATTAACTCAATAGCGGCTATAGATAAATATGAACCTCCTTTCATAATTGTAGATTTTGGGACAGCCACCACGTTAGATGTTGTTGATAAGAGCGGTGCATATTCTGGAGGGTTAATTTGTCCAGGTGTCAACTTATCAATAAAATCACTTTCAGATGGTGCAGCGTTATTACCACTTATAACTTTTAAAAAGCCTGAAACATTAATTGGTAAAAATACAATTGCCGCAATGGAATCGGGTATTTATTGGGGGTATGTTAGTTTAATCGAAGGCTTGATTGAGCGATTGAAAACTTCTCACGAGTGCTTTAATGCAAAAGCTATAGCAACTGGTGGTTTATCCAAGCTATTTGAAAATGACCTTAAATGCATTAACTATTTCGAGAGAGATCTTACACTTGAAGGTCTTTTAATCGTAAGCAATAAATTACAATGAGCAAAGGTGATAGATTAGTATTTCTGCCTTTAGGAGGCACTGGTGAAATTGGGATGAACATGAATCTCTATGGATACGGTAAAGAGATTGATGACATGAAATGGCTAATTGTTGATGTTGGTATCACATTTGGAGATGAGACCACACCAGGTGTAGACATCATTTTACCTGATCATGATTTTATAAAGGAAAGAAAAGATAATTTATCTGGAATTATAATAACTCATGCCCATGAAGATCATGTTGGCGGTCTTGCATATCTATGGCCAGATTTAAAATGTCCTATATATGCTACTCCATTTACAGCTTCAATAATAAGACTAAAATTTGAAGAAAGAGGATTGGATCATGAAGGTTATTTGAATGTTATAGATCTGTCTTCTGAAATACAAATAAAACCCTTTGATATCAAATTTCAAACTCTGACGCACTCAATACCAGAGCCAAATTCACTTATCATAAAAACAAAGCTAGGGAATATATATCATACTGGTGACTGGAAAATTGATGATGATCCAGTTGTTGGAAAAGCTATTGACTTTAACGAACTCAAATCAAATACAAAAGATATTCTTGCAATGGTTTGCGATTCAACAAACGTCTTAACAAAAGGAAGATCCGGTTCAGAATCAGAGGTTAAAAATAATTTAACTGAAGTTATAAAAGGGATAAAGAATAGAGTTTTTGTAACATCTTTTGCTTCAAATGTAGCAAGACTTGAAACAATTGCCCACGCTGCAAAGGAAACAAATAGATCGTTAGTCGTATTAGGCAGATCCATGCATCGCATGATAAGTGTAGCAAGGCAAAATGGCATTCTTAATGATATAGATGTTATTTTATCTGAAAAGGAAGCAGTTAAAAAAAAGAGGGAAGAAGTTTTGTACCTTTGTACAGGCAGTCAGGGTGAACCAAGGGGCGCAATGATGCGAATTGCAAATCAAGATTTTCCTCATGTTGATATTGATTTAGATGATACTATTATTTTTTCATCAAAAATTATTCCTGGCAATGAGAAGAAAATCTTCCAATTGTTTAATAGACTCTCAGAGTTAGGTGCAAATGTTATAACTGAGTATGATGAAAATATACATGTCTCGGGTCATCCATGCTTAGATGAAATGGTTGATATGTATGAAAATATTAAACCCGCAATTTCAGTTCCAGTTCACGGTGAACACAGACACTTAAAAAGACATTCAAATCTTGCGAAGGAAATGGGTGTAAAGTTCCCGATGCTAATTTCGAATGGTGATATATTGCAAATTGCCCCTGGATCGCCATACGTGGTTGATCAGTGTGACTCTGGCAGACAGTACTTTGATGGAAATAGATTAGTAAAAAGTGAAAGCAGTCATATTAAAGATAGAAAAAGAATGGCATACAATGGCGTATTGAATGTTACATGTATAATTGATCAAAAAATGAATTTAAAAGAAAATCCATTGATTATTAGCAGTGGCATAGTAAGCGATCAAGAATATGAGAATGATGAGATGGTGTATTTATTAGAAGAGGAAATTTATAAATTTTTTGAGGATAAGACAAATTTATCAAAAAAAGAAAAAAAACTATATCAAAAGCTCGAGACATTATCGCGAAATTTTGTTTTCAAGCATACTCGTAAAAAACCTTTGACAAACATAAGTATTGTTCATATTTAATTAGTATGATCGGAAAATTAAATCACATTGCTATTGCGGTGCCAAATATAAAAGAAGCTGCTGAACAATATAAAAATATTTTTGGAGCAAAGGTTTCTGATCCTGTCGAACAACCCGATCATGGTGTAACAACAGTGTTTATAGATTTAGGTAATACAAAAATAGAATTGCTAGAGGTTCTAGGTGAGGGGTCTCCAATTCAAAACTTTATTGATAAAAATCCAAAAGGTGGAATGCATCACATTTGCCTAGAAGTGAATGATATTAATACTGCTATAGATAAATTAAACACTCATGAAGTATCAATAACTGGTACTGGTAAACCAAAAATTGGTGCTCACGGTAAACCAGTAGTTTTTCTTCATCCAAAAAGCTGTAACGGAACACTCATAGAGTTAGAAGAAGTATAATTTGGGTATAACTGGCTCAATTATCATTTTTTTATTAATTTGGTGGTTAATTTTTTTCATATCACTCCCAATTAATATAAAAAAAAGCAGGTCAGGAAACTATATAGAAGGGGAAGATCCTGGGGCGCCTAATAATCCACAATTATTTAGAAAATTCTTAATTACAACAGTTGTCTCAATAGTCATCTGGTTTATCATATATAGTTTTCTAAATAATGAAGGCTTTCTGATGTATATCTTAAAGCTTTTTTACATAAATGAAGTTATCTAATTATTTTCTCCCTGTATTAAAAGAGTCTCCAAGTGAAGCAGAAATTGTTTCTCATAAACTTATGCTGCGCTCTGGTATGATCAGTCAATCAAGTTCTGGGATTTACTCTTGGCTGCCGCTTGGGTTAAAGGTTTTAAAAAAAATCGAAAATATTGTCAGAGATGAACAGAATAAGGCGGGAGTTAATGAAATACTAATGCCAACTATTCAACCCGCAGATTTATGGAAAGAAAGTGGACGATATGAAGATTATGGAAAAGAAATGTTAAGAATTAATGATCGTCAAGAAAGAGAAATGCTTTATGGCCCGACAAACGAAGAGCAAATAACAGATATATTTAGAAGAAATGTTAAATCTTATAAAGAGCTTCCAATGCTGCTCTACCATATACAGTGGAAATTTAGAGATGAATTAAGGCCAAGGTTTGGAGTAATGAGAGGTAGGGAATTTTTAATGAAAGATGCTTACTCTTTCGATATTGATGCAGCGTCATCAGAAGATACTTATAATCGTTTTTTTATTTGTTATTTAAAAACATTTGCAAGATTAGGTCTCAAAGCAATACCTATGGCTGCTGATACAGGGCCTATCGGAGGAGATCTCTCGCATGAATTCATAATTATTTCTAATACTGGGGAAAGTGATATTTATTTTGATAATAATATACTAAATGAAGGAAATAAGATTTCTAACATTAGCTATGACGACGACCTAAATTCAATTGTTGAAAAATTTAAAAGTTATTATTCAGCTTCAGATGAGAAACATGACAAGGCTAAATTTGACGAAATAGTTCAAAAAGAAAAACAAATGAATTCAAAAGGAATTGAAGTGGGTCACATATTCCATTTTGGAACAAAATATTCAAATGCAATGAAGGCAAATGTTTTAGATTCTGATGGAAAAGAAAAAACGGTACACATGGGATCATATGGAATAGGAATTTCACGTCTAGTGGGAGCTATAATAGAATCCTCTCATGATAAAAGTGGAATAATATGGCCTGATGCAGTATCACCATTTAGACTTGGTGTTATAAACTTAAAACCAAAAGACGATGAAGTTTCCTCAATTGCTAATAAAGTTTACAATCAAATTAATTATAAATCTGAAGTTTTATTTGATGATAAAAATGATAACGCAGGAGTA
>CACIQL010000028.1:0-5601 GCA_902588785.1 uncultured Pelagibacteraceae bacterium
ATTTATTGGGTCGTTTTTAAATAAAGAATATGAAATTAATCAGTCAATATCAAAAAATCCTATTAAAGTTACAATACCTGGACCATTGACTATCACAGATACGATTGCTGATGAATTTTATAATGATCATAAAATGTTAGGAGTAGATTTAGGGGAGGCAATAAATAAAGAAATAAAGTCATTAGTCAATTCTGGCTGTAAATATATACAAGTTGACGAACCTTTATTTGCAAGAAAATCAAAAGAGGCAATCGAATTTGGAATAGATAATCTTGAAAGATGTTTTCATGGAGTTACAGACTGTGAAAAGATTACTCATATATGTTGTGGATATCCAGATAAAATTGATGCAGATGATTATCCTAAAGCGCCGTTAATAAGTTATTTTGAAATTGCAGATGCCTTAGAGAATAGTCTGATTGATACCATATCTATTGAAGATGCTCATAGACACAATGATTTAAAACTACTTGAGTTGTATAAATCAAAAAAAATAATATTTGGGCTAATAAAGGTTGCCTCAAGTGAAGTGGAAGAAATTGATGTGATAAGGGATAGATTGCTGTCCTGTCTAAACCATATTGATAAAGAGAGACTTATAGCAGCTCCTGATTGTGGTCTTGGATATTTGAGTAGAGATATGGCAATGCTTAAATTAAAAAACCTGTCAAAGGCCGCAAAAAGTATTTAAGCAACTAAATCTTCAGGGTTTGAAAAAGCTATGTTTAGATCTCTTGCTACATCTGCTTGAGTGCATTTATTTTTTATAACATTTAGCCCATTCATAAAATTCCTATCATCAGATAATGCTTTTTTTAACCCATCTCTCGCTAATTTTTTTACAAACGGTAATGTAGCTTGATTTAGAGAAATGGTAGATGTACGGGGAACGCATCCAGGCATATTTGTTACACAGTAATGTACCACGTCATGTTTAATATAAACCGGGTCTGCGTGAGTAGTAGGCTTGCTGGTTTCAATGCACCCACCTTGATCTATTGCGACATCCACGATTGCTGCCCCTTTTTTCATTTTGGAAACTAGTTCATCTGATACTAATTTGGGCGCACTAGAGCCTGGGATCAGCACACCTCCTATTAGCAAGTCACATTTTTTAACTTCTTCAGCTATAGTTTCAGGTGTCGATATTGATGTATTGACTTCATCATTAAAATAATTTTTTAATTCATTGAGTCTTGCTTCAGATTGATCAATAAGCATTACATTTGATTTCATTCCATGAGCAATAAGGGCGGCATTAAACCCTACAACTCCACATCCAATAATTACAACTTTAGCTGGCGGTGCTCCTGTTGCGCCAGATAATAAAACACCTCTTCCTTTGTTTGTCATTTCAAGAGCTCTGGCTCCTGCTTGAATTGAAATTCTACCGGCTACTTCACTCATTGGAGCGAGTAGCGGAAGCCTTCCATTGTTATCGGTTATAGTTTCGTAAGCTATACATGTTGCGCCAGAATTCATTAATCCTTCTGTCAATGCTTTACTTGCAGCAAGGTGTAAATATGTGAATAGCAGCTGGCCATCTTTTAACTTTTTTATTTCATCATCTTGAGGTTCTTTAACTTTGATGATCAACTCAGCGCGATCGAAAATATCTTGCGCATTTTCAAAAACTGTTGCCCCAACATCGTTATAATTTTGATCATCAAAACCTGATCCTTGACCGGCTGTTCTTTCAATGATTACTTCATTACCATCATCAATAAGTTCCTTTACACTTTCAGGAGTTAGGCCTACTCTATTTTCTTGCGGCTTAATTTCTTTGGGGACACCGATCAACATATATGACTAATTTTTATACTATTTATTAAATATTCAAAAGAGGAAAGCGCTCATTATGGGTAAAAAATGGCTAAACATTGTTTATAAAGAAAAGAATTCAACCCGCCTAAAAAAACATTATAGGGAATGGGCTGACGGTTATGACAGTGACCTAAAAGACTGGGGCTACGCTTACCCAAGTAAAGTTAAACAGATTCTAGAAAAGTATATAAGTGTAAAGAAGGGCTCAAAAATTCTTGATGCAGGGTGTGGTACTGGCTATGTCGCTGAAGTTTTGAAAGCTCTTCGTTATAATAATATCGTAGGGATAGATTATTCAAAAGATATGTTAAGAGTAGCTCACTCTAAAAAAATATATAAAAAACTAGTTTGCGAGTCGTTAAGTAAAAAAACAAGTTTAAAAGGAAATCAATTTGATTTAGTTATATGCACAGGTGTTTTGACGTCAGGTCATGTAGGACCGTCATCAATAAAGGAGTTAATTAGATTAACAAAGCCTGGGGGTTATCTCATACTCTCTATTTCAGAAAAAATTTTCTCAAAACTTGGATTTAAGCGTGAATTAGAAAAAAGATCGAATGAATACAATTATATCAAATTATCAAAACCTTTTATTGCTTTGCCTAACCACAAAGATAGTGCAAGGTCGCGAATGCACACTCTTCAAAGAGTTTAACCGTGCTGCTCTTGGCTCATATCATCAGGATTGATGCCTGCAACTTCAACTGGTTTTTTCATTGCATCTCGTCTGAAAGGTTCCCCAAGTTCTTGATTTAAAATAACTTCAATAAAAGTTGTAACTCCATTTGACTGTTCTTCACACGCAGTTCTGAGTGAATTTGTCAGCTCATCCATAGTTTTGACTATAACACCCTTCAATCCACAGCCTTCTGCAACTTTTGCGTAGCTTAATTCTGGATCTAGTTCGGTACCAACGAAATTATTGTCATACCATAATATCGAATTTCTTTTTTCGGCGCCCCACTGATAGTTTCTAAATATCACCATTGTAATTGCAGGCCATTCTTCCCTAGCGCAAGATGTCATTTCATTCATGCTTATGCCAAAAGCTCCATCTCCAGCAAAACCAACAACAGGAATATTTGGACAGCCTATTTTAGCTCCTAAAACTGAAGGGAAGCCATAACCGCAAGGCCCAAAAAGACCAGGAGCTAAATATTTTCTACCTTCTTCAAATGTTGGATAAGCATTTCCAATTGCGCAGTTATTGCCTATGTCGGATGAAATTATTGCATTTTTTGGTAAGCCATTCTGTATTGCCCTCCAAGCCATGCGAGGAGACATGCGATCTGCATCCCTTACTCTAGCTTCCTCATTCCATGATGTTCCAGGATCGTCATCTTCATGGTCCATACTACTCAATGTTTGTAACCAAGCAGATTTCGTTTGATGAATTAGAGCTTTCCTCTCATCTCTATTTTTGTTTCCCGCTTCAGGAGAAAGGCTATTTAATAATTGCTGAGCAACTTGTTTTGCATCACCGCATATACCTACTGAAACTTTTTTTGTTAATCCAATTCTATCAGAATTTATATCGACCTGAATAATAGCTGCATCTTTTGGCCAATAATCTATTCCGTAGCCAGGCAATGTTGAAAATGGGTTGAGTCTAGTCCCTAATGCAAGAACAACGTCTGCTTTAGAAATTAACTCCATAGCAGCTTTTGAGCCGTTATAACCTAAAGGCCCCACTGCAAGTGGATGACTACCTGGAAAACTATCATTATGTTGATAGCCTGAAGCAACAGGTGAATCTAATTTTTCAGCTAAAGCTTTGCAGTCATTGATTGCATCAGCTAAGACCACCCCAGCTCCTGATAATATTACTGGAAAGTCAGCATCAGATAGAAGTTTTGCCGCTTCTTTTATTGCTTCGCTTCCTCCAGACGGTCTCTCAAATTTTATAATTGGCGGCAACTCGATATCTATAACTTGTGTCCACATGTCGCGAGGAATATTTATTTGTGCTGGCGCAGAACCTTTGAATGCTTTTGAAATTACTCGATTTAGTACTTCTGCAACTCTAGTAGGATCTCTCACTTCCTCCTGGTAGCAAACCATATCTTTAAACAATGCCATTTGTTCTACTTCTTGAAAGCCACCTTGTCCTATAGTTTTATTAGCCGCTTGTGGAGTAACCAGAAGCATTGGAGTGTGATTCCAGTATGCAGTTTTTATTGGCGTAACAAAGTTAGTAATACCCGGGCCATTTTGTGCAATGCACATAGACATTTTTCCTGTTGCTCTAGTATAGCCGTCTGCGATTATGCCACCGTTATTTTCATGAGCTACATCCCAAAAAGTAATACCTGCTTTTGGAAATAAATCAGAGATTGGCATGAATGCAGATCCAATTATCCCGAATGCATGCTGTATTCCATGTTTTTGTAAAACTTTTACGAATGCTTCTTCTGTGGTCATTTTAGTCATAACAATACTTTCTATACTAATATTTTTTCTCTGCCTGGATCATAAAAACAATTTATTGATCCCTCTGCAAAATATTTAGTTTCCGCAACTTCAATTTCAAATTTTTGATGATTCATCATTTCTTCAATAGAGTAGCTATCATTGTTTGAAATGTAACCCATGCCCAGGGATTTGTCTAAATAGAAACCATACATGCCTGAAGAAATTTCACCAACAATCTTACCGTCAAAATAGATTGGCTCATTATGATAAATCAATAAGTCATTGTTAGATAATGCAAAATTTACTTTTCTTTTACTAAGACCAGACTTCTTCTTTTCTTCAAGTGCTGCTTGTCCTAAAAAAGGCATTTTCTTATTAAGGTTTACACAAAATCCAACACCCGCTTCAAAAGGGTTTTCCTCAACTCCAATATCATGCCCCCAATGAAGATATCCTTTCTCCATTCTCAGTGAATTTAGCGCATGATAGCCTGCAAGTTTTACTGGGCTTTTTCCATTTTTTGCATAAACAACATCGAATACTTTTTCCAAATTATTATAAGGAATATAAATTTCAAAACCCAGCTCGCCAACGTATGTAATTCTATGAAGTCTACATTCAGTGCCGCCAAGATTTATTTTCTTAGAAAATCCAAACGGTAATGTTTCATTTGAAATATCCTCATTACATATTCTTTGAAGGTGCTCCCTTGAATTGGGTCCCATTATTGAAAGACAGCCATATTGTTTAGTAACGTCAATAATTTCTATATTTTTAAATTTTTTTGAGTGAGATAATAACCAGTAATAGTCTTTATTATGTGCAGTTGGACCCGTAACAAACATATATTCATTTTCACTTATTCTCGTAAAAGTAATGTCACCTTCTGTTCCAGCTTCGTCATTTAACATTTGTGTATATATAATTCGCCCAACTGGCACATTCATTTCACTTACACACATGTAGTTTAAAAATTTAACTACATCATCTCCTCGAATAATAAACTTAGAAAAAGATGTTAGTTCAAATAAGCCAATATCGTTTCTTACTGCAATACACTCGCTCCTTACATTTTCAAACCAATTTTGTTTATGATACGAGTATTGATATTGAGGTCTTTGACCATTATTGGTAAACCAATTTGGCCTTTCCCATCCAGCCGCTTCTCCAAAGCAAGCTCCTTCTTTTTCAAGTTGGCCATAGAGAGGTGATTTAATTTTGTTTCTAGATGTTTCAAATTGATAGTATGGCCAATGTACAGCATACAAGAGCCCAAGCGTTTCAGAGCTTCTTTCTCTTAGATATTCATCATCATCTTGAAAATCTAGGACTCTTGCAACATCTACATCCCACAAATCAATCTTA
>CACIQL010000029.1:0-5396 GCA_902588785.1 uncultured Pelagibacteraceae bacterium
GTGTTTCATAAGAATAATTGCCTTGTCCAAGGTCAAGTTTTAGATCAATTTCTTTGCTTGCCATATATTTTTTTAATTTTTGTAAATTTAATTTTTTATACTCCGCTCCATTAGCAACAACTGTTTGCTTACCTATATAAATCTTAAGTTTTTTTGGATCTATTTTTTCATATGTTTTACCAATCGCCATTACAATTCTCCCCCAATTTGGATCATTTCCGTAAAAAGCTGTTTTTACAAGTGGGGAGTTTGCGACTGCCTTAGCAATTCTTTTTGCCTGCGGTGAATTTTTGGCACTTTCAACTTTTATATTTATCAATTTTGTTGCACCTTCACCATCTCGTACAATTTGTTCCGCTAAATATTTAACGACAGGAAGTAAAGAGTTTTTTATTTTTGATATTCTCTTATCTTTTATTGATGAAATCTTATTTTTAAATGAAACACTATTAGTGCTAGTCATAATTACAGTATCATTTGTAGATTCATCTCCATCAACAGTTATTTGATTGAATGACTTATCTACAAGATCCTTTAATAATTTCTGTAAAATATTTTGAGGTATTAAACAATCTATAAAAATAAATCCTAACATTGTTGCCATGTTTGGCTCTATCATTCCAGACCCTTTCGCAATCCCTGTGATTGTGATTGTTTTATTTTCAATCATTGTTTTTACAGAAATTGCTTTTGGAAAAGTATCAGTTGTCATAATTGATTTAGCTGCTTGTAACCAATTATTAGTTTTTGATTTATCTTTTTTTAATGTATTTACTATTTTATTTTCAGGAAATTTTTCTCCAATAACACCTGTAGATGCAAAAAATACCTTCTTAACTGAGACTTTGAATTTATTAGAAACAAAGTTACTTATTTTCGTTAACGCATTAATACCTGCCTGGCCTGTAAAAGTGTTTGCATTTCCTGAATTAACAATCAATGCTTCTATTTCTTTATTTATTAAATTTTTTTCGTTCCAGTCCAGTGTGCATGATCTTAATGAGGACTTTGTAAAAACTTCAGCAACTGAAGTTTTATTTTTGAAAAGAAATAAAGCTAAATCCAGTCGTTTCTTATTGTATAAGCCTGCAGAATATACATACAAATCAATGCCTTTAATCTGTTTTATTTTTCCAATATTTTTTGGCGCTAAAGGTGATTTTTTTAACATTTTTCAAACAATCAAATATGAGTGATTTAAGTAATTTTATCTTAATTGGTGTTAGTATTTAAGGTATAAATGCTTGCAATTAAATAGAAAATACAAATATCTACTCAAATGTTAAAAGTTAACTCATTTTTTAATACAATTTTTAGCCGAAGCGAAAAGAAGAAATTAGCTGAATTTCAGCGTACTGTGCAATTAATTAATGATTTAGAGCCTGAAATTGAAAAGCTATCTCAAGATATGCTGCTTAAAAGAATTTCAGAGATTAAATCTGAAATATCAAATGGAAAAAAAATTGATGACTATTTAGTAGAGTCTTTTGCAATGGTGCGTGAGGCTTCCAAAAGAACACTTGGTCAAAGACATTTTGATGTTCAATTGATTGGTGGCATGGTTTTACACAATGGTGGAATTTCAGAGATGAAGACTGGTGAAGGAAAAACACTTGTTTCTACATTGGCTGCGTTTCTAAATTCTCTATCTGGAAAAGGTGTTCATATAGTTACAGTAAATGATTATCTTGCAAGGCGAGATGCAGAATGGATGGGTTCTATATTTAATTATTTAGGTCTATCTGTTGGATGTCTAACTAACGATACAGAGGGACGTGAAAAAAGAAAAGAACAATATGCCTGTGACATTACTTACGGAACCAATAATGAATTTGGCTTTGATTATTTAAGAGATAATTTACGTGTATTAAAACAGAATATTGTTCAACGAGATCATAACTTTTGTATTGTTGATGAGGTTGATAGTATATTGATAGATGAATCTAGAACACCGCTTGTAATTTCAGGCGCTATAGAAGATAAAACAACTCTTTATAATTCAATTAATAAAATAATCCCTTTTCTAAATGATAATGATTTTGAAATAGATGAAAAAACAAAAACAGCAAATTTAACAGATGCAGGAAATGATAAAGCTGAAAAAATATTAAAAGAAAGAAATATTATATCTGAAGGGACTTTATATGACATTTCTAATGTCGCGGTGGTACACCATATAAATCAAGCATTAAGAGCAAACAAACTATTTGAAAAAGATAGGGACTATATTGTTAAATCAGGAAGTGTAGTAATTGTTGATGAATTTACAGGCAGGACGATGGAAGGTAGAAGATATGGGGATGGGCTACATCAAGCAATAGAAGCAAAAGAAAATGTTAAAGTTCAAAATGAAAGCCAAACATTAGCTTCAATAACCTATCAAAATTATTTTAGACTATATAATAAAATATCTGGTATGACGGGAACTGCGCTCACTGAAGCAGAGGAATTTGGTGACATTTATAATTTGTCTGTTTTCGAAATACCTACAAATATTCCAGTTTCACGAATTGATAATGAAGATGAAATCTATAGAACAGCCGAGGAAAAATATGATGCTATTATTGAGCAAATTAAAATATGTAATAAAAAAAGCCAGCCCGTCTTAGTTGGGACAACAAGTATTGATAAATCTGAGAAAATTTCAAAAAAACTCAGAAATAATAAAATTAAACATGAGGTACTAAACGCTAAACATCACGAGCAAGAGGCAAAGATTATTGCTAATGCCGGTGAACCAGGTGCTGTTACAATTGCAACAAATATGGCAGGAAGAGGAACTGATATTCAACTTGGCGGTAATTTCGAATTTAATTCAAGCACAAACAATGGCCAGGAAAATTTAGAAGGACTTAAAGACACAATTACTCAAAAAAAAGATGAAGTGATTAAAGCTGGAGGTCTCTTTGTAATTGGAAGTGAAAGACATGAAAGTAGAAGAATAGACAATCAGTTAAGAGGAAGGTCTGGTCGTCAAGGTGATCCTGGGGAAACAAAGTTCTTTATAAGTTTAGAAGATGATTTAATGAGAATTTTTGGATCGGAAAAAATAGATAGTGTTTTAAAAAGCCTTGGCTTGAAAGAAGGTGAGTCAATTAAGCATGCATGGATTTCAAAAGCACTTGAGAGAGCGCAAAAAAAAGTAGAAGGAAGAAATTTTGACATAAGAAAAACTCTGTTAAAGTTTGATGACGTCTTAAATGATCAACGTAAAACGATATTTGAACAAAGACTTGAGTTAATGAACGCAGATAATATTTCAGAAATTGCAAATGAAATGCAATACGACGTCGCTGACGAAATTGTTGAACGTTACTGCCCAGAAAAATCTTATGCTGATCAATGGAACTTACAAGACCTTCAAGATGAGATAAATCAATACTTTTCAAAAAAAATTGATGTAAATTTAGAAAACTCAGAAGGTGATATTAATCAGCAATATATTAAGGATAAAGTTTACACACTAATAAATGAAAATACCGTAAACAGAAAAGGTAATCATTCAGAAGAAGAGGTTAATTCTGCAGAACGAATGGTTATGCTTAAAATTTTGGATGATAAATGGAAAGATCATATTAATAACCTTGAACAACTTAGGTCAACTATTGGTTTGAGAGGGTACGGTCAAAGAGATCCCCTAAATGAATATAAAAATGAAGCGTTTGGATTATTTGAGGAACTAATAAATAATTTAAAAATTGATGTTTCTAAAATCTTTTCAAGAATGAGATTAAGAGAAAAACAAAACCAAACTTTAAATGAAAATAGTGTGTCTGAAAAAATTAACCAATCGGCTATAAAGACAAAAAAGATATCAAGAAATGCCCCTTGCCCTTGCGGTTCAGGTAAAAAGTATAAACATTGCTGTGGTAAAATTAATTAAATAAATAAGTTAGTATGCCGGTAAACAACATGGCAAGTATAGCTCCTAAAACAATTCGTCCTAAAAAACTATTATAAAATCTTTTTTTATTGCCAGATTTCCCAAACTTTTCATCAAGAACAGTATTAGCTGCTGTGGTCTTTTCACTAAATAATCCCGACCTTCCTATTTGAAGATATCTTTCTTGTCTTGCATGTTTTAAATCATTTCCATGTTGATTTGAGAGCAAATTTAAATATTTCTCAATTTCATCTCCAACAGACTCAATCGCCCGATGAGGATTTCTATGTGCGCCACCTGTAGGCTCTTTAACAATTTCATCAATTACATCAATTTTTAACATATCTTCTGCTGTAAGCTTAAGGGCTGATGCCGCCTCAACAGTTTTTGTATTATCTTTCCATAAAATTGATGAACAGCCCTCTGGAGAAATTACTGAATATATGGAGTTTTCCAACATAAGGACTGTATTTCCTGTACCAATAGCGACTGCACCGCCTGATCCTCCTTCACCAATTATTATTGCTATAATAGGAACACCTAATGATAAACAACACTCAGTTGTTTTTGCTATTGCTTCAGACTGTCCTCGCTGTTCAGCTCCTACTCCAGGGTAAGCGCCAGGAGTGTCTACGAAGGAAATTACTGGAATGTCAAAATCCTCTGCAAGTTTCATTAATCTTTGAGCTTTTCTGTATCCCTCAGGCCTAGGCATTCCAAAATTATGTTCAATTCTTGATGTTGTATCGTGTCCCTTTTCATGACCAAGGACTAATACTGTTTTACCTCTAAATTTTCCAAACCCCCCAAGAATGGCTTTATCTTCTGAAAAAAAACGATCACCTGATAATGGGAAAAAATCCTCAATTAGATTTTGAATATATTCTCTAGTTTTTGGTCGTTGAGGATGTCTTGCAACAAGTGTCCTTTGCCAAGGTGATATTGAAGAATATATCTTTCTATAAGTTTCATTTATTTGTTCTTCAACTTGCGTAATTTCTTCAAGAAGATTATCTGATGGAGCATTATCATTTAAGCTTTTGAGCTCATGAACCTTATTGTCAAGTTGTTCGATGGGCTTTTCAAACTCAAGATAGGTGTTCATTTAATAATAAATTATTTACTTAGAGTTTCTATTAATTTTGTTTGTTCGATAATTTGCTCGGCTTGCCTTATTGAAGCGGCGTCTATTAATTTTCCATTTAGTGTAGCAGCGCCTGCGCCTGACTCCTGTGCTTTTTTCATCGCTTCAAGAATATCTCTGGCTTTTTGTACTTCTTTTTCCGGTAGTGTGAATACTTCATTTGCAAGATCTACCTGACTAGGATGAATTGCCCATTTTCCCTCGCATCCAAGAATTGCTGTTCTTCTTGCGTGAGACTTAAAACCATCTGGATCTGAAAAATCCCCAAAAGGACCGTCAATAATCCTAACACCATGAGCCCTTCCAATAGTTGTCATTTTTGATATTGGATAGTGCCACATATCATTCCAGTGAGTTTTTCTCTCTCCA
>CACIQL010000030.1:0-5230 GCA_902588785.1 uncultured Pelagibacteraceae bacterium
GCATTGCAATAAATACTGCCAATAAGATCAATCAAAGAAAAGTAAAAGGCAAGCTTGATAATTTGATATACGCTCTTCAGAAAGATCAATTTGATGGCAATACGGGAATAGGTCATACTCGTTGGGCTACTCATGGGGAACCTTCTGATAAAAATGCTCACCCCCATTCATCAACCTCGGTATCGCTTGTACATAATGGAATAATTGAAAATGCTGCAGAATTAAAAAAATTAAAGGAGGTTAAAGATTACCACTTTGAGTCTGACACTGACTCAGAAGTAATCACTGCATTATTAACGTTTTATCTAAAGGAAGGTCTGAGCCATCTTGAGAGTGTTCAAAAGACAATTTCTTCTCTAGAGGGATCATATGCACTAGCAATTATTTTTAGTGATAGTGAGGATACCATTTATGGCGCTAAGAATGGAAGTCCACTTGTTGCAGGTACAAATGGAGTTGGAAATTCAATAGGATCTGACTCGATTGCACTAAGTTCAGTTGCAAATAAAGTGTGTTACTTGGAAGACGGGGATATAACAGTATTAAACAAAGAAAGTATAGAAATTTATAACCTGGAGGGCGAAAAAGCGAATAGAGAATTTGTTGAAATAGGAATAAACGAATCAGAAGTTTCAAAAGGTCCTTATAAACATTTTATGGAGAAAGAAATACATGAACACCCTCATGCAGTAGGTGAAACATTTCGACAATTTATAGATTACGATAAGGGCACAATCAAAATTTCAAATATCAATTTAAATTTTGATAAAATTTCAAAGATTTATCTGATTGCTTGTGGAACAGCTTATTACTCATGTTTGGTGGGAAAATATTATTTTGAACAATATGCAAGGACACCAGTTGAATGCGATATGGCATCAGAGTTTCGTTATCGTGATCCAGTAATTGATCCAAATGCATTATGTATATTTGTCTCTCAATCTGGTGAAACCGCCGATACTAAAGCTGCATTAGATTATTGTAGAAAGCAAAAAATTCAGACGTTGAGTATTGTGAATGTTAAAAATAGTTCAATAGCAAGAGATAGTGATCACTGTATTTATACCAAGGCAGGAGCAGAAATAGGAGTTGCTTCAACAAAGGCGTTTACCGCTCAATTATCAGCACTTTTATCACTATCAATTCATTTAGCATCAGCAAAAAAATTCATGTCTTTTGAGGAAAATAAAAAATTATGCAAGGAGATTATGCAAGCGCCTCTATTGCTTGAACAAGCAATAGAGAGATCTTATTCACTAAAAGACACAGCAAAAGCAATTATAAATGCCAAGGGTGTAATGTATCTTGGCCGTGGTACTGCGTTTCCATTAGCATTGGAAGGAGCACTAAAGTTTAAAGAAATATCATATATCCATGCAGAGGGATATCCTGCAGGTGAAATGAAACATGGTCCACTTGCTTTAATAGAAAAAGATTTGCCAGTTGTCTGCATTGTTCCACCGGGTCCGCTATTCCATAAAACAATTTCAAACATACAAGAAGTTATTGCTCGTGGAGGTAAAATATTAATGATAACAGACGATGAAACATTGGAGTCAAATTCTGAAAATATTTGGGAAGTTTTTCGTTTACCAAAATGCCCCAAATCAATTGAGACAATCGTTTATTCAGTTCCAATTCATATGCTTGCCTATTATACGGCGGTTGAGCTTGGCAATGATGTTGATCAGCCAAGAAATCTTGCTAAGTCTGTTACTGTAGAATAATTTATTGACACAAAAACTGACAACATATTATCTTTGTTGAAATGTTGGCAAAAATAAGCATTCTTATTTTTTTATTTTTTTTCAATTCAATAAGTTTCATTCATGCATATGAAGTTTCACCTGGTGTTTTGAGAACGCCCGATACACAATTTGAAAATCTAGAAGATTATCCATTTGAGCCAAATTATATTGAAATTGACGGTCTAAGAATTCACTACCTCGATGAAGGACCTAAAGATGGTGATCCAATTTTTCTTCTTCACGGCTTACCAACTTGGAGTTATCTATTTCGAACAATGATACCGGTGTTAACTGACGCAGGTCATAGAGTCATTGTTCCTGACTTAGTAGGATTTGGAAAGTCAGATAAATTTATATCTAAATATGACTATAGTTATGAGTTTCATATCAACACTATGAAGGCTTTGGTGGTGCAACTTGATTTAAGAGAAGCTACATTCTTTGGACAAGATTGGGGAGGCATGATCGGACTTCGGGTTGTAGCTGAGATGCCTGATCGTTTTGCAAGAGTTGTTGTTTCAAATACAGGGATGGCCGCTAGAGATGGAATAACTGCATGGCTATTTGAGAATTTTGTAAAATTTATGGTCTGGTGGAATGGAGAGGTCACTTTTGAGGAACTTAAGACAGCCGCCGATAAAGCACTAATGTCGGAAGAGCCATCACCACTTGAAGGTATGAGAATGTTTTCAAAATGGATTGCACATTCGTATTACTCGGATGATATGGATGTATCAGGAATTATTTCTACCTTCGGGCGTTTAGAGCTATCTGATGAGCAAATCAGAGCTTATGAAGCTCCGTATCCTTCAGGTAAATACAAAGCAGGAGCTCATGTCATGGCTTATTTTATACCAACACAATTATCCAAAAATGAGAAATACTGGAAAGATGTTTATGAAAAATGGGATAAACCTTTTCTTGTAGCGTTTGGAGGCAATGAACGAATAACAATAACTATGAAGGAAGATTTTTTAACTAGGATACCGAACCCGACTGTTGTTACTTTGGAAGGAGTTGGACATTTCTGCCAAGAAGAGGCTGGTCCTGAACTAGCAAACTTGATAAATGATTTTATTCTAAAAAACTAGAAAATATAAAATTTATACCTATTATAAACTAAACTTTTATTTAAAATTAGACGTATGACAGTAACTTTAAGATCAGATGGAGATGTCTCAATCATTCAAATGGATGATGGAAAAGTTAACGTATTCTCTCCTGAAATGATAAAAAATTTTAGTGAAATATTAGATCAAGTCCCATCTGACAAAGGGTCTGTTTTAATAGCGGGTCGAGAAGGGATGTTTTCTGCTGGGTTTGATTTAAAAGTTATGATGTCAAGTCCAGAAAATGCAGCTGATATGGTTAAAAGTGGTTTTAATTTATTATTAAAAATCTTTACTTTTCCAAGACCGATTGTTGCGGCTTGCACCGGACACGCAATCGCGCTTGGTGCTTTTTTACTTTGTAGCTGTGATCATCGAATAGGAATTAAAGGTGACTTTAAAATTGGAGCCAACGAATTACGAAATAATATGATTATTCCAACACCAATACTTGAACTTGCAAAATTTAAATTGACAAAACCGCACAAGCAGAGAGCGTTATTAAATGCGGAAATGTATTCAATAGAAGATGCTATTGCTCCAGGTTATTTAGATGAAGTAACTGAACATGAAAAGCTAATGGAGCTTGCATTGGCTAAAGCAAAAGATTTGGCAACACTCGCTCATCCACAATATCAGCAAACCAAAAAACTCGACCAGGAAGATGTGGCAGCAAAAATAAGTGCTGGTATAGATACCTTAGGAGCAATAAACTAAGTAAAATCAATGTATTTTACTGAAGCTCTAGTATTTTACTTTATTTAGTACTATAAAGCCCGCAAAACGAATATTTAAAAAATATGAAGAAATGGTCTGTCAACAGCTGGAGAAATTACGAGGCTAAGCATTTGCCAGAGTATCCAGATGTGAAAAAATTAGAAAAAACTGAAGATCAGTTAAGATCTTATCCACCACTTGTTTTTGCAGGTGAAGCAAGAGACTTAAAAAGGAATCTTGCCAAAGTTTCAGAGGGTAAAGCATTTTTACTGCAAGGTGGTGATTGTGCAGAAAGTTTTGATGATTTCAATGCAGATTACATAAGAGATACATTTAAAGTATTATTGCAAATGTCAGTCACATTAACTGCTGCAGGTAATTGCCCTGTCGTAAAAGTTGGAAGAATGGCAGGTCAGTTTGCAAAACCACGAAGTGCTCCTAAGGAAGAAATAGATGGTGTTGAGTTAGATAGCTATAAAGGTGACATTATAAATGATATGGACTTTACTGAAGATGCGAGGGTTCCCGATCCTGATCGTATGATCAGAGCATACACACAATCAGCTGCTACACTTAATTTATTAAGAGCTTTTGCTAAAGGTGGATTTTCAGATTTAAATAAAGTTCATCAATGGAATATGGGATTTGTAGATGAAAGTTCTCAAGGAAAGAAATTTAGAGAACTAGCAAATAAAATCTCGGATACATTATCTTTTATGGAAGCTATTGGAATTTCCTCAAGAAACACAAAACGTTTAAGAAGCGTTGACTTCTTTACAAGTCACGAGGCTTTATTGCTTCCTTATGAAGAATGTCTGACGCGACTTGATAGTACATCAGGTGAGGTCTATGACACATCAGCTCACATGGTTTGGATCGGTGATCGTACCAGACAGCCTGACGGAGCACATGTAGAATTTTGCAGAGGGATTAAAAATCCAATTGGAATAAAATGCGGACCATCTTTAGATCCCGAGGAATTGAAACAACTTCTAGATATTCTGAACCCTGAGAATGAAGCTGGAAAAATAACATTAATTTGTCGATTTGGTTCTGAGACTATAAATGAAAAGTTACCAAAGCTTATACAACCGTTTTTAAATTCAGATCACAATTTAGTTTGGTCTTGTGATCCAATGCACGGTAACACCATGAAAGCTAATTCAGGTTTTAAAACAAGGCCATTTGAAAGTGTTCTTAAAGAAGTCGAGACATTTTTTGATATTCATCATCAAATGGGAACATACCCAGGTGGAGTACATTTAGAAATGACAGGTCAAAATGTAACTGAATGCATCGGTGGCGCTCAAGCCATTAAGGATGAAGATCTTTCAGCAAGATATCATACCCACTGTGACCCAAGGCTGAATGCAAATCAAGCACTTGAACTTGCATTTTTAATATCTGATAAGCTCAGAGAGTCCCAAGAACCACATAATTCAAAGATTACGATTGCTAAGTAATTGCGACTAAATTATTTAGTTGTAAGATCAGTCAAATGACAGAAAAAACCTCCATATTAATCGTTCAGTCCAACCCACAAGTGGGAAATATTGATAAGAATAAACAAATTGTGATTGATCATATTGAAAGCAATAAATCTGACCTCATAATTTTCTCTGAATTGATGCTCACTGGTTACCCGCCAGAAGATTT
>CACIQL010000031.1:0-4847 GCA_902588785.1 uncultured Pelagibacteraceae bacterium
CGAATTTATTGTAAAAATTGTGGAAATGAGGTAGATTCAGAGGAACAGGCGACTGGAACCTGCAATGACTGTGGTAAACCATGGGCAACACACATGGCAAAAGACATAACTGTAAAGGTTATTGAAATGCCACCAATGGGATCAGAGTCCGGCGAATAAACAAGGCTAACACCTTGCGAAAATATGGAAGATCTTTTAGACATTATAAGTTTGTACAAGGATCATTATGATAATTGGAGAAACGACACATTAAAAGATATCTATCATCATATTTATCCCCCTCTATATTTAGGGCAATATACAATTAATCGTGACGACGATGGTAAAATATACGGCTTTACAAACTGGGCATTTTTTAGCGAAGATGCCGAGCAAAATTTTTTAGATACTCGTTCTCCAAGAATGGAGGATTGGTTAAGCGGAGACAAGATTTGGATCATAGATTCGATATACACGAAAGAGCACAACGGTATGAAATTTAACAAGACATTTTTTACACATCTATTGGGTCCAGGCAAAACAGTTCAATGGTTGCGACTTGCACCAAACGGACTAATTAGAAATCACTTTAAAGTTGTAACAAAGGAACATTGGTTATAATGGGATCGATCAAGAAAAAATTAACTAAAACACTTCGTAAGATCACACCAAAAGAGATAGCTCCTGTGCTACCTCTTATAGCCATGGCCGTGCCAGGTCTAGGACCTGTTGCCGGCAACGCTCTACTAAGATACGGGCTACCACAATTATTGACGGCTGCAGCATCAGCAAGAACATCTGGTGAGATTAACCCACTAAACCAAGCACTCGCTGCATTTGCAAGTTATGCTGCTGGTCCGGCTACACAAGGAGCTACGGCACAAGAATTAAAATTTATGGATCAAAAAGTTGTGCCTGGTGGACAAGGAGCAACTTTAGGTGGTCCAGGGGCTTTAAAACCTACTTCAATGGGAACAGGTTTAGCACCAGGATCAGAAGGGTTAACTTTTTCACAAAGTATGACTCCCACACAGTTTGCACAGGCTAATCCAGAAGTCTTTGAAGCGTTTAAAGCTGCAAACCCAGAGCTTAAAAATACATTGCTGCAAAATATAAATAAAACTTTAAGACCTGTCGGTGAGGGTATCAGAGGCATAGGTCAGGGTGAGTTTAATTTAAGAAATATAGCAACTGTTGGCGCATTAGGGGCCACACCAGCGGGCATAGACGCTGCTAAAAAATATCAAAAAGAACAAGAAGAACTAGCTGCATACGAAGCAGGTTTATTTGATGACTATGATCAAGCGGTGCAAGATTATATAGCGTCATTTACAGGCATGCAATCAGACCCTAGAAGACTATATGGCTTGCCTAATTTATTTGCAGCAGAGGGTGGACGTGTCGCTGCTCAAGAGGGCGGTATAATGGCAACCGCACCAGGTATGCCTCCAGGTATGCAAGTTGATGGTCGTGATGGTGGTTTTATACCAATGGGTGTAAAAGAAAAAGCTGACGACGTGCCAGCTATGTTATCAAAGAATGAGTTTGTCATGACAGCTGATGCTGTGAAAGCAGCAGGCGGAGGAAGTGTTAACAAAGGTGCACAAAGAATGTATGATCTAATGAACAGTTTGGAGGCAATGGTATAATGTCCTTACACGATGTAGATAATGATATATTGATGCAGAAGAGAGCAAACTATATTGACATACCGGGCAGGTCTGATCAGTTTAGTTTACTAGAATATTTGGAAAGCGTTATGTCTGATAGAGATTTAGAAAGAAACGCTGAGGGTGGCCGTGTAGGTTTACAAGAGGGCGGCACACCACAAGACGAGTATCAAGCTGCGTTGGAAAGATTAAGAGAGGCTCAGGCTGCTCTACCAAAAGATTCAATCGCCGTTCAACAAAAGTCACCGGGCATCGAAGCGCTGCTCGAGGTTTATGGACCAGAGCTTGCAAATTTATTAAAAACACCCATTCGTCCAGGTGGACTACCGGGTGTCTATGGATCATTCTTACCTGAAATAGCTGCACAGGATGCAGCTCAAACACAAGCTTACAATTTAGCTGTTCAACAAGCAACAGGTGGCCCGGGTGGGGTTGCTGCTTTTCAACCATTCTTAACTGAAGCAACGAAAGCAGCTAACCTACAACAGCAAGCAGCCACAACAGGGCAAGGTGCTGGGCAGCAAGCTATACAAAATGCATTGAATCAAGCAAACCTAGCAGGACTTGCAGCAATCCAAGGACAAGGTGCAGGACAAGCTGGTATCACACAAGCACAAGCAATCGCTAATCAGATGCAGCAAGCAGCTGTAGCGGGTCAACAAGCAGCGCAGCCATTCTTACAGGCGGCACAACAATTCACCGGACCACAAGCATTCCAACAATTCATGTCGCCTTATCAAGAACAAGTTATTGATGCAACTAGAACAGAATTACAAAGAGAGTTAGATAGACAACAAGCGCAACTTGGAGCGGCAGCCGTTCAGTCTGGTGCGTTTGGTGGTGGACGTTTTGGTGTTGCACAAGGTGAACTAGCAGCACAGGGTGCACAAGGTATCGCACAAACGATAGCTGGCTTACAGCAACAAGGTTTTCAACAAGCACAACAAGCAGCAGCACAGGCTCTCGCGCAACAATTAGGACTTGGTAGCGCAGCGCAACAACAAGCAGCTGCTAACTTAGGGTTGTTTGGACAAGGGTTACAAGGTCAACTTGCTGGAACACAAGCAGCACAACAGCAGGCAGCGCAAAACTTAGCGTTGTTTGGTGCAGCAGGGCAACAGCAACTTGGAGCGGGGTCAGGACTAATGCAACAAGCAGGTCAAAACGTAGGACTTGCAGGTCAAGCGTTAGCAGGTCAAGCAGGACTGGCACAACTACAACCACAACTTGCAGCACAGAACGTTGGTCTACTTGGTCAGTTTGGTCAACAGCAACAATTACAAGCACAAGCTATCATCGATGCAGAAAAACAAGGTGCGAAGATGATTGCATACGAACCATACGATCGATTTGGATTCTTTGGTGGTCAGTTGACAGGTATCATGGGCGGATATCCAGGGGGTGTTTCGTTCTCATCACAAATGCAACAAACACCTAATCCATTCCAGCAAATACTTGGTGGACTTGGAACAATAGCAGGTATCGGACTTGGTGCAAAACAAGCAGGGTTCTTTGGATAATGAGTAATACACTTAGAAGAAAAATGTTTAAACTTGGTGGCAGTGCTAACACGCACGGTATTGGTATTACATCAGGTCTCAAGATGAACAAAGGTGGCCGTGTAGGGTTTCAACAAGGTGCGTTAGTGAATCCAAACCTTCGTAATACTTCAACAGGAGGTGATATTTTACGACAATCTATATTTGCAGCGGATCCTAATTTTCAAATTGGTCAAAATGTCAGGCCTTCTCAAGGTGTTTTACAAAACATACCTGCGCTTCAATTTGTTTCAGATGTTGCAAAAGCTGGAGCAACTCAAGCTGGTGGACTCTACGATCTTCTTATAGGTAATCCTGCTAGTGCCGTGACTCAATTCTTTACTGGAGTTGATCCACAATTCACTGCTAGAAATTTAGTTGGAGCAGAGGATGGTGATCCAATACTTAATATTGCTGATGCAGGTAAATTATTCTCTAGCACAAAAATAGAAGAAGATGATAAACCAAAAGAATCACCTCTTTTTGCAGCTCCTTCACAAGAGCCGACAGTTGAACAAGCAGATGAGGGCACCGAGGCAGCGCCAGCTCTAACAGAAGCAGAAGAACAACAAGCCCTTGCAGAAAAAGAAAACGAAAAACTTCAAGAAGCGCAGAATCAAGTTAAAGAGATAGCTGGTGACGATGCCATAGATTTAGACACAGAATTAACTGAGGTAGAAGAAATTAAACAAAGAGCTGAAGCATTATCAGAGCTTTATGAAACAGACAGTAAAACAAAACTTTTATCAGATATTTTATTAGCGGGTAGTGCAGAACTCTTAAAAGGCGAGGGAGCAGATAGTTATGCAGCAGCAGGAAAGGCTGTTGGTGATGTGCTATCAAGACAAGCTAAAAACTTACAAGACGTTAAAAATGCAGTAACAACTTCTGCTATTAAAGATGTAACAACTAAGAGAGCAGCAGAAAAGGATAGAGAATTAAGAAGAGAAATAGCTGCAGAACAAGCACAAGCAGCTGCGGATACTTTAACAGCACAATTATCAAATCAAGCAATGATAGCTGAGGAAAGAAACAAAGTTACAAGAGAGGTGGCTGAAAACAAAATTGACGCGAGCCAAGCAGCTCTTAAACTTCAACTGATAGGTGACTTTGCCGCTGTAGGCGACGAAAGAGCTGTTGATAAAGCAAATCAAATAGTCGAAGGTGAAGGAGCTTTTACTTTAGTTCCGCTGTATAAGTTTGGTGATGAAAAAGACGGTAAAAGAATAAAATTAGACGACCCTCTATTTGACAAACCAATGACGGATGAAGAAAGAATTAATAAAAGTCTTCTTGTAGATAACACTTTGTATCTCCTTGGAGGTCGATACTATTTTACAAAACAAGATGCAAACGGAAACATTCAGTTAAATGGCCCTTACGATGACGCAGACAGCGCTAAAAGCGGGCTTGCAAAAGCATTAGGAGGGTAAAACATGGCCCCAGTTGGTGACGACAATCAAGTTAATAGCTTTGCTAGTTTTTTTGCTGGCATTGGGTCTGGTTTAATTGACATACCTAGAGGATTTTTTTCACTTGGCGCATCATTAATTGATTTAGGACTTGATTCAGATTTAGCAGGACGTGTTGAGAACGCATTTGATCAAATAGACCCTTTTGATGAAGTAGCAGAAGCCACAGCAGCTGGTAGATTTTCAAA
>CACIQL010000032.1:0-4755 GCA_902588785.1 uncultured Pelagibacteraceae bacterium
TTGTAAGACTGTATTGAAGAGTCCATACGGCTTGTAATATCGTCTTTAATTATATCAAACATTATTAATCTCAGAATATTGCTGTTTATTATTATATACGTTTTTGAAACAATTATTTCGTAAAATTGAAAATATTTTTATTGGAATTTCATTATCTCTTGCAATACTTACTGCAGCGCTATCTAAAACTTTAAGATTCTTCGACAAATAGTTTTCATATGATATTTTTTTTAGTCTTTTTGCTTTCTTGAATATATTCGGATCTTTATCATAGATACCATCCACTTGAGTGGCTTTATATATAATTTGGCATTCAAGTTCTGCAGCTCTTAAAGCCGATGCAGTATCTGTAGAAAAATATGGATTACCAGTTCCAGCTGCGCATATAACAATTCTGTTTTTTTCCATATGTCTTATTGCTCTTCTTCTGATGTATGTTTCGCATATAGATTGTATTGGAAATGCAGACATAACCCTAGTTTCAACTTTTAATTTTTCTAATGAATTTTGCAAAGCAAGACTATTCATAACTGTGGCTAGCATTCCCATGTAGTCTGCACTGGCTCTATCCATACCTTTTGCAGAAGCTGCTAAACCCCTGAATATATTTCCACCACCAATTACAACACAAATTTGAACTTTTAATTTTTTTAATGAGAGTAAATCATTTGAAATACGCTTAACGGTATTTAAATCAATTCCAAAATTGTTTCTACCTACAAGAGACTCACCAGATAATTTAATTAATATCCGGTTTATCTTTCTTTTGGGCATTTTTTATGAGCCTAATTCGTATCTGATAAATTGTTCTACAGAAATTTTACAATTATTTTTTTCTGCACTTTGCTTAATGTAGTCTTCAACATTTAACGATGGGTCAATTACAAATTTTTGGCCTAATAATGTATTTTCTTCAAAAAATTTTTTTAATTTACCCTCGAGCATTTTTTCAAGAATATTTTCAGGTTTACCGCTATCTTTGAGTTGTTGTTTTATTATTTCTTTTTCTGCGTTTACTAATTCATTGCTGAGGTCTTTTTCAGAAATTGATTTTGGATTCAAAGCTGCAATATGCATACATAGATTTTTACCTATTTCAGATACTTGATCACTATCAGTGTTTAATTTTAGAAGAACACCAATTTTACCCAAGCCTTCGCCTACACTGTTATGAACATAGCTATGAATGTTTCCACTGATATGACTTGATCTTCTTAGAACTATATTTTCGCCAATTTTTCCTACAGCAGCACTTATTAGTTCGGCAACATTTACATTATTAGCTAATGTACTGTTTTCATGATCCATAGATATATCTAAAATTGAATTAACAAGACTATGAAACTCAGAATTTCTAGAAACAAAATCAGTCTCTGAATTAACTTCAATTATAGATGCTTTTCCTGCCTGAACTCTAACACCTATAAGACCTTCATTGGCGTCTCTACCAGATTTTTTCTCAGCTTTAGCAATTCCTTTTTCTCTTAATAATTTAAATGCTTGAGATATATCTCCGCCTGAGTCGGATAAAGCAGACTTGCATTCCATCATTCCTGCGCCAGACATTTTTCTTAATTCTTGAACTTCTTTTGCACTAACTGTCATTCTTAGGGACCTCAGAGTCAGAAACAGCGTTATTATTAGAATTATCACTATCACCTTTTACATCGGGCGCAGTAACGTCTTCTTTATTATTAGAATTAATTTCAAAATCAATTTCTTTGGCAGATGCATTAATTGTTTCTTTAATAAGTGAACAATATAAGTCTATAGATCTTCGTGAGTCGTCGTTTCCTGGTATTGGGTAATTTATTTTATCAGGATCTGCATTGGTATCTACAATTCCAATAATTGGTATTTTTAATAAATTTGCTTCAGAAACAGCTATGTGCTCCAATTTAGTATCTATAATAAACACTAAGTCGGGTGACTTTTGCATTTCACTAATTCCATTCAATGATCTTACTAACTTTTCATGTTGATTAGAGATTTTGAGTATTTCTTTCTTAGTAAATTCATTGTTAGGATTAGACTTCAGTACTTCCAATTCTTTCATTTTTTTTATAGATTTGGTAATTGTTGACCAGTTCGTCAACATTCCGCCTAACCACCTGTGATTTACATAATATTGATTAGTTTCATTTGCTAGGGTAGCAATTTTGCTTGCAGCCTGCTTCTTTGTAGCTACAAATAAAATTTTTCCACCCTTTGAAACAACATCATCAATTACTTTAAGTGCTTCACTTAGCATCTGAACTGTATAGTTTAAATTAATTATGTGAATGTTTTCTCTCGTACTATGAATGTACTTGAGCATTTTTGGGTTCCATCTTTGCGACTTGTGGCCAAAATGGACCCCAGCTTCAACAAGCTCTTTTAAGTTAATATTTGGTATAGTCATTTTTTTCTCCGGTTGTTCATCCACAGCAATTTGACCTGATTAAGGACCGGACAGCATTAGCTATCGCTGTGTGATATTTTGAATTTAATTATATTAAATAAGCAAGCTTTTCAACAACTTATTCTACAAAATCAATTTTCATTACACCATTAAGGCTTTTCATCTTATCAATCATCTCTGAGGTAATATTGAATTCACCGGGAATCTTAAGTAGTTGATTATTAATGATAATCTCTATTTTATTATGCCCCTTAACCCAATTTAATTTTGCCAACTCATCCTTTGAAAAGCTTCTGTCAGCATAAATTTTAAGTGTTTGATTATTAGGTTTGTCATTTTCGTTGTTGTTAAAATGATTTGTCTTATTAAGCTTTTCAACTTCTTCGAAGCTAAATACTTTTTTGAGCTCCCCTCTTAAACTTCCATTTTGCGATGAAAAATCTACACCTAAAACAAATGACTCACCTTCTAAGAGTAGCTCACGGTATTTTCTAAGATTACTTTCAAATATAATAAGCTCAAAAATTGATGAAAGGTCAGAAAAGTTTAAAAACGCATAATTATTACCCCTGGCTGACCTCTTTTCTTTTTTAGAAAGTAAAGTACCGCCCAAAAGAAGATCTTTTTGATTATGCAGTTCTGAATTTTCTTTGATTTCTGAATATTCTCTCAACATTAAAGATTTATAGTTTTTTTTGTGTGAAGATAGAGGGTGGCCCGATAAATAAAAACCCAACATCTCATATTCTTTCATTAATTTATAATTTGATTTCCACTCTTCTTCCTCTGTTAATTTAAAAATTGAAATGTTCATATCGCCAAACATATCTTTTTGAAGATCTATGGAATTACTATTTTTAGACTTATGATACTTTACAATTTCTGAGGCTTGATTAAATACAGCTGCTCTACTTACGTTGAACTCGTCAAATGCTCCTGCACAAGATAATGCTTCAATTGTTTTTTTGTTAATTACTGAGGTATTGTTTCTATTTATAAAATCGTTCAGATCATGAAAATTGCCGTTTTCGTTTCTTTCATTGTACAAATCTTTCATTGACTCAATACCCACATTTTTAATTGCTCCTAGCGCATATAAAATTGAGTCATTATTTCTTAAAAAGTTTGGCCCTGAGTAATTAACGCTAGGTGGGGCTAATTTAATTTTTAGACGCATCAACTCTTGCTGAAATATAGAAATTTTATCTGTATTGTTAATATCTAATGACATAGAAGCCGCAAAAAACTCTATTGGATAATGAGTTTTTAGATAGGCTGTTTGAAATGCTATTACAGCATAAGCTGCGGCATGACTTTTATTAAAACCATAGTCAGCAAATTTAGATAATAATTCAAAAATAGTATGCGCTTCATTTGACTTTATATCTTTTTTTATGCAACCATTTATAAACCTTTGTTTTTGAGCGTTCATTTCCTTCTGTATTTTTTTTCCCATGGCTCTTCTTAGTAAATCTGCCTCGCCATCTGAGTATCCTGATAGCTCTCTAGCTACCCCCATAACCTGTTCTTGATAAATAACGACTCCATAAGTTTCCTTTAATAAGTCTTCTAATAAAGGGTGAATGTAGTCAGGTTTTTCTCTTCCATGCTTTCTTTCTATATAGCTTGGAATATTAGCCATAGGGCCCGGTCTATAAAGTGCAACAATAGCAATAATATCTTCAAATTTATCTGGTTGAAGCTGCTTAAGAGTATCCTTCATACCCGCACTCTCTAACTGAAAAATGCCTGTTGTTTCACCAGTGCTTAACAAATCATAAGTACTTTGATCATTTAATTTAATGTTATCAATATTAAAATCAGGATTACTAACCTTTACCAATTTTGTACAATTATCAATTAGCGTTAGTGTCTTAAGACCTAAAAAATCAAATTTTACTAAACCCGCATTTTCAACCCATTTCATATCAAATTGTGTAAGAAAAATATTCGAGTCTGGGTCACTGTATATTGGGACATCTTTGAATACTTCCTCTTTTGAAATTACTACCCCAGCTGCATGAATTGATGCGTGTCTTTTGAGGCCTTCTAATTTTAAAGATATATCTAATAATTTTGCAATTTTATCATCTTTACCTGCCTCTTCCTTTAAACGCGGCTCTTCATCAATGTATTGTTGTAATGTCATAGGTCTTGAAGGATCAAAAGGCATCAATTTACACAGATAATCTACCTGACCATACGGAATGCCGAGAACTCTACCTACATCTCTTATTACTGCTCGAGCTTGTAATTTTCCAAAAGTAATTATTTGAGCAACATGATTATTCCCATACTTTTGATGCACATAATCGAGTACACGATCTCTGCCATCACGACAAAAATCAATATCA
>CACIQL010000033.1:0-3639 GCA_902588785.1 uncultured Pelagibacteraceae bacterium
TTTCCACCAATTAGAGTTGGCATTACTGAGGCATCGATCACTCTTAAATTTTCTACTCCTCTAACTCTTAGTTTATCGTCCACAACCGCAAATTCATCATTTCCCATTTTACAAGTACCTACTGGATGATAAATTGTTTCAGCGGCATTTCTGATAAATTCTTCTATTTCAGCATCTGTTTGAACATGAACACCAGGAGTCATCTCTTTACCTCGGTATTCATCAAAAGCAGACTGGTTCATAATTTCTCTGGACATTTTTACTCCTTTTATAAGGGTGTCTCGATCTTTTTGAGTTGCAAAATAATTAGGCTGAATAATCGGAGGTACTGTCGGATCAAGAGATTTTAGAGCAATGTAACCCCTACTTTCGGGTCTAAGCATACATACGTGATTACTGAACGCATGAGAGTCAGGTCTTGTCTTTCCATGATCTTTTAAGAGTGACCCAATAAAGTGCATTTGAATATCTGGAAGGTCAAGTGTGTCATCTGTTTTTAAAAATGATACACCTGATAAACCAATGTCATTTCCTGGCCCTTTTTTAGTTATCATCCATTGAGCTAAAATTGCGGCCATTCTAAATACTGCAAGTCCACCTGCTGTATATTTTGCTTCCGTTACTGGCTGCGTGCACTCGTAATGAGATAATACATCTAAATGGTCTTGTAAATTTTCGCCTACTCCTGGAAGATCGGCTACAACTTTTAATCCCCATTTTTTTATGTAGTCTCCTTTACCTATTCCTGAAAGTTGCAATATCTGAGGTGAGTTAATAGCACCTCCACATACAATTACTTCCCTATCAGCGTAAGCTTTTATAACTTCTTTTCCTTTTAAATACTCAAGCCCAACGCATTTTGTGCCATCAAATAAAAGTTTATTGGTTGTTGAATTAGTTGCTATTGTTAAATTTTTTCTGTCTTTAATAGGATTCAAAAATGAAAAACTTGTACTTGCTCTATAGCCTTTTGAAATCGTTTGAGGACATGGTCCAAAACCCTCATTATCGTATTGATTGATGTCTTCAATGTATTTATAGCCTGCCTCTTTACCAGCATTTAAAAAACATCGATGTAGAGGGTTATTTGTAAACACTGGGTTTTGAACACTTAACTCTCCATCACTTCCATGAAATTCCGATGATCCGTTTTCATTTTTTTCAGCTCTTTTAAAATAAGGCAACACTTCCTCATAAGACCATCCTTCATTTCCAAGCTGTCTCCATATATCATAATCACGTGAATGACCTCTTACGTAGAGCATTCCATTAATATTACTAGAACCACCCAAACCCTTACCTCGAGGAAAGAAAAGTTTTCTATTGTTTAAATGTGGTTGACCCTCTGTCCAATAGCCATAATTATAAAATTTACCTGCACCTTCACCAGAAATTAGTTCAAGTACTCCTGCTGGCATTTTGACAAAAGGATGCCATGTAGTTCCGCCTGCTTCGATTAAAAGGACCTTTGTATCTGGATCTTTAGAGAGTCTATTCGCAAGAACACAGCCAGCTGAACCAGCTCCTGCAATTATGTAATCAAAGGTATTCATTAAATATTGTCTTCTTTTAAATTATCTCTAAATTTTTTCATATTTTCAACATAGTGAAAAGCACTAAGTTCAATTATCTTTTTTTCCATATCTGTCAATTCTCTTTTAACAGTTCCAGGAGATCCCACTATGAGGCTATTATCAGGAAATTCTTTTCCCTCAGTAATTAGCGAATTAGCGCCAACCAAACAATTATTTCCTATTTTTGCCTTATTTAAAACAGTTGAGCCCATTCCTATGAGAGAATTATTTCCTACTGAACAGCTATGTAAGATAACTTTATGACCTACTGTGACATTGTCACCTATCGTTAATGGCATTCCATCGTCCGTATGACAAACAGAATTATCTTGAATATTGGAATTTTCACCAACAATTATTGGGTCATTGTCACCCCTTAAAACAGCTCCAAACCATACACTTGCATTTTTTTTCAGTGTAATGTCTCCTATCACAGAAGCACTTGGTGCGACCCAGAAGTCTGCATTATCTCGATTTATTTTTTTATCTCCAAGTGAATAGATCATATCTTGTTATTTAGTTAAGTAAGAAATATAGTAAATATAATTAGATATTTAGACAATAGAAAGAAAATTATGGTTGCATTAGAAACCCCGATTTGTGATTTTGGTTGGAAGGCACCAGAATTTAATCTTATTGGCATCGATAATAAATACTATTCATTTAAAGATATTAAAGGCACAAATGGAACGCTTGTGATGTTCATATGCAATCATTGTCCATATGTGAAATCTGTAATACATCGAATTGTTGAAGATGTAACCACACTAAAAGAAAAAGGCATTGGTGTAATTGCAATAATGTCTAATGATGTAAATGATCCAAAATATGGTGAAGAGGACTCATTTGAAAATATGAAGTTATTTTCTGAGAAGAATAATTTTGTATTTCCTTACGTTTATGATGAGACACAAAGTGTTGGTAGGGAATATAATGCTGTATGTACTCCTGATTTTTTTGGATTTAATGCAAATAATGAACTTCAGTATAGAGGTAGACTTGAAGAGTCTAAAATGGAGATAATTCCAAATGCAAAAAAAGAGCTTTTAGAAGCAATGATTCAAGTTTCAGAGACAGGATCTGGTCCGAACGATCAGATACCAAGCATTGGATGTTCAATAAAATGGAAAGAATAAAGAAGTACAAGTGATCATCATCACAACTCAATGCTTTGCACCAAAAATCGGAGGCATTGAGTCTTTGATGACTGGAATGGCAGAAGCCATGGCAAAGCGTGGAATTGAAGTTCTTGTGCTAGCTGATGGCAAAACTCATGAAGCTGATCATAAGCAAAAATATAAAATTAAAAGGTTTACAGGATGGAAACCTCTCAGAAGATTGGCTAAAGCAAAGTACGTAGAAAAAATATGCAATAGTAAAAACGTAGAAGCAATCTATGCTGACTCTTGGAAGAGTATTGAATATTTGAGAAAATATAAGGAAAAAATTTTGGTGCTTGCTCATGGGACTGAAATTCCAAAACAATATTGGAGTATAATGATTGATTTAATGAGATTTAAAAAAAATAGAATTATAAATTCTTACAGTAATGTCTATAAGATTTTGGCAAATTCCTCTTATACGAAGGATTTAATGCAGGCCTCTCTCAAAATAGACACAGACAAGATAAAAATCATACATCCAGGCATAGATGTTTATGATGATTTTATTACAGAGGATGATAAAAAAAATGTGATCAATATTATTGGTAAAAAAACACCTATTATAACAACTCTCGCTAGAGTTGAAGAGAGAAAAGGTCATGTATTTATTTTAAATGCATTACCTATGATTAAAGAAAAATTTCCAAATGTATTATATTTGATAGCAGGTAAAGGCCCATATCTCGAAACTATAAAACGAATAACTAAAAAAATGAATTTAGAGAAAAATGTCAAATTTCTTGGATGGATAACTGAACCAGAAAAATCATTAATTCTAAAACAATCCGATTTATTTGTTATGACACCAACAACTGTGGGAGAGTCAGTTGAAGGGTTTGGAATGGCTTATATTGATGCTTCATTTCATGGTGTTGCATCAATTGGAAGTAATAGCGGTGGAG
>CACIQL010000034.1:0-3059 GCA_902588785.1 uncultured Pelagibacteraceae bacterium
CCATGAAAGCTCCTATTGCACAGTCAACTTGGAAATATTGGAGGGGGATTAAATCAAAAGAATTTGTTGAATGGTTTGAAACTGAAATTTATGGCGATCGAGCAACTTTTAAAGAAGGTTACCAAGAAGAAATTATCCCAAATGTAAGAAGGGATTAAAATAAAGGAGGTTATTAAGTGAGAAGAATTGTTACAGGACATAATGACAATGGCAAATCTGTAATTAAAATTGATGGTCCTCCAGCACGATCTATAGGAGAAGAAATTGGAGGTTTATTCGAGATATGGAATGAAGATGGAGCAATTATTGATACGAAAAGTAGCAAGGATAGAGCTGATAGTAATATAATTTTATCACCTCCTAAAGGAGGTTCAAAATTTAGATATTTTCAAATAATGCCAACTCCTAAAGGTGTTCCACTCGAGGCGCTAAATAAAATGGCTGAGGAAGCCTTCAGTCGTATTGGTGCAGCTCATCACCGGGTTGATGTAACAAAACATCCAGCGATGCACAAAACAAAGACAATTGATTATATTATACTGCTAAAAGGAGATGTAACTTTAATTTTGGATGAAGAAGAGGTAAAAATAAATCCATTTGATGTCGTTGTACAGCGAGGCACAAATCACGCATGGGTAAATAATGGCTCTGAACCTGCTCTTCTAATAGCCGTATTAATAGACAGTGAATTAGTAGAATAATTCCAAAACTAAGCTTTCCCTAGAATTTTTCGAATTTATCAAGTATAAACCGATCCCATGTTAAGAAAATCAGCTAGTGATATAAAATCTCTCAAAAGAAAGAGTCCAATTGTATGTCTAACTGCCTATACGGCACCAATTGCCAGAGCTATTGACGAACAGGTTGATTTAATGTTGGTAGGAGACTCGCTTGGTATGGTTCTTTATGATTATGAGAATACACTTCAAGTTACGCTTGAACAAATGATTAAACATGCAAAATCTGTTGTTGGAGCTTCAAATAAATCTTGTGTAATTGTTGATATGCCATTTGGAACCTATGAAGAATCTGTTGAAAAAGCATTTATGAATGCTGCTCGTGTTATGAAAGAAACTAATTGCAACGGCGTTAAGCTTGAAGGCGGTCAAAAAATGTCCAAAACAATTGAACATCTTACTAAAAGCTCAATTCCCGTCATGGGCCATATAGGACTTCAGCCACAGAGTGTATTGATTGATGGAGGATATAAAGTAAGAGGAAAAGTAAAATCTGAGTGGCAAAAATATATTGATGATGCAATTGCTGTTGAAGAAGCGGGAGCATTTTCAGTGGTTTTAGAGGGTATGGCTGAGCCTTTAGCTGCAGAAATAACTTCGATTTTAAATATACCTACTATTGGAATAGGAGCATCTCCAAATTGTGATGGCCAGATATTAGTAACAGAAGATATGTTGGGATTAACAAACGTTGCTCCAAAATTTGTCAAAAAATACGTTGATTTAGATAACACTATTAAGAAAGCAGTAAGTAAGTATGCTGAAGAAGTTAAAGATAGAACTTTTCCTTCATCAGACCATATCTATCATATGCGTCCACAGATTGTAAGTAATAACGGTAAAGATCAATGAGTGATATTTTAAGACAGGTCGATGAAGATCTAAGAAAAGAAAAACTGTCTAATCTTTTTAAAAAATACGGTTTATATGTAATTTTAACTCTAGTGATAATAATAGGGTCAGTTATCGGATATCAAGTAATGGGTTCAATTGATAAATCAAAAAATGAAAAGCTCATTGAAACATATATTAAAGCAACAAACAGCAAAAATATTTCAGAACAATATTCTTTATTAGATGAGCTAATTAACGCTGATAACAACTATATATCAAGTATAGCTGAATTAAAAATTGCAAATTTAAAGATAGAAAATGGGAATATTAAAGATGGGATTCTTGATTTAGAAAAATTAACTGACGATGAAAAATATGATCCAATAATTGCAGATTTAGCAACATATTTTCTACTTTTATCAAAAATTGATAATTCGAGCGAAGAAGAATTTATGAGCTATCTCACTGATGAAAGAATGCGTGATAGTAACTTCAAATATCTATTTAATGAACTTATCTCATTTAAAAAGCTTATTCTTGGAAAAAATGAAGAAAGTAAAAAAAATTTCCAAAATTTAATCAATAATCCAGATGTCCCTGTAGAGATTAAAATAAGAGCTAACAAATTTATTGAAATTATAAATTAGCATGCTCAACAAATCATATATATTTTTATTTATATCTTTCTTTCTTATTTCATGTTCCGGGAATGATGAAATCAATGAAACTGCCAGTGGCTTTCCTGTTTTAAGTTACAGTGCAGAAATCTCTGAAACTCTAAATCTTGATCCTGGTGACATACTGATAAATGAACCAAAAGAAGTAAATTTTTGGTCTCAGCATTTTTTGAATCCATCAAACGATCTAAATAATATTTACTCAGATGTCTCTTTTAATGATAAGTCAAAAATTATTTCTGGTAAAAAAGGGCCAGTAAATATTATACAACCCGTATTTTTTAACGATAATCTGTGCCATGTGTTAAGCCAGGGCTATATTGAATGTGTAGATACCTTAACAAAAAAAACATTGTTCAAAGTAGATGTTAGAATTGAGGGAATAAAAAAATATGAGATTGTTAGAGGCGGCATTGCCTATTTTGATAATCAATTAGTGTTTGTAGATGGATATGGTCAAATAAAATTATTAAACGCTGAAGACGGTAAAGAAATTTGGTCAACAAAAATAGAATATCCAATTTTATCGCCACCGCTTATATATAGAGGATACATATATTTTATTTCAGCTGACAACAGAATTTTTTCAATTGATGTGACAAGTGGAGAAGTAAATTGGTCATTTCAAACAATTTCAGAAACAAAGAAAAATTTATTTACCTCATCTCCAGTAGCATTCGAAAATACAATTATTGCCCCTTTTAGTAATGGAGAGTTGGTAGCTTTTATTTTTGATACTGGCCAGCCTATCTGGTCAGAAAATGTCTCAAAAATATCAATGGTCAGTAATTTTGATATTAAAGATATATCA
>CACIQL010000035.1:0-2992 GCA_902588785.1 uncultured Pelagibacteraceae bacterium
CTGGTGGTTTTGGTATTACAGAGCCAATATGCAACGAATTATATTCTTATGGAGTTAATGTAATCACAACTGGAAATCATTTATGGGATCAAAAAGAGATCAATAGTTATATCGATAAAGATGATAAACTTTTAAAGCCTTATAATTTTGCTGAAGGCTCCCCAGGTTTAGGTGTAAATACTTATATACATGAGAATGGACAAAAAATTGCGGTAATAAATTTAATGGGCAATCTATTTATGAGATCGTGTGATAATGCATTTTTTAAAATTGAAGAAGTTCTTAAAAATTTAAAAACTGAAGATCTATCATTTATATTTGTTGATTTTCACGCTGAAGCTACAAGTGAAAAAATGGCAATGGGACACCATCTTGACGGAAGAGTAACCGCAGTTGTTGGAACTCATACTCACGTTCCAACTGCAGATGCAACAATTATGGAACATGGAACAGCTTTTCAAACTGACGCTGGAATGTGTGGTGACTATGACTCAGTTATTGGCACAAAAAAAGAGGAGTTCGTAAGAAAATTTGCTACACAAGACACTGAGCGAAAAAGGGTGCCCCCGGCTGATGGCGTAGGAACATTATGTGGGGTTATTATAGAATCAAACACCGAAAACTATTTAGCAAAAAGCATTAGTTCGATCCGCATTGGAGGTAAAATCGGCAATTAAATGGCAGGCCACTCTAAATTTAAAAACATTATGTACCGCAAAGGTGCACAAGATAAAAAGAGAGCTAGTTTATTTTCTAAACTTTCAAAGGAAATTACAGTAGCAGCTAAGTTGGGCGCACCTGATCCTGATCAAAATGCGAGATTAAGATCAGCTATACAATTAGCAAAAGCTTCAAGTTTCCCAAAGGAAAATATTGATAGGGCGATAAAAAAATCTTTGGATAAAGATACTGTTAACTATGATCAAATGAGGTACGAAGGATTTGGCCCAAACGGAACGTCGATAATTGTCGAGGCACTTACGGATAATCGAAATAGAACAGCTTCAAATGTAAGATCTGCATTTCAAAAATTTGGAGGTTCAATGGGTGAAACAGGTTCAGTCTCCCATGCATTTAATCATTATGGTTTTGTGCGTTATAACAAAGATGTGACAAGCGAAGAAGATTTTTTCAACTTTTCGATTGAGGGTGGAGCTGAAGATTGTTTTATCGAAGAAGATACTTATGAAGCAGTATCTACGCCAGAAACACTATCAAATTTATATAATTTTTTAGATAAAAAATTTGGTGAGCCTGTATCATCAGGTTTCCAATGGAAACCTGTTACATATGTGGCTATTGAGGGTGATAAACTTAAATCCCTAATTAACTTGCTCAATGAACTTGATAATGACGAGGATGTTCAACAAGTCTTTTCAAATTTTGAGGCATCAGACGAAGAATTAGCAAAGTTTGCTTAATTTATTCACTTTCAAAAAAAAATTATATGAATTAATCTTAAATTAATAAGTAATTCTGATTCGCTTTATGCCAGGTAGTTCTCCAAAAAGAAAAGGTGATGGATACGAGAGAGAGCTTGCGAAGTACTTTAATGAAAAGATTTTTAATGGAGAAGATAAAGTTCAACGTATGCCTTTGTCAGGTGGTGGTGCTATCAAATCTTCTGGAGGTAGTGATTTAAAAAATACTCCTCATATATACGTCGAAGCTAAAAGAACCGAAAAGTTCAAAATTCATGAGTCAATGAGACAAGTTTGCGAAAATATTGAAACATCTAAATCAGACTCAATGCCAGTTGTCATAACGAGAAGAAATCGAGAGGCGACAGGGGACTCTCTTTGTGTTTTGAAACTTGACGACTTTATAGAACTTTATCGAATATTAATTAATAGTAAAAAAGGACTTTAGGATTTGCCCTAATTAAGACAATATTTAATAATAATTGAAAAATTATGGAAAACGAAGAATTAGTAAGCGTTAGTCAAGTAAACGATGAGTTCACATTAATTTCACTTTTTTTTAGAGCGGATATTGTCGTAAAGTTGGTGATTCTAATTCTATTTGCTTCTTCTATTTTCTCATGGACTATTATAATTCATAAAATTCGTTTATTTCGTTCTTTAAAAGAAATCAGTAAGCAGTTCGAGGAGGAATTTTGGTCGGGAAGATCAATAAAAGAAATCACGAGTAGTACAAGAGAATTACCAGAAAGTCCAATTAAGTATGTTTTCAATGAAGCTGTTGATGAGATTGAAAAGTCTAATCAGGAAACTACAAAAAAAATTGATAGTTTAGTTGATAGATTAAATCGTGTAATGGAGGCAGCAATAGATTTTCAAAATGAGAAGCTATCTGAATATTTTAGTTATTTAGCAACAATAGGTGCTACCACACCATTTATTGGATTATTTGGAACGGTATGGGGAATAATGAATTCTTTTCAATCTATTGCCATTTCAAGAAATACCTCCCTTGCAGTAGTTGCTCCTGGAATAGCTGAAGCATTATTTGCAACTGCTCTTGGCTTATTAGCGGCAATACCTGCTGTTATTGCTTACAATATATTTACTAGTCAAGTGAATGATGAAAATGCACGAATGTATCGATTTAAAGAACATTTTAATGTCATTTTCTCAAGAGGCTTGAGTACAAAATAGAAATTTTAAATTGTGACACGTAACACACGATCAAAACCATTCAGTGAAATTAACGTAACACCTTTTGTTGATGTAATGTTGGTTTTATTAATCATCTTTATGGTAACCGCTCCTTTGTTAACAGTAGGAGTTCAGGTTGATTTACCTGAAACAAATGCTGATACGTTGCAATCTGACAATGAACCCCTTGAAGTAACAATTGATGCAAGCGGTAATATATTTATTCAAGAGACAGAGATAGGCATTTCTGAACTAGTTCCAAAAATGAAAGCAATAACAGAAAATAGGCTTGATACAAAAATTTATGTTAGAGGAGATGAAGCAATTGATTATGGACAAATCATGAAAGTTTTAGGAGAGCTTTCTGGTTCTGG
>CACIQL010000036.1:0-2620 GCA_902588785.1 uncultured Pelagibacteraceae bacterium
ATTTCCTTCAAATTTATTAATATTAGTTTTGGCTTTTTCTGCATATTTTCCAACAAATTCAATTGAACTCTTATAAGTATTTGTTTTCTTCATCAGATCCAGAATTAGTGCCAGATCTTTTTTACTTCTTTTTCTCTTAAAAAATAGCTTGGCTATAATTTTTTTTGACTTTTTATCAGATTTTTTGAAACAATGAATGACTGGATATGTTACTTTACCCTCAAAAAAATCTTTCCCAACACTTTTTCCCATTTGGCTCGAGTCACCGAAATAATCTAATACGTCATCAGATAATTGAAAGGCCATACCAAAATTAAAACCAAAATCATTAAATATTTTTTGAGTTTTTTTATTTTGGTTGGTAATGATTGTCGGTAAGAAACAAGATATCCTAAAAAGCTCAGCAGTTTTAGCGTCTATGATAGATAAATACTTCTTTTCTGTTAAATTGACATTTTGATTATTGCCTACGTCTTGTATTTGTCCTCTCGCTAAAATGAGAGATGTTTGGGATAATATCTCTAGTAACTTCAGTGATTTATTTTTTACCATTAGCTTAAAAGCTCTACTTAAAAGGTAATCTCCAACTAAAACACTCACTTTATTTCCCCATATTTGATTTGCACTTAATTTTCCTCTTCTGATCTTTCCAGTATCAATTACATCATCATGCAATAAAGTAGCGTTATGAATAAACTCTATACAGACAGCAAGTGTAACATCCGAGTTACCTTTGTAATTTAGCATTTTTGATACAAGTAATGTAAGAAGAGGCCTTATTTTTTTTCCTTTAGCTTTAATGAGATGGCCTGCTGTTAATGTAATTAATCTTTCTTCGTCCTTAATGTTCTTACTGATTTCTCTTTCAACTCTATTCAGAGAGCTTTTAAGTAATTTCGATAATGATTTTACAGGGGTATTCACTTATTAATTATGATTTTGTTTTATATTTAGATGTACTTATAATATAGTCTCATATAATTAAAAGTTATTGATTTCAGGCAAAAATTGAAAAAAATGAGCTTAATATCCTCTAAAACAAGAATAAATATAGTTGGCTTGCGAGGCGTTATTGGAGATCTCGGTAGATTTCAAAAGGGACTTACGCTTGAGAATTGTGCTGCCATTCTAGATAAAGCTTTTAGCTTTAAAAAGCCATCTGTAGTAGTCATTAAGATCAACTCACCAGGTGGTTCACCGGTCCAATCTGAACTGATACACAACCGTATAAGAAGTTTATCAAAGAAAAATAATGTGAGAGTGATTACAATTGCGGAGGACGTTGCTGCCTCAGGAGGTTATATGCTGATGTGTGCAGGAGATATTTTAATCGCCAATAAAAGTTCAATAGTCGGATCAATAGGAGTAATCAGTGCCTCTTTTGGATTCAAAAAATTAATAGATAAACTAGGCATTAAAAGGAGAGTTTTTGCAAAAGGAGATAGAAAATCGTTTCTAGATCCATTTGAAGAAGTTTCTAAAAAAGACATAGATAAGCTGATCAAAGTTCAGAATAGCATATTTGAAAATTTCAAAGATTTAGTCTCAAAAAATAGAAAAAAGAAAATAGACCCAAAAAAAGTTTTTAATGGGGAATTTTGGACAGGCGAACAAGCAAAAAAACTTGGTTTAGTAGACTCGAATGAAGAACTAAACTCATACATTGAAAAACATTATGGAAAAAAATTAAAGATTAGGAACATAGAAGAAAAAAAATCTTTCGTTAAAAATATTTTAAATAATCAGATTTCGAATAACGATATTGTTGACCGGCTTACAGAAGCTCTAAGGGAAAATTCTTTCTGGAGTCGATATGGCCTCTAAAAATATGGAAGACCTCGTTTCATTATGTAAAAGACGGGGGTTTATTTTTCAATCAAGTGAAATTTATGGTGGCTTGCAAGGAATATATGACTATGGCCCACTTGGAGTAGAGTTAAAAAATAACCTTAAATCCTCCTGGTGGAAATCAATGATCTATGATCGAGATGACGTTGAAGGGCTTGATGCGTCAATTTTAACAAGTAGACATGTATTAAAGTATTCAGGCCATGAAGATACTTTCTCTGATCCTTTGGTCGACTGCAGAAATTGCAAAAATAGATTTAGATCTGACCAGGCCACGGATGGAAAATGTCCAGCATGTGGATCTAGTGATCTAACTGAACCTCGACCATTTAATCTTATGTTTAAAACCACAGTTGGTCCTGTAGATGATGGCAATAATTATGCCTACTTAAGACCGGAAACCGCACAGCAAATTTTTACAAATTTTAAAAATATATTGGACTCAACAAGTAAGACTATTCCTTTTGGAATCGCGCAGATAGGTAAAGCTTTTAGAAATGAAGTCACTCCAGGTAAATTTATATTTAGAGTTAGAGAGTTTGAACAGATGGAATTAGAATTTTTCGTTGAACCAGGTAAAGATGACGTGTGGCATAAATATTGGGTAGACAAGAGGTATTCATGGTGGATTGATCAAGGTATATCTGAAAAAAGATTAAAAAAGCTAGATGTTGCAGATGCTGACCTATCTCACTACTCAAAAGCTACTGTAGATCTTATGTATGAATTTCCACACGGACTTGAAGAATTAGAAGGTATAGCAAACAGAACC
>CACIQL010000037.1:0-2491 GCA_902588785.1 uncultured Pelagibacteraceae bacterium
TTTCTTTTGAATACCCGGAATTAAAAGGTTTTAATTTTAAAGGTGGCGTAAAGTTAATACCTGAATTAGTTGCTCTAACTTTTGCGCTAGCCATGTACACAGCATCATTTATTGCAGAGGTAGTCCGAGGTGGCATTATGGCGGTGTCGAAAGGTCAAACAGAAGCTGCAAAATCTGTTGGTCTAAAACAAAATCTAATACTTCGTCTAATTATAATCCCCCAGGCTTTGCGAGTTATTGTGCCCCCATTAACTAATCAATATTTAAACTTAACTAAAAACTCTTCCTTGGCAGCTGCTATTGCATATCCTGATCTCGTTCTAGTATTTGCTGGAACGGCATTAATGCAAACTGGTCAAGCAATTGAAATTATTGGAATGGTGATGGGTGTGTATCTATTTTTAAGCCTATTCACATCCTTAATTATGAATTTATTTAACAGATTTATGAAAGTTGATGGTGAAAGATAAATGAGTGTTGCCAACAAAGAGATGGGACCCCCAGTTATCGAGTTAGGAGCAATGGGATGGCTTAGAAAAAATCTCTTTTCTAATTGGTATAATTCTTTGCTCACAATTTTTGGCTTATACCTGCTTTACATTCTAATCCCTCCACTAGTGAACTGGATATTTTTAGATGCAAATTTTGTTGGCTCGACCCGAGATGACTGCACAAACGAAGGAGCATGCTGGATATTTATTCAACAAAATATCAAGCTTATATTTTATGGACTATACCCAACTGAAGAATTATGGAGAATAAATTTTGTCTATCTTATTCTATTTATATCAGGTGTATATCTTCTTATTCCTAATCTGAAGCATAAAGGGTGGGTAGGTGCTTTTCTGCTTATAATTTTCCCAATCATTTGTGTGATTATGTTGTCAGGCGGTCTTGGTCTTGAAGCGGTTGAAACTCGTTTATGGGGTGGTTTATTTTTAACACTAGTAATTGCAGGAGTTGGAATTGTATTATCTCTACCAATTGGAGTAATGCTAGCTTTGGGCAGAAGGTCTAAGCTGCCGGTAGTTTCAATTTTATGTACAATCTTTATTGAAATTTGGAGAGGCGTTCCGCTTATAACAGTTTTATTTATGGCCTCAAATATGTTTCCACTGTTCATGCCCGAGGGGGTCAACTTTGATAAATTAATCAGAGCATTGATTGGAGTTATGTTTTTTTCAGCTGCATATTTAGCAGAAGTTGTCCGAGGTGGTTTACAAGCAATGCCAAAGGGACAGTACGAAGCATCGCAAGCAGTTGGGTTAACGTATTGGAGAATGATGGCATTAGTAATTTTGCCTCAGTCACTCAAAATGGTGATACCAGCAATTATCGGAAGCTTTATAGCAATATTTAAGGATACAACCCTGGTTTTAGTTATAGGTTTATTTGATTTTCTTGGTATTATTCAATTTGTTGGAACAAATCCAGATTGGTTAGGTTTTTCTCATGAGGGATATGTGTTTGCTGCTGCAGTATTTTGGGTTTTTTGTTATGCTATGAGTTGGTATAGTCAACGTCTTGAAAAGAAATTAGACACGGGAAGATAAGTATGAGTTCTGAATTAATGATAGAAATGAAAAATGTTCACAAATGGTTTGGTGAACTTCATGTATTAAACGATATTAATCTTGAAATTAACAAAGGGGAAAAGATTGTTATTTGTGGTCCATCTGGATCTGGCAAATCAACACTTATCAGGTGCATTAATAGATTAGAGGAACATCAAAGAGGAAATATTATAGTAGAAGGCACAGAGCTGACTAACGACAGTAGAAGTATCGAGAGAATTCGTGGAGAAGTTGGAATGGTATTCCAACAATTTAATTTATTTCCACATTTATCCATATTAGACAATTGTTCGCTTGCCCCTATATGGGTTCGCAAGCTACCAAAAGCTGAAGCAAAAGAAAAAGCTATGGAATATTTAAAGCGCGTTCAAATAGATGATCAGGCACACAAGTATCCTGCTCAGTTATCTGGTGGCCAACAGCAAAGAGCGGCAATAGCACGAGCACTTTGTATGGAGCCGAGAATTATGCTTTTTGATGAACCCACTTCAGCTCTTGATCCTGAGATGATTAAGGAAGTATTAGATGTGATGGTTGGTCTTGCTCAAGGTGGCATGACAATGATTGTTGTGACACATGAAATGGGATTTGCTAAAGAGGTTGCTGATAGTATTATTTTCATGGATGAGGGCCAAATTGTAGAAGCTAAAAACCCAAAAGATTTTTTTGATAATCCTGAAAGTGAGCGAACTAAAACATTCTTAAGCCAAATTTTATAATTTGGCTCCCCGGACTGGACTCGAACCAGTGACAAAGCGGTTAACAGCCGCTTGCTCTACCAACTGAGCTACCGGGGATTATGTAGTTTCTTATAACAAAAGATAAAGTTTATATCTAGTTTTACTTCAATAAGAAAGATATAAATAATCTCCATGACAGTACAAAAAGACAATATTTATGAGTTTGGATTTGGAAGA
>CACIQL010000038.1:0-2174 GCA_902588785.1 uncultured Pelagibacteraceae bacterium
CTTGTAATTCGATAAAATTATTATCTTGGGAATAATTTCCCTTGTCAGCCTCTAAGTAAATCCATTTGCCATCTTTAATAGTTTTAAATTTACCCTCAATCGCAAATAGTTTTAGTTCATTATCAGATTTTAGCCCCTTCTCAGCTTTTATCTCATAGGTTTTATCGCTTAAACCTTTTTCGGAAAATCTTGGATTATCAATTTCGATAAACACTTCCTCACTATATGTAAGGGCCGTTTAATTCAATTTGCGAAGTCTTTTTCTTTGTCTTATTAATTTTAAATTTAACATTTAAAAATTTTAGAAGTCTTTCGGTGTGATCTCTGGTTGCAATATTTTCAACAATTTTTGTTTTTCCCTGTATATTTAATGCCGCAATAATTAATGCTGATTTAATTTGGGCTGAAGCTTTAAGAATATTGTGTTTTATAGGTAATAATTTTTCACTACCAGATATAATTAAAGGTAAATAGTCCTTCTTTGTAAGGTGAACAATTGCTCCAATTTCTTCTAAATGCTTTGTTACCCTTGACATCGATCTTCTACTCAGTGAATTATCACCAACAAAAGTGCAGTTGATTGGATTTGAAGATACTGCTCCTATCATTAATCGAGCAGTCGTTCCACTGTTACCACAATCTAAAGGTTTTTTAGGTTCAATAAACCCCCCGGTACCATTGCCGTAAACAATCCAGTTATTGCCATCTTTAATTATTTTAATCCCTAATTCTTTTAAAATATTCAATGTGCTCATAACATCCTCTGACTCTAATAGATTAGTTATTCTAGCTTTGCCTGTGCTCATGGCTGATAATATCAGAGCCCTATGCGAAATAGATTTATCGCCTGAGATCTTTAATGAACCTTTGAATTTTAGCACTTTTATATTGTCAATTTATCTTCTTAGTCTAAAGTTATATATTATTTATTTTTGAGTTGTATCAAAATTTTATACCATAAATATTCGAGGAATAATCATGTCAAAGGTTGAGTGGGGGAAAAAAGTAGTTTGTTCTAATTGCGAAACTAAGTTTTATGATTTGAACAGAAAACCTGCTGTTTGTCCCAATTGTGGCACTGAATATATCGAGCCCGCTTTAGACTCAACCCCAACAAATGCTAAACAAGTTTTTACAGATGAAGTTGATACAGTTACTGATACTAATTTAGTAGGAAGTGATGCATCAGAGTCTATTGCAGAGGTTGAAGAATTAGAGATAGAAGATGCTATTGATGACGATACAATAAGCCTTGAAGACTCAGAGAGTGATGTTCAAGTTATATCAGAAGAGGTTGACGACTTAGATATCAGTGACAGTGATCACGAAAATATAGAAGAACAATAATTGGGGCTATAGCTCATCTGGGAGAGCGCGTCGCTGGCAGTGACGAGGTGGTCGGTTCAAGTCCGACTAGCTCCACCACTAATATTTAAATGAGTCTCCTAAGTAAAATTTACGAGCTTCTTTATTGCCAAGTATAATGTCACTTTCGCCCTTAGCAATTATTTCTCCTGAATGCATTACATAAGAATAGTCGCAAATATCTAATACTTCCCTAACGTTGTGGTCAGTAATTAAAACTCCAATATTTTTATTCATTAATTGTTTTATGAGAACTTTTATATCATCTATACCTATAGGATCGACACCAGCAGTAGGCTCATCCATAAGTATTATACTTGGATTAGAACAAAGACATCTTGCAATTTCCGTTCTTCTTCTTTCTCCACCACTTAGCATGTGAGGCATTGCTCTCCTTAAATGTGTGAGGGAAAACTCAGTGAGTAATTCTTCTAGCATGTTTTGTTTTTGATCTTTTGGAAGATTCTGAGTTTCTAGTATCGATAGTAGGTTGTCTTCAACTGACATACCTCTGAAAATTGAGGGTTGTTGCGGTAAAAACCCTATGCCTAATTTAGCCCTTTTATACATTGGAAGAGATGTAAGATGAACATCGTCTAGTAATATTTCACCTCCATCACACTCAATTAAGCCCATGATCATATAGAATGTTGTCGTTTTTCCTGCACCATTTGGGCCGAGTAATCCGATTGTCTTCCCTCGTTCAAGCTTTAGACTAACATCTCTCACTATTTGTTTTTGTGAGAGAGTTTTTCTAAGTTTATTTACTACAAGACCATTATTGGATGAAACTAGTTTTGGTTTTATTG